>JALEHN010000053.1 GCA_022770525.1 Clostridiales bacterium
CTATGGCGCGGCGCTGACTTTGTGTCAGCCGTCAAAGCATGAAAGCTTTTCCTATGTGATTATGGAAAGCTGGCTTTGCAGACGTCCGGTTCTTGTTCATCAGGATTGTGAAGTGACAAAACATTTCGCTGTGGATTCCAACGGCGGATTTTATTTCAGCAATTATTTTGAGTTTGAAGCGCAGGTCAATTACTACATGGAAAACCCTGAAACAGCGTATCAGATGGGCTGTAACGGCCGGGCCTATGTCATGGAAAACTTTGCGTGGGACGTGGTCGTGGGCAAATACAGAGCATTCTTTGAGATGCTTGTCAATGGTAAATAATAAGAGGTTATGTGATGAATACCAGAGATGACGAAATATATCAGAGCATTACAAAAAAACAAGTGCTGCTTTTATTTATTGCGGGCAGTTTTATAGGCGGAGTCATATTTATCCTGTGCTATGGGGTCAATGTCCTTCATGTCACCAATGATGCATGGCTTCTGGCAGGCGGCGACTTAAATCAGCATTACCTGGGATGGAAATATTATCGTAAATCGCCGTGGCATTTCCCTATTGGTATGATTGACGGACTGGTCTATCCGGATCAGTTATGTGTGATTTTTACAGACTCTATTCCGCTATTTGCAATCTTTTTTAAAATATTGTCGCCAATACTTCCGGAAACCTTTCAGTATTTTGGTTTATGGGGCATCATGACATTTTGCCTGATGGGCGGCATATCGGCTGTGATCATCAGAAAAAGCACGAAAAATATCCTGTTTTGTATCATCGGCTCTGTATTTTTCAGCTATTCTCCATATGTTTTTCACAGAATGTACGGACACACGGCGCTGGCCGGAAACTGGCTGATTCTGGCAGCCATCGGACTGTGGCTCTATAAGCCGTTTTTTTGCACACTGAAGCGAAAGATACTCGCGTGGGGTGTATTATTAATGGCCGGGTCTCTGGTGCATATTTACTATATACCAATGATTATGATATTTATGTTTTTTTCATGTGTTCAGGATATCATAGAGCATCGGGCATGGAAAAGTAATCTTATCCTTTTATTGTCAGTGATTGCGGCAGATTTAGCGCTTTTAGGCTGTACAGGCGCCTTTTCCTCTACTTCTTCGATGCAGGATGGCGGGTTAGGTGTATTTAGTGCTAATTTAAATGCGCTCATCAATACATTTGGTAATTCTGCTTTTGTAAATAGGCTGCCTGCCAATGACGGGCAGTATGAAGGTTTTGGGTATTTAGGGTTTGGCATGCTGATTCTTTTCGGAATTGTTTTGATTTCATCGGTTGTATTGCTTGTGAGAAAAAGCACAGGCAGCACCGGACAAAAATCAGAAAGCAAAGGCATGAAACAATACGCTTTTCCGATATGTATGATATTGGCCGCAGCAGCAGCGATGATACTGGCTGTCAGCCCGACCGTTACTTTAAATAGCAGGACATTGCTTATCATTAATTATCCGGAAGTTATTACGAAGATATTATCAATATTCAGAGCTTCAGGCCGGTTTATCTGGTGTGTGGGCTATGTGATCATGTTTTTTGCGGTGATGACACTGGCTAAAAATTTTAAAAAGGCCGTATCACTTGGTATGATTATACTTGTTGTTATTTTGCAGATCGCAGATTTGAAAAATTTTACGAGAATCGGTAAAAATCGTACAGAGAATTATCAGTATGAACCTGTTTTTACTTCCGAACAGTGGCATCAGGTGTTTGACGGGAAAAAGCATTTGATTTATATACCGTATAATAGCCTTGAATGTGTCTTTGGAAGTGACGGAATCTATGAAATGGCAAATATGGCATGTGACCATGATATGACAGTGAATCATTTTATAGCTGCCCGGATCGACAGGGATAACATGCAGCGTCATGTGGATATGATCTGCAGTGAATTGGAAAGCGGCAATGCTGTACCTGAAGATACGGTATATATTTTGGATAGTGAAGAAACAGGAAAAAGGCTGGGACTGCGCACGTGTGTTATTGATCAGGTTGTTGTAGGTACAGCACAGTAGACAAGGAAGTTATGACTATGGAAAAGAAAATGCTCTCGGTTGTTATGCCTGCTTATAATGAAGGGGCACACATATACGAAAATATAAGCATTGTTGACAGAGCGGTAAGCGCTTTTGCTGATCAATATGAAATTATCGCTGTGAATGATGGCAGCACAGACAACACGAAAACGGAGATTTTACGTGCTAAAAAAGAATATCCCCATGTACGCCTTGTCAGTTATACAAAAAACAAGGGCAAAGGTAAAGCAATCAAGGAAGGTGTGCTGGCAT
>JALEHN010000063.1 GCA_022770525.1 Clostridiales bacterium
AGACCGGCATCTGGACCGCAACGACAGACCTTTATTTACTTCCAAACAGGTTTACTGCTCAGAAAGATTAAAATTCTATCTATAGAACTTTTGCAGTCAGCCTTATTTGCATTTTTAAGACTGTTTTTGAAATTATATTTGGCGAATACGCCACACCGACGAAATGCGAAGCATTTGGAAGGTTGGCTCTGAACAGATACATTTTCCAAAAACGGGGAACTGTATTTTTAAACACAGTTCCCCGTTTTATACGATATCTTGTTTTTTTCGCATCCTGAATTCAGCCCGGTCATTCTTTCTTCTAATCTTCAAACGTACACCAGACAGTCCAAAGCGCGCCTTCATCCTGAATCTCTGTGACAACACCTTCCAGCACGTTCAGTTTTTGCGCTTTTGGAATATTTCCCGACATTGCAACCGCAGGATTGATTGTATAGTAATACATCGTTCCCTGAAGCGTCTTTAACATATATTCGCTGACCGTTATTCTATCACCGATTTTGACTAAATCAGCACGCTCCATTCTGAAATCTATTTTTTTCAAAATATCACTCCGCTTTCATCATTACTTAATGTTATTTTTTTACAAGATTGATAATTTTAATTCACCGCTTAGACTTGCTTTCATCATGACTTATTATTTTCTGACGATACGCGAGCCTGACAGGTCCAGTATAAGCAATACGCAAAAAAACTTCAAGTCATGTACAGAAAAAAGTATCGCATACAATTAAATGACTTATAAAAAGTATAATATCCAATTAAAAGCTTGCACTTCGCTCTGTTTCATAATAATATATGATTATACATATTCTCAAAGGGCAAAAGCTTATCAAAGTATAAGTTTTTGCCCCTTGCAGCGTATCATACAACATGGAGGTATTTTATGAAACGAGAAAAATTATCTTCCCGTCTCGGGTTTATTTTAATCTCTGCGGGATGTGCCATCGGCCTTGGCAATGTCTGGCGTTTTCCATATGTCGTCGGACAGTACGGCGGAGCCGCGTTTGTACTGATCTATCTGATCTTTCTACTGATTCTCGGATTGCCGATCATGGTCATGGAATTTGCTGTCGGCCGCGCCAGTCAGGCCAGTGCCGCGCTTTCTTTTGACCGCCTTGAACCGAAAGGCACGAAATGGCACTGGTACAAATGGGGGGCTATGGCCGGAAATTATTTACTGATGATGTTTTATACAACCATCGGCGGCTGGCTGATTATTTATGCTGTTAAATCCGCAGCCGGTACATTTAACGGCATGACTGCCGAACAGGTTGGTGCAGAATTCAACACACTGCTTGGTAAACCCGGTATCATGACTGTCGCAATGGTCGTGATTGTTGTTGTCTGCTTTGGTATATGCAGTCTCGGTTTGAAAAACGGTGTGGAAAAAATCACGAAAGCGATGATGCTTTGTCTGCTTTGCCTCATGCTTATTCTTGCAGTACGGAGCATGCTGCTTCCGGGCGCCTCAAAAGGACTTTCTTTTTATCTGCTTCCGGACTTTAAAAAGCTTTTCAGCCATGGTATCGGTGATGTCATATTCGCCGCTATGGGTCAGGCATTTTTCACATTAAGTCTCGGTATTGGTGCCATCGCCATATTCGGCAGTTATATCGGAAAAGAACGTTCCCTCACCGGTGAAGCAGTATGGGTAACTTTACTTGATACATGTGTAGCCATCGTTGCCGGTCTGATCATCTTTCCGGCCTGCTTCTCTTTCGGCATTGATGCGGACAGCGGCACATCACTGCTTTTTAAAACACTGCCAAATGTATTTAACACAATGAGCGGCGGACGTCTCTGGGGCACACTGTTTTTTGTTTTTATGGTCTTTGCCGCCATGTCCACTGTCATCGCTGTCTTTGAGAATATCATCTCATTTGCCATAGATCTGACAGGCTGCAGCCGAAAAAAAGCAATCGCCGTAAATTTGATTGTGATTATCGTGTTATCCATGCCATGCCTTCTTGGATTCAATGTCTTAAGCGGCTTTGCGCCTTTTGGCCCGGGAAGTGTTGTCCTTGATCTTGAAGATTTTATTATAAGCAACAACCTTCTGCCTCTTGGCAGTCTTGTTTATCTGCTGTTTTGTACTTCAAAATATGGCTGGGGATTTAAAAATTTTACTGCCGAAGCTGACAGCGGCAGCGGATTAAAATTCCCGAAATGGGCAAGATTTTATGTATCTTATATCCTGCCGGTCATCGTACTGATCATTTTTATTCAGGGCTACTACAATAAATTCTTTGCCGGATGAAAACAAATGGGCAATTCCTCATTCCCTGAGGGAGTTGCCCATTTTATTTACTTTTTCTTATCTTTTTCAATCAGATATTTGATAATATCTTTTCTTGTGATGATACCGATAAACTTATTTCTGTCATCTACAATGGGCACAAAGTTCTGATTAATGATACGCTCCACTAAGTCATCAATTGATGCGGAAATCTTAACCGGCTGGTTAAAATCCTTTCGTATAATATCGCTGATGCATCTTTTTTCCTCATCTTTCAGATGAATATCCCGAGCGTCCACAATCTGCCACAAAAAATCTCCCGAGCTGACGCAGCCTACATATTCACCCTCTTTTGT
>JALEHN010000070.1 GCA_022770525.1 Clostridiales bacterium
AGCAGTTATCTGGACGCAAAGAAGCAGAAATTCAAGGAAATCTCCAAGATGAACAAGCATAATAAGAAGAAGTGATTCTTTCTTATTGTTCTGCATCATATATGGCGTTTATGCGGCGATCCCCAGTGGACTTGCCGTCTGCCGCCAACAGGTTTGAAAACGATAATCGGAATTTGTAGGAGAGAATGATATGATAGCTTACCACAATTATCCTGTGTGCGAATATGACACAAGCAGAGAGCCTATTATTAATCCAGGTAATTAAGCAACTATAACAAATTCCCGCTGCATCGCACTGCGACCCTGTCCGCCCGGGCATGGCTGCCTTATTCATACACCGTATACTACCGAACGATAGGTAGTATTAAAAAAGAAAGGATTTCATATGATCACACTATTTGTAATCGGCATCCTTGTGTTTACGGCGAAGCTTGTTCATTTCGCATTGGTCAATGATATGGATCAGAAGGATATGGTGATCGATTTCCGCATTTTTGTGGAAAATGAAAAAGCAGTGCTTGAAATGGACTATCAAGACATGATCATCTACTGGGTTTATGGCAGTCAGGAGGATGCGCCGGCAATCGGTAGTGATGACAACCAGGATGACGCTGCGTATCCGGGAGCGGATGTGGTCAAAATCGTGAATCTCCGTGGCGACGAGACGACGATCTATAAATTGGCAGACGGTACCTATATGGATCGCATGGAACGCCGTTTTACCTATAACGGAACGGATATCTGGACAGACGAGAATGGCGTGGAGTGGAATGAAGCCGCAAAAGACTGAATTGGCATTGGTTTTCCATATCTATAAACGGACACATAAGCATACAAAAAGTTCCTATGCGCACAAAGAGGGTCTGAGAGCATTCATCCGAAAAGGCGGAAAATCCATGGGCGTATATGTCGACGGGGGCTCCCTGACTGTAGTTGTTTGTGCTGGCGTTCTGGAAAAAGATGGACCGGCGAATATTCTGACGCTCCTGTTGGAGCTGGGCGCGGTCTTTTTCCTTATTTAATCCATACTTACCGTCATTCAGGAGGGCGGCTCCAGTTGGTATCTGCCCCTGGCTCTGGGGCTGAACTGTATCGCCCTTTTTCTGAATGCAGCCCATCGTAGAAAACAGAGAAGATAAGGAGGAAATCGAATGAGCCGTTTAGTTATATATGTACATGGCAAAGGGGGCAGTGCAGAGGAAGCAAAGCATTATCAGCCACTCTTTGCCGACAGTGATGTGATAGGTTTTGACTATCAATCGCAAAATCCTTGGGAAGCGAAAAGAGAATTTCCTCGTTTCTTTGATCTGCACAGTGAGGGATACAATTCTGTTATTTTGATTGCAAACAGCATCGGGGCTTTTTTGGCGATGAATGCCTTAGCTGAAAAGAATATTTCTCGAGCCATGTTCATTTCGCCCATCGTAAATATGGAGAGATTAATTTCAGATATGATGATGTGGTCAAATGTAACAGAGGATGCGCTGCAAAGCAAAAAAGAAATTCCTACAGAGTTTGGAGAAACCTTATCCTGGGAGTATCTGTGCTATGTGCGAGAGAATCTGATCAAGTGGAGCATCCCCACTTGCATTTTGTATGGCGGAAAGGATCACCTGACTTCCAGAGAAACCATATCCGAGTTTACAGAGCGTATTGGTGCAAATCTCACTGTAATGGAGGACGGAGAACATTGGTTTCATACAGAGGAACAGATGAAAGTGCTTGATCATTGGATCAGAAACTCAATTTGATAACTTCATGAAAAAGGATCTCCGTTATCCGGGGCGGCACAAAGGGAAAAACGAAAGTTGCGGAGGTGAGTGAGCAATGGAACAGACAAGTTGCCCATCTAAAAAGAAAAAATGTATTCGACACAGGGATTGTGATGAATGCAGAAAACATCATAATGAATCAAAAAAGCAAAGATCTGTGACATGCGAAAGAAATCACAAATCATTGAGGCAATCAACAGTAATTATTGAATCAATATTATTGATGGTCATTTTTCAATTCGTGAGGGAATTTTCGGAACGGCTGCTGAATCCGCATTTTCCGGGGACAGTATTTGCAGAGCGAATGATAACGATGCTGATTATGATAATTCTGTCAGGTGCGTTCGGGTTATATACACGGATAAGAAAAACTGCACTTTCCGTTTTTCCAAAGCATTTCGGAAAAACCTATAGCATTGCAAGCTGCGTTTCAGCGATTTTGCTGATCAGTACGCCATCGAACTTTACAGGTGGGTATCAGGCTATTATGCCGTTGCATGGAAGCTGGCAGCAGGGCTCGGATATGGGACGGTGCTTGGGATTGTTCGCCTAAAAACAAAAAACTGTTATGCTGCTATGCTGCTTCATGGAGTATTGAACATTTTTATGGTATGAAAGACACGTTCTCCCATACGGCAGTCCTGGGCGCAGGTGTTTTGGCAACCTGACCTGTATGGACAATGTGCTTGACGGATTTTCCGGCAAGCTGGAGGCGGTTCGTACAGAACTGGCAAACACCCAAGTGCAAACGGACAAAGCATTTGCAAGGCTTACAATCGCGGTCAGGCTGCAACAGCAGATTTTTGATCTGAAAAAGTACTCTGATTTTAATGGCTCGGAAAAATCCGGGCCGTTTTTGCACATCACATCCGAAAAGTTAACACACAATTTGATTGACTATTCATTATTTGTTGGTTATAATATAGATGGGTGATAGTATGAGTTTATTAACGGAAGCTGTTGCACAGGAGCAGCGGAGGATAGAACGGATGATCAGTCAATATGAAACGGAGCTTTCCTGTTTACCTAAAGGTGTGCTGATCACAAAATCCATTAAGGGAAATCAATACTATTATTTGCAGTACCGCGATGGAAAAAAGACCGTTTCTGAATATATTGGGCGACAAAGTGATAAAGTTGAAGCGCTGCAGAAGCAAATTGATCGTCGCAAGCATATCCAAGCAATGCTGAAAGCACTGCATGAGGAATATGCTACAGCACAGAAAATGATGGAGGTTCGGGTATGATTGTATATCATGGCAGTAATATGATTGTGGATCATCCAAGGTTGGTTCATCAGAACAGAACGCTGGACTTTGGATATGGATTCTATACGACAACTAACCAGAACCAGGCAATTAACTTTGCCTGCAAAGTGACACATCGCAGGGAAAGTGGTTCTTCCTGTGTCAGTATGTATGAAGTGTCGGAGTTAGATGAGTTGAAAAGCAAATATAAGGTTCTGATCTTTCCGGGGCCTAATGAAGAATGGCTGGATTTTGTATTTGCCAACCGAAACGGAAGTTACAACGGAGAGCATTATGATATTGTTTTTGGCCCTGTTGCAAACGATACAATTTACCGGACATTTATCGCCTATGAGGAAGGTATTTTAACCAAGGACGAGACGATTGCCAGGCTTAAGGTGAAAAAGCTGTTTGATCAGATGACTTTCACCACAGAGATGGCTTTGAAAGAGCTTAAGTACATCGGACAATTTGATGCTGGGAGGGATTAGAATGGGTGAAACGAGTATCAAAGCAATGCTGGAGTTTATCATTCCTCGCCTGGTTCGGATGCTGATGGAGAAGCAGTCACTGACAGAAAAGGAAGCTCTGACACAACTGTATAGTTCCGAACTGTATCGTCAGTTGGAGCGTGAAGAGACGAAGCTCTGGCATTTGAGTGTTCCCACATTATATGATTTGTGGGTGGAGGAAAAAGAAACCGGTCATATCACTTATCCAGAGGAGGCTTAAAAATGGATGAGAAAACCAATTTCATTGTATATTGCATTGAGGAATATAAAAACGCGAAAGGGATGAATGGGAAAAGTGTGATTGACCTGTTCAACCGCTATCGTGTGATTGATTATATCCGCGATTATTATGAAGCATTGCACACTACCGGCAGACAGTATATCGTGGATGATATCAGTATGTATATTGAAGCACGGCAGTCTTCAATGGCTTAAGATCTTTTGCTCCGACTTTAGGGTGAATAAGAGAGGAAGGACGATGGACGACAGCATTTTTGATGGAATGAAAATACCACAGCTTGATTTTGACGAACAACAATTGGGTATTCTCAAAAATATCTTCGCATCGGAAGAAGATGGGGTGGCAGTTGAAAAAGAGCTTATGAATCTTATACAGGGACAGATTGATTCCAGCCATCAGTTGTGGGATTTTGTAAAGGAAAAAGGTGGAGATCTCGCATTTGCTGGTATTACTGCA
>JALEHN010000088.1 GCA_022770525.1 Clostridiales bacterium
AATGTGAATAAAGTTCATTTTACAACATGTCAGACTGTGCAGCTTCACAATCTGGATCAGACGGCTGTCTGTGAAATCATGGAAGCGGCTCTGGACCATGGCATTGTAACGATGGGCGGAGGCGGAGATTTTCCGAGAAATGTGATGGTGTCACCGTTAAGCGGTGTGGAAGCCGGAGAGTATTTTGATGTCTGGCCGTATGCCAAAGCTGCTGGTGAATATCTGATGACATTTATTAAAGCAGAAAAAATGCCGCGAAAATTAAAGGTAGGTTTTTCAAATTCACCTGAAAATGTGACCCATGCCACATTCAGAGATCTGGGTTTTGTGGCAAGACCTGACGGATGTTTTGATGTATACAGCGCAGGCGGTCTTGGCAATAATCCGAGATTTGGTTTAAAAGTTGCCGAAAAAGTGGATCCTTCAAAGATTTTATATTACATTTGCGCAATGCGTGATACATTTATGACTTATGGCAACTATGAAAAGAGAAATAAAGCAAGAACCCGTTACATGCAGGAAACACTGGGTGAGGAAGGCTATGTGAAGGCTTATCTTGAAAAGCTGGATCAGGTGATGCAATCAGGACAGGATCTGGATATTCATGTGGAAGCGGAGCCTGTAACGAAAAAAGGCTGCGGCGAGGCACCGGCAAATCAGCGTGTACGTCCGCAGAAACAGGAGGGTCTGTATACCGTTGTTTATCATCCGATCGGCGGCTGCCCTGCATCTTCAAAGTTTGGTGAAATTTATCAGGCTGTTAAAGATATGGAAGAAGTTGAACTGCGGCTTGCTCCTGATGAAACGATGTATATTGTCAATCTGACAGCGGCTGAAGTTCCGGCGGTTCTTGAGGCGACAAAAGACAGTGCGGCTACGCTTTTTGAGTCTTCTGTATCATGTATCGGTGCTTCAATCTGCCAGGTCGGCGTCAGAGATTCACAGGGACTTCTTATCAAAATCGTTGAAGCGGCACGGGAGGCCGGATTTGAAGACGGCATCCTGCCAAAGGTACATATTTCCGGCTGTCCGTCATCATGCGGTACCCATCAGATTGGAGATATCGGTTTCCACGGCGGTGTGAAAATGATCGATAAGGTGGCTCAGCCTGCATTTACACTGCATTTTAACGGCTGCGACCTGCAGGGCAATGAACGCATGGGACAGCAGATCGGTGTGATTCTGGAAAAAGATATTCCTGCGTTTATCGTTGAACTTGGCCGCACAGTTACAGAAAGCGGCATGAAGTTTGCGCAGTGGAAGGAAGAAAATCAGGAAACTCTTGTAAAAATAGCCGGTAAATATATGATATCATGACATAAAATGTCATCGGGAAAGGGAATTTAGTTTTGAAAAATAAAATAGCGGTAATAACAGATACAAACAGCGGTATGACGATGGAAGAAGCTGAAAAACTCGGTATTTTTCTTGTGCCGATGCCGTTTCTCGTTGATGGTGTGAATTATCTGGAAGGAAAAGATTTAACACCTGAAATGTTTTTTGAAAAGCAGCGTGCGGATGTTGAAATATCTACATCTCAGCCGTCTCCCGGGGAACTGTTAAAGCTTTGGGAAGATGTACTTAAAAGTTATGAAGAAATCGTCTATATACCAATGACAAGCGGACTCAGCAGTTCATGTGCCACAGCCATGGCACTGGAGGATTCATTTGACGGTAAAGTTCAGGTCGTTGATAATAAGCGGATTTCCGCAACACTGAGAGCTTCGGTTTACGATGCTGTAAAGTTTGTAAACGAAGGTAAAAATGCGGTTCAGATAAAGGAAATACTGGAAAAGGATGCATTAAATGCCAGTATCTATATTACTGTTGATACACTGAAATATTTAAAAAAGGGCGGACGCATTACAGCTGCGGCTGCGTTGGCCGGAACCGTTTTAAATATTAAACCGGTGCTTCAGATACAGGGCGGCCTGCTTGATGCTTATGCAAAAGTCCGCGGAATGAAAAAAGCGGTGAAGGTCATGATTGAAGCGATACAAAATGACCTGAATACACGATTCGCGGGCATGAAAATGCGTGTGATGATGGCTTATACCGGTGATCGAACTGTAGCAGAACAGTGGCGTGAGGAAGTCAGACAGTATTTCCCTGACGAGGAGCTTTATATGGCGCCGCTGGCATTGTCTATTTGCTGCCATACAGGGGAAAATGCCATCGCTATCGGATGTGTCAGAGAGTCAGTGACAGAAAGCTAAAGTAAGTAGATATTTGTTTGAAAAAACAGAAACAGCCGGAGAAGTGGAAAACTTTTTCGGCTGTTTTAAATCTGAAAAGGTTTTCACTCTCTCCGGCTGTTTTAAACCGGAAAGTTTAAGAATTTCCTCCGACTGTTTTTAAATGTGAAAATGGTCATCAGTCGGAAATGATCTTTGTATCTGCCTGGATTTTAGAACCATCAATTTCCAGAATGCCATATGAATTGTTGCCTTTAAAATATGGTGCGCCGATACTGCCCGGGTTAAAAACAAGAAGACCGTTGTGATAATCGCAGCAAATACGGTGCGTATGACCGAAAAGGACAGCATCTGCCTGGTTTTCTTTTGCGGCATAATTAAGCGACAGAAGGCTTTCTTTAACATGATACTGATGACCGTGACAGAGCATGATTTTCAGCCCTTCAATCGTCAGCAATTTTGTGTCCGGTTCGCTTGAATAATCACAGTTGCCGGGAACAGCTACAAGGGGAATCCGCGGATACTGCCGGGAAAGTCTGTCGGCATCGCTGATATGGTCGCCGAGATGAAAAATCATATCAGGCTGTACAAGCTTCACAGCTTGTGGCATAAATTCGAAATTCCGGTGTGAATCTGAAAAAACAAGTATTTTTGTCATAAATAACCTCCGGTTTATGATTTGTTAATGAGATATAAAAAACGGCTGTCCGGACGAAAAACTGAAAGGGCATGATTGATGTCGGTGAATCATTTAGGACTTTTGTCTTCTTATATCATAATAATACAAAATAGTGCCGAGGTCAAAAGGTATTAAAATCATTATAAAAAAATAGAATTTATTTGTAATTATAGAGACAATTTAAAGAATTTATTGTAAAATATAAAAGATACTGCCTAAAAGATATAAAATATTAAAAGATACAAGAAAAAGGACTGTGATGGGAGGAGGTAAGCAGGCGGTGATGTGTTTTTTTTTCGTTAAAGGAATGAATATCTCGGCAGAACTGGTGCATATGATGGCTGCAAGTGCAGATATTCTAAAGGACGAGAAGACGATGAATATGTCTATTATTTATGGTATTATTACTGTTCTGTCTTTGCTGCTGGCCATCGGTTATTGTGCCTTTGTCCGCAAAAAGCAGATATGGTTAGTATGGATGTATATAGCTGTTTTTGTTGTCAATCTGGGATATTTTGCCCTTGCCATTTCGAAGACACTGGAAGAAGCTTTGCTGGCAAACAGAATTGCCTATCTGGGATCTGTGTTTTTGCCGCTATTTATGCTGATGACGGTTATTGAAGTGTGCAGATTCAGGTACTGTAAATGGTTTCCGGCGGTTTTAATCTGTATCAGTGCAGTGATGTTTCTTATTGCGGCCAGTCCGGGCTATCTGACATGTTATTATGATCAGGTTTCTCTTACATTTGTCAATGGTATGGCAAAACTTGTGAGAAGTTACGGACCGCTGCATGATCTGTATTTTATATACCTGATTATTTATCTTGGGATGATGATTGGCGTTATTTTACTTTCGTTTATTAAAAAGAGGATTTCATCTTTTAAACATGCGTCCATACTTGTTGTTGTCGGGCTTTTGAATATATCTATATGGCTTATTGAACAGTTTATTAACTGGGATTTTGAAATACTGTCGGTTTCTTATGTAATCAGTGAATTACTACTGCTGTTTCTATATGGTATGATAGAGGATTATGAGATGATGCAGAAAATGTCATCGACCGGCAGTAAAGATATATATGTGCCGGCAGAGACAGCCAATCCCGATGAAGATAACAATAGTTTTACTGTGCAGCAGGCAATGGATTGCTGGTCGGACATCGGAAAGCTGACACCCCGTGAAAAAGATGTACTGCAGTATTTGCTGATGGATATCAAAAGAAAAGAAATTGCTGAGGCACTTTGCATATCGGAGAGTACGGTGAAGACACATATTAATAACATTTTTCAAAAATTAGAAGTATCTTCAAGAAGTGAACTGCTTTCGAAAATAATACAAAATCAGAAATTGAAAAATGATAATTAGAATACATATTCTAAAATAATTATGGTGTATATCGGCTGATTAAGATCGGTCGGGGTACACCATTTTTTTCAACCTGTTTGGTTTAGAAAAATCAACCCTGGGGCTGATGTCTGGATGACTGAAAGATTATACAATGATTACATGATCATACCAGTATTAAAATAGTACAATTTTGTAAAAAGAGCTATTTAGCATATGTTTTTACAAGTAGTGTGGTGAAATTTAAAAATATCGGTATGAATCGTTTTTGCGCATCTGATGAAGTATGCAATATTGTAGGAGGCGGGAAAATTGAAATCAGACTGTATAGAAAAAATGATGTCAGTCATTGAAAAAGGTGTCCGGATGCAGCTTGAAAAACTGGACGATCTTTTAGCACATGTGCCGGAGGATGAAAATGATTTTATTCATAAAATGAAGGAGGCATGTATATATCATACATTTATAAAAAGATATGCCAATATGATAATTTTAACATACAGCCACACTCAGATTTTTAGCAGCGAACTTGGCCTTGCTGTTTCTGAAACACTTGAGTATATTCGAATGTTTGGAATTAAAACCTATGTTGAATACCGGGGAGAAAAAATATTGCCAGGCAGTCAGCTGTTAACGGCGTATAGCATATTTGAGACAGTGCTGGAGGAAATATTACATAATGTAAGTGCCGTTTTGGTCAGAGTGGATATAAGCCGGGATATAATTATTAAAATGGAATATAATGAAGTGATTAATGATCAAGGTATCCGGCGGCTATGTCAGAAAATTAAAACCTTCGGTTGTGAGATTACTGTTGAAACAGATGAAAAGGTGAGCTTTATTACTTTAGTTGTACCGGAAAATGCTTCAAATAGTACGATTCATGCAATTATTTCAGATCAAATATCGGTGACGGGGCTTGGAAAAGGCAGGGGAACTGCGGCGTTGTACCGGGAAATGTTTCAACTTAAAATAAAAATTCATGATGATATCGGAGGTGCACTGCTGGCATTTCGTGCATATTTGTGTCAATCGCAGGAAAAACGTGAACGGGGAAACCTGCTGGAATTATGGAAAAATGCAAGGGCACTTTTTAAAGAGAAAGTGCATGAGAATTCAGGTGATTCATGGGAAATGCTTATAAAGACAGCCAAGGCTTCCGATGTTGTGATTGATTATCGTGGTAAAATGCCTGAAAAGGAAAGTCTCAGAACTGTGCTTACTGCAGTTTGTCAGGAATGTCTGCTTAATACAGTGAAGCATGCCGGCGGCAACAGGCTTTATATAACTATAAGCAGCAGTGATAATACGATTATTGCTGAGATTAAAAACAATGGACGGCCGCCGGTAAAAGAAATAAAAGAAACCGGCGGACTTCGAAATTTGCGGTGGATGGTGGAAAATGCCGGAGGCATGATGCATATTGACGTACTGTCAGGATTTATGCTTCAGGTCAGGCTTCCGGGATGATTTGTATTGGCAATATTGTTTAGCGCAAGTTTAAAAGAGAGCATTTTAAACATTAAGGTTTTCAAGAAAAAATTTTTCTATATATTGTATACACTTTTGAACGTTTTCACGCATAAAGCCTTCGTTACGCATAACATACACATAGCGTTTTATCGTAAGATCTGAGACTTTGCGCAGGTCAAACTCGCCGTCTGAAAAAAGCTTTCCCCATGATTTTTCAGGAACGAAGGCAAGACCGAGTTTTTCAGCAATAAGACGCCTTAAAAGATCAGGATTATCAACCTGAATCAAAGTTTGGGGTTCAAAATTTTTTTGCCGGCATTCTTCGAAAATCATTTTCTGCAGCAGCCATTGGGGATTTAAGCTGATGAAATTTTCTGAATCCAAATCAGATATAGAAATACTTTGGCGCTGATACAGACGGTGATTTTTCGGAATCGCCAGTAAAATATTTTCTTCCAGAAGAAGGGAAGCACAGTCATCGTGCAGTGGTCTTGAAACTGCTGTAATTGTTAAGTCTGCTTCACGGTGACCGGAACCGCTGTGGTTTTGCTGGAATATCTGAAATGTGCTGTCCGGCAGTGCTTCTTCCATATACAGCATGAGCTGAGGCAAAAAATAAGATGCGCACTGTACATTGATTGCGATTTTCTTATTTTTAATCTGATGATTTTCTGCAATTTCTTCAAGTGCATTTTCGTAAAGCTGTTTCATTTTTTTGACACAATTAAAAAAAATAGTGCCATTATGATTCAGCGTAATATGTTTGCCGCTCCGGTCAAATAAGGGATATCCGATTTCCGTTTCCAGCTTTTTAATCGTCTGACTTAAAGATGGCTGTGAAATATGTAAAAGTTCCGCTGATTTTGATATGTTCAGTGTCTGGGCGACCGACAAAAAGTATTCAAGCTGTAATTTTTCCATAAGTATAAACCTCTGTAAAATATAAATTCATAATATATGACTTATATATATATAAACATAAAAATATTGGATAATCAACCATAAATTTGATATGATGAACTCAGAAAATAAAGTCAATATTTGTAAATGTCCAGAGGTTGGCTCTGAACAGATACTAATATTTTATGGGAGGATTGATCATGGTTTTATTACTGATTCTTTTGAAACGTCTGGCTGTCATGTTTATATTTATAATTATCGGAGCGATATTGTACAGGAAGAACAAGGTGACGGAAAAAGGCAGTGCAAGCCTTGCAAACCTGCTGATTACACTGATTCTTCCGTGTGTGATCATAAAAAGTTTTCTTACGGAACATACAAGGCAGCAGACGATCTATTTATTGTATTCCCTTCTTTTTTCATTGATTATTTTAGCAATAGCCATATGCATTGCCAGAATATTTTTCAGAAAAGATGCCATTGCCCATTTTGCGGCGGCATTTTCAAATCCCGGTTTTTTCGGAATTCCGTTGATTCTGGCAGTACTTGGGGACAGTGCCGTACTTTTGGCAGCACCGTTTATTGCCTATCTGAATATCTTTCAGTCTACTTATGGGGTGGCTGTACTTACCGGCGAAAAGGGAAAAAGCAGTATCAGTATTAAGAAAATTGTGCTGTCACCGTTTATCATCAGTTTTATCATTGGTCTCCTTTTATTTTTCTTACCGGTAACATTGCCGCAGGTCGTGGAAGATGTCATTACGGCCTCTGCAAACTTAAATACGCCGATTGCTATGATCGTATCCGGCGTTTATCTGGCAAAAACAGACATTAAAGCAATGGTAAAAAACATAAAGTTATACGGTATATCTGCTGTACGTCTGATTGTGATACCGCTCGTTGCCCTTGGTGTACTGAGCATTCTGCCTGATGAATTTTTACCGCTGAAAATGTGTCTTCTGATTGCTGTGGCATGTCCGGTAGGGTCAAATGTTGCAGTCTATGCGCAGCTCCATCAGAAAGACTATTGTTATGCGGCAGAAACAGTTGTCATTTCAACCTTATTATCGGCACTGACAATTCCGCTTCTCGTGATGCTGGCACAAATCATATGGCATGTGTAATCGTGAAGTTCTCATAGGAATCTTATTTTTCAGCGG
>JALEHN010000092.1 GCA_022770525.1 Clostridiales bacterium
CGTTTATACTCGGAATAAATCTCATAAAAGCTCTCAAACGTCATATCCAGCTTATTTCCTTTTCGGAGCATCATTTCATGTTCCCATGCAGTCGCTTCCCGTTTGGTCTTGAAACCACGTTTCTGCGTCTGCTTTCTTTCCCCGGTAAAATCGGTGTACCTGAACACCACTCTCCATGTACCTTTGTCTTTTTCCTGATAAACTGCCATCTTGCGTACCTCCTACTTTTCTTCATAACACAATTTCTTTTTGAAATAATTGGCATCCACACGCCCCGAAACAGTAATCAGCCCCATTTCGCTGAGTTCCTTATTCAACTGACGGATAATCTGATATGCCTTTGACTGTTTGACCTGTAAAATGTCCATTACCTCTTCTGTGGTCAGGAAACCATTCATCAGTTCAGCCATTCCCTTCACCTCCTCTCCATAATTTTCGAGAGCAGATAAAATACTCTCTACTTATAAGGGATCTGAAGACCCCTTATACAACATCATTTTCAATTTTTCTTAAGCTTAACTTTATTCAGTTAAGTTCCGCTCTATTATATTAACTATTTTCCGTTAAGTCAAGTGGTTTGAATGTCAGCAATTAAATTTTTTTGTTTAAGTTCCTATTGCGTACAATTTTTCCATATGCTATACTGATTTAAACAAATATCGTTAACCACCAGTTCCTATTCCGTTCATAACGGACGGAACTTATATCCAAAAATGAATAAAAGATTTCAGAAAAGGAGAGATTCCTATGGCATTTGGAAAACGTATTAAATTTTTCAGAAACAGAAAAGGCATGAAGCAGAAGGAGCTTGGCGAACTTCTTGGGTTCCTTGGAAAGACTTCGGATGTCCGTGTGGCACAGTACGAAACAGAAGCCAGAAGCCCTAAAGCTGATCTGGTCAAAGAAATGGCTCAGATCTTCGATGTCAGCCCCAGAGCCATCAATGTCCCGAATATTGACTCCTATCTAGGTCTCATGCATACACTCTTTACTCTGGAAGATATGTATGGAATTAAAATTGGAGAGATTGACGGAGAACTCTGTCTCCGACTTGACCGGGAGCACAGCGAATATCAGCATCTGTTCGCACCTTTTCATGCATGGCAGCAAATGGCTGCAAAACTGGAATCCGGAGAGATCAGCCAGGAAGAATACGATAACTGGCGATATAACTATCCGAAGCTGGACACCTCTGAGATTCTGGCAAAGGTTCCGACTCAGGAACTCTCTGACGAACTCATCAAGGTACTGAAAAAAGAGAATCAATAAAGAAATGCAAAAAGAAAAACCTTACTGACTGCTCTTTCCAATTTTGGAAACAGTTCATCAGTAAGATTTTTATGTTATAGAAATATATATTCGCGATGCCATTCGCATTCCGTTTCACTTCATGCTCATGTCGCGCTGGCGCGCTATACAGCTTCGTTTGAATCTGTCTGCATGTGAGCAAGCTCCCATCAGCCAATTCAACTCAGCTGTGCACCGCTTGTAGTCCGCGCAAAAGTGTTGCCAATCCGTTGCCAAAAAATAACGGAATTTGCTTGGAACCCGCATAAATACTGGATCTAATTTTGCAAAATCCTATTCAAACTCAATTGTCGCCGGTGGTTTTCCTGTGCAGTCATAAAGCACACGATTTACGCCTTTGAC
Source organism: Clostridiales bacterium (assembly GCA_022770525.1). GTDB lineage: Bacteria > Bacillota > Clostridia > Lachnospirales > Lachnospiraceae > CAKRHR01. The sequence goes on from JALEHN010000092.1 coordinate 1,651, forward strand.
TTCATTGACGATTCGGCTTGCAACTTTTGACAATACATCCCAAGGGATTTCTGCGGCTTCGGCAGTCATGAAGTCGCTTGTCAGGACAGCGCGCAGTGCCACGGCATAGTCATAGGTTCTGAAGTCGCCCATGACGCCGACGGAACGCATATTGGTAAGAGCTGCGAAATACTGACCGAGGTTTTTATCAGCGCCTGCTTTTGCCAGTTCTTCTCTGTAAATATAGTCAGCTTCCTGTACGATACGCACTTTTTCTTCGGTCACTTCGCCGACGATACGGACACCGAGACCCGGGCCCGGGAACGGCTGTCTGAACACGAGATATTCCGGCATGCCAAGTTCAAGGCCGGCTTTGCGCACTTCATCTTTAAACAACATGCGCAGCGGCTCGATAATCTCCTTAAAGTCAACAACGTCCGGCAAACCGCCCACGTTGTGGTGAGACTTGATCACTGCTGATTTTCCGAGACCGCTTTCAATAACGTCCGGATAAATCGTTCCCTGAACAAGGAAATCTACAGCACCGATTTTCTTTGCTTCTTCTTCAAAAACACGGATAAACTCTTCACCGATGATTTTACGCTTTCTTTCAGGCTCTTCAACGCCTTTTAATTTATCATAATAGCGCTGCTGTGCGTTGACACGGATAAAGTTCAGCTCATAAGGGCCATCCGGTCCAAATACGGCCTCCACCTCATCACCTTCATTTTTTCTGAGAAGACCATGATCAACAAAGACACAGGTCAGCTGCTTGCCGACAGCCTTTGAAAGCAATACAGCTGCAACTGATGAATCCACACCGCCTGACAGTGCACACAGCACTTTTCCGCTGCCGATTTTTTCGCGGAGTGACTGGATTGTCGACTCAACGAAAGATTCCATCTTCCAGTCTCCCGCGCAGCCGCATACTTTATAAACAAAGTTTGAAAGCATCTTCATACCTTCTTTTGTATGCATAACTTCCGGATGGAACTGGGTCGCATAAAGTTTTCTTTCAGGGCATGCCATCGCTGCTACCGGACATACAGGTGTATGCGCCGTAACTTTAAAGCCTTCCGGTGTTTTGGAAATATAATCTGTATGGCTCATCCAACAGACTGTTTTTTCAGATACGCCTTCAAATAAAACATCTGTTGTGTCAACATCGACTTCTGTATGACCATATTCACTGACCGGTGCTGTTTCAACGACACCGTCAAGGGTATATGCCATCAGCTGTGAACCGTAGCAAATGCCGAGAATCGGAATACCCAGTTCGAAAATTTCTTTATCATAATGCGGTGAGCTCTCATCATAGACACTGTTTGGCCCGCCTGTAAATATAATACCTCTCGGATTTAATGCTTTAATCTCATCAATGGTCATCGTATAAGGTTTAACTTCACAATAAACATTGCACTCACGGACACGTCTTGCAATCAGCTGATTATACTGACCGCCAAAGTCCAGAACAATAATCATTTCGTTTTTCACAGTAATTCCTCCATATGATGTTGCGTCTTTTACTATTGCAGGTTAATTCTACAATATTTTTTCTGTAAAATCCACCCCCAAAATATGAAAAATACAGTCATCTTTATCATTAGATAAAAATGACCAGTCTTCCCCTGTAGCGAAAATAAAACCATCTTCCCCCTGAAACAAAAAAAGCATTTTACCCTGAAACAAATAAAGTCATCTTCCCTTTAAACTGAAAGATGACTTTTTGTTTATCTTCTTGTCATTAATATGGTGTTACAAAGCTTAACGGATCCAGATAAGAACCGCTGCTTGTCATGATTCTGAAGTCAAGATGGTTGCCGGTAGAGGAACCTGTTGTACCGACATATGAAATGACCTGTCCTCTTGATACGTTCTGTCCAACAGAAACATTCAGGCTTGAGTTATGTAAGTACCATGTGCTGTAACCATTGCCATGGTTGATGACAACATAGTTGCCTAAGCTGTAATGGTAAGCTGCTGCTGTAACAACACCAGAGTCTGCTGCCAGTACAGGTGTACCGCCTGCTGCCGGGATATCGATGCCGTTATGGTTTTCAGGACCGTGGAACGGACAAATACGTGAACCAAAGTTTGAACTGATTTTTGTATAACCCGGTAACGGCCATGTAAAGCTTCCTGAGCCTGTTGCAAGAGTACCGCCGCCTGAGCTCTGCTGCTGTTTGTCTGCCTCCTGCTGTTTCTTTTCGGCTTCTGCCTGGGCTGCTTCTGCCTGCTTTTTAGCTTCTTCAGCTTTTGCCGCCGCTTCCGCCGCAAGCCTTTCGGCTTCTGCTTTTTCAGCTTCTTTCTGTGCACGCTCTGCCTCTTCTGCCTGTTCAGCTTCTGCCGCAAGTCTGTCGGCTTCTGCCTGCTTATTGGCTGCCTCCTGTTTGGCCGCATCAGCGTTTGCCTGCTGCTGCTGAGCTATTTTATTGGCTTCATTTGCAGCTGTCTGGGCATTTGAAGAACCTGATGAAAGCTGATTTTTCAGACGCTCATACTCAGCCTGGGCTGCTGCCTGGGCTGCATTGATACCTGCAAGGATTTCATTCTCATTTGCAAGATCCTGTTCGACATCTGAAAGTTCGCCTTCAGCACTGTCAATGCTTTCACCAAGGGCTGACAGTTCTTCTTTTTTGGCTTCAGTGATTGTATTGATTTCTTCTTTCTTTGTTTCTAATTCTGCCTTTTTCTCTTCCTGGTCGGCTTTTTCCGCATTCAGCTGTTCTTCATATTCCGCAATTTCCTGTCTTGTTTTCTCAAGATTCTGGAGCAGGTCATTGTCAAAGTCAGAAATCTTTGAAATATACTCTGAACTGTTCAGTGATGTGGAAACATCGGCAGCATTCAGAAGAATCTCAAGATAGCTTGTCTGTCCTTTTTCATACATCGTTTTAATACGAAGCTTAAGAACTTCATACTGCTGCGCTTCTTTTTCTTTTGCTTCTTCCAGTGAAGCTTCTGTCTCGGCAATCTGTGCCTCCAGATCCGCAAGCTTGTCATTCAGTACTGCGATCTGCTCTGAAACATCTGTCATCTGCTGATCAAGTTCTGTAATGTAATTCTCTGTTGTCGTCTTGTTTGCCTTCAGATTTGCCAATTTATCTTCCAATGACTTCTTTTCATTTTCAAGTTCTTCAATACGCTGCTGTGCCTCATCCTTTGTCTTTGCTGCATTAACCGGCATTGCAAGGGAAAATGACATCACAGCGATTAATGAAAATGAAAGAAATTTTCTAAATCTTTTACTCACGATAACGCCTCCATAATGTGTGGAAGTGTGTAGAAAAATAAACCCGAAACATATTTACAGGCTTGACACACTTTATGTAATTATTTGTTAACAATTACATAATAACTTATTTACTGTTGTTTTTCAAGACATTTCTTACAGATTACTTGAATTTTATTAAATTTTTACAAATATATGACTGACCGCTGTGTTCTCAAGACATAATCACAAAAAAGTACTGCAGTATTCATCCAGAATTTTACAAATCTCCCGGAATGTTGCCTGCAGTACTTTCACTAATTCCCGGTTTTTACGGCATTAACCTTGCATTTTTACAGCATTTATCTTCTGTTTTCACTCGTTTTAAGCGATATCAGCAAATGATGCTGCCAGCAGATTTATTAAATCGGGCATTCTTCGCTGGCTTCACGATTCATATCCCTCTGTAAATATTTTTTAACATATTGGCCTGTATATGAGTCTTCATTTTCGGCCACCTGTTCCGGTGTGCCTTTGGCAATGACGGTGCCGCCCCGGTCTCCGCCGTTAGGTCCGATATCGATAATATAATCAGCCGTTTTAATCACATCAAGATTATGCTCAATCACAACCACTGTATTTCCGCCTTCGGTAAGTCTGTGCAATATTTCAATCAATTTATGGACATCGGCAAAATGAAGGCCTGTTGTCGGCTCGTCAAGAATATAAATCGTCTTTCCGGTACTTCTCCGGCTCAGCTCCGTCGCCAGTTTAACACGCTGCGCTTCGCCGCCGGACAATGTTGTGGACGGCTGTCCGAGGCGGATATAGGACAGACCTACGTCATTTAACGTTTCCAGCTTTCTGCGTATGGAAGGCACATTCTCAAAAAATGTCAGCGCTTCCTCAACAGTCATATCAAGCACATCATAAATGCTCTTGCCCTTATACTTAACTTCCAGTGTTTCCCTGTTGTAGCGCTTGCCGCGGCATACCTCACAAGGCACATATACATCGGAAAGAAAATGCATTTCTATTTTGATAATACCGTCACCGGAGCAGGCCTCACAGCGTCCGCCCTTGACATTGAAGCTGAAGCGTCCCTTTTTATAGCCCCGTTCTTTGGCATCGGTTGTTGCGGCAAATAAATCACGAATCATATCAAACACACCGGTATATGTCGCAGGATTTGAACGTGGTGTCCGACCGATCGGTGACTGATCGATGTTGATGACTTTATCCAGCTGTTCTATGCCCTCCATCGCATCAAATTTTCCCGGATGGACAATTCTCGCACCGTTTAGCTCTCTTGCAAGATGTTTATACAGAATTTCATTGACAAGAGAGCTTTTTCCCGAACCTGATACACCGGTCACACAGGTAAATACACCAAGCGGTATATCCACATTGATATGCTTCAGATTGTTCTGTGCCGCACCTGTAATATGCAGAAAACCGGTCGGCTGGCGGCGGGTTTTTGGAACAGGGATTCTGATGCGCCCGCTTAAATAAGCACCTGTGATAGACTTTTTATTGCGCATAATCTCTTTTGCCGTTCCCGCAGCAACGACATAGCCGCCGTGTTCTCCGGCCCCCGGGCCGACATCCACAATGTAATCCGCTTCCATCATTGTATCTTCATCATGCTCGACAACAATCAGTGTATTCCCCAGGTCTCTGAGGTTTTTAAGTGTTTTAAGAAGCTTGTCATTATCCTTCTGATGAAGCCCGATACTTGGTTCATCAAGGATATAGGCAACGCCCACAAGACCTGAGCCGATCTGTGTTGCCAGACGGATACGCTGTGCCTCACCTCCGGAAAGTGATGACGTGGCTCTTGATAATGTCAGGTAATCAAGTCCGACATCAATCAGGAAACCGACTCTTGCGCGTATTTCCTTTAATATCTGGTCACCGATCAGATGCTGCTGTTCGGTCAGTTCCATATGGTTCAGAAAGTCGTTCAGCTCCAGCATGGACATCTCGGTCATCTCCGCAATGTTCTTTCCGGACACCGTCACTGCCAGTGATTCCTTTTTCAGACGCTGACCGTGGCATTCCGGACAAGGTGTGATCTCCATAAATGATTCATATTCCTGCTTTGTAAGCTCTGAACCTGTCTCCCTGTAACGGCGCTCGACATTGCGTATAAGACCTTCAAAAGCCACATCGTAAATGCCTTCGCCCCTCTGACCGCGGTAGTGTACCTTAACTTCGTGGCCATTGGTACCATGAATAATAATATTTTTGATTTTTTCCGGATAATCCTTAAACGGTGTTTCAAGACTGAAATCGTATTCTTCGGCCAGCGCGTTTAAAATCGCTCTCGTATAACTGTTTTTATCAACCGCAGACTGCCAGCCCATAACGGCAATCGCACCTTCCGCTATACTTAACGACGGATCCGGAATCATCAGATCCACAGAAAACTCCATCTTATAGCCAAGGCCATAACATACCGGGCAGGCTCCGAAGGGATTATTGAACGAAAAGCTTCGCGGCTCAATCTCGTCGAGGCTGACACCGCAGTCCGGACAGGAAAAGCTCTGACTGAAATTCATAGGTTCGCCGCCGATGACATCAACAATAAGAAGTCCGTCGGAAAGCTTCAGTGCTGTTTCAATGGAATCGGTCAGCCGCTTTTCTATCCCTTCCCGTACGGCAATACGGTCTACTATGATTTCGATATTATGCTTTTTATTCTTCTCTAGTTTGATTTCCTCGGAAAGCTCGTACATATGTCCGTCAGCCATAACACGGACATACCCGCTTTTTCTTGCAGACTCAAACAGCTTGACATGTTCACCTTTACGTCCGCGGACAACAGGCGCCAGAATCTGAATTTTTGTCCGCTCAGGCAGCTTCATCACCGCATCAACCATCTGATCCACCGTCTGCTTTTGTATCACTTTGCCGCACACCGGACAGTGGGGAATACCGATACGCGCAAATAATAGTCTCAGATAGTCATAAATCTCTGTCACTGTTCCGACAGTAGATCTGGGATTCCTGTTTGTTGATTTCTGGTCAATGGAAATCGCCGGTGAAAGGCCTGAAATACTTTCTACATCAGGTTTCTCCATCTGGCCGAGGAACTGACGGGCATAGGAAGATAATGATTCCATATAGCGCCGCTGTCCTTCGGCATAAATCGTATCAAAGGCCAGTGATGACTTTCCCGAACCACTTAATCCGGTAAACACAACCAGCTCATTCCTCGGGATCTTAAGATCAATATTTTTTAAATTATGTTCTTTTGCGCCTTTAATTTCTATATATTCTTTTCTATTTGCCATATCAATCTCCATTCCGCCGTCTTTGGCCGACGGCACAGATTATCATGTAAATGTCTCTTCTGCTATGCCCAAGTATACCATATCACGTCCAAACAGTCAAACGTTTGTTCTGTTTTAATTTGCTTCTTAATAAAATCTTTAGGAATTTCTTTATTCTTTTTTATATCATCTTAAAACGGAATTAAAACTATCTTTAACTGTGTCTTTTATAATATAGTCGTAACAATCCATTAAACAGGTTATAGCGATTTTGAAATACCCGGTACTCGTGTACTAACCGGAGAAAGGAAGATTTCCGGCGACTTTCAATGTCACCGGAATACATATCATCAAACAATGAAAACAGAGAAAATACTTTTAACAAAACAAAATAACATACTTTCAGCGAAAAAAGATAAAATACTTTCAACATTATTAAAAATAAGTACGATTGCAGGTATTATTGCCACAGTTGTTTTTATCATCATTTGTTTCAGAAAAAATGTTTTTGCCTCACCGGAAACACTTCAAAATTATCTGATGCAGTACGGCATACTGGCTCCGATTATTTTTATGATCATTCAGATTGCCCAGGTCGTCGTTCCGATTATTCCCGGCGGGCTGACCTGTGTGGCCGGTGTCATCTGCTTTGGACCTCTGTGGGGATTTATTTATAATTATGTGAGCATCTGCATCGGCTCATGTATTAATTTTCTTCTGATCCGAAAATTCGGCAAACCATTACTTATACAGCTTTCCTCACACAAAGTTTACGAAAAATATATCGGATGGCTGGATCAGGGACAGCGATTTGACAAACTTTTTGCCATCGCTATTTTCCTGCCGGTGGCACCTGATGACTTTCTTTGTATGCTGGCAGGCCTCACAAAAATGACCTTTAAAAAATTTACTGTAATCATTACTTTATGTAAGCCATGTTCCATTTTTTTATACAGCGTCGGGCTTTCCACGATTATTACCCATATTGCCGGGTTTTTCGCCTGACCACATATAAAATAACAAACCTGAAAAACAATTCGACAATTACTCAATGATAAATATACTGACAGGGAGGATTCTCTATGAAAATATTAATTACTACAGATGCATATGATACAATGATCAACGGTGTTGCGGTATCCGTCCGCAATCTTCAATCCGCACTTAAAGCAGCCGGCCACGATGTCCGTGTCCTTACGTTATCACAGTCCCATCATTCTTATGTGGACGGCGACGTTTATTATATTAAATCCATACCGATTAAAATATATCCGGATGCGAGAGCCACTGTTTCATTCAACACACCGTTACTGGAAGATATTATTGACTGGGCACCACAGATTATTCATTCACAATGCGAATTTTTTACATTTGTCTTTGCAAAAAAACTGGCCCGCCATTTGAATATCCCGATCGTGCATACCTATCACACTTTATATGAATATTATACCCATTATTTCTGCCCGAATAAAACACTGGGCAAAAAAATTGTATCCACAGGTTCACGGCTGATCTGCAATCATGCCGATGCCGTCATTGCACCGACAAAGAAAACCGAGCATATATTGAAAAACTATGGCGTAAGTTCTCCGATTGCCGTTATACCGACCGGTCTTTCGCTGGAAATGCTTCAAAAACCGGTCGATGAAAACTTTCAGACAGAACTTAAAACAAGCCTTCATATACCGGAAAATGTACCTGTGCTGGTGACTGTGGGAAGACTTGCCCGCGAAAAAAATATTGATTTTCTCATTGAACAGATGCAGACACCAAAAGTACGCAGCAGGAATGCGCATCTTGTGATTGTCGGTGACGGTCCTGACCGAAGCCGCCTTGAAGCACTTGTATCTGATGCCGGTCTCCGTGAAAATGTGCATTTTACAGGCATGATTCCGTCTGAAAATATATATCGCTACTATCATCTCGGTGACATTTTTGTTTCCGCTTCAAACAGCGAAACGCAGGGACTAACTTATATTGAAGCAATGGCATGCGGGCTTCCTGTTTTATGTATGAAAGACGAATGTCTGAACACGATATTAAATCCCGAGGTTAACGGCTGCTTTTTCGAAGACAGTGAATCATTTGCGAAGGGTCTCATGCTGCTGACTGAAAAATCCCGGATATCTTTCCTGAAAAATAATGCGCTGAAAACCGCAGAAAACTTTTCAAAAGAAACCTTTGCAAAAAGAGCCGTTAAACTGTATGACAATGTTATTCTTCGGTATCACACAATGCCGGTACTTTATTATACACTGCCGGGTTCTGTCATCCATCATTTTCAAAAGAGAGGCTGACGGCACCGTAATTATATTTCGTTCACAGAAAGGAGTTTCAAATGTTTACAATTCGTATGTATTCCAAAGCAGACATGACCAAAGGCCACGGCGTATTAAGCGCTCATGACGAACAGGTCGCACTGATTAAAAACTATCTGCCCGATGATTTTAAAATTGCCGAAAACGGCAGTTTATCATGCCAGCTGAACCATTTTCACACAATTAATCCTGAATTTCTTCTGAAAGCGTGGATTGGAAGAATCAAAGGGATTAAAAATGTCGGCTATGTCCATTTTCTGCCTGAAACATTAAAAAACAGTATTCAGCTGCCGCGGCCGATTCAATATCTGTTTTATAAATATGTTTTATTCTTTTACAGGCAGATGGACGCACTGGTCACCGTGAATCCGTATTTTATCGATGTGCTTGAAAGCTACGGTATATCAAGAGACAAAGTAACCTACATCCCAAATGTCGTATCCTCAAAGAAATTTTTTCGTATGACCCCCGGCGAAAAAGAAAAAGCCCGGTCACACTTTCATTTACATGAAAACGGCTTTACCGTATTATGCGCCGGACAGCTGCAAAAGCGCAAAGGTGTCCTGGACTTTGTACAAATGGCAATGCAGATGCCGCAGATCCATTTTGTATGGGCCGGTGATTTTTCCTTCGGGAAAATTTCCAAGGACTATGAGCTGATCCGCCGGGTCGTATCCAATCCGCCCAAAAATCTGACATTTCTCGGTCTTGTGGATCACGAAGAAATGAATCTTCTTTACAATGCCTGTGATATGATGCTTCTGCCGTCTTATGAAGAACTTTTTCCGATGACCGTGCTTGAAGCTATGAGCTGCGGACTGCCGATCGTCGTGCGCAAGCTGGAAATCTATGACAATATATTATTTGATTTTGTTCAATACGCACGGACAACACCGGAGTTTATAGAATATATCCGCCATCTGTCAGAAGATCCGGATTTTTACAGCCATTGCTGCAGGCAATCCAAAGCAGGCAGCATCAAATATAGTGAGAACGCCGTCGCAAACCAGTGGCGCAAATATTATACCGCCATCATCACAGGATGTTCCGCGCAGCAAACGCTTACGTCGCTTCAGCAACAAAATTCCTATACAAAAGCGTGCGCATCTTCGCGGAGTGTTTTATAATATAAGAAATCACAATTTCCTATAACGATGAGAGTGTCAGAAATATGATTACGGATTGTTTCGTACTGCGCACTCCCATAATCCTATATCACAAAAACTGTGGAAAACAAAGTCTCTCCCTCTGTTTTTCCACAGTTTTTAATCGAGCTTAAATATCATGCAGCTGCTTTTTAAGCTCTATGATTTCATCACGAAGCTTCGCTGCTGTTTCGAAATTCAGATCCGCAGCTGCCGAATGCATCTTCTTTGTCAGCTGTTCGATCAGTTTTGTCAGTTCTTTTTTACTCATGGATTCCGCATCTTTGAGCAGCTGGTCACCGGTATCATCCGCAGCCTTTGAAATACTGATCAGATCACGGACTGCCTTTTTAATTGTCTGTGGTGTAATACCATGAGCTTCATTATAGGCCTGCTGTATCTGACGGCGTCGGTTTGTCTCTGAAATCGCTTTGTCCATGGAATCTGTGATATGATCCGCATACATAATAACATGTCCGTCGGCATTTCTCGCCGCCCTGCCGATGGTCTGAATCAGAGATGTCTCAGAACGGAGAAATCCCTCTTTATCTGCGTCAAGAATCGCCACAAGCGTGATTTCCGGAATATCAAGACCTTCTCTTAAAAGGTTGATACCTACAAGCACATCAAAAACATTCATACGCAGATCTCTGACAATTTCCGTACGTTCCAGTGTATCAATGTCCGAATGCAGATATTTGACACGTATACCGACTTCTTTCATATAATCGGTCAGATCCTCAGCCATCCGTTTTGTCAGCGTCGTAATCAGCACCTTGTGTCCCTGTGCTGTTTCTTTATTGACTTCACCGATCAGGTCATCAATCTGGCCTTCGATCGGCCGCACTTCAACTTTTGGATCTAAAAGTCCCGTCGGGCGGATAATCTGCTCTGCCCTCAAAAGTTCATGCTCTGCCTCGTAATCATTCGGCGTCGCAGACACGAAAAGCATCTGATCGATTTTGCTCTCAAACTCTTCAAAATTCAGCGGACGATTATCTTTCGCCGAAGGCAGTCTGAACCCATAATCCACAAGGGTTGACTTTCGTGACTGGTCACCGGCATACATACCCCTGACCTGCGGAATCGTAATATGCGACTCGTCCACAATCATTAAAAACTCATCCGGAAAATAGTCAATCAGCGTATGCGGCGGCTGTCCCGGCTTTAGCCCCGACAAATGCATGGAATAATTCTCTACACCGGAACAAAAACCTGTCTCCCGCATCATTTCAATATCATAGTTTGTCCGCTCTGATATGCGCTGCGCTTCAAGAAGTTTATCTTCCCGTTTAAAATACTTCACCCGTTCGTCAAGCTCCGCCTCAATCGCTTTAATCGCCTCGTCCATTCGCTCCGGCGATACAACATAATGCGATGCCGGGAAAATGGCCACATGTCCGAGGCGGCTCTTCACTTCACCGGTCAGCGGATCGAACTCCGTGATTCTGTCCACTTCATCACCAAAAAATTCAACTCTGACAGCCACATCACCTGCTGAAGCCGGAAAAATCTCTACAACATCACCGTGAACGCGGAAAGTCCCCCGCTTGAAATCCATATCATTTCTTGAGTACTGCATATGGATCAGCTTCCGAATGACTTCATCTCTGTCTTTTTCCATGCCCGGACGCAGTGATACAACCATTTCATTATAATCAATCGGGCTGCCCAGGCCGTAAATACATGATACGGACGATACGATAATCACATCTTTGCGCTCCGATAACGCCGCTGTTGCTGAATGCCGCAGCTTATCGATCTCATCATTGATTGCGGAATCTTTTGCAATATACGTATCCGAAGACGGTACATACGCCTCCGGCTGGTAATAATCATAATAGGACACAAAATATTCCACCGCATTTTCGGGAAACATTTCCTTAAACTCGCCGTAAAGCTGGGCTGCCAGCGTCTTATTATGGGCCAATATCAGCGTCGGCTTGTTCAAAGCCTGAATCACATTGGCCATTGTGAAGGTCTTACCTGAACCGGTAACACCAAGTAACGTTTCAAACTGATTGCCCTCCCTGAAACCTTTGACCAGCTTTTCGATTGCCTGGGGTTGATCACCGGTTGGCTTGTATTCAGAGTGAAGTTTGAAGATTTGTTGTGAGTTTTGCACAAAAGCACCTCCTGATTTTCATATCAAAAAAGTTCGTGTATCAGGCAGAAATTCGTCGAAGCACATTTCCTGAATATGCCTTTCGACGAAGTTTGTTCACCGCTTGATATTTTGCAGACTGATAAAAAGTCGTAAAACTAACGTGGACAAAGTAATACTCAAACTTAAGGAATATTATATCATGGAAATTAATAATTGTACATATCATGCGAACATTAGTTCTGTAAATATTTTTCCACATCAATAACCGTATCCAAAACATTTTCTGTATTCGATTTCTTTGTTTCCGGCATTACGTCTTCCATATAAGAGAGTAACTCTTGTGGTATTTCCTCTGCGTCTACGATTCTTTTCGTATTTCTTGCGTTCTTCAACGATTGCTTCAAATACGAGATCTGGAAGTGGCAGGATTTGTTTACTGGACGAAGTCTTCAGTTGAAGCTCCTTTTTGGTAGCTCCGTCATTTGGTGCATACGGTTCTCGATGCTTCCAGCTCTGCATCCGGATCAAAAGCATCCGGCAGATATTTTTTTACTTCGTTTCTGGTTGCTACCAGTTCCTTAAACGCCTGCATCTTTTCATCTTGTTTCTGAGACGGATAAATAACACTGGTATATGTTTTCTTTGGTATTAACCGCTGAATCACTTCAATCAGGAATCCTACATTATCATCGGACATATCCTGAATCATCTGAACAGCCTGTTCCTGTAACATAGTCATATGATACACCGCCTTTCTTCTATCATTTTATGCAAATTATCCTTTTCTTTATTTAATTATACCCGCTTTACTGCTGTTTCACAATGAGTATTTTCCTCGTATCAATTTTACTACTTTCTTCGACGAATAACGTTCACCGCTATAGCAAATCCATCGTGTCCATTTGCTTCTAATGCATCATTCATTATACTTTATATAGCATTATTTTGCATTATACAATCAATATATAGTACACGTTTTATCATCAAAATTCATATATTTAACCGCAGTTAAAATCCTATACGCCGTTTATTGTTATTGCCGTCATCGCTATTTTCCATGTATTCTGCTTCTGCAGCAAGAACATCCTCTGCGGTTATCAATGTCAAATCGCGCTCACTATACGCTGATAAACCGCTGATTCGATATGCCAGCTTAGAAATAACTTTTTCATAAAAGTTTCTTACTTCTCTGCCGTTTCCAAAATGTTCAGCTTTATTACTGTACATCATTTCAAAGATTCTATGTAATTCAGTTTGAGCCTCATCAGAGATGACATAGTCCTTTGCCAGCTTTGTAAAAATCTCTTCCAGTTCGTCTGCCCGGTAATCATCGAAATGTATTTTTCTTGTAAATCTTGATTTTAATCCCGGGTTACTATCGATAAATACCTGCATTTCATCAATATATCCGGCTACGATTACAACAAGACTTTCTCTGTGGTCTTCCATTTCCTTTAACAAGGTATCGATGGCTTCCTGCCCAAAGTCTCTTGCTCCTTTATTAGCCAGAGTATAGGCCTCGTCGATGAATAAAACGCCTCCCAGTGCCCTGTCGATGACATTTTTTGTTTTTAAAGCTGTATGGCCTACGTATTCTGCCACCAGCATGCTGCGGTCCGCCTCAATGCAATCCGGCGTTGGCAAGAATCCTATTTCATTACAGATTTCCCCAATAAGTCGTGCAACTGTCGTCTTTCCTGTTCCCGGATTTCCGGTAAAAACCATATGCATAGATACAGGTTCTGTCTTTATATTTTTCATCTGACATATCTTTTGATATTTTATAAGACGTATCAATTCATTGACCTGTTTCTTAACATTTTCAAGACCGACCATTTCGTTTAAGCGTTCCAATGCATTGCTTTCTGTTTTTTTCTTTACATTGATGGCCGCTTCAATATCTTCTTTTGAAATAATATCACTGTTTACGCCACTCTCGCCCGAAACCCGTACAACATGTTTTGTAAGTACATCCTGATAAAAATTACGTACATCACGGGCATTTCCAAATTTTGACCCTTTATTTCGATATACTTTTTCAAAATGTCTGGTCAATATTTCTTTTCCCGCATCATCTACACTGTATTCATCTGATTCTGTAAATTTGTAAAAAATCTTGCACAGCTGCTCAGCATTATAGTCATCGAAATGAAGAACCTTTTTAAAACGTGATTTAAGTCCCGGATTGCTGTTGATAAACTGACTCATTTCTTCAGTATATCCAGCCACGATAACCATTAATCGATCCCTGTAATCCTCCATCGCCTTTAGTAAAGTATCGATAGCTTCCTGCCCATAATCTTTTGGTGAACCCTGCTTTACCAGTGTATAGGCTTCATCTATAAAGAGAACGCCGCCTAATGCCTCTTCTATCTTTTTTTGGGTTTTTACTGCTGTCTGCCCTATATATTCAGCAACAAGATCCGCACGGCTAACCTCCACAACTTCTGCTTTTTCAAGCAGCCCCAGCTGATGATACATTTTGGCTATGATTCTTGCAACTGTTGTCTTACCCGTTCCCGGATTACCTGTGAAAACCATGTGCATGGATACAGGAGATGTCTTTTTGTTTTGTTCTTTTCTCTTCTTCTGATATTCAAGAAGCTGGATCATCTCCTTCAAATCCTGTTTTGCATGTTCAAGACCAATCATACCCTCCAGTTCCTCTACCGGTGAAATGGATGTCTGTGAAATTGATGTCTGTGAAATTGCAGAGCGATCATCAGGAGTTTTTTTTATTTCCGGGTGATTTTCAAGGTATTTTATTAGAGTTTCAGCACTGTTTTTTGCATTTTCATGTCCTAAAGCTGCCGCCTTCTGATAATACTCCAAGGCTTTGTAAAAATCCTTTGTCACTCCATAGCCGTTACAATAACAAATACCAAGACTATTAAATGCGCTCACAAAGTTCTGTGCTGCGGATTTTTCCAGCCAGTAAACCGCCTTTGTATAATCCTTTATAATCCCTTTCCCGATCATGTACATATATCCGGCCTGATACTGCGCCTGTGCACTTCCAAGCTGTGCTGCTTTTACAAATTTTTCCATCGCCAAATCGAATTTTTCTTTTTGATAATATTGCACGCCTTCCTGCCAGAGAGTATCAATTGTTTTTGGATCTGCGCTTTCTCTCGTTGCCCATTGATTCAATAAGCGCCAGAGAGTATCAATTGTTTTTGGTTCTGCCGGTGTTTGCGGTACAAAATGTTGTGTCTTGGAATTTGACTCTAGATACTTCTTTAAAACTTCAGCGTTTTCTAAAGCTTTTTTATTTCCTAAATCCGCTGCTTTCTGATAGTACTCTAAAGCCTTATACTTGTCCTGTGCAACGCCATAACCGTTGCTGTAGCAAATGCCAAGATTGTTATATGCACCTGAAAAATTTTGTGCTGCGGATTTTTCCAGCCAGTAAATCGCCTTTGTATAATCCTTTGCAGTCCCTTCACCATACACATATGCATATCCAACATTATTTTGTGCGAGAGCATTTCCTAACTCTGCTGCCTTTTGATAGCACTCTAAAGCCTTATCATATTGTTTCGCTTTGTCATATTTAGAAGCTTCATTTATAATGGCATCAATCGTCTTTTGCTCTGCCGTTGTTGGCGGTACGGAATGTGGGGTCTGAGGATTATCCCCAAGAATTTTTTTTAATTCCGCAGCGCTTATTTTTGCGTTTTCATGTCCTAATGCTGCTGCTTTCTCATAATACTCTAAAGCCTTATATAAATCCTTCGCCACTCCATAGCCGTTAAAGTAGCAAATACCAAGGGTATTAAATGCGCTCACATAGTTCTGTGCTGCTGATTTCTCCAGCCAGTAAACTGCCTTTGTATAATCCTTTATAGTCCCCTTACCCATCATGTACATATATCCGGCCTGATACTGCGCCTGTGCACTTCCAAGCTGTGCTGCTTTTACAAATTTTTCCAGCGCCAAATCGAATTTTTCTTTTTGATAATATTGCACGCCTTCCTGCCAGAGAGCGTCAATCGTGCCGGAACTATTCTGCACAGTCACCTTCGGTCCATAGCCTGTCATCAGAATTGCTTTAATTTTTTCAATGACTTTCATTGCCTCAGATATAATCCGCCGATTAGAAAAACCGGCCAATTCCAGTTCTCTGGCGGAGAAGCCGCTGGAAATCCAGCCATATATGACAACCTCTGAAGGTTTAAACTCAAACTTTAAATACCATATTCCAACGAAGCTGTTGCCAAACTGCCATACTGTTTCTTTCCCTTTATAGACTACCTCTTTTGCTTTTGTATTATCCTGTAAGTATTTAGTTACCGATTGTCTTGCCAATGCAGCATCAGAAACAGGAATTGAAAAACACGATCTTGCCATTGAACAGTTTCCCCCAATCTATATTTCATCGTAAAAAGCTATACAGCTTTTTGTGTCAATTTGTTAAAATTATACAGTATTTTAATATTAAGTTCAATAAAATTTCCATATGACGCCAAAAACACTGCAAGACCGGTAAGTCTCACAGTGTTCAAGTTTTGACCATATGCTGTAAGTTTATCCAATGACTTATTGTTAAACTTATCCGATACAACGACTGCTTCAACACGGGAAATTGTGCTGCTTAAGATATTCCTTTAATTCTATAAAAGTGGTTCTCGCACCCTCATGACCCAAGGCTGCTGCTTTAATAAATCTGTCCAGTGCCAGATCGAATCTATCACTCTGATAGTATCTAATTCCTTCGTTTCAAAGATATTGCAATTACCGGAAACTTCGCTTACATGCCATCTGTTCTCATCCTCCAACGAATCATTTTATATATTATAACAGAAATCACATATAAAACCTGCTACTTCTTTTCGACAAAACGATGAGCCATATCATACAAACACTGTTTTTCCCCTGATTTACTGTTTCTGCCCGCTGAAAAATAAGATTCCTATGAGAACTTCACGATTACACATGCCATATGATTTGTGCCAGCATCACGAGAAGCGGAATTGTCAGTGCCGATAATAAGGTTGAAATGACAACTGTTTCTGCCGCATAACAATAGTCTTT
>JALEHN010000105.1 GCA_022770525.1 Clostridiales bacterium
TGTTTTCTGAAATAATTTGACGGATCTGGTCTTTTGCTACTGGCATAAAAAATACTCCCTTTCGATAAGAATTGTCATATCTAAATTCTTACCAAAAAGGAGCCATTTATTTCCAAAGACACAAATTATATTACATTACCACTTGCACAGGTCATCAACGCTCCTGTTTTTATTTTGTAACTGTTCAGAGCCAAGCAAAATTTCATAAAGCAGACGTAAAATGCTCGCATTTTTAAGACTGTTTTTGAAATTTTATTTGGCGGATACGCCACACCGACGAAATGCGAAGCATTTTGGAGGTTG
The DNA here is from genome assembly GCA_022770525.1 of Clostridiales bacterium. Lineage (GTDB taxonomy): Bacteria > Bacillota > Clostridia > Lachnospirales > Lachnospiraceae > CAKRHR01. The sequence goes on from JALEHN010000105.1 coordinate 304, forward strand.
ACTCTGGACAGGTACCTTATTTCTTTTTTTTGCCTGATGTCTTTCCGCTTTTTGTGTCTTTGTCATCTGATGCGCTTAACGACTTAACTTTAGCCATCAGTTTCTGGCGGAAGTTTTTCTTTGGCGGTTTAACAAGTGCCGGGCCTCTGAGGCTGCGCACCTTAGTGATGTAAATACCGCTGACGGTTGCTTTGACTTCCTGCTTTATAGGAATCATATCAAAGATTTCGTTATCTGAAATTAAAGTCATCACTTTTGGACCGACTTTAGCTTTAACAACAGGAACTTTGGAAAGTCTTGCAAATCTCGGTGTTGAATCAACAACAATCTGAGGAAGTCCGGCATTCTTTAGACGCATCTTCTTTTTGTCGATAATCAGCATCGTCATCTGCTGTGCGGCAGCTTCGATCTGTTTTTGAGATTCGTCCATTTTTTTCTGTTGTTTACGTCCCCATATCGCAAGAAAAACAATAGCAGCAATTAAGATAACACTGATAATGATTAATGTAATTGCGAGAGGGCTGAGTGAGAATAAAACCATTGGTGAAATATTCACGATAGAGCCTCCTTATTTCTATTAAACTTAAGGTAACTGTTCAGATCCGGTTACCAGACTAAAATAGATTTTATCATTTTTTTCCTGTTTTGGCAATGATGTTTTCATGCTGATTGCGCATATTGATGATAATGTCACGGACATAGGCGCCGGCATGCTTTTTTGTTTCCTTATCCAGTGATTTTAAGTCCACAGGTTTGCCAAATTCATAAACAACCGTTGTTTTGCGTACACGCGGGAATTGTTTTTCAAAAATATTTTCTGTGCCTGTAATGGCAACAGGGATGATCAGACATCCGCTTTTTTCGGCTATTTTCAGACTGCCTTCCTTAAACGGTAGCAGTTCATCGCCTTCAGAGCGTGTGCCCTCCGGAAAAATAAATATGGAAGTCCCATGCTTGACAAGCTCAATACCATGAAGAATTGTTTTAAGTCCCTCTTTAATATCTGTCCGGTTTAAAAACAGGCAGTTGATATACTTCATCCATCGGCCGACCAGGGGCGTCTTCTCAAGAGAATCCTTGGCCACAAAGCCGGTATTATTTTTTACATATTTATAGCCGATGATAATATCAAAAATGCTGCGGTGGTTGCCGACATAAAGGACCGGTTGGTCTTCGGGTACATTTTCCAGTCCCTGAACAATAACACTTGCGCCGCTCATCCGTACCAGTGTATGCAATGCCCATACGACAAAGGTCTGTGCCTGTTTTGCGGATTTTTCAGGATTTTTCCGCCTCAGTAATGCGTGATAAACATATAATGGCAGACTGATCATATATATAGGTACAAGGAATAAAGCCATAAATATAAAACGTATCATACACGTTCACCCTTTGATAATTTTTTTGAAGAACCGGAATCAGCCGCTGTAGCTTTAGCTTTTTCATCTTCTTCTTTTTCATCAGGGTCACCTGTACGTCCGAAAAGTATACATGTTTCTTTAAGTCTGTACGCGGTATCATCATTAAGGTCTCCGGACACATAGCGCCATGCCCAGTTGCCTGAGGCAACACCAGGTGTGTTCATGCGGGCGCTGCTGTCGAGACCGAACAGATCCTGAAGCGGGAAGATGGCGTATTTTGCCGTAGTGGCAATGGCTGTCCGGATAAAATCCCATGAGATGATGCTGCCGTTGCAGCTCATATAGCGGCGCACTTTGTCGCGGGAAGCTTCGCTGGCATGCTCATACCATCCCCTGGTCGTATCATTATCGTGGGTGCCTGTATAGCAAATGCAGTTGGTTGTTTTAAACTGGTGCGGAAGGAAAGCACTTTCACCTGTCGTTTCAAAAGCAAACTGCAGCACTTTCATGCCCGGGAAATCAAGGGCATCACGGAGTTCTTCCACCTCCGGAGTGATAATGCCAAGATCTTCGGCAAAGATCGGAAGGTCGTCTCCCAGTTTTTCGGCAATCGCATCAAAGAGTTCTCTGCCCGGGCCTTTGATCCATTTGCCGTTGATTGCTGTTTCTTCGCCGTATGGAACCGACCAGTAGGATTCAAAGCCTCTGAAATGGTCGATGCGCAGATAATCCACCAGTTCAAGCTGGTGCGCAATGCGGCTGGTCCACCATGCATAGCCGTCTTTTTTGTGCTCCGGCCATTTATACAGAGGGTTGCCCCATAATTGGCCTGTGGCGCTGAAATAATCCGGCGGCACACCTGCCACTGCTTTTGGATATCCTTTGGAATCAAGTTGGAATAAATGTTTATTTCCCCATATGTCGGCACTGTCCGGAGATACGAAAATAGGAATATCACCGATAATGGCAATGCCGTTTTCATTGGCGTAGGCTTTCAGCTCTGTCCACTGTTTCATGAAAATAAACTGGATATATTTGTAGTAGCCGATGTCATCAGCGCATTGTTTTTCAGCGATAGCTCGTGTGCGGGGCTTAATAAATCTGTACTTATTTTCCCATTGGGTCCATGACTGACCGTTGTGAAGATTTTTAAGAGCCATGAAAAGGGCATAATCATCAAGCCAGAGTGCCTGTGTCTGACAGAAGGCTTCATATTCCGACAGAAGTTTTTCATCTGTGCATTCTTTAAAATGTTCATAAGACTTTTTCAGCAGTCCGTTTTTATAGGCGATGGCAGGACCGTAGTCAATTTTTCTCGGATCCCACTGGGGGATATCTTTAAGGTCATTGTTTGTCAGCAGACCGGTTTCCTTTAATTTATCGGGACTGATGATTAACGGCTGTCCCGCAAATGAAGAAAAGGACTGATAAGGTGAATCACCAAAGCCAGTAGGACCCAGGGGTAGACACTGCCATAATGTCAGTCCGGCTTTCTTTAAAAAATCAATAAAATCATAAGCACCTTTCCCCATATCACCGATGCCGTAAGGTGAAGGAAATGATGTCGGATGGACAAGAATACCGCAGTATCTTGACGCTTTGCTTTTTGTTTTACGCATAAGTAACCTCCCAAAAGTAGCCATTTAATGCCGGCGGATTTTTGGTGTTTAATGTTTAAAAATCCGGACAGCATATACTCTTATATAATACACGATTTTGGTCAACTATCATAGTATTTTTTGTGAATTTTGTCGAAAGATTTTGGAGGCTGGTTCTGAGCATTTATGAGGCTGGTTCTGAGCATTTATAAGGTTCTGAATATTTATAAGAAAGTCCGCATCAGGGCGGAAAAAGAAAAGGCAGTGCTGACCGCGGCGATTGTGATTGTATGTATGATCTTTTCGATAGCAAATCATACGGCGCTGCATATATTAAATATAAAATGTAACTGATGGTGCAAATCTATGGCAAATCCTATGGAATCGCCCTGGATGCGGGCTTATGCGCAGGATTATGATGAAGGCAGGTACAGAGAGGATATCCGGTATATCAAAAGCCAGTATTTGCCGATGAGCATCGAAATTTTGTCCTATGTGGAAGAACAGTGCGATATGATGGAATATGACGGAAGTATGATGTTTGATGAGTTTCCGGATAAAACAGGCATTGATAAAATAGTTAAGGCAATTTATGAGAAGGCTAAATACCTTGAGAATATGTATCAGCCGGTGATGGAGGAGGATGAAGATATTGAGATGAACGGACACTGCACAAGCTGCCGCGGACAGGAAAGCTGGCTTGAAAACCTGATCTGTGTGATTTTACTTAACGAAATGAATTTCAGACGGCGCAGGTATTTTAAGCGGCGGGGCAGAAGATAGACTGCCGGTAAACAGACGTTAAGGGAAGCCGGAAAATCCGGCTTCCTTTTTTGCGCATAAAGTGATAAGATGGTGATGCCGGGGTAAAAGTTTTGAACCCCAGCGTTAAGGTGATGGCAGAATTTAATCAAAGGCTGAATGCTGCGGTTAACATAAAGCAATATTCGTATGAAAATAAATGATGAAGAGAGGGATAGAAGTGTACGATTTTGATAAAGTCATAGACAGGACAGGAACAAATTGTGTGAAATGGGACGACGTGTATGAACATGGTCTGACCGATGTTTTGCCGATGTGGGTGGCGGATATGGACTTTGAAGTATCCCCGTATATTATAGAGGAGATGCAGAAGGTCCTTGACAGAAAGGTTTTCGGTTATCAGTATACGACTGATGAATATGAAGCGGCCATTGTGTCATGGATGAAGCGGCGGCATCATTATGATATTGAAAAAGACTGGATCTGTTATACGCCAAATGTTGTTTCAGGCCTTTGCCTGGCAATTATGGCAGTATCCGAACCGGGAGACGAGATTATTATCCAGACGCCGGTGTACGGACCGTTTTATAAGAGTATCCGTGACAATGGCAGAGTGATCGTTGAAAATCCGCTGAAAAATCAGAATGGCTATTATACGATGGATTATGAAGATTTTGAAAGAAAGATTACACCGAAGACAAAGGCTGTGATTTTGTGTAATCCCCATAATCCGTGCGGCCGTGTATGGACAGAAGAAGAACTGAAAAAGCTGGCGGATATTTGCCTGAAACATGATTTATATATGATTTCCGATGATATTCACGGAGACCTTGTATACAAAGGACATTCCCATACCGTGATTGCCGGCCTGTCTGAAGAAATAGCCGAAAGATGTATTGTGTGTACGGCACCGTCAAAGACATTCAATCTGGCCGGTATGCAGATTGCCCATTGTATCATTAAAAATAAAGAGCTGCGCAGACGTTTCAGAAAGCCGATGAAGCAGATGCATCTTGAAGGCGGCAATTCTTTTGAGGAAGCGATGGTGATCGGCGCCTATAAGTATTCGGAGCAGTGGCTTGAAGAACTTTTAGTTTATCTTGAAGGTAATGTGGATTATTTTGTTGATTTTGTAAAAACCAGGATTCCAAAGCTTAAAGTGTGCAAGCCTGAGGGTACGTATCTGATGTGGCTTGACTGCCGTGAACTTCAGATGGATCAGGATCAGCTGGAGAACTTTTTTATTAAAGAGTGTAAGCTTTATATTAATGACGGTACATTTTTCGGTGAAAAAGGCCGAGGATTTATGCGTATGAATCTGGCATGTCCGCGGGCATTTGTCAAAGAGGGGCTTGAACGCATAGAAAAAGCAATAAACAAGCTGGAAAAGTGATATCACCGGAAAGTTGACATAAGTTAGGAAAAGAGCAATAAGGAGGATATTTTAAGTAGTCAAAAATATTGATAAAAGTGATTAGGTGTGTTTAAATATACTCATGAAGGTGTATTTATGAATACGTCAAATATTACAAATTACAAACCGAAAGATTTTGCAGAATTAATAGGTGTTTCAGTTAAAACACTACAGCGTTGGGATAAGGAAGGAACTCTAAAAGCAAATCGAGCTCCAACTGACAGGCGTTATTACACTAACGACCAATATCTTCAATTTAAAGGAGGATAAGGAAATTGCTGAAGAGCTTCAAAACGGAAATAAATCCGACACAGGAACAAAAGTCCACAATTAACAGAACGATCGGCACTTGCAGATATGTTTATAACTTCTACATTGCTTACAACAAAGAACTGCACGATAATGGCAAAAAGTTCATGACAGGTAAAAGTTTCAGTGTCTGGCTTAACAATGAGTATATTCCAAATCATCCTGATAAAGCATGGATCAAGGATGTGTACTCAAAAGCAGTAAAGAAGTCTATTGAAGATGGGTGTACCGCATTCACAAGATTTTTTAAACATCAGAGTGCTTTTCCAAAATTTAAGAAAAAAGGCAGATCAGATGTAAAAATGTATTTTGTGAAGAATAATCCAAAGGATTGCGTCTGCGAAAGGCACAGGATTAAGATTCCAACATTAGGATGGGTAAGACTGAAAGAAAAAGGTTATATTCCTGCTGCTAAAGACGGATGGAAAATTAAAAGTGGT
>JALEHN010000118.1 GCA_022770525.1 Clostridiales bacterium
TCCATTGAGTTTTCAATTGAAAATACAGCCGGAAGATTTCATGCCTGCCAGCGATGAGGAAAAACAGAGCCTTGTGGTGATGCGTGAAAGTGTCAGCTTCTGGAAAGACGGTCTGAGACGTCTTTTGAAAAATAAAGTGGCTATGGCCAGTCTTATTGTAGTTATTATTGTTATGATTTTTTCATTCGTTGTTCCATCATTTTATCCATATAGTTATGATGAACAGATCAGAGGCTCTGAAAATCTGTCACCGATGGAATATTCTGAAAAGGAACAGGAAAGAATCGACGCCGGCGAAAAGGTGTTTCCGCACATTTTCGGTACCGACAAACACGGACGTGATTATGCGATCCGTGTGATGATGGGCAGCCGTATTTCACTGCTTGTAGGTTTGATCGCAACAGCGATTATTCTTGTGATTGGTGCTACTTACGGTTCAATCGCCGCTTTTGCCGGAGACTGGGTCGACCTTGTGATGATGCGTATTGTCGATATTATATATACAATACCGGACATCCTTTTAATTGTCCTTTTATCCTTTGCACTGAAAGACCCGCTTTCAAAGCTTGAAAGCATGCCGGGTATGGGCTGGGTACATACAGTCGGAACAAACCTGATCAGTATTTTCATTGTATTTGCATTGCTTTACTGGGTAGGTATGGCACGTATGGTACGAAGCCAGGTGCTGATGCTCAAAGAAAGCGAATATGTCACTGCAGCCAGAGCTCTTGGTGCAAAGAGCGGCAGAATTATTAAAAAGCATTTGCTGACAAACTGTTTAGGTACATTAATCGTTACAACAACACTCCAGATTCCGTCATCAATTTTTACGGAAAGTTTCTTAAGCTTCTTAGGTCTTGGTGTTGCTGTGCCGCTGCCTTCACTGGGAAGTCTTGCCAGTGAAGCAATCAACGGTCTTAACACATATCCGCATTTGCTGTTTATACCGGCACTGCTGATCAGCTTGATTATTTTGAGCTTCAACCTTCTGGGCGATGGTCTTCGCGACGCATTTGACCCTAAGCTGAAAGATTGATGAAAGGGAGACGAAAACGATGTCAGAATATTTAGTAGATATACAGCATGAACGCCTTTCCTTTTTTACACCTGCAGGAGAGGTTAAAGCTTTAAACGATGTTACGATCCATTTAAACGAGGGCGAAGTTCTCGGTATCGTAGGCGAAAGTGGTTCCGGTAAATCCGTAACTGCGTACAGCCTTATGGGGCTGACCGCTTATCCGGGACGCTTAGTGGGCGGCACACTTGAATTTAACGGACATAAGATTAATGACATGACAGAGAAAGATATGCAGAAGATTCGCGGCAATGAAGTGTCCATTATTTTCCAGGATCCGATGACAAGCTTAAATCCGGTTTATACAATTGGAAATCAGTTAAAAGAGGCAATTTTGCTTCATACAAATAAATCCAAAAAAGAAGCTCAGGAAAGAGCGAAAGAACTTTTGACGCTTGTTGGCATCAACGAGCCTGAAAAGCGTCTGAAACAGTACCCGCACGAGTTATCCGGCGGTATGCGTCAGCGTGTTGTGATCGCTATGGCGCTTGCATGTGAGCCAAAGCTCCTGATTGCCGACGAACCGACGACAGCTCTTGATGTGACGATTCAGGCACAGATTCTTGAACTTATGATGGAACTGAAAGACAAGCTTGGCATGGCGATCATTATGATCACCCATGACCTCGGTGTTGTTGCAAGTATGTGTGAGCGTATCGCGGTTATGTATGCCGGAAGAATTGTTGAGTACGGCACAACAGATGATATTTTTTATAATCCGCAGCATGAATATACTAAAGGTCTGATCCGCAGTATACCTAGACTTGACGTTAAAGAAAAAGAGCGTCTCGTTCCGATTGAAGGTAACCCGGTCGACCTGCTCAATCCGCCGGCCGGCTGTCCGTTCGCGCCGCGCTGCGATAAGTGTATGAAGATCTGTCTTCGTGAAATGCCTCCGGTCAGCAATTTCGGAAGTGTTCACTATACACAGTGCTGGATGATACAGAAAGCTGAAATGGAGGGAGAAAAAGCATGAGTGAAAAATTAATTCAGGTTGAACACTTAAAACAATATTTCCCTGCAGGCGGCTTCGGAAAGAATAAAAAGTATGTGCAGGCTGTTGATGATGTATCATTTTTTATCAATAAAGGGGAGACTCTTGGTCTTGTCGGTGAATCCGGCTGTGGCAAGACAACGACCGGACGTACACTTTTGAGATTATATGAGCCGACATCCGGCCGTATCGTATATGATGATCAAGTGATTTATGACAGTGAGAAAAAGATTGCGGTCAACATGCTGCCATACCGCAGAAAAATGCAGATCGTTTTCCAGGACCCATACGCAAGTCTTGACCCGCGTATGACCATTGGTGATATTGTCGGTGAAGCGATTGATATTCATCATCTGGCAAAAGATAAGAAGGACAGATACGATCAGATTATTACAATGCTTGAACGTGTAGGTCTTAACTCAGAACATGCCAACCGTTATCCGCATGAGTTTTCCGGTGGTCAGAGACAGCGTGTCGGTATCGCGAGGGCACTTGCGGTTAATCCTGAGTTTATTGTTTGTGACGAGCCTGTATCAGCGCTTGACGTTTCCATTCAGGCACAGGTTGTCAATATGTTTGAAGACCTTCAGAATGAGTTTGGCCTTACTTACCTGTTCATTGCCCACGATTTGTCCATTGTAAAGCATATTTCAAACCGAATCGGTGTTATGTATCTTGGTAAGATGGTAGAACTGGCAGACAGTTATGAATTGATTACACACAGCCTTCATCCTTATACAAAGAGTCTTATTTCAGCGATTCCTATTGCTGATCCAAAGACAGCCAGAGCAAGCAAGCGTATTCCGCTTGAAGGCGATGTGCCAAGCCCGCTGAATCCGCCAAGCGGATGCCGTTTCCGTACAAGATGTCCATATGCCACGAAACAGTGTGCTGAAGAGGTACCGCAGTGGCGTGAAATCGAAAAAGGACATTTTGCGGCATGTCATAATCTGGAGAAGATTAATTCATAAGATTGCAGCTTTGCCTTCGGGTAAGGTTACATATATATTTTTATTATATTTTTTCTAGGAGGAAGTAAATATGAAAAAGTTTATTGCTATGATGCTTTGCGCAGCCATGGTCATTGGTTGTCTTGCAGCATGCGGCAAGTCATCTGATTCAACAGGTGATACAAAAGCAGCTGGCAACAGTGCATCAGAATCTGTTGCTGTTGATGAAACAGCAGGCGGAGAAAAACAGCTTGCGGTTCAGGTTGGTCCTGACCCTGAAACAATCGACCCTGCATTAAACAGTGCAATCGATGGCGCGATCATGATTCTTCATTCATTTGAAACTTTATTAACTGTTGATGAAGAAGGCAAAATCGCACCTGGACAGGCAGAATCTTATGAAACATCAGAAGATGGCCTGACATGGACATTCCACCTTCGTGACGGCCTTAAATGGTCAGACGGCACAGACCTGACAGCGAATGACTTCGTATACAGCTGGAAACGTGTATGCGATCCTGAACTTGCTGCACCATATGCAGAAACAGTTCTTGGTATGGTTAAAGGCTATGAGGAAGCTACAAACGGTAATCTTGATGCCCTTGCAGTTTCAGCTCCTGACGACAAAACTTTTGTTGTTGAACTTGCAAAAAATTGCCCATATTTCGCAAGCCTTGCAGCATTTGCTACATTAAGCCCTGTTCAGCAGGCTACTGTAGAAGCTAATGGTGATGCATGGGCCATTGATGTTTCTACTTATGTTTCTAACGGTGCATTCTACATCACAGAATGGGTTCCTGGTTCACACATCACTATGAGCAAAAACCCGAACTACTGGAATGCAGATGCAATCAAGCTTGACAGTCTGAAATTCGTCCTTATGGAAGATTCAAATGCAGCTTACAGTGCATATCAGACAGGCCAAGTATTAATGATCAAAGACGTACCTACAGAAGAAATTCCTAGCCTTCAGGGCAGAGAAGACTTCTTTGTAGATCCGATCATAGGTACTTATTACATCAGCTTAAATGATACGAAAGAACCTTTCACAAATCCTTTAGTAAGAAAAGCATTAAGCCTTGCAATCGACAGAGAATATGTTGCAAACACTCTGATGCAGGGTACTTATTCACCGGCTTACAACTTCCTGGGTCCTGGCTGGGTCGATACAGACGGAACTTCATTCTTCGAAAATGCTAACGGCGGCAAAACATACATTTCAGAAGATTTCGAAGCAAACCTTGAAGAAGCAAAAGCATTACTTGCAGAAGCAGGTTATCCAAACGGCGAAGGCTTACCAACATTAACATATTCAACAAACGATGCAGGTTACCACAAACCACTTGCTGAATATTTACAGGATGCATGGAAAGAACTCGGTGTTACACTTGATGTTGAAATCGTTGAATGGTCAAGCTTCACACCGATGCGTCGTTCAGGCGATTTTGAAATCGCTCGTAACGGTTGGGTAGGTGACTACTCAGATCCATCTAACCAGCTTGAATTACTGTATTCAACAAACGGCAACAACGATGGTAAATACAATAATCCTGAATTTGATGCAGCAATCGATCTTTCCCGTACAACAACAGATCCTGAAGAAAGATCAGCAGCTTTACATAAAGCTGAAGACATTCTGATGGAAGATGCTGGTTGTATCCCGGTTGCATACTACAATGACTTCTGGTTACAGAGCACAAAGCTCACAGGATCATGGCATTCAGCTTATGGCTACTGGTACTTCCACTACGCTGATATCGTAGAATAATAAAAAAAGAAGCAATGAGACACCCCGGTGCATACCGGGGTGTTTTTGCGTCATAAAAAGACTTTGAGTTATCCTGTGCTGAAAACCTGTCCGTGAAAAACGAAGCAGAATAAAATGATTGAATATGACTGAATGGGTGGCTGAATTTGAAAGCACGACGTTAAAAGGCATGCCTTTTAACGTCGTGCTTTCAAATTCGGTCATTTTTCACAATGTTTTCTATGAATTTTTGTGAATGAATATGATTGACTGTGAATGATTATGGCGGTATAATGATTTCAACAACAGGGAATGACGTGTTAATGAAAAGTAGATTGGAGTGATTGTTGTGATTTATACGGTTACTTTTAATCCTTCACTGGATTATATTGTTTCGGTGGAAGATTTTAAGTTGGGCATGACGAACAGGACTGTGGATGAACAGATGCTTCCCGGAGGCAAAGGGATTAATGTTTCGGCAGTTCTTGGTAATCTCGGATTTGAAAATACAGCGCTTGGTTTTACGGCCGGTTTTGTCGGTGAAGAGATTACACGCAGAGTGAACGGTTATGGATGTCATGCAGATTTTATTACGGTTGATGAAGGCGTTTCCAGAATTAATGTGAAGCTTGCCACGATTGACGGAACGGAAATCAACGGTATGGGACCGGTGATTCCAAAAGAGAAAGTAGAGGAATTGCTTTCAAAGCTTGATACATTAAAGCAAGGCGATGTCCTGATTCTTGCAGGCAGTATTCCGGCTTCAATGCCGGATGATATTTATAAGAAGATTATGGTACAGCTGTCCGGCAGGGGTATATTGATTGCGGTCGATGCTACGCAGAAGCTGCTGTTAAATGTTCTTTC
>JALEHN010000006.1 GCA_022770525.1 Clostridiales bacterium
AGGTGTATCTATTGCAAGTGTTGCCCGCAGATTAGGACATGCAAGTATGACTACGACACAGAAAACGTATCTGCATATTATTCAGGAACTCGAAAATAAGGATGTTGATCTCGTAATGAGAACTTTATCCGGATTATAAACGATCGAAATACTTACGCTGATTTCAAATGAGCTTAGAATGAAGGATGCCCCCTGTGATACCGCAGAAAATTCGTTGCTTATGAATCATGGTTTTGTTATAATAATTATGTATATTCTTTTTTGGGTAAATGAAAAAGATTAACAGATGCCGGCCGATTTTGTTTTGGTGCGGTTTTGATAAATATGATAAGCAGAACAAGTGCGTTCGGGAAAGAGTGTCAAATGAAAAGAAAATTTTTAGCTATAACAATGGTCGCTGCTGTTCTTATGACCGGCTGCCAGGCGGATCAGCATGCGGAAAGCAGTGAAAATATAGAGAATGCAGAAGAAAGTTTCAGTGTTGAACAGATGAACCAAAAGATGCTTGACAAAGCCGGGTCACTTCCGAAAAGTAACAGTCTCTATTTTGAAAACGGACTGGAAATTACCGGTCTTGGTGTGACTTACGACGGCAGACCGACGGCATTTGACGGGTGCTATTATTTTCCTGCAATTGAAGCTTTGACAGGTGCGCATGTGGCCATTGACTGGCAGGAAGATGACGGTTACAGTTCTGCTGTTGCGACAACCTTATTGTCCGATAAATCCGGTTTGCCGGATATTTTAAATCCCACAGGTTTTGGTGTGATGGATCTTGCCGATGACAACCTTATTGTTCCGCTTGATGATTATATGGATCTGATGCCGGATATCATTGAAGCAGTCGGGGAAGATCGTATGGATGCATGGAAAGCTTCGGATGGGCATATTTATACGATACCGTCGGTTTCAACGATACAGGGATCTTTTTCCATGATGATCAGGCAGGACTGGCTGAAAGCGCTGAATATGGAGGTGCCAAAAACGTGGGATGAATGGCTGACTTACTGGCGCGGCGTGCGGGATCGGGATCTTAACGGAAACGGAGATACGACTGATGAAGTTCCGATTGCTCTGGCTGAAAGCGCTGATGGGGAGAGAAGCCTTACGCTTCTTTTGAATGCATTTGGTATTGCGGCATCAAATGATACGCAGTTTTGTGTTCTGGAAGACGGCACTTATACAATGGTTTATGAGCATCCGAGATATCCGGAATTTCTTAAGGCAGTTACCGGACTTTATGAAGAGGGAATCCTAGTGGAGGGATACGAAGCTTTTTCCTACGCTTCGATTGAGGAGATGATGGGAAATAATACGCTTGGAAGTACGATGACATTTGCGGCGTCAGGTGCTCAGACTGAAACACTGAGGCAAAACGGCATCGAAGATGCCCTGTGGCTCAGTGTGGCGCCTGTAATGGGGCCTTATGGCGATCAGATGATTCCGGAAAGAGAGCTTGTTTCACCTGTATGGTGCATCACTGCCGGCGCAGATGAAAGAGGCAAAGTTGAAGATATTGTCCGTTTTTTCAACTGGTGCTATACGGATGAAGGCGCCAGACTCTATAATTACGGCATTGAAGATGTAAGTTATACGATAGAGAACGACAGCCCGGTTCTGGATAAAGCCCTTGTTGCCGACGGCTTTGAGGATTACAGGGCCGTGGGTATCAATTACGAGCCATTTGGCGGTTTCTGGCTTCAGGATGCCTATATGCAGTGTCTGTTTTCAGGAAAAACGAGAGATCATCTGACAGATATTCAGGCTGAAACGTATAACGGGCTGTTTGTTGTGAACAACGGGTTTTATTATACGCAGCCGCAGACGATAGAGAGTGCGGGCTATGTGCAGTACCGCACGTCACTGATTACCGAAGGTGTATGCAAGCTTCGGGACCGGGCCATCAGAGGGGAGATATCTCAGGAGGAATTCTGGTCCGGTTATAAAGCGCTTAAAGAAAAAGGTCTTAATCAGATCATAACTGATGGAGATATGTATTATCAAAGTATGATGTCAGGAGGCGTTGGAGAATGAAAAAGATGGTTGCTGAATCAAATAAAAACAGAATTATTCGGTGGCCGGCTTTTTATATGATTATTTTACTGGTGACAGTGACTCTGGTCGTGTCTACGGTTGTGTGGATGAAGAGTACACAGACTTCTTCGGAACAGACGGTGAATAAGCTTGGGGAATTCTATCTGGAAGAGATTACAGAGAGAAACGCTGGAAACATTTTATCGGAGCTGGAAAGAAAATCCGGGCAGATGACAACAGCCATAACATTACTGGATCCGGGTTATTTAAAAGACACAGAATCTGTGCAGAAATTTATATACATGGTACAGAAGATGAATGGTCTGGATATGTTTGCCCTCGTTGATGAGGACGGCATGGTTTATACTGCGGACAGTACCTTTTCGGGCATATCAAGATTCGGATTTTTGTCAGAGGAAATCACGGAGACAAAAATACATATGGTGAAGAGTTACGGAACGAAATCAATGGTCATCATCTCCGCGCCGGCTGTATGCGAGGCGCCTTCAAATATTCATATTGTTTCATGTTTCAGCGGCCTCAATATAGAAAATGTTATTTCTGCTAAGCAGCTTCAAAATGATGAAAATAAGACCTACTGCAGGCTGTTTACAAAAGATGGAGAAAATCTTTTAAATATTCAGGGTGAATATCAGGATGGGAAAAAACTGTTTGATATTCTGAAAGAAACTGCGGAATTTTCCAGGGGATACAGTCTGGAAAAATTCATGGACGACTGGAGCAGCGGACAGGAAGGTTATGCTGTCTATCATAAAAAAGATTCCGGAAATACATATGTGTATTATAAGCCTGTGGCAGGTACTGACCTGATGCTTACCTCTTTGATGCGTGAGAGCAATATCAATGAGGTTGTTGAAGTGGGCACCAGAAAAATGTGGTATGCCAGTGTCATTTATCTGATCATCGTTTTAATTTCAATGGCTGTGTTGTTTATCGTGATTAACAGGGTCATCCATAATGCGAAAAAAAGCCAGCTGGAGAATGATCAGTTTAAAATTGTCGGTACATTAAGTAATGACTACTCAGACATTTTTCTGATGGAACCATTAATGAATCAATCATACACAATGAAGCACAACGGAAATATGGTAGATTATACAAAATCTGTGCCTCGGGTCTACAAAGAAACGTGGGAGAATTATGTGAACCATTATGTGGCAGAGGAAGATGCAGAAAGAGTTCTTAAGACGGTAGAAGCAGAATATATTTGTTCAATGATGAAAAATGTATCTGAATATACACTGGATTTTAAGGTGAATCTTAAAGACGGCCGTCATTATTATCAGACAAAGTTTGCTAAAATTCTGGGGGAGGATCACAGGCTGATTGTAGGATTTCGAAATATAGATGCTCAGATGAATGCAGAAAAGGAGCGGCAAAAAGTGCTTCAGGATGCCCTTGTATCAGCGCAGCATGCGAACAGGGCAAAGACAGATTTCCTTTCAAGAATGTCCCATGATATCAGAACGCCGCTTAACGGTATTATCGGCCTTTTGGAAATGGAAGAAAGACATATCGATGACAGGCAGCTGATCAACGAAAACAGAGAGAAGATTAAAGTGGCCGCAAATCATCTGAATTCGCTGCTGAATGATATTTTACAGCTTTCAAAACTGGAAGACGGCAATATTTCGTTATCCCGGGAAGTCGTCAATCTTAATGCTCTGGCCGGAGAGATTTTAACAATATCAGAGATCAGGGCCAGTGAACGGGGAATTACGCTTCAGTACAGGGAAAGCGGTGCGGTTTTTGGTGTGCCTTATGTCTATGGCAGCCCGCTTCATTTAAGACAGATATTTTTAAATATCCTCAGTAATGCAGTCAAGTATAATAAACCGGGCGGCACTGTGACCTGCAAGGTGGAGTGCTTAAGGAAAGATGAAAGAAACGTTACTTATTCATGTACGATTTCAGATACAGGAATCGGCATGAGTCAGACATTTATTGAACATATATTTGAACCGTTTTCACAGGAACGAAGCGATGCCCGGAGTACATACCAGGGAACCGGTCTTGGCATGTCCATCGTTAAGTCGCTGGTGGATAAAATGGGCGGAACTATTGAAGTTAAAAGTACGGAGGGAAAAGGCAGTACTTTTGTTGTTACGATTCCGTTTGAAATTGCCGAGGCCAGCGAAGCCGGAAACGAAGAGACAGAGGAAACAGATGTTTCTTTAGAGAATGTTCAGATCCTTCTTGTGGAGGATAATGAGCTGAATATGGAAATAGCGCAGTGTCTGCTGGAAGATGCAGGCGCCTCTGTTTCAAAGGCTTATGACGGGCAGCAGGCCGTTGATATATTCAGAAAAAATCCGCCGGGAACATTTGATGTGATTCTTATGGATGTCATGATGCCGGTGATGAACGGAATAGAAGCAGCCAGAACCATAAGGCTGCTTGACAGAAGCGATGCCCAGACAATACCTGTGATTGCGATGACAGCCAATGCTTTTGAAGAGGATAAGCGGGCAACGAAGGAAGCGGGTATGAATGAACATCTGACAAAACCGTTAGACGGAAAGAAAGTGATCCGTGTTATTTCAAAATATAGTCAGGCAAAACGGTATGTATGAAGTTCCATATCGCAGAGCCAATGAAAGCAGATGTACGGATGTTTGCTTTGACAGAGATTTTAATGTAGGGAGTGTGCTATGGAGAAATTAGAAAAAAATACTTTAGATCAGGAGCGGATGCGGATTATTCAGTCTATGAGTGAAATATACACCTCTGTATATTATATTGATCTTGCAGATAATCATTTTACAGAGCTTTCTTCTCAATCCTTTGTACGTGACCATATCGGAGCGTCCGGTAATGCGCAGGAACGGCTGTTTTATTTCTGCCGGCATATGGTGATGCCTGAATTTACGGAAGAACTGCTTAAGTTTGTGGATTTTTCCACACTGGATGCCCGTTTTGACAACACACGGATCATATCCAGAGAGTACCGCAGCAGCCTGAATGCGCAGGGAAGAAGTGAGGGTAACTGGGGGCAGTGCTCCTTTATTGAAGTTGACCGGAATGCTGACGGAAAACTGGCTCATGTGATTTTTGCCACACAATCGATTCAGGATACGAAAATCAAAGAGCTGGAAGCCCAAAAAAAATTGCAGGAAACAAATGAGGAGCTTCGGGCGCTTCTTGCTGCGGAAAAGCAGCATACATCCATCATTGGTTCTTTAAGCGGTGTTTTCTTTTCACTTTATTACATGGATCTTGAACACAATTCTTTTCAGGAGCTTATTAAGAACGACAGTATAAACCGTATCTGCGGTACAAAAGAAAATGCCCGGGCTTTTCTGAAAGAATCGGTTGAAACCTTTGTTTCAAAAGAATACAGACCGGCCATGCGGATTTTTACGGATGTTGATACAGTTGATGAACGGCTGGGCGATAAAAAGATTATCATTCAGGAATATCTTTCCGTTGACGGAGAATGGATCAGATGCAGCTTTATTCCGGTGGAGAGAAATGAAAACGGCAGGAATATTAAAGTGATTATGGGGCTTCGGCGGATTACAGAGGAAAAAGAGGTTACAGAGTCACAGGACAGCCTGATACAGGCACTTTCCCGCGCTTATGAGAATGTCTATGCTGTCAATTTGGATACAGGTGAAGGAATCTGTTACCGCATGGGACAGATTATGAGTGACCTGTATGGGAAAAAGTTTGCCATTGGCGATTATGAACAAAATATCTGTTCATATATTGACAATGATGTGTTTGAAGACGACAGAAATTTATTTGCTGAGGTCCGTTCAATCGCCGGTATTAAAAAAATTTTTGAAGACAAACAGGCCTATGCTTTTTCTTACAGAGTATTCCGCAATGATCAGATCCAGTATTTTCAGTGTCATCTTGTGAAACCAAGGAGTGACAGAAATGAGTTTGCCATTGCGTTTAAGAATATTGATGATGAGAAAAAGCAGGAACTTGCCCAGCAGAAAAAAATTGAGGACGCACTTGCGGCAGTGGAAAAAATCAATGAAACGCTGAATGATGAAATGGAAATTGCCAGTGCACTGAGCAAAGATTATCCTGATGCTTCACTGGTGGATTTAGACGGCGGCAATGTTGTGACTATTAAACTGCACGGGAAGATGATTCCGAAAAATCAGCGAGGTTCGATACGTTCTTATCAGGATACATGGGACTATTACATTGAAAAATATGTTATCGAGGAAGACAGGGAAAATCTGAGAAATGCAGTTGACGCAGATATTGTGCGGCATGTCATGGAAACCAGTGATGAATATATTTGCAGCTACCGCACGCGATATCAGGATGCTTCCATTCATCATTACCAGGCTGTATTTATCCGTATATATTCTGCCAGCGAGGCTGAGAATCAGATTATTTTAAGCTTCAGGAATATAGACGATATTGTGGAAGAGGAGCGGAAGCATGCAAGCATCCAGGAGAGACAGAGTGAAATTATTGAAGGCCTTGGTTCGGAATATTATTCAGTGCTGCTTGTAGATCCTGAAACAGATCAGGTGACGACTTACAGAGCGGCAGGAGATGACGGCCAGGCGATTTCGGATCATTTCCAGAGACATCATTACTGCTGGTCCAAGGGCATACGAAGTTATTCTGAAGATCTGATTACTGAGAAGAGCCGCAGTGAATTTCTTGAAAAATTGTCTCTTGAACATATCCGGGCAGATGGCGAGGATTATTCATTTACATATGAAAAGCTTGCAGGCAATGACATCATATACCTGCAGGCAAGAGTAGCTTTTGTACGGGAAAAGAACGGCGGATTTGTTGCTGTCGTCGGTACAAGAAATGTTGATGATCTGATCAAGAAGGAGCGTCAGCAGGAGATGGCGCTGCAGGCGGCATATGATGCGGCGGAGGCGGCAAGCAGGGCAAAAACCGATTTCCTGTCCAATATGTCCCATGATATCCGTACACCGATGAATGGTATTATCGGAATGACAGCCATTGCCGCGACACATATCGATGATAAAGAGCGCGTGCAGGACAGCCTGCAAAAAATTACTCAGGCCAGCAAGCATTTGCTCAGTCTGATCAATGAAGTGCTGGATATGAGTAAAATTGAATCCGGAAAAGTCGATTTGATTGAGGAGGAGTTCAACCTTTCAGATCTGGTCGATAATCTTCTTACGATGACCAGTGCTCAGATTGAAGAACACAATCATAATCTGTCTGTGAATATTTCCGGTGTGACCCATGAGGCGGTGATTGGTGACAGCCTTCGTATTCAGAAGGTATTTACGAACCTGATGGGTAATGCGGTGAAGTTCACGCCTGACGGCGGGAAAATCAGGCTTTCGATATCTGAGAAACCTTGCAATCAGGCAAAGGTCGGATGTTATGAATTTATTTTCGAAGATAACGGCATCGGCATGAGCGAGAAATTTATGAATCAGGTTTTTGAACCTTTTTCAAGAGCTTCGGAAGGACAGGTGAACAAGATTCAGGGAACCGGTCTTGGCATGACCATCAGCCGCAACATCGTCCGCATGATGGGCGGCGATATTAAGGTTGAAAGTCAGCTTGGCGTCGGGTCAAAGTTTACAGTCACGATGTATCTGAAACTTCAGGAAAGCGTGGAAGTCAATTATGATAAATTTATAGACCTTGATGTGCTTGTGGCCGATGATGATCCGTTAAGTCTTGAGTCGTGCTGCGGTATGCTCAATGATTTTGGTATGAAAGCAGAGGGCGTTGCCACGGGTACAGAGGCTATTGAATATGTTGTGCGCCACCATGAGGAGAAGCGGGATTATTTTGCGTGTATTATTGACTGGAAAATGCCGGATATGGATGGCATCGAAACAACAAAGGCAATTCGCAGGTCTGTCGGAAATGAGGTACCGATTATTATTATCTCTGCTTATGACTGGTCGGATATCGAACAGGAAGCGCGGGCTGCCGGTGCCAATGCATTTATCAGTAAGCCGCTGTTTCGCTCAAGGTTGGCAAAAACATTTAATACGCTTGTAGGCATAGAGGAAGAAAAGGAAAAAATGCAGGAAACACCGCTTGTGGAGCTTGGGAATATGGATCTTACAGGATACCGTGCACTGCTTGTGGAGGATAATGAGCTGAATGCGGAAATTGCTTCAGAAATCCTGGAAATGACGGGGATGCTCGTCGAACGTGCCGCTGACGGTACAGAGGCGGTTGATATGATATCCGGCTGTGAAGACGGATATTATGACATCATCTTTATGGATATACAGATGCCGAAGATGAACGGCTATGATGCCACAAGGGCAATCCGCGCCATGAACCGGAACTACTGCAGAAAAATACCGATTATTGCGATGACGGCCAATGCATTTGCAGAGGATGTGCAGGCGGCAAAAACAGTTGGTATGAACGAACATATCGCAAAACCGCTGGATATGAAAAAGCTTGCCAGATCACTGGAAAGATGGCTGCAGTGAGAAAACCAGAAGGACACGTAAAAATAGATTTACAACCGGTGCTTTAAGGGATAAAAACCGCAATAAGTGTCACATCGTATCCAAAATAGATTGACACACCGGTGCTTTAAGGGGGGAGTTACATATGAATTTGATACAGTTATTGACACCGAAATGTGATGTGGCTGTTTTGTATAATTATCATACAATCAGACAGGGGCTTGAGAAAATGAGACATTGCGGCTACAGTGCCATTCCTGTGATTACAAAAGAGGGTGAATATGTAGGCTGCGTCAGCTCGGGAGATTTTTTGTGGCAGATTGTGGACGCTCGGGATATTCATCTGAAAGATGAGGAAAAAAGATGCATCAGCGATATTATACGAAAGGATTTTAACCAGCCGGTT
>JALEHN010000018.1 GCA_022770525.1 Clostridiales bacterium
ATTTGAGGGCTAGGCAATTGACCAAAAAAATTTAATATGACTAATATATGACCAAAAAAGGCTGCGAATTTGGTTATTTTAGTACAGCTTGCTAAAGAAAATATTGTAATGATTTAAAGAAATACAAATCATCTTACAGACCTTTACAGCAAGAGCGAAAAAGCTCCCGACAATGAAGTCGTTAGATCCAGTCAAAAAGTCTTCTTCAGAAAAGCTATTTGAAAAACCGGCTGAAAAAGCGGTTGAAGCACCGGCGGAGAAAGAAGCTGAGACGATTGATTTTTCAAAAGTCAAAGTTGAGCCGTTATTTGAAGAACTGGTAGATTTTGATACTTTCAGCAAGTCTGATTTCAGAGCAGTAAAGATTAAAGACTGTGTTGCTGTTCCAAAGAGCAAAAAACTGCTGCAGTTTACTTTAGATGACGGAACAGGCAAAGACCGTACAATCTTAAGTGGAATTCATGAATACTATGAGCCGGAAGAACTTGTCGGAAAGACAGCCATTGCCATTGTTAACCTGCCTCCGAGACAGATGATGGGCATTGCTTCCGAGGGTATGCTGATTTCAGCGGTACACGAAGAAGATGGCAGAGAAGGATTAAATCTCTTGATGGTCGATGACCGGATTCCGGCAGGTGCGAAACTGTACTAAAATATACTCAGACAAAATGCGAAGCATTTTGGAGTTTGACCCGGAATAGATGAAGTCCGGCTCTGAATAGATAAAAATTATTAAACAATGCGGGATTGTGGCAACGGATGATTGCTGCAATCCCGTTTATAATATCATCATCGTTGGTTAGCTTGGGAATGGTGGAAGGGATTGCACCGCGCTGAGTTAAGAGAGAAGGTCTTTGTTTTGAAACGAAAATATAAAATAACATTTAATTTTCCGGTCATTTTGAGTTTTGCGGCTTTATGTTTTATAGTGCTGATGATTAATTATATGACCGGCGGCGTAAGCAACCGGGCTGTATTTATGACATATCATTCTTCTTTGATATCACCGACAGCAGATTTATGAAGGTATTGTTGTCCGGGATGATATTTCAAATATGGCACATATTGTCGGTGGAATCGTTGGTGGAATGATTGGTTTTTCGTTAAACAGGAAATCAGAATATGTAAGATGAGTTAATGTCGTGATTATCCAATTTAATTATATTTCTGTCTAAAAAGTCCTTAACTTTTGGGTCTATTTAAACTAGTAAAGATGTAAAAAAATTACGATTAAAGAAGTGATAAAACGTAAAAATATTGCATACAATAAAAGAGGGTGGTATAATAATGACATCTAGGAGGTTGATGGTATGCTTGAAAGAATTGTGATCAATAACTTTAAATCTTTTTCCAGAAGAACGATAATTGATTTTGCAAAAACCAATTATACGATTCTTCCACAAAACTGCACTTCAGACGGAATTCTGAAGGGAGCGATGTTTGTTGGTGCGAATGCGTCAGGTAAATCCAATGCAATTTTGGCAATTAAGATTCTGCTTGATCTTCTGTTTATTGAAAGAGATATCAACTCTGGCATCTTTAAATGCATTTTTAATACCAATCCGAAGTATTCACTTGAATATCGTTTCCGAATTGATGGATGTGAATTGGATTATAGCTTTGAAGTTGATACCAGAAAAAATATCATAAGTGAAAAACTGATTCTGGATGGAATTGTTCTGCTTGATCGTCTTGGTACTGCTGCTCGTGTGTATATAACAGATTCATCGGGTACCATGTACAATGAGAACGATGTGGATTCAGAGATTCTTTTCCTCCGTACTCTATATTTCAATACGAGATTTGCAGGGAATTCTGTGCTTAAAGATTGGATGGACTTCCTAAGCGGTTCAGTGTATATTAATGCTTTTGAAAAAAGAATCGTGTCTTATGGAAAACAAGACCTGAACGTAATTCATTATCTGAGAAAAAACGGAAGTGACACGATCAATCAGTTCTTTAATGAATACAATTTTAAGCAGACTATTGAATATAGCCATGAGAGTGTTGGGAAGAGCGTTAAAATTACTATAGCTGGTGATGAAGATGAAAAGAATATCTTCTTCAAAAGAAAAGAAATAAATGAGCCTATTCCTTTTAGTATAGAATCAACAGGTAATCAGAATCTGCTTAGAATGCTTCCAGCTTTTCTTTCGGTTGTAAGTGGGAGCGGAATGCTGCTTATTGATGAATTCTCCAGTGGATTTCATAATGAACTAGAAAGTCTTCTGATTAAGTATTTCATGGAAAAGTCCGTTCGTTCTCAGCTTTTGTTTGTGTCCCACTCAACAAATCTTCTTAGTAATGCGTTATTGCGACCGGATCAGGAATATTCTGTTGAGTTCAATGGTAATATGGGGACTTCGCTTAAGAGGATTTCTTCTGAACAGCCGCGTGCCGCTCAGAACATAGAAAAGATGTATGTCAGCGGTGTATTTGGAGGATTACCGGGGTATGAAAAGGTTGAGGATGAAGGTTAATAAAGAGAAAAGAATTGGACGAGTGCTTTTCATTGTGGAAGGCAGTCGATACGAATTCAGCTTATTACAAAAGATTTTTGTCGGCGTATTCCAATATGAATATTTGGAAAAGAGACGGAGCAGACCAGCCCGATTTATCAGTGGTACGGATAAGTTCTCAAGAATTGCAGTGGTTAATACACGGGAGAGTAATATAAAAGATATCACAGAAAATGAACAGTTTCTGGACGATGTTTTTGAGATGCTCTTAAAAGAATACGACTATCCGGTAGATCAGTCAGCGATTTATTATCTGTTCGATCGTGACCCAGAATCTAACAATGATTCCGAACAAATCCGAAATTACATCAGCATTCTCAGAAATCCATATGAGAATGACGGTTTTTGGAGAGCCGGACAATTACTGTTGAGCTATCCAAGTGTGGAAAGCTATACGATTACTGCATTTGATGACAAAAGTGATAATCTTCGGTTTATGCTGGGCAAGGAGGCAAAACGGTACATTGCTGGTCATACGGATATTCAGTTGAACAAAGTGGATGAAAACGCCCTGATAAAGGCGGCTGAATACTTTTTGAAGTATATAGATGATATGGGAGTCACTCTTGATTTGGATGAATTTGAAGGAACAAGCATGGCAATTTTCAACCAGCAGGATATTGATTATTGCAAAGAGGAAGGATTTAGATTGTTTTCAATGTTGACACTCTCATTGTTGCAGCTTGGATTGACTGAAATGATATAATTATTATGCCATATTATATTATGAAATGGCATCGTACAATGTATGGAAAGCTGCATTTGGCGGAGCCGGCGGTGTGTTACGGAGGGAATATATTGAATCATCTGTTTATACAGGGTATTGAAATAAATTGGGACAAAATTGAAAAAAATAGTTATTTAAGAACGATTGAAGCAATCAATGGCCTTGATAGGGTAAGTTTTAATAAATCCATCACCTTTTTTGTAGGTGAAAACGGCAGCGGCAAGTCAACCTTATTGGAAGCCATAGCTATAGCTTACGGCTTTAATCCGGAGGGCGGTACGAAAAATTACAGCTTTTCAACGTACGATTCTCACTCTGACTTATGTAAGGCAATCAGGGTTGGAAAAGGTTACCGGAAGGCACAATGGGGATATTTTTTGCGGGCAGAAAGTTTTTATAATGTGGCGACAAAGGAAGAAGAATATGCAGATCTTTTGCATCCTTCTAAAAAGTATCATGAAAAATCACACGGAGAGAGTTTCCTTGCAATGGCACAGAGCCAGTTAAAACCCAATGGCGTCTATATTTTTGATGAACCGGAAGCGGCGCTGTCACCGCAGCGGCAGCTGACACTTTTGCTGGAAATATACCGGTGCGCAAAAAGCGGTTCGCAGTTTATCATCGTGACACATTCGCCGATACTGTTAGGCATCCCGGAAGCCGAGATACTGACATTTGATGACGGACAAATACATACATGTGCGTATGAAGAAACGGATAGCTATCAGATTACAAAAATGTTCATAAATAGCAGAGAAATGCTTTTGGACAAATTATTGGAAGACGTGAAACAGGAGAATGTTTTAAGTAGTCAAAAATATTGAAAAAAGTGATTAGATGTGTTTAAATATACTCATGGAGGTGTATTTATGAATACGTCAAATATTGCAAATTACAAACCGAAAGATTTTGCAGAATTAATAGGAGTTTCA
>JALEHN010000155.1 GCA_022770525.1 Clostridiales bacterium
CGACATCAACCGCAATATTTTGCAATTAACAAAGAATCCAGACCCATTAATGTAACGCTATACATTAATGATGGTTAAGCTAATAAGAGCGCAGGGCGGATGCCTTGGCACTGAGAGCCGAAGAAAGACGTGATAAGCTGCGAAAAGCCGCGGAGAGGCGCAAATAGCCATTGACCCGCGGATGTCTGAATGGGGAAACCCGGCAGAGAAGACCTCTGTCACTGTATGGTGAATACATAGCCATGCAGGGGGAACCCGGGGAACTGAAACATCTAAGTACCCGGAGGAAAAGAAAGAAACATCGATTTCCAGAGTAGCGGCGAGCGAAATGGAAGGAGCCTAAACCGGTGTGCGTGCATACCGGGGTTACGGACTGTCGTAAGTGAGCCGGAAGGTAGGAGAATGGTTTTGGGAAAGCCAGCCAGAGAGGGTGAAAGCCCCGTAACCGAAACCGTAGGGCAGCGGACAGGATCCAGAGTACCACGAGACACGTGGAACCTTGTGGGAAGTGAGGGGGACCACCCCCTAAGGCTAAATACTACTCAGTGACCGATAGCGTATAGTACTGTGAAGGAAAGGTGAAAAGAACCCCGGGAGGGGAGTGAAAGAGCACCTGAAACCCTGTGTTTACAAGCTGTGGAACCGCATGTTAAGCGGAACCGCGTACTTTTTGTAGAACGGTCCGGCGAGTTGCGTCAGCTGGCAAGGTTAAGTCCTTAAGGGACGGAGCCGAAGTGAAAACGAGTCTTAACAGGGCGTTTAAGTCAGCTGGAGCAGACCCGAAACCGGGTGACCTATCCATGTCCAGGTTGAAGCTGCCGTAAAAGGC
The DNA here is from genome assembly GCA_022770525.1 of Clostridiales bacterium. Classification (GTDB taxonomy): domain Bacteria; phylum Bacillota; class Clostridia; order Lachnospirales; family Lachnospiraceae; genus CAKRHR01. The sequence goes on from JALEHN010000155.1 coordinate 830, forward strand.
AATGGAGGACCGAACACACATCCGTTGAAAAGGGTGGTGATGAGGTGTGGATAGGGGAGAAATTCCAATCGAACCCGGAGATAGCTGGTTCTCCTCGAAATAGCTTTAGGGCTAGCCCCGGTGGAGTCTCATGGAGGTAGAGCACTGAATTGCCTAGGGGGCGTCAAAGCCTACCGAAGCATATCAAACTCCGAATGCCATAGAGATGCTCACCGGGAGTCAGACTGCACGAGATAAGTTGGGTAGTCAAAAGGGAAAGAGCCCAGACCGCCAGCTAAGGTCCCAAAGTACATGTTAAGTGGAAAAGGATGTGGGATTTCGAAGACAACTAGGATGTTGGCTTAGAAGCAGCCATACATTCAAAGAGTGCGTAATAGCTCACTAGTCGAGAGGTCCTGCGCCGAAAATGTCCGGGGCTGAAACATGATACCGAAGCTGCGGAACCGCAAGGTTGGTAGAGGAGCATTGTGTGCGGGGTGAAGCTGTACCGGAAGGAG
>JALEHN010000034.1 GCA_022770525.1 Clostridiales bacterium
ATCGGCATCTGATAGACACTGATCAAACGCTTCAGATAATCTGTATTCAGCTCACCGATAATAATCAGCCCGTCCACTTTATTTTCCAGGATAAAAAGCGGCATTTCGTAATGTTCTTCCGCGCCTTTTCCAAGGACTTCAAAGACAAGCATGCAATTTTTGCTGCGCGCAGCCACAGATAATTCCTGATAGATTTTCCAGTAAAATGACGGATACGGGCCGAGATACCTGTCCGAAATAATCACACCGATATTATAAGATTTCTTTTTTTCAACAACAACCGGTCCTGTCCTTGTACGATATCCCATTTCCGCAGCTGTCTTCTTAATCTTATCTCTCAGTTCTTCACTGACGCCTTTTTGTTCAGCCAGCGCATTGGACACCGTCACTGTACTGACATCCAGGCGTTTTGCGATATCCGAAAGCCGGACTGCTTTTCTCATAATAATTCCCCCACACTTTAATATATTCCACAATCAAAGGCAGATGCCGCCTTTTCCCACCTTACTGTTAAAAGCCATGGCTATCATAAAACCGTGAAGTCCATGGCTTTTGCTCTTTTATGATTATATTAATTTAACTTAAATATGTCAAGTTTTAATTAACTTTCAAGATGATTAACAGTTAATCTGCTTAAAATGATACAGATCACTGATAAAGTCCCCCATCTTACGCTGTATTAAAAATCCGGCATTCATAAGCATTTCACCGCTGTAAATCTTACCGGTATCTTCCAATTTATAAACCCCTTTCGGATCAAGACCAGCCAATTTAATTTTGCGGCTCCTGAAATTCGGCTGAGACAGTACCTGCACATAGGTCACCAGTGTCTCATCTTTTTGTTTTGAAACGACTTGCCAGCAATCATACAGATGATTCTCCTGCCATGAGGCAATACGGAAGTAATCTCCTTCCCGGATCAGATCATTGTATTGATGATACATTGCCGTCTGCAATTTGACCTGTGCACGGTCTTCATCGGATATTTTTGTAATATCCAGTTCATATCCGAAAGTACCTGCCAAAGCTACATGTCCCCGTGTCGCAAACGGCGTCACTCTGCCTACCGCATGGTTCGGGCAGTCACTGACATGGGCTCCCATCACAGATAATGGATAAACAAGTGCCGTTCCTTCCTGAATGGCAAGCCGCTCGATGGCATCTGTATCATCCGAACACCAAATCTGCGGGCTGTAATACAGCATACCCGGGTCAAAACGGGCACCGCCGCCGGAACAATTTTCGAGCAGAAGATTCGGGAACTCTGTAATCAGTCTTTCCTGCATTTTATAAACGCCCAGTGTATAACGATGTAAAAGTTCTCCCTGATTTTTCCGGTTCAGATATGTACTGCCGATATCGCACAGCTGACGGTTCATATCCCATTTAACATACGAAATATCCGCACTGCGCAGTATCGATGCCACAGCTTCATAAGCATAATCCACCACTTCCGGTCTTGAAAGATCCAGTACATACTGACACCTGATTTGTGTCGGCACACGGCCGGGAATTGATATCACCCATTCCGGATGTTTTTTATACAATAAAGAGTCCGGTGAAATCATTTCAGGTTCAAACCATAATCCAAACAGCAGTCCCTCACTTTGAACATCATCAACAAGCTTCTTAAGACCGCCTTTAATCTTATTTTCATTCACAAACCAGTCGCCAAGTGAACTGTCATCATTATCCCTGTGACCAAACCATCCGTCATCCATCACAAGCATTTCGATGCCAGCTTTTTTAGCCTCTCTTGCAATATCAAGCAGTTTATCCGAATCAAAGTCGAAATAGGTTGCTTCCCAGTTATTAATTAAAATCGGACGCGGCCTGTGAAGGTAAGGACTGCGGATCAGATGATTTCTGTATACATCATGATAAGTTCTTGTCATTTTTCCAAGTCCTTCATCCGAATACACCATGATGACTTCCGGTGTCTGAAAATGATTGCCCGGCTTTAACTCCCAGTCAAAATTATCCGGATGAATCCCCATCACCATGCGCAGAGAATCAAATTGCGTCACCTCAGTCATCGCCATAAAATTGCCGGAATATACAAAATGCATGGCATAAACTTCGCCCTGTGTCTGATCTGTCCCCGGCGTCACAAGAGCCATAAACGGATGCTCCTGGTGGCTTGACTCTCCCCGCACAGACGCTGCCGACTGTCTGCCCAAAGATGCCGGTCTGCGGACAATACGGCGTTCTCTTCCCCATGAACCATTTAAAGTGATCATGTCAAATGCTTCATTATCCATATCAAGGCAGGCACTGAGTGCCTTTTCAATGTGCAGTATCTGTCCGCTTTCGTTGATGATTTCAGCGCTTCGCGCAATCGCGTCACTGTCTTCAAAAATACTGTATCGTAAAATAACTTTCAGTGATAAAACCGGATCAACACATGTAATTTCCAGTGTCTTTCCTTTACTTTCACCGCAAAACGTTGCCGGAAGCCCTTTAAGTGCCGGTTTCCCGTCAATAATGCGGTAACTGTCAAAAAGAAGTTCACATCCAAGACACCCATCACTGTTTCGGACATTTAAACAGCTTTCTCTGTAATCTCCGACGCCCCATGTGCTGTATTCCTGAGGAAAAGCGTCTAAAAACGCCGACTTTTCCCTGAGATTGATTGACGGTACAAACGGTTTTTCCTCTGTTCTAAGAAGATAAAACCCATGGTAATCCTCCATTCGCTTTCCATAATACAAGTGTCCGAGATACCGCTCATCAGCCACTGCCATCAAATAACTTGTATTTTCAGTATTAATCTGAAAAATTTTCTCTTTCTGATGAAATATAATATCCATTTGATACTTCTCCCTTTCGATTCTCAAATACGAAATCATCTGAAAACATTTGTTTTATAAAATTCAAGTAACTGTTCAAATTTAATCTTTTCCCTCACCGTATGGAATCATATAAATGTCTGATGATTAACTGTGATCTCAATGTCTCCTCAGTCATTTCCTGTCCCAATGAAACCTCAGCTGTGATACAGTACGTATTTTTATCTGTAATAAAAAATCCATTGTCATCAAACAAAGCGTCATTCTCTTTAAAATCCAGGAAAATATAAGGCACAAAAGTATCTGCCGATAATAAAATCTGATATTTTTCCTGACTTCGTGATATGGAAACCGAAATATCAGGTTTCTTAAGTTTAAGGTATTTATACTTCACAAAGATCACTGTCTGTTTCATCACATATCCGTCTGAAAATTCAAATATCGCCTCGGCAAACACCTGATTTTCTCTGCCTTTAATAACATCGGCCACATCAACAGTATCAAACTGATATGCAGACAATGCCTTTGCTTTCGCTGCCATTTCAAAGGATTTTAAAACATTGAGGTCCATATCTTTAATATGAACTGTCACATTGACATCACAATCTTGCATCGTATCATTAACCGCAGAAAGCGTAAGCTCTGTTCCGTCCGCAAATAAGGTGCCAAGCTTTGGCGCAAAAAACCTGACTGCCATATACTGAAGCATCTTCCACCGGCCATAATAATCGATACCGGACCATGAAGCCACCGGCCAGTTATCATTGAACTGCCAGTACAAAGCACCCATACAGCGTCCTCTGTGGCTTCGCCAGTGCTCAACGCCATATTTAATCGCAGTCCCCTGAAGAATCTGCGACACATAGACGAGACTTTCAAAATCCTTTGGATACTGATAATTCTCCGATAAATAATAAAGTATTTTTCCATTGGCTGAACCATTTTTCTGATGACTTTCCATCACCTGTGAAAAAATATTTTCT
>JALEHN010000051.1 GCA_022770525.1 Clostridiales bacterium
GCTGCCCCAGGGCAAAAAGCCCTGCCTTTCACTCCGGGAACTGGAGAAGCAGATTGGGTACGACCTCGACAATCAGCTTGACCCCACAGGAAAGAATCTGACGGTCATAGAACTGGTAGACCGGTACCTTGCCACCAAGACTGGTGTGAAACCGAGCACGAAGATGAACTACAATTTCGTTCGGAACATTCTGCTGAATGAACCCTTCGGAGAGAAAAAGATCGGTATGGTTAAGACCTCCGATGCAAAGCTGTTTCTCATCAAACTGCAGGAGGATGGCAGAAGGTACAGTACCGTCAAGACCGTGCGTGGTGTCCTCCGTCCGGCATTCCAGATGGCGGTGGACGATGATGTCCTCATCAAGAACCCCTTCGGCTTTGAACTTGCCGGGGTGGTAGTGAACGACACCGTCACAAGGGAAGCCATCACGAAAGACCAGATGCGGAAGTTCCTCAAGTTCGTCCGGGACGATAATGTGTACTGCAAATACTATGAGGCGTTCTACATCCTGTTCCACACGGGAATGAGAATCTCCGAATTCTGTGGACTTACCATCAAGGACATCGACTTGGAGAATAACATTGTTACCATCGACCATCAGCTTTTGCGGACATCCAAGATGGAGTACATCATCCAGTCCACAAAGACTAACGCCGGAACAAGGAAACTTCCGATTACAGAGGATGTGGCATACTGCTTCCGGGCGATCATTGAGGACAGACCTACGCCGAAGGTGGAGAAGTTCGTGGACGGTTACAGTGGCTTTCTGTACCTGGACAAGGACGGGATGCCGGAGGTGGCCATGCACTGGCAGCACCGTTTCAACCATGCCGTGCAGAGGTACAACGACATCTACCGGGTGCAGATGCCAAACATCACCCCTCATGTGTGCCGCCACACCTATTGCTCCAATATGGCGAAAGCCGGAATGAATCCGAAAACGCTCCAGTACCTTATGGGACATTCGGATATCGGTGTGACCATGAACACCTACACCCACCTTGGCTTGGAGGATGCCAAAGACGAGATGATTCGCATGGAAGAACTGAATGCTGCCAAAAGGGAACTGGAAAAGGCCACAGGTGAGAAGCCTGTGACACAAAAGATGTTCAGGGCAATTTAATATGGAAGAAATACACAGAGAACGCTCTGCTGACTGTCATGGTCGGCAGGGCGTTTTGTTAATACTCATTAGTTCATTTGTATTGACAAAATACTAAGAGGATAGTTATACTGGAATGTAAATTAGTCTATATTTTCGAGAGGCGATCTGATATGGATAAAAAGATTTATTTTACTGTAGATGCAGATGTATATGAGAAGTTCTGCCTTGCGCTAAACCTCACAAATGAGAGCGAAGATGTGGCTATTGAGACTTGTATGCGTTGGTATATAGCAAAGGCATTTGAAAAAGCCTCCCTAGAGTATAACCCAAAGACGAGAAATAGATCTAATGATAGCAAAGATTATTACGGAAAAGCAATTCAGCGTATCCCGGTATGGGCATTAAAACCGACTCAGTACAACCACAAAATCATTAGTGCGTACTTTGAAGCAGTAGATATTGCTGGAGAAGCTACTTTGACAATGATGGAAAGATTGTGTAGTGATAAGGAGCATCCTGAGTTGTATGTTCCGACATTCAAGAACAACTACTCACAGATGAAGATTGATGGCCCTAAATCACATGGAAAAGTATTTGAAGATGACGGTGAAATAGTATGGATTTGGAGCGAGGTTGAGACAGTCTTGCTACAGTATAAAAACAGCTTTTTCCGGAGAGAGGAATAGTCTGAGACCATTCAAACTATAGGTCGGTTTTTGAAAAAACTACTTGTATAGCGGAAAATTGTATAAACTGAGTTATTCGTCAGTATAACGGGTAGGATTGATGGAGCGGTATAACAAATCAAAGATTGTAGTGTCTCGATATCGGGTTAATAAGCTAAAACAGTGAGAGAAAAACAACCAGAGAAACGGTGAAAGAATTTCCTAAAGGAGAAAAGCTCAATGTACATAAAGAAATTGATTTATAAGAATGTTGGCCCAATCGCTAGCAATAATATTGATTTTCGTTTTACAGAAGATGGAAGACCTGTTCCGGTCGTTATTGTAGGTGAGAATGGGGCAGGAAAATCTATGTTCTTATCAAACATTACGGATGCGTTTTATGAACTGGCCGGAACAGCATATAACAATGCCCTTCAATCAGATGGACAAGGTCATCAGTATTATAAAGCTATATCTTCTGATCAAATAAGCATGGGTTTTGATTGGCTTGCCGCATATATGGAATTCGAACACAATTCTGAGTGTCTTAAGTATATCTTTAAATCTGGCAAGTTATCTTATTCCGACTTTGTGGCTAATGAATCGATACAGTTTGATAGTAAGCTTGATTGGAAAGAGGAGAATAATGCAAAAAAAGTAGTGTGTGAAAAGAATCAGATAAAAGATGTATTTAATACTTCAATTGTGGCATCATTTTCGCCAATGAGATACGAAAAGCCTTATTGGATGGGTGAAAAGTATCATAGCTCTCGAGACGAAATTACTTTTTCGCATAATCGTCAGTATAATGGATACTTATATAACCCAATTTCGGTTGAATGTGATTCCGAGACAACATTAAGCTGGCTGTTCGACATTATTGCTGATTCTAGAGCTGATTTGGAGAGAAAACGCGGTAAAGAAGGGTATACAATTGTGTATCCTACTACTAGCGATATTGATTTATTAAGTATCTCAAGAAAAAATGCAGAGCAGTTGATGTCCGCTATACTTGGACAAAGTGTAATATTCCGGATGGGAAATCGTTCTAATAAGGGAAGACGACTTCGAATTTGTGATATTCAAGGAAAAACTTTGGTCCCGTCATTAGATGCATTATCAACGGGGCAATTAGCGTTGTTTAATATGTTTTCATCAATCATTAGATATGCCGATAATGATGATATTAACTTGAGTTTTAGGCTTCATGAAATAACTGGGATTGTGTTGATCGATGAAATTGAGTTGCATCTTCACTCTAAGTTACAGAGGGAAGTTCTTCCACGGCTAATTTCATTATTCCCTAAAGTACAGTTTATTATCACATCGCATTCTCCGCTATTCCTGCTTGGGTTACAAGAGCAATATGGTGAAGATAATATCGATATATTTGAAATGCCAGCTGCAACTAAAATTTATGCAGAAGACTTTTCAGAGTTTGGAAAGGCGTATCAGTACTATTCCGATACGCAGAAGTATAGAAAATGTATTAGAACAGCAATTGACTCAGCTAATACAAATGGTAAACCATTGGTGATTACAGAAGGGTCAACCGATTGGAAGCATATGAAAGCGGCGTATCATACTTTGATAAGTGATGATCGTTGTAAAGAATGGCTGTCGCAACTGGATTTTGAATTTCTTGAATATGAACCACAGAATAGTAGTAAAACAGATCGGGTAAAAATTCAGATGAGTTGTTCTGAACTTGTGGCAATGTGCAAGAGTTACAGTAAACTTAAGAATCCTCGAAAGATGATATTTATTGCTGATAACGATGATACAAACACAACAAAAGCACTGAGTGGAAGTCCATATAAGATTTGGGATAATGACGTTTATTCTTTCTGTCTTCCGGTTCCGGGGCATAGATCTAATCCTGATATCTGCATTGAGCATTTATTTAGTGATGAAGAACTTAAGAGAGAAGTTTCTTTTGAAGGAGACATAAAAAGAAGGATATTCCTAGGGGCTGAATTTGATAAATCTGGTCATTTAGAGTCCGATGGATCTTACTATTTCTGTAGTGCCATGCAAAGTCAAAAAGAACGTGATAAGAATGCAATCGTGGATGGTTCAGATAATAAGAAAGTTGTCAAACTTGGAGATACCAGTGATGTAAATTATGCACTTCCAAAGTCCATATTTGCGGATTACGTTTTGGATAAGAAGGAACCATTTGCAGAAATGAATTTTGATGCGTTTATTCCAATTTTTGAATACATTCGAGATATATTGAATGGAGAAGCAGAGAAAAAATAAAAACAGCTTAAACAAATAGTGTTTCAGCGTATATTGTTTAACTGGTATTAGTTGTTTTGCAGCTTCTAGCCGTAGGGCTCGCTGCTAACGATACAAGTTTTTGCCCCTATTCTCTTTTTCATACACCATACCGTTTTTACTGATTCTGTTCTTCAGATAGGCAAGGTTGTCGTTACGATAGAAAAAGAAAACCCCAATGTCTTCGAAAGATGCAAAAATTTGGGTTATGAAGAGCTATCTACAGCATTTACAGAAGCTGGTTTTTCCGACATTACTATTGAAGTCGAATATGATATTATTTCAGGCTGCTTTGCAGATGTGGGAGAGGTTGAGTCTGTGTCCATAAATGAAAAAAGAAGTTCTCTAGGCATAATTCATACCGTACAGATAGTAAAGAAGTAATCACATACCATACGCTGAAGAAAGATAAGCTAATAATATTCATTTTAGACTTGGTTATTGCTGAATAGTAGTATTTTCAACCCCTGTTTACTATCATTTTACTACTACAGCCTGCCATAACTTGCTCCATTTTGCCCTGTTTCGGGAAAACTGTGACAGAGTAAACGCTGCTATACCCCGGAAACAGGTACGATAAATCGGAGCAAATCGGGGCAGGACAGTGCATTTTAGGAGGATTAACATTTTGATAAAAGTATTATTTGTATGCCACGGCAATATCTGCCGTTCGCCGATGGCAGAGTTTGTTTTTAAGGATTTGATTAAGAAACGGCATGTTGAAGATTTGTTTTTTGTTGCATCAGCGGCGACCAGTACAGAAGAAATCGGAAATCCGGTTCACTACGGAACCCGGAATAAGCTGACATCTCTTGGTATTTCCACAGCCGGCAAATACGCAGTTCAAATGCGCCGCTCCGATTATGAAAAATATGATTATCTGATTGGTATGGAACAGCGTAATGTAGCCAATATGCGGCGCATAGCGGGTGACGATCCGGAAGGGAAGATGTACAGTCTTCTTGATTTTACGGGTCATCCGAGAGATATTGCGGATCCGTGGTATACAGGAGATTTTGATGCTACTTATGATGATATACTTGAAGGCTGCACGGCATTACTGGATAAGCTTTTAAAGTCATTGAAAAAGTAACAATGTGATAATATATCACATTCTACATACCAAATATTATCAATTATTTTTAGAAAAATAAAGGCAACTGTTCAGAGCCGGTCTCCAAAATGCTTTGCATTTCGTCGGTGTGGTGTATCCGCCAAATAAAATTTCAAAAATAGTCTTAAAAATGCAAGTATTTTACGTCTGTTTTATGAAATTTTCTTGGCTCTGAACAGTTAGAAAATAAGTCAAAAAGATGAGAAGAAAATGCAGTTATACCAATACTATCAATTTCCTGTAATGTGCCTGCTGAGAATCAAAAATTCTATAGATTTATGGGAAAAGAAAGCCGGTGCAGACGGATACTTTGAATTCATTGAAGGCTACATGGGAGGACAGATTCATGGAACAGAGATGAAATATTCAATGATGAGCCCATCTATCTAAAATGTTTATGTAAAATTTTAAAAAATATACCAGATTTATACTAGATTTATACCAGATTTAATGATCGACACTTAGAAAGCGGGGATTTCAAAATGAAGTTTTATATGCCGACAAAAATTTTTTCGGAAAGTGATTGTGTAAAAAAACATAGTAAAGAGCTGGCATCACTTGGGCAGCGGGCGCTGATTGTCACAGGACGGCATTCGTCAAGGCTGAACGGTTCCCTCAGTGATGTAACAGATGCGCTGGAAGCGGAAAACAGAACGTGGGTTATTTTTGATGAAATCGAGGAAAATCCATCCATTGAGACTGTGATGAAAGCCGCGGCAGCAGGACTTAAGGAAAAAACAGATTTTGTAATCGGTATTGGCGGCGGTTCGCCTATGGATGCGTCAAAAGCCATAGCGATGATGATTGCAAATCCGGACAGGGATGAAAGTGTTTTGTATGAAAATATTGAGCTTGACCATTTGCCGGTGGCAGCAGTGCCGACAACAGCCGGAACCGGATCTGAGGTGACACCGTGGTCGATTCTTACGATTCACAGCCAACGCACGAAGAAGAGCATCAGTCACAAAATTTTTCCTGAGCTTGCGCTGATGGACAGTAAATACTTGATGGCCATGAGCCGCAATACTCTTGTCAGCACGGCAGTGGATACACTGGCGCATCTTACAGAAAGTTATCTGGTTAAAAGTGCGGATAAATACAGCAGGATTTTCAGTATTGAAGGTTTAAGGCTGTGGGGGCAGTTTAAGAAAAATCTTTTGGAAGATAAAATGACTGCCGGTGACTATGATACGATGTTTGAAGCCTGTACAATGGGCGGCATTGCCATCGCCCATACCGGAACGGGATTTCCGCATGCGTTAAGTTATATGATGACCTATGAGACAGGCGCTTCCCATGGTGTTGCCTGTGGTTATACCCTTGGCGGCTTTGTAAAATATTATGTAGATCAAAATCTGAAGAAAGATGTGTTAGATGCCCTTGGATTTGAAACAGTACAAGATTTTTGCCGGTATCTTGAGCAGCTGATCCATAAACCGGAACTTCCTGACGGACTATGGACCAAAGATGTAGCGAGCATCATACAAAACCCGAAACGCATGGCTTCGTATCCGTTTGAGATGAATGAAGAAATTATGTCGAAATATCTGGCTGAATGAGGCGCCAAGCAAAGAATTAAAAATCAAAGCACTACAAAATAAAGCATCACAAAACAAAGCACCACAAAACACCACAAAACAAAGCACTTCGAAGCAAAGCATCACAAAGCAAAACACCACAATACAAGCATCACAAAGCAAAGCAGTCATGACGCAAAGCACTTATAATGCTCAGCGGCCGCAATGCGTTTTAAAATGCGGTTAAGAAAAAGCATCAGTGGCCGCTGAGTTTCGAAGATTACAGTGAGGGCAAGCTTATTGGTTCGGATGTTGACGTCCCTCATGGTCTGTATAATAGTTATTTGGATAAATCAGCTGGGAAATCGGAACGATTTCAAAGCCTTTATCTTTAAGCCCGACGATGACCCGTTCCAGAGCATCTTTTGTGTATTTGGCGCCGTTGTGCATGAGGATAATAGAGCCGTTGCCAAGATGTTTATGGTTTAGGACAGTTTCGACAATACTGTCGGCGCCGTAGTCTTTCCAGTCCAGACTGTCCACATCCCACTGGATAACATTATAGCCGAGGGTATTGGCGGTTTCCACAAGCTGATTGTTATAATCGCCGTAAGGCGGCCGAAACAGTGTCATGCTGATGCCGGTCAGCGCTTTGACTTTTTCGTGCGGTGTCATGATTTCAGACTTGATTTCTTCGGTGCCAAGCTGGGACATTTGTTTATGGTTTTGGGAATGATTACCGAGGTCGTGACCGGCCTCGGCTATTTTTTTGACATCATCGGGATAATTGTCCACCCAGCCGCCGGTCATGAAAAAAGTAGCTTTAACATTATTTTTAGCAAGAATGTCCAGAAGAATTTCCGTATCTTCATTCCCCCAGGCGGCGTCAAATGATATGGAGACCTGCGGTTTGTCTGTAGCTACGCAGTAGATGGGTATTTTCCGGTCGCCTGAGGAAGAAACTACGGAAACTTTCGGATAAACAAACTGTAAAAAGCCGCAGATACATAAAATAAGACAGCATACAACACAGCCGCATTGGATAAAAGTATTGATATGTTTTTGATCGGACATGGATAGAATCTGCCTTGGAAAAGTTTTGTATATCATATGGGCAAAAAATCCACATTATACCATCGAAACTTTTATTTATTTTAGCATATGTAAGTTCTTTAATCTGGAAGAAAATCCACATTATACCATCGAAGCTGTATTTATTTCAGCATATATAAGTTCGTGTATCCGGCAAAAAACCACATTATGCCATCGGATGTTTATTGTAAAATAAAACTGATGCAGTAGAGAAAATTTTTCACTTCAGTGCAAATAAAACTTGTAAATTATTATGATATTTATATTGCAATATACCCAAAAAAGTGATAAAATACAAATGTTATTTGGATAATATACATAAAAATGACGGATTGAGTTTTAGACGATTTTGGGGGATAGTTATGGTAGAGAAGAAGGTTGTTGTGAAGATTCCCTGCGGCATGCATATTCGTCCGGCGGGAATTTTATCATATGAGGCATCGAAATACAGATCAAAAGCGCATATTATTTTTAAACATCACACGATTAATGTCCATAGCCTTCTGAATATTGTTGCAGGCGGTATTAAGTGCGGTGACGAGGTCTGCGTACGCTGCAGCGGTGATGATGAACAGCAGATGCTTGACGCGATTGTACAGCTTCTTCAGCGCGAGGATATTACAGAATAGCGCGAAGAAAAAAAGTTAAATATATTGGGGAGGACAAAAGCCTCTGCAGCGGTAAATGTTAGAACAAACCGCTGTGGAGGCTTTTGGCATCTGATGATTATTGCTGGTCGTCATTGTTTTCAAAACGTTTGATAAAAGCAGGAATCTGCTCTTTTTTCATGTAAAGGCTAAAGCCGAGAGGATTGATAATAATACCGCTGCCTTTGCCGATGACGGTCGGTATTTTATCAAAGCTTAAAACGATGGCGCTGAATTTATGCTCAAGGTTATATTTATCGAAGTTTGGAAGGTCTGTAAATATCGTCAGGAGCATTTCGTTATTAGGCCCTTTGACATAAGGCAGCTGATAATTTGCGGGAACATCTTCTTTTTCTGACTGGATAAAAGGTACAATATAACTGCCGGATACGATATTTTTAGCCATTTCTTCCTCAAGCTGGTCGAGAGTTTCTTTATCCGGTTTGGCTGTTTTCTTGCGTGCTTCCTGTAAAAAGTATAAAGCGCTGAGATTAAGGGCGGTGTTATCTAAGGAGGTTATCGGGTTTTTGATTTTTTCAAAATCCGGTTTCCGGCAAATATGTTCCAGCGTAAAAACCATGCCTTCGGTGCCGTAGTCGAATAACAGCCGGTCAATACCCATATAAAACAAAGTTGTAAAAAATTTCAGAAACTCAGAATTTTCGATTTTTTCGCTTTTTAGAAGGACATGCTGCTCTTTTTGCTTTTCAATGACAGCATTGATTTTGGCTTCGTCGGAAAAGACCCAGATCTGGTCACTGAAACTGACAGGGTCGCAAACAACATAAGGAGCATTGGTGTGTTGCGAATAGGCTACATAAAAAGCTTCCATTTTTTTGATATGCTCAATGGACAGGGCATAAAAATAGTTTGCTTTGGCAAGTAATGTTTTCAAAG
>JALEHN010000054.1 GCA_022770525.1 Clostridiales bacterium
AAAAAATAACACCCTTATCGTTAAGAGTGTTATCTGTCATGTTCCATCATTGATTAGCGTCCCCAGCCCATATTTAATAATAAAGCCAGCACGAAAAATAATACAGCTAAAATCTTTGTAGCTTTCTCAAGCTTGCCTTCCATAGAACGACCTTTATTTTTACCCCAGTAAGTATCTGCCATACCACTGATAGTACCTGTCAAACCTGCTGCCTTACCTTCCTGCATCAAAACGATAATCGCAAGAACAAGTGCATCAAGTGCAAATAACACTGTAACGACAATTCTTAATATATTCACGGTTCACACCTCCTAAAAAATCAACCTTTATCATCTTAGCATAAATAAAATAAATGTGCAATAGAAATTATGGAAAATAGCGTAAAAATTTTGACGTTGCATTCAAACTATGGTATAATGTCCACGTTACAAATATTATTTTTTTCATGCCGGACTTTGTAATGATACGATCGTTCCGGCTGTTCTTCATATAAAAAATACGAAAGATGGGATATGTTATGAAAACAGGGTTCAACCACGAAAAGTATATTGCCGAACAGTCAAAGTATATACTGGAACGTGTCAATAACTATGACAAGTTATACCTTGAATTTGGCGGCAAATTGATCTCCGACCTTCACGCAAAGCGTGTGCTTCCGGGCTTTGATGAAAATGCCAAAATCAAATTGCTTCAAACTTTAAAAGACAAAGCTGAAATTATCATATGCGTTTATGCCGGCGATATTGAACGCAATAAAATCCGCGGTGATTTCGGCATCACTTATGACATGGATGTTCTCCGGCTCATTGATGACCTTAAAGGTTACGGTCTTACTGTCAACAGCGTTGTGATTACACGCTATGACCATCAGCCTGCAACAACGGTGTTTATTCATAAACTGGAACGTCAGAACATTAAAGTTTATACGCATAAAGCCATCAAAGGCTATCCGACCGATGTGGATGCCATTGTAAGCGATGAAGGCTACGGCAGCAATCCTTATATCGTCACTACAAAGCCGATTGTCGTTGTCACAGCGCCGGGTCCCGGCAGCGGAAAGCTTGCCACATGCCTGAACCAGTTATACCATGAATTCAAGCTTGGAAAATCTGCGGGCTACTCAAAATTTGAAACTTTCCCTGTGTGGAATATTCCCCTTAAACATCCGTTAAACATTGCTTATGAAGCTGCCACTGTGGATTTAAAAGATGTCAACATGATGGACTATTTCCATTTTGAGGAATACAATGTTGCCGCTGTCAATTACAACCGCGACCTTGAAATGTTTCCGGTCGTTAAGCGTATTATCGAGCGTATCACCGGTAAAGAATCCGTCTACAAATCTCCGACAGATATGGGCGTGAATCGTATCGGATTCGGCATCGTCGATGATGCGGTTGTCAAAGAAGCCTCTCTCCAGGAAATTATCAGACGGTATTTTAAGACCGAATGTGAATTTAAAAAAGGTCTTGTCAATGCCGATGCTGTCACTCGAATGAAGTTGATTATGGAAGAAGTCGGACTCAAAGAGGAAGACCGGATTCCGGTCGTTCCTGTCCGTGAATATGCCGCAAAGCTGGCCCAGAAAGATGATGCGGACTCCGTTCCTTCAGCAACCGCCCTTGCACTTGAAGATGGATGTATCATCACCGGTAAGTCTTCAGACATTATGGTATCCGGTGCTGCGGCACTCCTTAATGCCATTAAACATATTGCGGGTATCTCCGATGATATACCGCTGATTTCACCAAATGTACTTGAGACAATTATCAATCTTAAGAAAAAGAATCTTCACAGTAAAGTCTGCGCTTTAAATATTGAAGAAATCCTCATTGCATTGAGTATCAGTGCCGTGACAAATCCACTGGCACAGGTTGCGATGGATAAACTTCAGATGCTTTCCGGTGTGCAGGGACACAGTACCGTGATGCTCCCGCACAGCGATGAGCAGACTTTCAGAAAATTGGGCATTGATATGACCTGTGATGCGCAATATCCGTCAGCCAACATGTCCTATGCATAATCCTGTTTTATAACAGTAAGCCAGTGGGTCCAATGGGTTTTATGTCTGTTTGAACGTACTGAGCAATTAAAAAAACACAAATATTAAAGAAAAATCCGTCGTCTGTTCATATAGTCGCCGGTTTTTTCTTTAGTCATTTCTTAAAAATATGCTGTATATTTTTTCTCAGGTCAGCCAAAATAAGATTAGCATGAGATGTCATTATTTTATAAAAGAAAGAAACCACCTTATTTTACAGCGGTGCGTATGAAATAATGACCTGCTTGCGCATGATGCGCAATTCTTATTATATTTCAGGAGGTTTTATATGACTCAGAAAAAATTCTTACCCATACTTATCCTTGCTGTTTCGTCATTGTTGATTGGCTGCAGTTCCAACCCGGTATCCAATCAGACACGTTCCGATCTGACAGATGAACATGTCCGGGGACTTTATGCGGATATGAACCGCAGTGATGTCGAAGATTTACTTGGAAAAAGTGACTCTGCTCTTGCAGAAAACGAAAGCTTTGAAATGTACAGTCTTGCCGATGGCACAACGGCGATTCTTCGCTATGCCGGTGATAAGCTGCAGGCCGCCTATATCAGAGGCAAAGATAATATCGAGGAAGCTATTTTTAATAATTACGACGGCACTTCACCGTCACAGATCAATGACGGTACAAACGAAAGCAATAATAACGGTGCAAATAATAACACCAGCAATGGCACGGATAATAACACCACAAATAACAGCGGCACAAATAACAGTAACAATTCAAATAATACCAATGGCACAAATAATAATAACGGCACAAATAATAACGGCATCATTAATAGCAACGGTACGGATAATACCAATGGAACGAATAATAACAACGGCATCAATAATAACAATATCAACGAAACAAATGACACTCTGGACAGGTCGAAATAATATTTGATCAGAAAAAAGAGTCACTAAGTGGCTCTTTGCACGCCCGTGTGGGAACGCAAGTGCATCTGGGTTCTCTTTATCCTGTGATCAAGGTGATAAAGAGAACCTTTTATGCTGTCTACTTTTTGTTTATATACAAGAGATACACCCGAATGCGGCAAAAGTGTAAATCCAAGGTATTTTCGCACCGTATCCGGCGCATAGGTTACAGATGCACCTATTCTTGAACCAAAATATTTTCCAAATGCCCTTGAAACAATATAAACAAGAGTAAACAATCCGGCACCAAAAATCAAATGATAATCAAGGGGTGCTCCCAAATTTAAAATAACCGCTACCATTGCAAATGTGAGAATCATATTAAAACGCCTCTTAAGTTCTTCCAGCTGCTGCTCCGTAATTAAATTTGCAAACACGGCAGAATAAGCCATACCCATCAGCATAAAATTAAGAATTGATGTCGGAAGGACATAATAATTTAAATAAATACCTGCCGCTGAGATCACCAATATGGAAACAATCAGGTTAATAAAAACAAACTGTCCGTCTTTTGTTTTTTTCATAATAAGACCGCTTATGAACCCTCCAAAAGCACCGATGCCAAGCGGCAGAAAAATAAACATCGGTATCATATAAGCCGGCATACTGCCTGAAGAAAGCCGGTCGCTGACAACTGTAACAACACTGAAGAACACAACGACACCGACCATATCATCAAGCGCCGCCATCGGAATCAGTGTACTTGTCACAGGTCCTTTTGTACCGAATTCTCTGACAATGGATAGTGCCGGCGCAGGCGCTGTTGCCAGCGCTATTCCTCCGAATAAAAATGCAAGATAGACCGGTATATCCATAAAATAAAAAATAATGCTAAAAACAAGGGAAACAAACGCAAATGTCCCGATGGACTGGGTCAATGTCGTAAGGAACAACTTTTAAAAGTCATTCCTTAATTTTAAGAGCCAAGGGTTAAAAACTTTTGATGCCCTGATCTATTTAATTAAACATATATTGTTTTATCCGTTTACAGGTCCCGAAAACCTGTCCCATGAAGCAATACTGCCGTTAAAATCAAAATTTATCTGATAAGTTTTTGTCAGTTCATCATCTTCTTTACCTTCGATATCAAAAATCAGTTCATAACCTTCTGTATCGACAGATTTTTCAAGACGGAACAAATAAGCGCCCGCTGCGGCTTCAAGAACCGACGTCTGTTCATCATGATCAAGCGGTCTGTCAGGCACGACATCAAGAAGCTTGCCGGATACATCATAGTATTTATATCCCTGTTCCACAAACTGAAACAATTTAAACTGATTTAGTTTTAGTTCCAGAAGCACGCAATACATGTCTTCGAATCTTGTATTATTTGAATTATCTGACTTAACAATCACACCCTCAGCTTCAATAATCAACTGATTTTCTGTAAACTTTATTGATGAAACAGTCGCATCTTTAAACTGAAATGTATCAAATTCATCAACGGATCTGAATTTCATTAAAATCACCTTCCAAAAAGCGGACAGCTTTCGCTGTCCGCCCTTAATTTATTAAACTTTGTCAAATTAAGCCTGTTCGTCTAATTTGATATAACCGGCAAGTCTTTCTCTTGCTGTAGCTTCTGTCTTCTGGAACAGTTCTTCAGCTGTTTCAGGGAATGTTCTTGTCAATGATGAGTAACGAACTTCATTCATGATGAACTCTCTGAAGTTACCCTTTGGTTCTTTTGTAGAATCAAGTGTAAACGGATTCTTGCCTTCTGCTTTAAGTGTAGGGTTATATCTGTACATCTGCCAGTAACCGCAGTCAACAGCCTGTTTGATTCTTGTCTGAGCACCGCTCATACCGCCTTTGATACCATGGTTGATACATGGAGCGTATGCGATAATCAGTGACGGGCCCGGATAGCTTTCAGCTTCTTTCAAAGCTTTAACAAGCTGTGCCTGGTTAGCGCCCATGGCAACCTGTGCAACATATACATAGCCATATGACATAGCCATCATACCAAGGTCTTTCTTCTTAATCTTCTTACCTGAAGCAGCAAACTTGGCTACTGCGCCGACAGGTGTAGATTTGGAAGCCTGACCGCCTGTATTTGAATATACTTCTGTATCGAATACGAATACATTGACATCATCGCCTGAAGCAAGAACATGGTCAACACCGCCGTAACCGATATCATAAGCCCAGCCGTCACCGCCGAAGATCCACTGTGATTTCTTAACAAGGTGATCTTTGCCGTCTACAACTGCTGCGATCAGATCTTTAACTTCAACATCCATGCCATCATACTTAGCTACTGCATTAAGTAATGCTGCAGATGTTGCTTTGGATTCTTCACCAAGGTTCATTGTATCAAGCCAAGCTCTGCCGGCTTCTTTGATGCAGTCACATACATCTTTATTAATCAAAGCTTCTACCTTTTCAGCAAGAGCCTTTCTCTGCTGTTTAACACCAAGATACATACCATAACCAAACTCAGCGTTATCTTCGAACAATGAGTTAGCCCATGCAGGACCCTGTCCTTTTTCGTTTGTTGTATATGGCATTGAAGGTGCTGAACCGCCCCAGATTGATGAACATCCTGTAGCATTTGCAATGTACATTCTGTCACCGAACAACTGAGTGATCAGCTTAGCATAAGGTGTTTCACCACAGCCTGCACATGCGCCTGAGAACTCAAGTAATGGCTGTTCAAACTGGCTGCCTTTAACTGTATCTTTCTTAACAGGATTTTCTTTCTTGGAAAGTGTTAATGAATAATCCCAGTTAGCTGCTTCATCATACTGTGTATGAAGAGGTACCATCTGAATTGCTTTTTCTTTAGCAGGACAAACGTTTACACAGCTGCCGCATCCAAGACAGTCCATAACTGAAACCTGCATCTTGAAGTAGTACTGATCAACGCCTTTACCTTTGCCTTTAACTGCGCCATAGTTTGCCGGAGCATTTGCGTTTTCTTCTTCTGTTAAGAGGAATGGACGAATTGTAGCATGTGGGCAGACATATGAACACTGGTTACACTGAATACATTTTGATGCATCCCACTGAGGTACCATTGTCGCAACACCACGTTTTTCGTAAGCTGCTGTACCAAGAGGGAATTCACCGTTTTCAATACCTGAGAATGTGCTGACCGGAAGATCGTCACCTTTCTGAGCATTGATTGGATCAACAACATTTTTAACGAAATCAGGCGCAACTTTTTCCGGTTTTGGATTAGTATCAACTGCTGTAGCCCAATCAGCCGGAACATCAACTGCAACCGCACCGTCAACACCTGCGTCAACAGCTGCATAGTTCATGTTGACAATAGCTTCGCCCTTCTTGCCGTATGTCTTGTAAATAGCTTCTTTCATAAACTTCACAGCATCCTCGATCGGGATAATGTTTGCAAGTTTGAAGAAGGCTGCCTGAAGAACAGTATTTGTTCTGTTGCCAAGACCGATTTCTTTAGCAATATCTGTTGCGTTGATTGTATAGAACTTGATATTCTTCTTAGCGATGATCTGTTTCATTTCTGCAGGAAGATTTTCTTCAAGTTCCTGTCTGTTCCATTCTGTATTTAATAAGAATGTACCGTTTTCTTTAATTTCGCCAAGCATATCATAAAGATATACATAAGCCTGATTATGACATGCAACAAAGTCTGCTGTCTTTACATAGTATGTAGAACGGATCGGTTTTTTACCGAAACGTAAATGAGACTGTGTAATACCGCCTGACTTCTTTGAGTCATATGAGAAATATGCCTGTGCATACATATCTGTATGGTCACCGATAATCTTGATTGAGTTTTTGTTGGCACCAACTGTACCATCTGCACCAAGACCCCAGAACTTACAGCTTGTTGTACCTTCACCTGCAACGTCGATTTCAGGAAGTACAGGAAGTGAAAGGTTTGTAACATCATCAACGATACCGATTGTAAATCCGTTCTTTGGTTCAGCTGCATTAAGGTTTTCATATACAGAAATGATCTGTGCAGGTGTAACGTCTTTTGAACCGAGACCATAACGGCCGCCGACAACTGTAACATCAAATTTACCTGCTTTGTACATAGCTGTACAAACATCTTCATAAAGAGGCTCGCCAAGTGCGCCAGGCTCTTTTGTACGGTCAAGTACAGCGATTCTCTTAGCTGTTTCAGGAATAGCTTTTAAGAAGTGTTCTACTGAGAACGGTCTGTACAGATGTACTTTAACAAGACCTACTTTTTCGCCCTTAGCTGTCATGTAATCAATAACTTCTTCAGCTGCTTCACACACTGAACCCATAGCGATGATCACACGGTCAGCGTCAGGAGCACCGTAGTAGTTGAATAACTGATAATCACGGCCTGTCAGCTTGCTGATCTCGCCAAGGTATTCTTCAACAACTGCCGGAAGATCATTATAGAATTTGTTTGCAGCTTCTTTGCACTGGAAGAAGATATCCGGGTTCTGAGCTGTACCATGAACTGCAGGATGTTCAGGATTCAATGCTGATTTTCTGAATTCTGCAAGCGCTTCATAGTCAACCAGTTTAGCTAAATCATCATAATCAAGGCATTCGATCTTCTGAATTTCATGTGATGTTCTGAAACCATCGAAGAAATGAATAAATGGTACTCTGCCTTTGATTGTTGAAAGATGTGCAACTGCACCAAGGTCCATAACTTCCTGTACAGAGTTTGAACACAGCATAGCAAAACCTGTCTGGCGGCAAGCCATAACGTCTGAGTGATCACCAAAAATTGAAAGTGCATGTGTTGCAAGAGCTCTGGCACTTACATGGAATACACAAGGAATTAATTCACCAGCAATTTTGTACATGTTCGGAATCATTAAAAGAAGACCCTGAGATGCTGTATATGTTGTTGTTAAAGCACCTGTGGATAATGAACCGTGAACTGCACCTGCTGCACCTGCTTCTGACTGCATTTCTGTAACCTGAACAGGCTGTCCGAAAATGTTCTTTTTACCGTTGGCAGCCCACTCATCTGTAACTTCTGCCATTGGTGATGATGGAGTAATAGGGAAAATACCAGCAACTTCTGTAAACGCATAGGAAGCCCAAGCAGCTGCTGTATTACCATCCATCGTTTTCATAACTTTTGCCATTTTGAAAAAATCTCCTTTCGTTTGTTTACTAAGTTATATTATCAATATACCATAAAAACATGTATATTGTAAAGCAAACCCGCTGATTCGCTGTTTTATAACAATAGTAAGAACGGATTTTTCGTTCTACCTTATTGTAATACAAAACATCTGAATACGTCAAGAAAATATCAATCTTTATTTTGTTTATTATTCAGTACAATACGCACAAATTTCATATTTAAAAATTGTGAAATTTACTTACTGTGCCGAGATTTCAATGATGTAATGATCACCGTCATCATAGTCACTGACTGACGTATAGATCTCCACAACACCGATATCATTAAACTGATAATCCTCAGACCCAAAATCCAGCACATCATCGGCCATGGATTCCTGCCAGTTACCAATATCGATCTCCGCTTCTTCAAGCACTTTCATTGCATCATTTAAATGTGCTTTTGCTGTATCTAAATCATTAAAGGTCATAAAAATATTGTGAAGCTGATGATCAAAGCTATCCATACTTGTCGTTACATGAACAGTATAAGTCGTATCCGCATAACTTAAATTCGTTTCATAATACGAAGTATCTTCATCTCCCCATGTGTGGACTGTATTTCTCTCATCAATAAATTCATCCAATTCAGAGACTGTAAAACCCGCTGTTTCCGTAAACTGTATCAGTTTGTTATGGATTACTTTACCATCCGCCTGAAGATGGATATATCCGGTACAGGGTTTACCGTTTTTAATGACCTCATCATGGCTCAGTTCTATGATATCCGATACTTCTTCTTCGGAACTGTTATTACCAAAAACATTAAAGTCCCCGTCCTCTGTTATATTTTCAATCATCTCACTGATATCAGACAAATCGAAATTCTCTGCGATATTTTTTATAACGGACACCAAAATCACGACAATCACAACAACAGCTATAAAATGGTTCTTCTTTTTTGCGCCGGTACCGCCTGCAGCTTTACCTTTATGCACTGTACTGTATGATTTCCCACTGCTGTCATATCCCGTCTGTTGATAACCATGCGTATTTTGATTTTTCTGTTTTTGCTGTCCTGATCTTTTCTTGTGATCGCCCTGATGGATATGATCACTGCTGACCGGATAAGCACAGTTTTCTTCGCCATAGCCTCTGGATTCTTCATTTAAATGGACATCAAGTAATTCCGGTTTCCATATAAAAGAACCACACGTCTCACAATAATGTCTCTTTTTCATCTCATGGTCGCACAACGGACACATTCGAATTAACATTATACTCCCCCTTTATTAAAAACCTCTATGGCCGGATAATTTTTGCAGCCTTTTGCTGTTTTTCAAAAATAACATACATATTTGTGACACTTCCGACTTTAAGTTTTTCTGTGAGTCCGTAAAAATTAAGGCATGTACCGCATGAAAGGATTTCCACACCGGCTGCCTGAAGCTTACTTAAATCTTCCAGTACCGGCGAACCTTCGGTCGTCAGTTTGACACCGCCATTATAAAAAATCATTGTTTTCGGCAGCTTTTCAGCCTCAGTAACAGTGTATATAAAGCTTTTCATCAGAGCACTGCCAAGCTGCGTATCTCCTGTACCTGCAAACTCAGAACTGATCACAATGATATACTCTTCATGATTATCTTCGCTGTTTTGAGCATCTTCTGTCTTACGAAGCGTTATGGCATAGAAATTTCCCGATTCTTTTGTCTCATGATCAAGCTTCATGACAACAGCCATTTTTTCCAGGTTCTCTCTCGATGTCGGATTATCCACCTCGATTGTTATTTCATCATGTTCCTTCAAAGCATTTTTAGCCATAATCACCGGCTTCGGACAAACAAGCCCTTTTGCATCAACAATAAACATTGCCATCTCTCCTCTTCTTTTTTATTAGCTGCATGATCATCACTTTCTTAAGTTTCAGAATCATCATGTTCCTGAAACTGCATAATCGTCATTTTCCATAAGCTGTGTCATCATCATGTCACTGAAGCTACATGATGACCATGTCCTTATCGGTTTTTGCAATGACCTGACCGACAATCGCTGCCCAAGGATGATATTCTTTTATTTTTTCAAGCAGTGCTTCTGCCTGTGAAGCATTCACACTGATTAACAGGCCGCCGCTTGTCTGAGGATCAAAAAGCACCTCCTCAAAAGCATAATCATCAAATAAAAACTGTACATGATCACCGACATGCTTTCTGTTTCGCTGAGCCGCACAGGTGATGATAAAATCCGCGGCATAAGATAAAGCACCCTTTAGCACCGGTATGTTTTCTTTATAAATCAGTGCACTGGCACCGGAAGCTTCCATCATTTCATACAGATGACCAAGAAAACTAAAACCGGTCACATCCGTACATGCATGGACATCAAAACCTTCCATTGCCTCACAGGCATATTTATTCAGCTGTGTCATTGAAGCTACAGCTTCATCAAAAGCATTGTACTGATCCAATGCCACTTTCTCTGCCGCAGTCACGATACCGACACCCAGCTTTTTTGTCAGAATCAATAAATCTCCCGGCTTTGCCCCCTGATTAGACAATATTTTTTTCGGATTCACAATACCGGTCACGGACAGCCCGTATTTCGGCTCATTATCTTTAATGGAATGTCCGCCGCAAAGAACCGCCCCTGCCTCCTTCACTTTTTCGGCGCCGCCTCTTAAAATCTCACCAAGAATATCATAACTTAAAAATTCGGGGAACCCCACAATATTCATCGCTGTTTTTACTGTACCGCCCATGGCATAGACATCACTTAAGGCATTGGCTGCCGCAATCTGACCGTAAAGATACGGGTCATCGACGATCGGCGGAAAAAAATCAAGGGTCTGTATGATAGCCAGATCGTCTGTCAAACGGTAAACACCTGCATCATCAGCATAATCAAATCCGACAAGGAGATTTTGATCATGATTTACCGGAAGCTTCTGTATCACTTCACCAAGCTTTCCCGCAGGTATTTTTGCACCGCATCCTCCCGTCGTACAAAGGGATGTCAGCAAAAGCTTTTCACCGTATATATTTTCAATCTCATATTTTCCCATACCTGTCACCTGTTAAGTCTTTGTTAAAAACCACCCTTGCCGAAATGACAGACAGGATATCTGCATGTTTCACACTGCATACATAATCCGCCATGTCCAAAGGCCGCAATATCTTCCATCGTTATATGTTCACCGGCAAGAATCCTTGGCAGTACCAGGTCAAATACCGTCGTTTTTGCGTGCATAACACATCCCGGCAGTCCCATCACAGGAATTTCTCTGCCGTTTTCATCTTTATAATAGGACAGTAAAAACATGGCGCCCGGCAGTACCGGCGTACCGTATGTAACGATTTCACCGCCGATACCGATAATCGCTGACGGTGTCAGGTCGTCAGGATCCACAGACATGCCCCCTGTACAAAAGACCATCTCCGCCCCCTGCTTAAGCCAGCCTCTGATTGCTTCCTGTATCTTTTCCTTATCATCCGGCACAAATGTCTGTCCAAGCACCTCACAATGATAATCCTCCATTTTTTTGCGGATGATCGGACCGAATTTGTCTTCAATTCTGTGATAATAAACTTCATTGCCTGTTGTTACAATCCCTGCTTTTCTCGGTTTTAAAGGTAAAACACTGATAATTTTATGCCCGTCAAGAACTTCCCTTGCTGTCTTAAGCTTCTTTTCGTCAATAACAAGCGGTATGACTCTTGTACCGGCCACATTCTGCCCTTTTTTAACCGGTGTGTTGTTCATCAGCGTCGCAAAAGATATTTCGCCAACCATATTAAGTTTTAGAAGTCTCTGTGCATCCACCTTCAAAATTCCGTCAAAAGCCGCATTAAAACCGATTTTTCCTTCCTTGATCTCACCATAGGTCAGCCCTTCTCCCATGGCTATATCTTTCAAAAATAACGCAGCGTCATTTTCATGAATCATCCCCGGCTGATTCTCCCAAACATAAATGTGATCTTTGCCAAGTGATAAAAGAACAGGAATATCTTCCTCCTGTATGATATGACCTTTTTTAAACTTTCTTCCTTTAAATTCTCCGGGAAGGATCTGTGTGATATCATGACACAGCACCGAGCCCACTGCTTCACCAACAGGTATTTTTTTCATTTGCACTTCCTCCAAACCATGCTTATTCAACATTTCCATACATCAGAACGGCTTTTAACACACCGCCTGCAATCGTTCTTGCCTTATCGGAAATCGTAAAGCAGTTGCCCTGCTCGCTGATTCTTGGATCAATATCGGCAATCTTAAAGCCTTTTGGTATTTCAAATCCATCTCTTAACAGCCCTCTTAACACGCCGTCTAAAGAAGCATAAACCGGAGTTTCTCCGACATAAGCAATAATCTGTCCTTTTTTAACAATATCAGAAATACAGCTGACATTTTTCATCACACCTGCTGCCGGTGAATGTATCACTCTCTCCTTACCGAAACCGCCGATGATCCCGGGAACACCGGTATTTGGTATCGCCTGGCCTTCTAAAATCAGCCTTCCAAGCTGATGACCGCGCATTGTTTCAACAACGATATCCACATCAACACCTGCCCTAAATCCCGGGCCAAGTCCAATGACAAGCGGTGCCATATCTTTATTGGTACCCATATTCTTTTTTGCAAGTATTGCATCAACAACGATCTGAGGTTTCAGTTTTTCGATCCAATATCCGTTTGCATCCTCCACCATCGGAACCTGCCCCAAATGCCAGCATTCCTCTATTTCATCAACTGTTTCAACCCTTTTTGCCGTCATGTTTTCAACGACTGCCTGACCATTAAACATGGCCTCGCAAAACGCCGCATATCTGCGGATCGCCGTCGGCCTGGCAATTTCAAGGACAACAACCTTAAATCCACAGGATACAAGATAATGAATCGTTCCTGTTGCAAGATCACCGCCGCCTCTGACCGCTATCACCGTATCTTTAATCTTCATCGGATTTTGCCTCCAGTCTCATAAAATCTTCATGTGTGTCAATATCCATACCCTGTTTTTTATCTGTAACCGGAACATACACAACCTGTTCCCTGAAAGCTTTAATAATCTGTCTGCCCCCGGCATCACCTGTGAGATCTAAAAGCGTTTTTCGGAAACGTTTCGGGAAAATGACCGGATTGCCCGGATTCGAACCATAAACAGGTACAACGATTTTGTCCTCTTTGGCAAAAACTTTCAGAAGCTTATTCACCGTCTCACATGTAAGTTTTGGCATATCTCCGGTAAAAAACATATATCCGTCACATTCCGCACTGCAATGCTTCGTTCCAAGAACGACAGAATGGCTTTGCCCAAACTCCGGATGCGTATTAATCACCGTATGAAAGTCACCATACGCAGCTGCAATATTTTCGACTTCTTTATAAGCAGTCACGATATGCCTTTCATAAAAATCATTTTTTTCGACATTATCTAATACATACTGAATCATCGGTTTTCCATCAATATGCATCAGCAGTTTATTCTGTCCCATACGCTTCCCGTATCCGGACGCAAGGACAACCGCTGCTGTTTTAACGTCGTCCTTTTTATAGATTTCAACAAATTCATTTTTTATACTGCCTATATAGATTTCATCAACCTTTAATATATGATTGTCTATAAAGTTGATTGCACGTTGATATTGTTCTTTACTTTCTACTTTATTGATTAACAGAACCTTTCTGGTCTTTACCTGTTTAAACATACCTTCATCGCTATTGACCATAGCGCACAAGTGGGATTCTCTGATGATCTCTCCGCTTTTTATACCTGTCAGTTTTTCAAATTCCCGCATCCTGTGGACACTTTCATCTGTTGCCGGCTTGCCAAGGGCATCAAGTGTCAGTACACCGATCGTCAATGTCGTATCGTCTAAAATCACGGGCTCAAATGACGTCCAGCCTTTACACGGCCTGCTTTTGGAACCATCTGCTTCGACAAGAATCATATCCATAGAAGCCTTAGCCAGAGCTTCCATATAACCGCCAAAGCCGCTTAATTTTGACGGTATGATTTCATCGGCAAAATAGTAAATGCCCGGTTTTTCTGTCGTTTGGATGCACTCTCTTTTGGATCTTATAAATATATCAGAATAAGTGCCTCTTCCCGGAATTAACATTTTTGTTGAGGCAGCCACACCGACTTTATAGTCTTCCTTCAGTGCTTCTGCCATTTTTTCAACAAGTGTTGTTTTACCGCCGCATCCGACGACGGACACAACGGCGCCTTTATTGATATTTAAATGTTTGATCAAGTCACTGATATTCATTGCTGTCACCATTTTAAAACAGCCATCCGCCATGAAAACGACGGATGGCTTTCAATATTAATTATGCTCTTCTTCTGCCTGTTTTTCCATAATCGCCTTTAATACTTTCTCAGGTGTCATCGGAAGCTCATGCATGTTAATGCCGACTGCATTGCGCAGTGCATCCGCAATCGCAGGCGCCGGCGTATTAATAACGATCTCACCGATAGATTTCGCGCCATAAGGACCTGACGGTTCATAGCTTGATTCAAAATCAACACGAATCTGTTTGAAATCTGTTCTTGCAGGAATTTTATACTGCATAAAGGAATCTGTCATCATCTTGCCCTTCGATGTATACTGAACATCTTCATACATGGCAAGGCCGATACCCTGGCCGATACCACCCTCTGTCTGCACTCTGGCAAGGTTCGGATTGACAACTGTACCGCAGTCCACAACAGCCGCATAATCAATCAGGTCATACTTACCCGTTTCAAGATCCAGTTCGATTTCGGCAAATCCGGCCATCAGAGGCGGCGGTGATGTCTGACCTGAATAAAATCCCGTACCGTTTAAGTAGTTGCCTTCGATACCTGCGGAGTTATGAATGGCAATCTCATCAATGGTTACAAATTTATTTGTGGCAGCTTCAATCACTTTATCGCCGGTAAAGAAAAATTTCTTAGGATTAAACGGTGCTTCTCTGTCGCCGTACTTTTCAGGATCGATCATACGTGCACCTTCATAAATAATCTTATTCTTTAAATCATTGGAAGCATTGTAAACAGCCATACCTGTAACATAAGTTGTACTTGATGCATATGAACCGGTATCATAAGGAGATATATCCGTATCTACCTGCGCAATAATAAACTTATCCATCTCGGCAAGAAGTGTTTCCGCAGCAATCTGCGTCAGTATTGTATCACAGCCTGTACCCATATCCGTAGCGCCGATCTTTAAAGTATAAAAACCGGAGTCATTAAGACGTATTTCCGCAGAAGCCACATCGACTTTTGAAATACAGGATCCCTGCATACCCAGAGCCATGCCCACAGCACGCACCTTCGTATCACTGATCCAAACACGCGGGAACTTTCTGTCCCATTCAATCATTTCCTTACCACGGACGATACATCTGTCAAGGGCGCAGCTCGTCAGCGGTTCTCCATAATAAGCCGGCATGATTTCGCCAAAACGTACCATATTCATCTCACGAAGGATGGAACTGTCCATATTTAAACGTTTTGCCAGTTCATTGACTGCTGATTCCACAGCAAAAATACCCTGTGTGGCGCCATAGCCTCTGAACGCGCCGGCAGGTGTCGTATTTGTATATACCGTTGTCCAGTTAAACCTGAAAGCGTTGGCCTGATTATATAAAGAAATAGATTTATGTCCTGACAAGCCGATCGTTGTCGTACCGTGTTCACCGTAAGCACCCTGATTTGAAAGCGTATTCACTTCGATAGCGCGGATATGGCCGTTCTTTTCAGCACCGATACGTACACGGATCGACATCTGATGCCGCGTATCTGAACATGTAAATGTTTCTTTTCTTGAATAAATCATTTTTGCCGGTTTACCGGTCTTTAACGTAATGATCGCCGGGTAATACTCACTGATGACCGACTGCTTTGCACCAAATCCGCCGCCGATACGCGGTTTAATGACACGGATTCTCGACTGAGGTATTTCAAGGGCTCTCGCCAGCTGGCGGCGCACATGGAACGGTACCTGTGTTGAAGTCACAACAACAAGGCGGTCATTGTGATCCAGATACGTATATGTACGGAATGTTTCCATCATTGACTGTTCCTGTGATTTAATCTCATAAGTTTCGTCAACAATAATATCACTGGCTGCAAATTCCGCATCAACATCGCCATGACTGTCACTGCCATACCCTTCGATATTCCGTTTATGATCGGATTTACAAAATCTTGCCGGAATATAATCATCCTCGTTATGGACAATAACTTCATTATCAATAGCTTCTTTGAAATTAAGAAGCGGTTTTAACACTTCGTATTCAACCTTAATCAGCCTTAATGCCTGACGTGCTGCCTTTTCGTTGGATGCCGCTACAAGTGCGACTTCATCACCCACATAACGCACATACTCATCAAGAATCAGTGTATCATACGGTGACGGTTCAGGAAAAGACTGACCCGCTCTTGTAAACTTTGTATGCGGTACATCTTTATATGTAAGAATACACTCAACACCTTTAACAAGCTTGGCGCTTGTTGTGTCAATGGATTTAATTCTTGCATATGCATGAGGGCTTCTCAGTGCCAGAACAATCAGACAATCTTTTGGCGCAAGGTCATTTGTATAAAGAGGCTTACCTTTAACAAGGGGCATACCGTCTACTTTATTCATTGGTCTGTTGACATACCTCATCTTTAGTTTACCTCCGTTTCAACGTATTTTCTTATGGCACGCATCTGGCTCATATAACCTGTGCACCGGCAGAGATTACCGGCAAGGAAATGTTTGATCTCATCATCCGTCGGATGAAGATTGCCATTTGCTCTGAATTCCTTTTTCATGGCAATAACGTTCATAATAAGCCCCGGTGAACAGAAACCGCACTGCTCGCCGCCTTCTTCAACAAGGAATCTTCCGATGATGTCTACCTCATCCTGAACGCCCTCCAGTGTTGTCACACTGCGGTTATTGCATCTTGCAGCAGGCACTGAACATGACAATACAGGCACATCGTCAAGCCATACGGTGCAAAGTCCGCAGTTCGTCGTATCACAACCGCATTTAACGCTTTTGTATCCCGCATCGCGCAGCACATAAAGCAGCATATCATCCGGCTGGCAGTGCAGCTTTTTCTTTTCTCCGTTAATAATCACATGTATCAGCATTCTGCCACCTCCCTGATTGCCCGTTTTAATAATATTTTGCAGATATGTCTGCGGTAATCTGCGCTGGCACGCATATTTGATGTAAATGGTACTTCTTCAATAAGCTGCTGTGCATTTTTAATGACTGTGTCGATATCTGACCAGTCCGCCTGTGATAAATACTCTGAAGTCTTTTGGGCAATCATTGCTTTCGCAGAACGCGCGCCGACAGTAACGACACAATGATCAGATGTTTTACTCAGAGCAAGATTAACAACAGGAAAATCTGACTGAGAATTTCTGAAATGCTGATAACTTTCCTTAGCACCATTCTTCTTAATCACAATCTTTACAATAATGTCTTTTGATCTGTAAGACATATCCATAAACTGAATCAGCGGTATTTCTCCGGCTTTATATAAAACGACATAGGTATCAAGTGCCAAAAGCGTTGTCAAAAAGTCTGAAAAACCATATCGTCCGAACACGGAACCGCCGACAGTGACAGTATTTCTAAACTGTGTGCCAATGATTGGTTCTACACATCTTGCGACGCTGCCTCCAAAATACTTTTTAAGAATCGGGCTTGTTTCTACAGTTCTGTAAGATGTCATCGCACCGATTTCAACAGCGTCTTCTGTCTCATTAATAAAGTCCAGACCGCATGCCGACAAATCAACAGCTGTCGTCATTCTCCGGTTTCCCATACGAAGCCATGCACAACCGCCGACAATATAATTGGTATTTCTTGCCATCAACGTTTTATAGGCCTCATCAATGTTTGCAGGAATTGCATATTCTTTTGCTGTAAACATTTTTTTCCTCCGTTATGTTTATGTTAAAATTAAATAGTTTCTATATAACGAACAACATCCGCAAGGTAGCTGTTCTCAAAATCTTCAATACGGCCTTCATCACAGAGTTTTGCAATGACAGGTTCGATCGGCAGTTCTGAATAAGACGGAATGTCAAGTTTTTCAGCAGTTTCTTTGCCGTTACCCTGACCGTAAAGATATATTTTTTTGCCGCAGTCCGGGCATGCCAGATAGCTCATATTCTGTACAAGCGCTACAACCGGGATATTCATCTGTTTTGCCATGTTGTAAGCCTTTTTCACAATCATTTCAACCAGTTCCTGAGGGGAAGTAACAATAACGATACCATTGACCGGCAATGACTGAAATACTGTCAGAGGAACGTCACCGGTTCCCGGCGGCATGTCCACAAGAAGATAATCCAGCTCACCCCATAAAACCTCATTCCAGAACTGTTTTACGACACCCGCAAGTACAGGTCCGCGCCAGATCACAGGCATTTCTTCATCTTCAAGCAGCATGTTAATTGAGATAATCTTGATGCCGGTCGATGTTTCAGCAGGAAAAATCCCCCGGTCATTACCTTCGGCTTTTTCATGAACACCGAAAACCTTCGGAATGGACGGCCCGGTAATATCCGCATCGAGAATACCGACTTTATATCCTTTTCTCTGTAATAAAACAGCCATCTCCGATGTCACAAGTGATTTGCCCACACCGCCTTTACCGCTGACAATACCGATCACATTTTTAATACTGCTGAACGCATTCTGTTCAACTTTAAAATCATTTTTTCTTGATGCGCAGTCTGACTGGCTGCATGAACTGCAATTTGATGTGCATTCACTCATCGTTTAAACACTCCTTAATTTTAATGTTTGATTCATTTCAAGGCTCGCCCGCGAGTCCCGGTTTGATATTCATCTAAAACTTTATAACGCTAAAAATGTCTTCAAAAGAACGATCGTATCCCTGTATGCCGCAAACCGTCCTTCACAAACCACCGGCACTGCATCATCAGACATATCATGAACAGCCACATATTCATGATATTCATATTCCTTGACCATAACCTCTTTGTAAAACGTTGTGATCAATGTCTGGTCCCTGTATATACCCGAGAATTCTCCGAAGCGGCTGTTGTAACAAAAGCTTCTGCCGCTGTCGGTGACACAAATGACCTGTTTGTCATAGGTGATTTCTGACTCGGTCATATCTTCAATATCATAATCCGGTTCATAATATACATGGTAATTCCATGAATCATAAAAATAGAGACCGCCTTCTTCATATGGATACTGACGGATGATCCGGTTTTTGCCGGTATTTATATCATGTAAAACAATCTGTTCTGTCCTGCTTTCACAATTTCTTAAACGATACACAATCTCATCGTTATCATTTTCATAAAAGCGTACAGCACTAAACCTGTCCGATATACATATTTCTTCAAGAAATAACGGTGTCCGCTGTGTCACCGCACGGATAAAAGCTTTTTTATCTGCCTTATAAACAGCACTTGACGGCCCATCCTGACCATTCACACACTTTGCCGCCCTCAGTTCATCATCCATATCTATGCCGCGGCTTACCGCAAAAACGATACAATTCTCATCGTTACCGCACACTTTAACCGTTTCCAGAAGGCTATGGAGTCTTTTATCTGTGACCGGATACCGCTTTTTTGTATATATATCATAGAGATAACACAGATTCAGGTAATTGCCGCCGTCATCATTCATACTGTATAAATGCATCAATTCGTCAGTCTTTTCAACTTCATCAATCACCAGCAAGTATTGTTCATCGATCAGATACAGATTCAATATCTCTCCCAACGCTTCGATGACAAGTTCACCTTCAGGTGCCCATGTCTTTTTATTGATTCTTCGAAGCCGCAGCCTGTAATCCTGCAAAACATTGACTGCATAAAAGTAATCCTTTGACTGTCCGTAAGTCTGGAATGACTCATACAGTCTCGTATAATCCAAAACAGCAAGTGTTTCCTTTTCACCTGATTCAAAATGACAGCGTTCGATCCGACACATGTCCATCACTTCATTTTTGCAGTCAATGGCATAGACCATGGAAGTATCATCGATTTCAAGAACCTCTGTCTCTGTGTCGAAAGCATCAATCAGGTTTATACATTTCATTAAACCAGCTCCCTGCATAATTAGTCGATTTTATTATACACTAAATTTCCCACCGCTACAAGGAAGAAATTAGATCTGTGACCATATGCTCATATTTATCTCTGCATTCATCATAATTTCCATTTTCAATATCCGTTATGCAAGGCGCAATATATGTATGATATAGATGAGAATATACTAAATCAGCGTCAGCCCGGTGATCAATCGACGCAACAATAGCCGGTGCTGTTTCATAATACATATCAATAAGCTTTGGCCCGTCTTTTTGTTTTTCAAGCCAGAAATCCCGGAAATACCGAAGCGTCATAAGTTCATAGCAATCATCAGGCAGATTTCGCTGTCTGCATACGGCAGTTGTAATATAGCAGAATTTTCGTTTATTAAAGCCTTCTGAAATAGCTTCATAGCTGCCTCTTGTAATCGTATATTTCGTATAGACTTCCCGCCAGCGCTCAACAAGCGCGTCTGCAAGCTTATCCGCCGCTTCGCCCTGATAATGGCCTACGGCCGGTACGACAAACAGCGACATATAAATATGATCACCGTATTTTCCTTTAGTCGCCTCACTTTTCTTAAATGACTGATGCTTTTTAACAGCACCACCCACAATACTTGCCGCAGCATCTTTAATCAGCTGTTCTTTTTCTTTTTCATCAGAACTGATATAAAGCCCGTTTAATATTTCCAGTGCCGGCTCGATCATTTCATAAAGCTTATCAAAACTCGGCTGATAATTCTTTTTATTAAACATTTTATTTATATCGTCGTCATAATAAAAAACCTGTCCGAATATTTCAGACATACGGGCTTTTTTATCATCATTAACCGCAATAGTTTCCATCTTCTACCTCCTGATAAATTTTTGTCATACACAAATGAAAAACCCCTGCCTGGCAGGAGTTTTTCACCGGACACTAAAAATACTTTTTACTGCCCCATAGATTACTTTTTTTAAGTTCGAGATATTCATTGTAGGCCTTTTCCAGAATCTGTTTTTCATTCGTAAACTTCAGTAAATGATAGGCTTCATGATATTTATAATATCCGGAATCCACAAAAAACTCCTCCCGCTGAGGTTTGCTGTAATAGTTGTCCGACATCATAAGATACCAGTGAACGTCTTTAACAATCGTATCACTAGATGTATTAAATGTGTACTGACTTTTTCCGACATATTTAATAATTGATGCGCTGACCCCCGTTTCCTCCTTCACCTCACGGACAGCGGTTTCTTTATACTCCTCGCCTTCTTCAACAGTACCTTTCGGTAATACCCATCCTTCGTACTTATTCTTATAATTCTTATAAAGCAGAAGGATCTTACCTCTGAAAATAACCACACCGCCACAGCTCGTTGCTTCAATCATCGCAATTCCTCCTGTATTCTTTTGGTGTGTAACACAATATGCTAATAGTATACCGCTTTTTTACGAAGAATACAATAGTTATCTTTCCGGGATCAGGCGCAAATCGTTATCTGCCGAAAATATGACGCAAACGGCTACCTGCCGAGATAAGACGCAAATAACTGCTGTGCAATAGGCACTGCCGTATAACTGCTGCTTGTGTTTGCATCTTCCACGAGAACACAAACAGCGATTTTTGGCGAATCCGCAGGCGCAAATCCGACAAACCATGCATTATTGCCGGCATTATCCACTTCTGCCGTACCGGTCTTGCCTGCAATATTCATACCGAGGCTGCTTAATGAAACAGCTGTGCCCCGGCTAACCACTTCCTGCATCATACTTTTTAGCATCTCAGCTTCTGATGTTGACATGATACTTCCATAACTTTCGGGCATAAATTTTTCAAGCTGCGTCCCTGTATTGCTTTCCACGGAATCCATCAGATATGGCTTCATCACAACACCGCCGTTGGCTATGGCACCTGTAATCATCAGCGCATGCAGCGGCGTCATCGTCGTCTGCCCCTGTCCGATCGACGTTGCGCCGATCTCCCACTGTGTCGCGCTGTCTGAAAGTGTAAATGAACTCTGACTGTGTGGAATATCTGTCGGCAGCTTCTGATTAAATAGCATCGTATTGCATAATTCATTCATTTTTTTAATATTCAGACTTAATCCAATATTGGCAAAAGAGGAATTACAGGAGTTCGCAAAAGAATCTGTAAGATTCTGCGTACCGTGGGAGTGACCGTCGAAACAGCTCAGCACCGCAT
The DNA here is from genome assembly GCA_022770525.1 of Clostridiales bacterium. Classification (GTDB taxonomy): domain Bacteria; phylum Bacillota; class Clostridia; order Lachnospirales; family Lachnospiraceae; genus CAKRHR01. The sequence continues at coordinate 22,280 of JALEHN010000054.1, forward strand.
CTCTTCCGCCGCTTTCAAGCGCTATACTGCCGTAACATGTATAGCTGTAATTGCCGTAATTCGGATATTCTCTGATATATTCCAGCGCTGTGATCATCTTAAATATAGACCCCGGCGTAAATGTACCTCCGGTCGCCTGATTCAAAAGTACTTTACTGTTTTTATCAGATATGACAGCATCATAATTCTGCGCAAGGGTATTGGGATCATAATCCGGTTTGGATACCATGCAAAGTATTTCACCTGTTGACGGATCCATGGCCAGTACAACACCTTTCTGGCTGCCAAGCGCCTCATAAGCCGTTTTCTGCAGATTTGTATCCAGTGTTGTGATCACATTATCGCCCGGACTTTTATTTCCTTTCAGCTCATTATAAGCCTTCTGAATCGGGTTGATACTTGAAGTCAGCAAATAATATTCACCTGATGCTTCGATACCGGATTTGTTTGTTTTTGACATGCCCACAACATGGGAAAACATCTCATGATATGGATAACTCCGGTATTCATTGCCGCTGCTGTCTGTCAGTGTTTCCGCAAGAACCGAACCGTCCGATGCAAGTATTTTTCCTCTGATGACCGTATCGGCAAGCTTTGCAACCCGGATATTGTTTGGATTACTAAGCGCCTCTTTACTGTCGATAACATCAAAATAAACAAAATAGCCGATCATCGCAAAAAACAGAATGAGGAATCCATATAAAATCCCCATGATCTGATTATTTTTAACCCTTTTAGGCTTCTTTTTATCGGCTTTTCTCGCGCGTTTTGATCCGGAATAAATCTGCGCATCATCTTCCGGAGCTAAATCCTGCTCTGAATCCAAATCTTCCTCTAAATCCAAATCTTTCCCTGCATAATGATCAGATTGTCCGCTTCCGTAGCCGCCGCGGTTATCATTATTATCACCATAACTGCCGCGGCCATAATTATCTTCATCATAACTGCCGCGATCATAATTTCGTCCATCGTAGCCGCCGCGATTATAATTTCGTTCATCATAACCGCCGCGATCATAATCTCGTCCATCGTAGCCGCCGCGATCATAATTTCCTTCATCAGCCCCGTAAGTGTCTGAAGGATATTCATGATAGCCATACGGATTTCTATAATTATCATCAAACTGATCGTTTTCAGGATCATAACTTTCATCTAAAGGCATATGAAATACTGTGTCTTCAAAATCGTCTTCACCCGGCACATAGCCGCCCTTACTGTACTTTGACATCGCCATGCACCTCCCTTTGTTTCAGCAGATACAATCCCTGAATGACTGAAAATACTAATATTGTTGATAATATCGAACTGCCGCCGTAGCTGATCAATGGCAGTGTAACACCTGTATGCGGTATAAACTTGACAACACCGCCGACACATAAAAGTACCTGAACACCGTAAGCTGCACTTAACCCCATGGCAAGCAGTTTATAAAAGCTGTCCGTGATTTTAAGAGAAATATTAAAAAACATCATAAGACAGCTGATGTAAATAAGCAGCAGACATATACCAAACAGGGCACCCATTTCCTCAACAATCGCCGTAAATATAAAGTCGCTTCCGGCAATCGGTGTAATTTCCGGCATACCTTTATAAAAGCCTGTACCAAACCATCCGCCTGTACTGATTGCAAATAATGACTGCGCAATCTGATAAGTCGACGCCTGATAATCCGACCACGGATACCGCCATGCCTGTACTCTGACACGGACATGGGCAAACAACCTGTATGCCACAGCCGCAGCAGCTGCCAGTCCGCCGAATCCAAGCCCCAAATATCTGAGCTTTCCTGTCGCTATATAGAGCATGATCACATATACGGTAAAGAAAATAAGCGCCGCACCGAGATCTTTTGCCGCCACAAGAATTAAAACATGAATCGCCGCACATGCGGAAATAATAACGATATATTTAAAATCCGTCCGCCGGCAGAGCATAGCCGCTATAAAAAATACGAAAACAATTTTAGCCAGCTCCGATGGCTGCAGTGATACCGGACCTACGGAGATCCAGCCTGTTGCGCCATTTAAATTTTTTCCGACGCCCGGAATGAATACAGAGATAATCATAATGATTCCGAGAACACCGTAGACTGGACCGATTTTTTTCAAAAAAGCACCCTTCTCAATAATCACAGGCACCGCAAGGGAAATAACGATGGCCACAACCGCTATCATAAACTGCCGGCTTACCGGGTAATCCGCACTGTCAAGACGGCTCAGTTCCACAAAACCGATCATCAATAAAAAGCACATATTATTGATAATCAGCCTCGACGCCCTGCGGTACATCACGCCATAAAATACAAGAGTACATACAAACAGCACGACCTGAAGGAAATAAAATACAATAACCTTCATATCCTTTGTATTCAGATAAATCAGTAAGTAAAAAATAAAATGGATCAAAAACATTAAAACGTTCTGCACCATATAAACAGAACCTCTGTCAAAATCATATTTTGCTCTGAATACAGTGAAACATTTCATCGCATAGACCGCTGTCAGTATGACCAGCAAATACTTAGAAAACTGTGTTATAATATTTAACATATTTCACCTACTCTACTCCTCTTTTAAAGTGACCTTTCGTAAAATCTCTGTTCTGATGCTTTGCAGCTCCACGGCCGTATACCGCACATCGGACATCATCCATCACACAGGCTGCTTCTTTGACCGATTCCTTTGTAAACTCAATACGAATACTGCCGGGCTTTAGTCTTTGAACCAGATCCGCCTCATCAATCAGATCAAGTACCTGACTGTTATAAATCAGATTATAGCATCCTTCACAGTGAGGTACAACTGTCATTTGGCGCCCCGTTCTGTCTTTAAGCCTGTATGGCGGTTTTATCGGGCTTTGCCCTTTTTCTTTGATGCAGCCGCCGTTTGTTTTTAAAAGACACTGCGCAGATATCATCAGCGGCCTGAAACCGTATATAATGATTTCCTCACCTTTACAGCCCCTTAACAGAAGCTCTTTATAATTGAGCTCCTCAGGCACAGTCAGCCGGTTAGCACCGAGACTTTTGACAAATCCTTTTGCCGGCTGATTCCATGTATACACGCCGGCATCTGCAGTGATACTTTTTTTATAACCTCTTTCTTTTAAAAGCAGCAGCCCTTCTACATTGCGCACCAGAGCGCCATCCGTAAGCGCTGCCATATCAAATATACTGTTTTTATCAGGCATACCGTCACTTCTCAGTATATGCGGAAGCGCCAGATATACCTGCTTATGCTTACTGTGCGCAGTTTCTGTAAGACGCTTCATTTTCTCTGTACCTGCTTTAAAAGCCATATCATATGCCACATAAATAACAGAAACAAAATCATAATCCAAAAGTATATTAAAAATATCTTCCCGGCCGGTCAGCACATGACATGCAGGGCTGTTATTTTTATTATGTTTGACATTCCCGTCATTTTCCGAAGCGGCATTTTCATAGTTTTCTGTTTTTTCATCACTTTCTGAACTTACGTTTATTTCATCATATGTAACGATTTTATTATTACCGCCGTCTCTTCTATAACTTAAAAGCACTTTTTCCGTAAGGCCAATAAGTGCATCCCGCCGAAGCTGATTCATTACAGTCAATGGCACAAAGACATCATTATCCATCTCAATATCAAGTTTTTCAAAAACATAGGGCGTATTTCCGGTCTTTTCAATCTGTTTTCTCACATCCGCCTCTGTCAGAGCTCTTTTTAATGCTGCTTCGGCCTTTCCTGCACATACACAAACGGATAATCCGCGATATTTTACTGTCATTTTAACAGGTAATTCTTTAATAATTGTTAAGCGTCCATAAATTTTTTCTTTATTTTTATATTGACTTTCCTCTTTCCTGATACTTTCAATCAGCACATTATGCCGCGTTCTATAGCAGATCATCCCCGGTTTTATATTTAAAGAACGTATCTGACTGATACAAAACTGCTGTTTTTGATTGACCCCGTCTTTAAGCGTCCACTGATAGGGCTTTACATCTTTACGCCCGTCAGAAATTTCAAGAATGTCCTGACTGTCAAGTCTTTGCCCGGCTTCCATATATATTTTGTCTTTTGTAACTTTTGTGACCACCGCCGCTTTTGTGCCGTAGTGATTCGGCTTATCCAGAGAAATCATATGCCTTCCGTTATGCTGTGTATAATAGCCTTCTGTAAATCCGCCGCGATTATAAAGATCCATAAGATCCATCAAATCTTCCTCGTTGACCTTATAGCCGCTTCGTCCCTTGTTAAGATAAAGATCCGCATATTTTCTGTACATTTTCGATACAAGCGCCGCGTATTCCGGTTTCTTCATACGCCCCTCGATTTTAAACGAATCAATACCCGCATCAATCATATCCGGAATTAAGTTTAATGTACATATATCTTTTGGACTTAACATGTACGATTCGGCACTGTGATTTTGCTTTTTATCACCGCATTCCATACAATAGGGAAGTCTGCACGGCTGTGCACAGCGTCCTCTGTTTCCGCTCCGTCCGCCGATCATACTGCTCATCAGGCATTGTCCGGAATAGCAGTAACATAACGCGCCGTGTACAAATGTTTCAACTTCAATATCACAGCGCTGTTTGATGTTTTGTATTTCATGAAGGGATAATTCTCTGGCCGGCACAATTCTTGAAGCACCGTTTCTTTGAAGTATATCTGCAAATTCCGGTGATACAACCGTCATCTGTGTACTGGCATGAAGCGCCATTTCAGGAAAACACTTTCGAATGACTGACCATACGCCGAAATCCTGAACAATGACGGCATCAAGCCCCGCTTTATAAAACGGTTCCAGATAGGATATCAGCTGTTTTTTGATTTCATCGTCTTTAAGCAACGTATTTACTGTCAGATAAAGCTTCTTTCCGCGAATGTGTACCTCATTGATCAGCTCGATTAACTGTCCCGTATCCGGATTATCGGCATAAGCTCTGGCACCAAACATCTGTCCGCCCACATAAACAGCATCGGCACCGCAGTTTAATGCCGCCAAAACCCCTTGTACAGACCCCCCGGGTGCCAATATTTCAACATTCTTTCTGATATTATAATCTTCCATATATCCTCCGTTTATGAATACCAAAGAGTCATTTAGTGACTCTTTGCTCGCCAGTATGGGCACGCAAGTGCATCTTCGGCTCCACACGGGTCGCGCCCTTGCGGAGCATTGTTATGATATAGGAAATCGCAATTTCCTATATCATAACAAAGTGCTGTCTATCCTATGGATCGGCAGCACTAATCAACTATTTATGATAAGCTTTTGTTTCCAGCTTTACAATCTGTTTCTGAAGCTCATTATTCTCTGCTTTAAGACGCTCGATTTCCTTTGCCAAATCCTCTACCCGGATCTGAGCAGCAATCAGCTCGTGTTTAAGATCATATTCAATCTTATCTTTTTCCTCAATATCAGCTTCCAGTGACTCGATCTGGTTTTTTGCCTTGAAAAAATCATCAGCCATATTAAGCTCAAGCAAAATCTTCTGCATATCCGAATTGAGGCGTTTATAACTTGGCATATCATTAAGTTCTGTCATTTTATTGTTTATGTAAAGAGCAATCTTCTGCAGATAAGCTTCGCTCTCATATCCGCTTAAGGTATAGACTTTGCCGCCGATAACGACCTGAATATCTGTTTTTGATGACATCTGCACATCCTCCTACCGTACATGATTATAATCATTATAAACCAAGCACTTTGAAAGTGCAAGGCAAAACCTGTCACTTGCATATTTTAATTCAAACACATTTGTGCATGTTTGAATTAAAATGTGTTACCGGCATGTTTTGTCACTGACGCTTTTTATGGAAATGACTGTATGCAAGATCTGTCACCGCACGTCCTCTCGGTGTTCTGATAATCAGGCCGTTCTGAATAAGATAAGGCTCATAAACATCCTCGATCGTTGTTGAATCCTCACCGATAGCCGCAGCAAGCGTATCAAGTCCCACAGGTCCGCCGTCAAACTTATCCATCATTAAAAGCAGGAGCTTCTGATCCACAATATCAAGGCCCAGTTTATCGACTTCCAGCAGATCAAGAGCAAAATCTGTTGCCTCTTTTGTAATTTTTCCGTCAAACTTAACCTGAGCAAAATCTCTGACACGCTTAAGTAGCCGGTTGGCAAGACGCGGTGTACCCCTTGAACGCCTTGCAAGTTCCATAGCGCCTTCTTCTTCAATCTCAACCCCGAGCACCGCTGCTGACCGGGTAATGATCTTTAACAGTTCCTCCGGTCTGTAAAACTCAAGGCGGCTCACAACACCGAAACGGTCTCGAAGCGGCGCTGTTAAAAGGCCTGCCCTCGTTGTGGCTCCGACAAGTGTAAATCTTGGCAGATCAAGACGGACCGACCGGGCCGTTGCGCCCTTTCCGATCATAATATCAATGGCAAAATCTTCCATCGCGGGATAAAGGACTTCTTCCACCTGACGGTTCATCCGGTGAATTTCATCAATAAACAGTACATCGCCTTCGGATAAACTGTTTAAAATCGCGGCAATCTCGCCGGGCTTCTCAATCGCCGGTCCGCTTGTAATTTTTAAATGCACTTTCATCTCGTTGGCAATGATCATCGCCAGTGTCGTCTTTCCAAGCCCCGGCGGCCCATATAAAAGCACATGATCCAACGGCTCCTCCCGCTGCTTTGCCGCTTCAATATAAACTTTCAGTTTGTCCTTTAACGCGGACTGTCCGACATAATCCTTTAAAAGCTTCGGCCTTAAGTTGTTTTCTATGGAAATATCTTCTTCTATTAATTCCGTTGTAATCACACGCTGATTCATATATTATCTGCCCCTTAACTAAATTCAGATATCCTAAAATGTCATCATTTTTTTCAGTGCCAGTTTCAGCACCTCATCACTGCTCATATCGTCAGACGCTCCCGATGCCGATACTGCTTTTAATGCTTCTGCCTGACTGTATCCGAGGGCTGTCAATGCCAGTACAGCTTCATTTTTGCCATTTGAGGCCGTTGACGTACTGCTGCCCTGCTGATGTTCAAACTTAGCCTCAAAGGCTTCCTCAAGACTCAATTTATCTTTCAAATCTATAATCAGACGCTGAGCTGTCTTTGTACCGATCCCCGGCGCCTTTGATATCGTCTTTGTATCACCTGAAAGCACGGCAAACCGCAGGTCATCCGGAGATATCGTTGATAAAATGCCGAGGGCTCCTTTTGGCCCGATACCGCTGACTGTAATCAGAAGCCTGAATATTTTCAGATCATCTTTCGTCAGAAATCCATACAATGCAAGAATATCTTCGCGGACATAAAGATAGGTATACACCTTCACCTGTGAACCCACAGGCGGCATCTTATCAATCACTGTCATCGGCACGCTGACAGCATATCCGATATTCTGACTTTCCACAATAATTTCATTTTCAGATATTTCTGTCAGTTCACCTTTAATATATCCGATCATCACACCAGACCTTTCATTATATTTTCAAATTCGCAAACATTAGTTCTAGTATACATGAATCACCTGCTGTTTTCAAGCCTTAAAACCTTTACACCTTCTTATTTTTTAATTATAATGTTGATGAAAATAAATTCAAAGGACAAATATGTTATGATTACCGAAAGACATGATTTTATACCGGATCTGCCCGGTCAGTTTATCCGTGACATCACAGATAAAACGCTATTTTTTGATATTGAAACAACCGGATTCTCTCCGAAAACTTCCCATCTGTATATGATCGGCTGCAGTTATATGGATGCATCCGGTTTCCATACGATTCAATGGTTCGACGATCATAAAACACCCGATGGTGAAAAAGAAATGCTTCTGTCATTTGCAGAATTCGCAAAAAACTATACCCGATGCATTTCTTTTAACGGCTCAACCTTTGATTTTCCGTTTATTCAGAAAAAATGTGACGGTCATCACCTGAGCGACCCGTTATGCCATCTTGAACATATTGACATTTATAAAAAACTCAAACCCTATAAAGACTTTCTTGATCTCCCCGATCTGAAACAAAAATCCGTGGAAGCTTTCCTTGGCATCAACCGCCAGGATCAATATTCGGGCGGCCAGCTGATTGCCGTTTACGATGCCTATATCCGAACCAAAAGTGAAAGTCTTTACAATCAGCTGATGCAGCACAACTATGATGATATTTGCGGTATGATCCTGCTTATGCCTGTCATGGCCTATATCCGCCTGTTTGAAGGCGCATTCACCTTTCATTCATACAGCATTGCAGGCAGCTGCCTGACATTAACTTTTACATTAACAAACTTTATTTTAATCCCTGTGACCTGTGAGCATTCCATTCTCAAAATCCATGCCTCCGCTTATACGCTTACAATGACCATTTGCGGGATTACGGGAACGTTAAAATATTTCTATGCCAATCCGAAGGATTATTACTATCTGCCTGCGGAGGATATGGCTGTCCATAAAAGCGTTGCTGCCTTTGTTGATAAAGATTTCAGGCAAAAAGCAACTAAAGAAAACTGCTATATCAAAAAAGACGGTTTCTTCCTCCCGCAGCCAAAACCGTTATTTACACCCGAATACAGGACTAAAGCCGCCCAAACGCCATCCTACTTTGCATGGGACGCCATCAAAAACCAGCCCGACAGCATATGCCGGTATGCACACCTTTTACTGAACAGTGAATTTTAGGAAATTGAAAGTGGGCAATCCCCTCGGAGATTGAAGGGATTGCCCATTTTATTAAAATGATCCGAACTCATTTCCGGACTTTTTACGATGATTCCTCTTTTTTATGAAATATAGCTTTGGCGCTCTCTTTTAGTCCATCCGCTGTCACAGTCTTTTCTTTTTGCCGTTCGTTAAACCGGCGAATGATATCAGCCGCCGTAATAAATGCATCAGGCAATGTATCATCGTCAACTGCCGTTTCACGGCGTCTCAGCTCAATTTCTTTTAAATAAGCCTTTTCACGGGATTTTCTTGTGTATGAGTTCATGAATTCTTCATAATTATCCGAAAATACCCACGGAGAAAGGCTCAAAAGCGCCTGATAGCCGTTATCCATCATCTGTGCCTTTTCACCTTTAACGACACATTCAACTTTTTTAAATGTCTTATCAAAAATAATCAAATGATAGCTGTCCGGCTCACTGGCACTGCCATAGACACTTCGTCCAAAACAGGCTACAAGATCTTCCATCCGCATAATATGAATATGGGCGCGCCATGAACGTGCATATGCAACCACAAAATGCTGAGTGATGATTAAGCGGCTGTCAAAAAACAATGTTGTCTCCTCGTTCAGTTCTTTAAAGAAATTTCTTTTTTCATCTTTTGTTAGAGACTTAAAAATACGTCTGTTTAAGTAGACTGCTTTGACAATATAGAGTACACCGACGGCAATGAGCAGACCGCATAATATCAGTCCCCATAAATAAGCGTACCGGCTTGCTCTGTTATATGCGGTAATCATCTCCTGCAGAATACCGTATAGAATACCGCCGCCCACCGTGATCGCTGCTGTGCCGATCATCAAATGTTCCAGATAGCTGCGCAAACGAATCAAATTAAAATTTTTCAAACGAATACCTCCTGCCTGATCATGGAGAGTTTTACATCACATGGAAAACATCAGGCTTTCCTGTGATATAAAAAGGATGCCGCACTTTATCTGCAGCACCCTTAAAATCTGTACAAATTATTCCTCTACAGGAGCTTCCTCAGCTTTTTTATCTGCATCAAGTGCTTTGATGCTCAGGCTGATCTTCTTATCTGCTTCGTTGAAATCTACAACCTTTGCTGTAATTTCCTGACCAACTTTTAAAACATCAGCAGGTTTTTCAACATGTTCTCTTGAAATCTGAGAAACGTGAAGCAGTGCATCAACACCCGGTTCAAGCTCAACAAATGCACCGAAATCTGTCATTCTTGCAACTTTGCCTGTAACGACATTGCCGATCGCATATTTTTCTGCAGCTGTAAGCCATGGATTTTCGTCTTCAAATTTAAGACTTAACGCAATCTTTTCGCCCTGAATATCTTTGATCAATACAGTGATTTCATCACCGACTTTTAATAATTTCTTAGGATTGTCAACTCTGCCCCATGACATTTCTGAAATGTGAAGCAGACCGTCAGCGCCGCCAAGGTCAACAAACGCACCAAAATCTGTAACATTTTTAACTTTACCCTGAACTTTCATGCCGACAGCGATCTTTTCAAACAGTTCTTTCTGTTTTGCAGCTTTTTCTGCAACAAGAAGCTGTTTTCTGTCACCGATGATTCTTCTCTTTCTAGGGTTGAACTCGCTGATAACAAATGAAATTTCCTGACCGTCATATTTTGCAAGATTCTTTTCATATGTATCTGAAACAAGACTTGCAGGAATGAATACTCTGGTTTCTTCAACAACAACGCTTAAACCGCCGTCAAGAACTGCTGCAACCTTAGCTGTGAGCACTTCATGGTTTTCATAAGCTTCTTCAAGACGTTTGTTTCCTTTTTCTGCAAGAAGACGTTTGTATGTCAGCAACACCTGACCTTCACCGTCATTAACTTTAAGCACTTTAGCCTGCATCGTTTCACCAGGCTGAACAACAGTTCTAAGATCAATGTTTGCTGCGTTTGAATATTCATTTCTTGTGATAATTCCGTCAGCTTTGTAACCTATATTCAAGATGATCTCATCTTCTTTAACATCGATAACGGTGCCTTCAACGACTTCTCCTGTTCTTATAGTTTTTAATGATGCTTCCAATAACTGTTCAAAACTCATTTCTGACATGCTTTATGAACCTCCTCGATAATATTATTAGGGGTTGACGCCCCTGCTGTAATACCTACATTATCTACATCTTTTAATTTAGAGAAATCTAAGTCAACAAGTGTCTGTATATAGTAAGTATTTCTGCATTCTTTTTTACTTATTTCATAAAGTTTTTGTGTATTGGAACTGCTTTTTCCGCCGATAACGATCATCGCATCGGCTTTCCTTGCAATTTCCTGTGCTTCTGTCTGCCTTTCTTCTGTAGCATTGCAGATAGTATTTACACAATTTATATCATAACCTTTTTTTGAAATAATTTCAACTATATCTTTAAAATTCTTGTAATTAAATGTCGTTTGTGAGACAATCGCAGTCTCAATTTCCTTATTTTGGGTATAATTTCGGGCATCTGTCTCGTTTTCAATGATCGTTGGTGAATTTTTACACCATCCGCAAATGGCTTCCACTTCAGGATGCTTCGGATTTCCCACAATGATGATATGTTTTCCCTCCGCCTCCTGTGCTTCAACGATTCTGTGAATTTTTTTTACAAACGGACATGTGGCATCCACCACCCGGGCACCGGTTGCCTGAAGCGCTTCATAAGTGCTTCTTGAAACACCGTGGGAGCGGATGATGACAGTGGCACCGCTGTCCTTTGGAATATCCTCAATACGTTCTGCCACCATAACACCTTTTTTCATCAGATCCGAAACAACTTCCTCATTATGGATAATCGGTCCGAAAGTAAACACTTTTTCTTTGCCGGTTTCATGATAAGCCATATCCACAGCTCTTTTAACGCCCGGACAAAAGCCTGCTGTTTTTGCAAGAGTTACGTTCATTGCTTCTCCTTTACAATTGCCATGATTTTTTCAACAACGGCCTCGATTCCCATATCCGATGTATCCAGATATATGGCATCTTCTGCCTGTTTAAGCGGTGCGATCTCACGATTTTTATCCCGTTCATCCCGTTCGTTGATATCTTTTTCTATAGCATCAATATCACACGCAATCCCTTTCTGCTTAAGCTCCAGGGCACGTCTTTTTGCACGCTCGCGGCTTGTGGCTGTCAGATATATTTTAACATCCGCATCAGGAAGGATATTGGTCCCTATGTCACGGCCATCCATAATCACATCATGATTTGCAGCCATTTCCCGCTGAAGGCTTAAAAGCTTTGTCCTGACCGCCGGATATATGCTTGTGGCGGATGCCATATTTCCGACAGCCTCGGTCCTGATAAGATCTGTTACATTTTCTTCATTTAAAATCACCTGCTGCCGTCCGTCTTCATAGGCAATCGTCACAGATACATTTTTAAGTGCCCCGGCAATCCCAGTCTCCGAAGATACATCGATGCCGCAGCGCATAAAATAAAGTGCCAGTGCTCTGTACATGGCGCCAGTATCAACATAAATAAATCCAAGTTTTTTCGCAGCCATTTTGGCAATGGTGCTTTTTCCGGCTCCGGCCGGTCCGTCAATCGCAATATTAAAACTCATTGTCTCCTCCTGTCGTATCACCGCTCATATTGATCAATCTTATAAAAGTCACCTAAATCACGCAAAGATAATTTTATGAAATGCCAAGCCCTGCCAGTCTTCCTGTTGACCATGCGATCTGCAGATTAAAACCACCGGTCAGCGCATCAAGATCAAGTACTTCACCGGCAAAATAAAGCCCTTTGCAAAGTTTGGATTCCATTGTGGAAGGATTGATATCCTTCACAGAAACACCGCCTCTTGTTATAATAGCCTCATTATACCCGCGAAGGCTAAGAATATGCATCTTTAAATGCTTAAACAAATAACCAAGCTTTAAGCGTTCTTCACGGGTGATCATATGCACTTTTTTATACGGGTCAATACCTGAAAGCTCAATCATCACGGGAATCATCTTTGACGGCAGTAATTCATCCAGTGCATTGTGGAACTGTTTATGATTATACTTTTCAAAATCTCTCACAAGCCGCATGTCAAGCTGTGCCTCATCAAGTGCCGGTTTTAAATCAATTTCTGCCGTAAGCCCTTTATCTATGTGAGGAATACATGAAGGTGACGCACTGAGCACAAGCGGTCCGCTGATACCGAAATGCGTAAAAAGCATCTCTCCAAAATCATCATATATTTTCTTTTTGCCGTTAAAGACCGTGAACCGGACATTTTTAAGTGAAAGTCCCTGAAGACTTTTGACCCATTCCTCTGCAATGTTTAAAGGTACTAAGGAAGGGGATGTCGGTTTAATTTCATGTCCCGCACTTTTTGCCCAGACATAACCGTCACCGGTAGAACCTGTCACCGGATAAGACAGACCGCCGCTGGCAACAACCACCGCGTCAGCAAAAAGGCACTTTCCGTTTTTTAAGCGTACACCGGACACTTTTAAATTACCGGAATCATGATGATAGATCATCTCATCCACAGGGCAATTATACATCACATGCACATGATTTTTCTCCATCATACGGCACAATGTTTTAATAACATCTGAAGATTTATCAGATTGAGGAAATACTCTGTTGCCCCGCTCGGTTTTTAACTTAAGTCCCTCAGACTCAAGAAGTGCCATCATATCCTGGCTTGTAAATCCGTAAAAGGCACTGTACATAAACTTCCTGTTGACCGTCACATGATTAAGAAGTGTTTCCACATCACAATCGTTCGTCACATTACAGCGGCCTTTTCCGGTAATAAACAGCTTTTTCCCGGCCTTCTCATTCTTTTCCGTTACAGTAACTGTATGTCCGGCCGAAGCCGCCGTGATGGCGGTCATCATGCCTGCCGCACCCGCACCGATGACAATAACATTACTCATCTTCTTTTTTGTCAGCATAAACGCTGAACTCCTCCCATATATGTTCAAGTGTCTCCATCGTTTTCACAACCTGCTTCTCATTTTGAATACTAAGTGCCGCAATCAACGCATTAATGACACTTAAAGGCGCCACAAGTGAATCCGCAAAAGAGACCATATCACTCTGCGCATACAATACGCAGTCCGCATACTTCGTCATCGGAGATGCCTGAGAGTCTGTCAGAGCCACCACCTTTGTGCCGCGCTTTTTAGAAAACTCGATCACCTTCACCGTATCGACAGAATATCTGGGGAAAGTAATTCCGATAATCACATCTTTTTCATTGATTCTGTGAATATCTTCAAAAGACTCTGTTAAACTTCCGGAATCTAAAAGTCTTACATCCGGAAAAATATACTTCAGATAATAAACAAGAAAATGTGATAAAGGCTCACAGCTGCGTCCGCCGGCCACATAAATATGATCCGCTGCGGAAATGATATCGACAGCCCTGTCAAACTCCTCCTGAGAAATTTCTTCTTTCGTCCGCTTAATGTTGTCTCTGTCTGATTGAAGCACTGCATTTAAAATGTTTTCTTTATCAAGACGGTTCGTGGCCATGCTGATTCTCTGTATCGAATTCAGCTTATTTTTTACAATTTCCTCCAATGCAGCCTGAAACTGCGGATAGCCTTTAAACCCCAGCTCCGTCGCGAAACGCACAACGGTTGATTCACTGACGCCTACAATTTTTCCAAGCTTTGCAGCAGTCAGATTCACTGCCTTGTCATAATTTTCACAAACATAATTTGCAATGCGTTTCTGCCCTTTGCTGAACGTTTTGTAAGATCCCTGAATCTTCTCCAATAAATCTGTTGATATTTCCATTCCATCTACCTCAGAACTTTTGTACTGGCAAAACAATGTGTTTTGCTTCTTTCTCCTTATGATGTAATACAAAGTTATATTATACATGCTTTTTGCATAAAATGCAAGAAAAGCCGTCAAAATAAAACACAATTTAATAAAATTGACTTTATTTTTGACAGCTTTTTGTAATATTTTATATTAAAACTTTCATATAGGTATCTTATGCGTTTGACAGCAGATTCGGATCGAATGGCTTGTGGAATTTCTTCTCGAATGCTTCAATCAGCTCATCCCTGAATTTCGGATGCGCAATGTTAATCAGCGCTGTCGCCCTCTGTCTGAGAGAACGCCCGGTTAGCCGGGCGATACCGTATTCAGTAATGATATAATCCACATCAGTACGCAATGTCGTTACAACAGAACCCGGATCAAGCTGAGGTACAATTTTGGAAATCTTTCCGTCTGATGTCGTCGAAGCCATGGCAATGATTGACTTTCCGCCGACACTGTTAACGGCACCTTTAACAAAGTTTACCTGACCACCGATGCCGCTGATCTGCATATCACCAACAGATTCTGAATCCACTTGACCCATAAGATCGACTTCAATACATGAATTAATCGAAATCATATTATTATTCTGCATAATATTGTAAGGATTATTGACAACATCAACAGGATAAAGTTCAAAATCAGGATTATGGTCAACAAAATCATACAATTTCTTTGTACCCATAAGGAATGTTGCGATTGACTTGCCTGGATTTAATGTCTTTTTTGAGTTATTGATAACGCCTTCTTCAATGAGATCAACAACACCATCTGATAAAAGTTCTGAATGAAGGCCCAAATCCTTCTTGTCATGAAGAAAAGTCAGTACTGCATCGGGAATCGCACCAATACCAAGCTGAAGTGTTGCACCGTCTTCAACTAAAGATGCACAGTATCTGGCAATTTTCTTTTCTACTTCGCCAATCGGACGCGGCTTTAACTCCGGAAGCGGCATTGACTTCTCTACAAAATAATCAATGTCTCCCACAGGGATACGGCTGTCACCGTAAGTATACGGCATCTGATCATTCACCTGAGCAATAACGATTTTTGCATTTTTAACGGCGGCTTTTGTATAATCTACGGAAACTCCAAGACTGCAGTTACCGTATCTGTCCGGAGGTGTCACCTGAACAAGTGCCACATCAACATTTATGTATCGTTCCAGTAATCTCGGAACACGTGAAAAACAGCACGGTGTGAAGTCTGCACGGCCTTCATAAATTGCCGCTCTTGAAGCAGGCCCTACAAAAATCGCATTATGTCTGAAATAAGACTCCATACCCGGTTTTGTGTATTCACACTTTCCCATCGGCACCATATGAACAATCTCAACATTTCTAAACATTTCTCTATTTTCAACCATTGTATCAATCAAATATAAAGGCTCTGCACAGGCATGACCGGTAACGACCGTGTCCCCCGATTTAATATGGGATATTGCGGTTTTTGCTGAGACAAGACGGCTGTTATATACTTCTTTCCAATTCATATTTCTGCTTCCTTTCATCATCTAAAAACTTTTTCCTCCATAACACTTCTTAAGCTTAGATTTGATAGTCACCTAAAGTATTATAACACCTTCATTTATAAAATGCAAACTTTTTGATATTTTTTTAACAACATTTAAATTTGTCTCAAGGAAAGGGTTTTATGATACATTAAATCACAAAAAAAGTCCCCCGTACATATGTATCGATGTTATGCGTAAACATCGTACATATGTACGGGGGGCTATGATTTTATTTTTTAACAGTATGTATATCAAACATTATAATGTTTGTATCAGGAATGCAGCTTATGCTTCCATTTCTTTCAAATCTTCCGCAATAATCAGCTTAGCTCCTGTAGCTTCCTGAATCTGATCCAGTGTAAATTCAGGATTGTACTCTGTTAATACCAGGCCGTCATCTGTAACTTTCATTACACCCATTTCAGTGATAATCATATCAACGATATGTGTACCGTTTTCACCTTTAGCTGTAAGAGGCAACGTACATTTTTCAAGGATTTTGTGTTTACCTTTGTTTGTATGCTCCATAGCTACGATAACTTCTTTTGCACCAACAAGAAGATCCATAGCGCCGCCCATGCCTGCTACCATTTTCCCTGGAATCTTGTAGTTTGCAATATCGCCTTTTTCATCAACCTGCATAGCACCAAGAATCGTAACATCAACATGTCCGCCTCTGATCAGACAGAAAGAAGCCGCACTATCGAAAAATGCACCGCCGGCTTTAATTGTTGTCGGTGTTCCGCCTGCATCTGTAACATGCATATCAACTTTATCAGGATCCGGTGCGCCGCCAAGACCGACAAAACCGTTCTCTGACTGAAGGATAACTTCAACGTCTTCCGGTAAATAATTAGGCACAAGTGTAGGCAGACCGATACCAAGATTTACAACATAACCATCTTTTAATTCTTTAGCTACACGTTTAGCAATAAAAGCTTTTGCATTTTCCATCATTCTTTACCTCCGTCAACATAGTATTTGACATATACACCCGGTGTTTCAACATAGTTCGGATCAATCATGTCAACAACTTCATCTGCTTCAGCAATAACAAGATCAGCTGCTGTTGCCATAACAAGATTAAAGTTTCTCATGCTTCCTTCATATCTTGCATTGCCATACTTGTCAACTGTATGTACACCAAGGAATGCAATATCTGCTCTCAAAGGTTTTTCCAAAATATACTTAACGCCGTCGATTTCTTTTGTCTCTTTACCTTCTTCAACTTCTGTACCGACACCTGTGCGTGTATAGAAGCCGCCAAGACCGTTACCGCCGCAGCGGATTCTCTCAGCCAGTGTACCCTGTGGAACAAGTTCAACATCAAGTGTGCCTGCATTCATAGCAGCACCGACTTCTCTGACAATACCAATATGAGAAGCAATGAACTTCTTAACCTGACCTGTCAGGAATAAACCGGAAATACCGTATGGATCTTTATTTCCTTCAGCATCTACAAAAATCTTTCCAGGATCATTGCAGATTAATGTCAGATCTTTTGCTCCTGATTTAATAATTTCTTTAATGATGTGATGCGGTGAACCACATCCGACAAAACCACCGAACATGATTGTCATGCCGTCTTTAACATAAGATGCAGCCTGAGCAGCTGTAATCTGTTTGTTTTTCATTTTAAACCTCTCCTTTGCTTTCAGTATTGATATTTCATATATTAGTATATTTCAACAAATATTTCAAGCTTTAACAGTATTTTTTATATGCCATTGTCAAATGAAATTATCTCTCTACGATCAAAGCCTGACCCTGGCCGCCACCGATACAAAGTGTTGCAAGGCCTTTCTTTGCATCTCTCTTAGCCATTTCATAAAGCAATGTAACGAGGATTCTTGCACCTGAAGCACCAACCGGATGTCCGAGAGAAATTGCGCCGCCGTTGACATTCACCTTGTCCATATCAAAGTTAAGATCTCTTGCAACAGCAAGTGACTGAGCTGCGAATGCTTCGTTTGCTTCGATCAGATCAATATCATCAATTGTAAGCCCTGCTTTTTCAAGCGCTTTCTTTGAAGCAGGAACAGGACCGATACCCATAACCTTAGGATCAACGCCGCCTGTTGCATATGAAACGATTGTTGCAAGTGGTGTAATGCCAAGTTCTTCTGCTTTTTCTTTAGACATAACAACAAATGCCGCTGCACCGTCGTTGATACCTGAAGCGTTTGCTGCTGTTACTGTACCGTCTTTCTTGAATGCAGGGCGCAGTTTTGCAACTTTTTCCATAGAAGAACCGAATTTAGGGAATTCATCTGTATCAAATACGATAGGATCGCCTTTTCTCTGAGGAATAACAACAGGAACGATTTCATCTTTGAATTTGCCGGCTTTAATCGCAGCTTCTGCTTTATGCTGGCTGTTTACCGCAAATTCATCCTGCATTTCTCTTGTGAGTCCATACGCTTCTGCAACGTTTTCAGCTGTGATACCCATGTGATAATTGTTGAATGCATCCCACAGACCATCATTAACTGTAACGTCAATCATCTGAACATTGTTCATTCTTGCACCCCAGCGTGCTGTAGGAACACAATAAGGTGCAGCACTCATGTTTTCAGTACCGCCGCAGACAACGATTTCTGATTCGCCTGCTTTAATCTGGTTCGCTGCCAGTGCAACTGCTTTAAGTCCAGAACCGCAAACGATGTTAATTGTCATCGCTGTACATTCAATAGGTAAACCAGATTTGATGGATACCTGTCGTGCAACATTCTGTCCAAGACCTGCCTGTAATACGTTACCAAAAATAACTTCATCAACCTGTTCAGGTGCAATACCTGCTCTTTTTACAGCTTCTTTAACAACAGTCGCACCTAAATCTACCGCCGGTACACTCTTTAATGTACCGCCATAACTACCAATTGCTGTTCTGCATGCACTTGCAATAACGATTTCTTTCATGAAAACACTCTCCTTTAATTTATACATAATATTTGTACTTAAAATATATAGCAAAATCCATGCCAACATTAGTTTCAAATATCATCGAAGCATTTGAAAGCACTGGATATATTGCCCAAAAAAGTTCTTTAATGCATCATCTAAATATAAATAACGCACATATATATGTCCATAAATTAGACATTTAAAAATTGACATTTTTTTAACACTCTCTATTATACCACTTTTTTCAGAAATTTCAAGGCATTTTTATAATGTCTATTTTTTATACACCTTTTGTAATTATGACTTTTTATTAGACATATTGTTCCTTGCCAATTTTTTTCTTACTCAATACTGTAATCACTCATTTTTTTATACAATACCGAACGGTGTATACCAAGTGCCTTGGCTGCCTTCGCCCGGTTGCCGCCTGCATTTTTTAATGCCTGCTGAATCAGTTTCTTTTCAAAAGATGCCACTTCATTTTTAAAATAACTGTCATACATCGGCTGCTCAGGCGGTATTTCTTCATTTTGACGGACATCACCGGATATATGGACAGGTTTAATTTCTGTTCCTTCACAGAGAATCAGGCCGCGTTCAATGACGTTGCGAAGTTCACGGATATTCCCCGGCCAGTTATGATGCTTCAAAACATCGATCGTATCCTTTGCCAGATGAATATTGCCGAGATCATATTTCTTACGTCTGTTTTCAAGAATGGCGTCGCACAGACATTCAATATCATCAAGCCTTTCCCGAAGCGGCGGAATATCAAGACAGACAACATTTAATCTGTAATACAGGTCTTTTCTGAATGTTCCGTTTCGCACTTCTTCAACAAGGTTTGCATTTGTAGCAGCAATGACTCTTGCTGTGAATTTAATTTTTTTATTGCCGCCAACCCGCTCAAACTCGTGGGATTCCAGGACGCGAAGAAGCTTTGCCTGCATATCCAGGGGCATCGTGCCGATTTCATCAAGGAAAAGCGTTCCTTTACCGGCAAGCTCAAACTTACCGACACGCCCTTCCTTTTTAGAACCTGTAAATGCACCGCCCTCATACCCAAAAAGCTCTGACTCCAGAAGTTCTCTTGGAATCGAGGCGCAGTTGATACTCACCAGAGGTTCATTACAGACAAGACTGGCCTGATGTATGGCATGGGCAAAAAGCTCTTTGCCAGTACCGCTTTCACCTTGAATAAGTATGGTAACATCGGTCTTTGCAACAACTTCCGCCAGCTTTTTTAGCTGAAGCATATTGTTGTTTGTCGTTTTTATATCATCAAATGTATATTTTGCCCTGTACATTTTCGCAAGCTCCGACCGGTAAGCCAGAATATTATTTTCCACCCGCTCCATTTTATCAAAAAGATCACCGATTTCTTTCGTGTCTTTAAAAATAATCGTTCCGGCAGCACCGATGATCTCTCCCTGATAGATAATCGGAATACGGTTTGCGATGACATTTGCGCCGCGGATTTCCTGAAGCTGATACAATTCCTTTTTCCCCGTCTTTGTAACGATATGAAGACGGGTATTTTCAAGAACTTCCGTCACCGGACGTCCGATGACCTGCTCTTTTGGTATATCAAAAAAGCGTTCGTAATTCCACTGAACAATATAACCGTCTCTGTCGACAATACACATTCCGTAATTTTCTGTGTCCAGAATATCTTTTAATATTTCAACACTTTCTTTTAACTTTTCCAGTCGCTTTTTTGCTGTTTCCATGCTTAAACCCCAAAGATACTATTATTCATAATAAAACCACATAAAGTTTATCATATTTTGTGCAAAATGTCTATTTCTTTTTGTAATATTGATCCGTATTCCGGAATTTCTGCATGAGATAGCTTTGATTATTAAGACCAAGAACACCATTGGTACGGCGCACAATGAAATCTTCCAGTTTCTTCATATATTCTCCTGCAGTAATCGTTCCTTCTGCCACATAATTCAGACCTTTCTCCCAGCTGGCTGTCAGTTCCGCATTTAAAAGCGGCCTTATTGAAGCATCAACAACATCATAGACATTTTCCCCAAGCTGTGTCGGTGTGATAATCTGCGTTTTTTTATTCAGACTCAAATACTTAATATGAACCAGTTTTTTTAAGATTTCCGCTCTGGTGGCACTTGTTCCGATGCCGCAGCCCTTAATCTGAGCCCGCAGTTCTTCATCTTCAATCAGCTGTCCGGCATTTTCCATAGCAAGAATCATTGAACCCGAATTATAACGTTTCGGCGGGGTTGTTTCACCTTCTTTAACCGTCATACCGGTTACAGCTACCTCCGAATTCTTTTTAAGACTTTTCAGCTGTTCGATTACAGTCATTTCATCAGGCTTTTTGTTATCTTCCTTTTCACCATTCGAAGTATTTTTTTTGCCGAAAGAATACTTCATAACTTTTTGATAACCTTCTTTTATAAGGCCTTTATAATTAACAAAAAAATGCTCCTCTTTGACTTTAATATCAATAGACATTTTCTGATACTCGGCTGCCGGATAAAAGATTGCAAGAAACCTCCGGACAATGATTTCATAAACTTTTTTTAATGTCGGAGTGACACTGTTTAAGACTGAAAGCCCCTGTCCGGTAGGTATGATCGCATAATGGTCCGTAATCTGTTTATCATCAACGTAACGTGACGATGCTATGCCTTTATGACCGTCTTTTTCAAGAATATATGCCGCAAACTCGCCGCCGTTTTCATATTTTGTCAGTCCGCTTAAGTTTTTTCCTATTTCCTTTGCTACAGCTTTAGACAGCACTCTGGCATCAGTACGGGGATAAGTCACAAGCTTCTTTTCATAAAGTTCCTGAACAGCTTTAAGAGTTTCATCCGGACTTAACTTAAACAGCTTTGAACAGTCATTCTGAAGCTCGGCCAGATTATATAACAGCGGCGGATTCTTCTTTTCTTTTTTGCGCTCTGCTTTATTTACGATTCCTGTCACAGGGACATCGGCCATCAGCGCATCAATCAGTGCCACGGCATCCTCTCTTTTTTTAAAGCCGTTTTCCCGGTAAAGCTTCGGACTGTTTAAATACGCCGAGCCTTCCACCGCTTTCCATTCACCTTCAAGCAAAACATCCTGATAATTAAATGCCGCTGTAACCCTGTAATAAGATGTTTTAACAAAATCTCTGATTTCCCGCTCCCGCCTTACGACCATACCAAGAACACAGGTCATTACCCTTCCAACAGATAACACGGTATTCTTTGTTCCCATAAAGGCAGATATCGTCTGTCCGTACTTTAATGTCAAAAGCCTTGAAAAATTGATACCCATCAGATAATCTTCCTTTGCCCGCAAATACGCGGAATCTGACAGATGGTCATACGCACTCCAGTCCTTTGCCTCTTCAATGCCTCTTCGTATTTCTTCTTCGGTCTGAGAGTCTATCCATACACGAAGCCTTTTTTTATTTTTAACACCGGCCATCTGGTCAACAAGACGGTATATGTATTCTCCTTCTCTTCCCGAGTCCGTACAGATATAGATTGTGTCCACATCTTCTCTGTTCAGCAGACCGGACACGATTTTAAACTGCTTTTTCACATCGCCAATGACTTCATACTTAAAGGTTTTCGGAAGAAACGGCAGTGTACTCAATGACCATCTTTTTAAAGCCGGGTCGTATGCCTCAGGATAACTCATCGTCACAAGGTGTCCGACACACCAGGTAACAACCGCATCCGATGATTCAAGGTAACCTTCGCCCGATTTTCCCGAAACCTTCATCACTTTCGCAAATTCTCTGGCAACACTCGGTTTTTCTGCGATATATAATGATTTGCCCATAATTACTCCTGTCAAAAAAATTTAGCAGTATCATTTCTGATACTGCTATTTAATCATCATATATATCATAACACAAAACCGCCGCCAGCAAAACTATAAAATTAACGGCGCGCATATGTCCATTTATTAGACATTATACTTTTATGTTACGTTTCTATATATTTTAAATCATCGGTTTTAAATCATCGGCAATGATCAGTTTCGCGCCTGTAGCCGCCTGAATTTCTTCCAGTGTATATTCAGGATTGTATTCTTTTAAAAGCAGACCTTCAGGAATAACTTCAATCACACCCATCTCTGTAACAATCAGATTGACCTGTCCTTTAGCAGTCAGCGGCAATGTACACTTTTCAAGGATTTTATGGTTGCCTTTATTTGTATGCTCCATAGCGACAATCACGCGCTTTGCACCTACAATAAGATCCATTGCTCCGCCCATGCCGGGAACTTTTTTCCCCGGTATAATCCAGTTTGCGATATTGCCTTCCTGGTCCACCTGAAGTGCCCCAAGTATTGTTGCATCGACATGACCGCCGCGGATAATAACAAATGAATCAGCACTGCTGAAGAAAGCACCGTTTGGATGAATTGAAACCGGCTGACCGCCTGCGTTTACAATATACTTCTCTTCACCTTCCGGCGGTTTTTTCGCACTGAGGCCTACAAAACCGTTTTCAGACTGAAGTGTCAGTGAAATTGACGGATCAAGGTAATGAGGCACCATTGTCGGCAAACCGATACCAAGATTAACCACATCTCCATCCTTTAACTCTTTAGCAACTCTTGCTGCGATAAATTTCTTTTTATCCGACATTATTCATCCCCTCCACATACGATATAATCAACAAACAGCGCCGGTGTTTCGACATATTCCGGTCCGATTTCTCCGGAACGCACATTATTTTCAGCTTCAACAATAACAACATCCGCTGCAGTAGCCATCATCGGATTGAAGTTTCTTGTTGAACCGCGGTATCTGATATTACCGTCATCATCAACAATATGCCCGAGCAGCAGTGCAACATCCGCATGAAGCGGTGTTTCAAGCAAATATTCTCTGCCGTCTACTTCAATAACACGTTTGCCTTCCGCAACGATTGTACCGATACCTGTCGGTGTAAGTATACCGCCAAGTCCGGCACCGCCGCAGCGGATCCGCTCTGCCAGTGTCCCCTGAGGTACAAGCTCAAGATCCAGTTCACCCGCACTGTACTGGCGGCCGCATTCCGGTGTGAGTCCCACATGGGAGGCGATCAGTTTCTTAATCTGATGTGTCTGAAGCAGTTTCTCTGTTCCTTTTCCAGGCAGTCCCGCATCATTGCAGATTACTGTCAGATCTTTCGCACCTGAGGCAACGAGTGCATCGACAATTTTTTCCGGTGTACCGTTTGCCATAAATCCTCCGATCATTACAGTCATGCCATCTTTGATAAGCGCTGCTGCTTCACCAGCACTGATTTTTTTAGCTTTTGACATATTTCTTCCCCTTTCGCATTTTTAATGTCCGCAAACAAAATGACTGTCC
>JALEHN010000064.1 GCA_022770525.1 Clostridiales bacterium
AATGGAGCGTTTGATGCTGGCCGAAGGTCAGATTATGGATTTTGATATATTGACACAGAAGATGATATCTGACTATTTTGATACAAATCTGATTATTTATTTTGTTTTGGACGGAGAAGTGAAAATCAGCGTGAATGGTGAAGATTCGACGTTGAAGGTGAAGGATTTTATACTGATTAACAGTTGTCAGCATCATTCCTACCGGGCGGCGGCGCATACACTGGCGGCAAGGTTTGTCATCAGCACTGAGGAACTGTCGAAGTATTATGATATACGAAAAGTGGAGTTTCGATGTGATTCTACGAAGGAAAATTCCGAACAGTATGCATCGTTTCGTCATTTGCTGGAAGCCTGTATCGGCAACTACTACGGCAAAGAAGCCGGCGATGGCAAGTCGCTGATCAGGCTGAACAGTACATATTACCAGATGCTTGAGAGTCTTGTATCTTATTTTGCCGAGTATGAATCAGGCAGCGGTGATGCCCATCCGGACCCGGACGAGGAGCGTATTAATGCCATCGTCAGCTATATTCATGCCAACTATAAACGGCAGATCAGCCTTAATGACCTGTCGGAGAAAATGTTTTTGTCCACAGCCTATGTTTCAAGATACATAAAGAAGAAGCTGGGCGTCAATCTTGGAGAATATCTGACAAATATACGTCTTGATTATGCTGTGAGAGAACTGGAAAAAGCCGACAAATCCATTGCCAGAGTCGCTCTGGATAACGGATTTCCAAACATTGCTTCATTTAATAAAGCATTTAAAGAGCGCTATCATCTGACACCGAAAGGCTATCAGGAGGAATATCTGTTAAAGAGTAAAAATGGCAGCGCAGCGGATAAATTGTCCGGGGATATGGAGTACCGCCTGATGGATTATCTGAATCACACGGAAGATGGCATACTTGAAAATCAGGATTATCAGGAAACCTTCAGTGTGGATACGAATAAATACAGGTATCTGCCGAAAACATGGAGCCGAATGATTAATATTGGCCGGGTCATATTGCTTCTTCGCAGCGATGTCCAGGAGCATGTCCTGTTTTTAAAAGAAAAGCTGAAAATAGAATATGTCAGAATGTGGGATATTTACGATGAGGATCTTCAGATCAACGCTTCCAATATCGAAGGAAAGCACAACTTCTCAAAGCTTGACAAGGTTGTGGATTTTCTCGTCAGTCACCAGCTGCGGCCGTATTTTGAACTGGGATTTAAGCCGGTGATTCTGAGGGATTCCTACGAAACCTATATCACTCATAAAGAGCGCAAAATATTGTTTCACAGTTCGGCTGAGTACGGATATTTTCTTAACCTTCTGATGATTCACTTTGTGAACAGGTATGGTATTTACGAGGTGTCCCAATGGTATTTTGAGCAGTGGTGTGACCCGAGGCTTTTTGAGAACGGCGACCCGAAAATGTATTTTGAAACCTTTGATACAGCCTATAAAAGCATTAAAGAAATATCACCGGATACAAAAGTGGGCGGTTCTTTTGACCGACCATACGGGATTATTGATTTTGAGAGGCTTGTGGAACAGTGCAGCCGGAGAAATATCCAGCCGGATTTTGTGTCGATATACTGTTATAATATTTTAGCAAAGGACGCAGTGGAGCGTTCAGGGGACTATGTGAAAAAAGAAAAGGCTCCGGATTTTTTAAGAGCTTATCTGATGCATCAGAAAAATATTTTGTATAAGTACGGGCTGAACGTTCCTGTACATATCAGCGAGTGGAATCTGACCGTTGTGACGGGGAATGTTTTAAATGACAGCTGCTTTAAAGGTGCTTATATTATGAAGAATCTCATGGAGATGTATGCTGAAGTTGAGATGGCGGGTTACTGGTTCGGAACAGATCTTTTTGTGGAATATGAAGAAGCACCAAAGGTGCTTGACGGCTACTGCGGTCTGATTTCGTATCACGGTATATGCAAACCGGCTTTTTATGCCATGGATTTTATGAATCGTCTTAAGGAATACTTATTGGGACAGACAGATAATATGATGGTGTCGATGGATGGCTATGATAATTATGTGATCGTCTGCCACAATTATAAGCATTATGGTATTCAGTATCAGATGCAGGACGAAAAAGATATTAAAATTGAAAAAATTCCGCTGTTATTTGACGATCATTCAAGACTGAAAATCAATGTCCAGATCAACAATGTCAAAAATGGTTTCTATTATGTTAAGACAAGAAGTATCAGTCAGAAGAACGGCAGTATCCAGGATGAGTGGATGAGCATGGGGCTGGCGGAAAATCTCAATGATCAGGATATTGATTACCTGAAGCGAATTTCGACACCGAGAATAACGATTTATGAATATACAGTCAATAACAATATGCTGGATATCAATATTGCTCTTGATCCCCATGAAATTCAGTGCATTCATATATACAGGCAGATCAGGGAACCGTCTGAATGGTAATATATATGGAATGTTTAAAGGCACCGCCTGTTTATGTGCAGATCGTGATTCACATAAACAGACGATGCCTTTTTGTGTGTTTCATAGTATATAGACGTGAGTTACGCGGATTCACGCCAGACCATGTGAGCAGGCAGCAGTATACCTTCCTGAGGTTTGTCCGGATGGCGGATCAGTTCAAGCAGTATACGGGCACTTTCTGCGCCAAGTTCCCGGCGCGGCTGGTGAATCGTTGTTATGGTCGGTGTTGATAAGGTGGCATACATCGTGTCGTCAAAACCGATGACTCTGATATCCTCCGGTATTTTATAGCCGTTGATGAGGCCTGCTTTAATCACTGCATGGGCGTGTTTGTCGGAAACCGCAAAGACGGCATCCGGCGGCTCGGAGAGCATGAAGAAACGGTTGGCGGCAGCAAGAATACGGTCATAAGAGAAGTCAGATACCTGAATAATATGATCCGGCTGCATCGGCATGCCGTACGCCTGTAAAACTGTTTTATACGCAAGAAATCGCTTCTGAACATACTGGTTTTGATAAGGCGCGGAGAAGAAGCCTATTTTTTTGCAGCCGTTTTGAATCAGGTAAGAGACTGCTGTTTCGGAAATTTCTTCATCATCAACGGAGACATAAGGTATGTTCTGGCAAAACGGGTTATGTTCGCTGCACTGTACAAGTGGGTAATGGGCTTTTAGCCGGTATAAAATATCTTCGGAAAGCGGATTCATGATGATCAGACCCGCAGCCTGGACAGAAGCCGCAAATTCAAGAAACTCAGGGACGCTGTATTTTGTGAACTGCTTTGTCTGAACGATCATTTCATAGCCGGCCGTCAGCAGAAAGGTACGGATACCTTCCAAAATATCGTTATAAAAGGGATTATTCCAGTTCGGCAGGCAGACAAGCACTGTGGGAACATGGGGCAGCAGACGGCTGTCCTTTTTTTTACGGGCGGATTCTTTAAAAGAAAGCGCATCCGGTGTGATTTTGGCCTCAGTAAAAGCATTCCATACTTTTTGCTTTGTTGATTCTTTGACACAGTCCGGCTGGTGGATCACCCTTGACACTGTGGCAGGTGAAACACCGGCAAGCTCTGCGATATCATAAATGGTGATTTTCTGGTTCATCCGGAAACCTCCTTAAAAATGTAAGCATTTTACGCCTGTTTGATGAAATTTGCCTGGCTCGAACAGTTATATATAATTTACTATACAGAATTGCAAAAGTAAATATAAAGATTGAAAAGTCAAAATATGTCTGCACTATTTTGACTTTTTTTTATGATTAAAAAAATTGTGAGATAAAACATAGAAATGAGCAGGTGCAAAAATATTGATTAAATTTTGACATCATTCACGCTGGGTGCGGAAAATTGATGGAAGATGATAGAATCAGTGCAAAAATTAATCAAAATATTGACATCGTTGCTGCGGATATCAATAAATATGGCTGTTAAAGAATGTGAAATCAGTTAAAATATATATGAAATATCCAAAAACATGATGCTATAGGAACTGATAAATAATATTAGGACAAAATTTGATAAATATAATTGTCTTGTTTCTGAAACTAAAATTTGAAAGAAGCGAAATGCACAAAATAAATAAAGTAAAACTTGATTGAATGTGCAATTTATTTAAAGATAAAAAGGCGGTTTATGAATATAATTGATTTATCAAATGACGGAGGTGTTGATATGGCTCAGTTCCAGGCATATAATAAATTGTTGATCAGCGCGGCAGAGGGTATTGCCAATCATAAAGCCGGAGATGCTGTTCTCGGATATGAATTTTACTGCCAGTATCCATCATATAGAGGTACATATTTAAGCTGCATCGAAGAAATGCATGTATATGTTGACGGCGAGATGGTGCATGATGACAAAATTTATTTTCATATTAATGGAAAGCAGTGCCTGCTTTCACAGCTTAAAGATCTTTATCTGGAATACTGGTTTATCCTTGATAAAGCAAAGCTGCTTGTTTTAAAGGACGGCGGTCTTGAACCGGGAGAACATGAAGTTAGGGTGACAATGAGACACAGAATCCCATATACAGGATACTTCGGAAACTACCTTGTACTTGACGGCTCAGATACAAAGATTTTGACATTGTGTGAAGAGGAGGCAGAATGATGAAAAGAGATATTGAATTGTGTCTGACATTATATGCGCTTTCAGCCGAATACACAACCGGCAAATTTTCATTGGAGGACTGCCTTGCAAAAGCTCATGAGATGGGCTACACGGGAATCGAACTTGTGGCATGCCAGATGATTCCTGAGTATCCGCATCCGTCAACAGAATGGATGGACATGTTTGTCGGCCTTCTTAAAAAATATGAGCTGGAGCCGGTATGCTACAGTGCCTACATTGATATGGGAACCCACTCAGACAGAGACCTGACAGAAGATGAAATTATTCAGTCAACAATCAATGATATGATGTATGCAAAATATATGGGATTCCATCTTGTGAGAACACAGCATGCGATCTCACCGGCGATTTATGAGAAGATGCTTCCTTATGCAAAGAAGATTGGTATCGTTCTTGCCATTGAGATGCATCACCCACATAATCCTGATGTGCCTGTATGGAAAGAGTTCTTAAAGATTATGGATAAGAGTGAAGGCTGGCTTGGTGTTGTACCTGATTTTAGTATTTTTGCTGAGACACCGCATAAGCTGAATATCATTCAGGCTGTTGAAGAAAACGGCTGCCGACAGGAAAAGGTTGATGAAATTATCCGCCTTCATAAAGCCGGAACGACAAAAGAGGAGCTGCCGTCACAGGATTATACAGAGGCTGAAATGGCTTTCGTTGAAGATGTTTATCATACATACGGCACTGGTACGGCAAATCTTTCGTGGCTTGATGCAGTGCTTCCGAATACCGTTTATATCCACGGCAAGTTCTGGTATCTTGAGGAAGATGAAATTGATCATACGATACCGTGTGACAAGATTCTTCCGATTATCAAGAAATCCGGTTATAAAGGATATATTGCAAGTGAATATGAAGGACATCACTACAGTGATGAAATCGATTCATGTGAACAGCTTGGCCGCTGGGTAAGAATGTCCAACAGAATTCTTGATGCATGTGAATAAATTTTGTAAAACGTGAAAAATAAACACGTACAAATGAAAAGTCTTGATGCATGTAAATTTAAATGATTAATCGGCATGAAAAGTGCCTGATTATATATGGCGGCAGCCGCCGCCGGTTCTGAAGGTGCTTATGTGCAGGGCATTGAAGGAACATGTACAAAAAATATATAATTTATCGTAGGAGGTAAAAAACATGAAAAAAATGACAAAGGCAATCAGTCTTTTACTGGCAACAGTAATGACAGCAGCAGCTCTTGCAGGATGCGGCAACAGCTCATCAGGAAATGGCGCAGCAGCTGATACACAGGCAGCAGCCGACACACAGGCAGCAGCTGATACACAGGCGGCAGGTGATACACAGGTAGCAGGTGATGCAGCAGATGAAGGTACATCAGCAGGCGGCAAATATAAGATCGGCTACAACTACTTCGGCAGCGGTTCTTATGCATTACTTTCACTGGCTAACAATTCAAAACATGTCATTGAATCCTTTGGCAATGAAGCAATGGGTATGGACGATGAATTCAATGTTGAAAAGATTATCCAGGACGTAGAAAATATGATTTCTTCAGGCTGTGATGGTGTTATCATCTGGCTTCCTGCAGATTCACTGTATGAAACAGTAGCTAACATGTGTGCAGAAGCAAAAGTACCGTTCGTACTTAACGATAAAATTCCACAGGACGAAGCTATTAAAGAAAAATTACTTGCAAATGAATATTTTGCAGGTGCTGTTTCACCGGCAAACGCTGTTTATGGTGAAATGCTTGCTGACTATGCTCTTGCTCAGGGCTGGACAAAATGCTTCATCTCAGGTCCTTCAGCAGGTGACCCTTCAGATACACCGCGTATCGAAGCATTCAGAGAAAAATTCGAAGGTGCCGGCGGTACAGTTTACACAGAAACACATGCTGACTCAGCAGATGCAGCACTTCCACAGATTGAAAATGCTTTAACAGCTTATCCTGATATTGACTTCGTATATGGTTCAGGTTCTGACTACGGTATTGCAGCATGCCAGGCACTTCAGAACATGGGCATTGATGCAAAAGTTCTTACATCAGGTCTTGATTCAGAAGCACTTGACCTTCTTCAGGACGGTACATATATGGAAGTTGTAAACGGCGACTACTGGGTATGTGGTACATATGCAGCACTGATTCTTCAGAACTATCTTGACGGCAACCCGTTAAAAGATGCTGACGGCAATGCTATTTGGATTGACGATGTACAGCCTTTCTAAGTACCTGCAGATCAGTTTGACCTTTACAAACAGTGCTTCCTTGATAATCCTTGCTATTCAGCAGAAGAACTTCAGGGTATGAGTGGTATCAGCTATGATGAATTCGTTGCAAAGCTTCACAGCTATTCACTTGATGAAAGACTTGAAGCAAACGGTTATAAATAATCCGGTTATCAGAAGAATGTAAATTAGAATTTTAATTAATGCACAGTACGATATGCCGGATTCACTATCCGGCATGTCGACTATATGGGAGGTTCTTTATGTCAGACATAAAAAAAGCATCAAGCACTGACCTGAAAAAGAAGAAGCTGCAAAATCAGTTGTTAGTCATCGGTATTATTGCTGTCATCTGTGTCATCTGTCATTTTCTGACCGGCGGAAGACTGCTGATGCCTACAAATATCAGAACGATTTTAACGCAGTGGACGTACCCTTTGATGGTTGGTCTTGGAATGATGTTCATTTTTACAAGCGGTATGATCGACTTATCGATCGGCGCACAGCTGATTCTTGCAGGTAACGTTGGTGCGATTCTTGTTGAAGATTTTGGCCTTGGTTATGTCGGTCTAATTATTGGTACAGTTGCTACATTAGTTGTATGCGAATTACTTTCGGCTTCATGTTCTACATTCCTTGGAATTCCTTCGTGGGTCGCAGGTCTTGGCGCGGCGCTTGTCTATGAAGCGATTGGTACAATTGTTACATCAGTTCGTGCCAAAACAGCAGGTACAAGTGTTGTTTACTTAAAACATTGCCGTAACCTTGGTACATTTCCATGGATATGTATTATAGCGCTTATTTTATTTGTTATTGCATTTTTCCTGTTTAACCGTTCAACACTGGGCTTTAATCTCCGTGCGGTGGGAAGCAGCCCGGAAGTAGCGGAAGCAATGGGTATTAAACGTAAGAAAACGATTATGATCGCAGCATTGATCGGTGCTGTTATCCTCGGTATTTCAGCAATCACACAGATGAGTTATACAGGACGTTACACAGCGATGAGCGGTATGGGCAGTTTGTCCGGTATTTTCAAAGCGCTGGCAACAATTCTGTTCGCAGGTTCATTTTCAAAGATTTTCAGTGACCCTGTCGGTGTTGCTGTCGGTTCATTTATCATTACAATATTATTTAATATTCTGACACTGTTTGGTGTACCATCCGGTACTTATCAGGAAATGTGCCTTGGCGCGGTTGTTATTCTCTGCGGTATCCTTTCCTCATTTAAGAATAAGGGGGTTGTAAAATAATGGCTGATGTAATGTTAAAAATTGAAGGCGTTTGTAAGAGCTTCGGTCCTACAAAGGCAAATAACAATGTCAACCTTGTTCTTAAGAAAGGTTCTGTCCATGGTCTTGCCGGAGAAAACGGTTCCGGTAAATCCACACTGGCTTCCATGATCTGCGGTATGCAGATGAAAGACAGTGGTAAGTTCTTTAAAAACGGACAGGAATTTGATCCGAAATCACCGGGAGATGCGAAGAAAAACGGTGTGGCCATGGTCGTTCAGGAGCTTGGTGTTGTCGGTGCCCTATCCGGTGCAGTAAACATGTTCCTCGGTGAAATGGATAAATATAAAAAAGGTCCTCTTGTGGATATGAAAGCTATGGAAAAAGATGCTTATCAGCAGTTTGATAAGTGGAATCTGCCGCATGTGCCTTTGGATATACCGGCAGGACAGCTTCAGATTGAGCAGAGAAAGGTTATGGAGCTTGCCAGAGCATTAAATGCAGACCCGGATTTCCTTGTCCTTGATGAAATATCACAGGCGCTGTCACAGGACAACCGTGAAGTGCTTTATAAATTTATTAAAAAGTTTACGGATCAGGGTAAGACTATCCTTATGATCACTCATGACCTTGAGGAAATGGTTGAGATTTGTGATACAATCTCTGTTCTCCGTGACGGTGAGGTTATTGACACAAGAGCATCCAAGGATTACAGCATGGATGAACTGAAGCGACTGATGATCGGCCGTGAGGTATCCGGTGATTATTACCGTGATGATCAGGAAGAAAGCTATGAAAAGACAGTGATTCTGGAAGTTAAAAATCTGACAGTTCCGGGAAAATGTGAAAATGTTTCCTTTGAACTGCACAAAGGTGAAATCCTTGGTATTTGCGGTTTGTCCGATGCCGGTATACATGAAATCGGAAATGCAATTTTCGGCCTTGAGGAAGGCAGGAGGGGTACAGTAACTGTAAAGACTTCGAATACAGAATTAAAGAAACCGGGCGATATGATTAAAACAAAAGGTGCTTACCTTTCAAAGGATAGAGATGCTTACGGTCTGATGCTTGATACGGGTATCGGTGATAACCTGATTGTCCCGTCAGTTGTGGAATTGTCAGGAGCGTTTGGGTTTTTAAATCCGAAAAAGACGAAAGCTTTAGCACAGCAGGCTTCAGAGGCATTTGAAGTTAAATCTTCAGGTCTTAATCATATTGTAAGACGTTTGAGCGGTGGTAATAAACAGAAAGTTAACTTAAGCCGCTGGCTTGTGAAAGATTTGGATTATCTGATTCTTGACTGTCCGACACGAGGCGTGGATATCGGTGTTAAGGCATATATCTACAGTGTACTTAAAAAGGCAAAAGCAGACGGTCTCGGTATCATCATGATTTCCGATGAGCTTCCGGAAGCCATGGGTATGTCTGACAGAATCCTTGTTATGAAAGAACATAAGCAGGAAGCGATTTTGTCAAGAACGACCGACTTCACGGAGGAGAAGATTATGGAGGTAATGCTGTAATGAAAAAGAAAGTAAATTTTAATATTAACACATGGCTTCCAGTGATTATATTTGCGCTGATTGCAGTGATTTTCGGTATTGCCACCGGCGGTCAGCTGTTTGGCGCAACAAACCTGATGAATATTTTCAACCAGTCCGTATCTACAATTATCGCAGGTCTTGGTATGGTTTTTGTTGCAACAATGGGTTCAACGGATATTACATGCGGTGCGATTGTCGGTGTGGCAGGTACACTGTCATGTATGGCAGCAACAAATCTTCCGGGACCGATTATGATTCCTGTAGCTCTTGGCGTTGGTTTGATCGTTGGTCTCGTGGCAGGTGTTGTTGTCGCAAAGTTTAAAGTCAATTCATTTATGACGACACTGGCGCTGATGATGGGACTTCGGGCATTTGTAACATTGCTTCTGAGCAATAATGCTTATCTGATTCCGGATTCCATGCGTTTTATTGATAACAACGTATTTAAAGTGATCGCGGTGATTATTCTTGTGGCAATTATTGTTTATGTATTTCATTATACACGTTTCGGTGTATATGTCAGAGGCATCGGTGAAAATGAAAATGCTATCCGCTACGCAGGTGTCAATGTTGAAAAAATAAAAATTATTGCATTCGCGATTTCAGGTCTGATGGCAGGTTTGGCTGCGCTGTTTACCATTGCCCGTGTCGGCGGTACAAACAGTACAATCGGTCAAGGTTTTGAAATGCGTGTTATGATGGCTTTGTATATCGGCGGTATTCCTGTCAGAGGCGGTTCAGGTTCAAAAATTTACAAATTGCTCTTTGGTGCCCCGACAATCGTTATGCTTGAAAACGGTCTTGTACTTTGCGGTGCCAGCGGCGGTACAACACAGCTGATCCGTGGTATTGTACTTCTTGTCGCTGTATGGCTCAGTAATTATCTGGCAAAGAAGTTTGTCAATGTAGGTGTTTCAGCAGCACAGAACCAGAAAAAAGCGGCAGCTGCGGAATAGCAGTCAGATTGGATTTAGAATAGCTGTTGTGTGAATTTATTAAAATAATAATTATTAAAATCAGGAGGTTTATGACATGAAAAACGGTAAATTACAGGTAGCAGTCATCGGCTGCGGTGGTATTGCAAATCAGAAACATCTTCCGGCATTAAAAGGCCAGGCAGATAAATGTGATATGGTGGCTTTCTGCGATATTAAAGTTGAAAGAGCAGAAAAAGCAGCAAAAGAATACGGCGTTCCTGGCGCTAAAGTTTATACAGATTACAATGAATTATTAAAAGACGGTGATATCGATGTTGTACATGTTTGTACACCAAACGTTGCACATAGCCCGATCACAGTCGCTGCTTTTGAAGCAGGCAAACATGTTATGTGTGAAAAACCTATGGCACACAATACAGAAGCTGCTCAGAAGATGATGGATGCATGGAAAAAATCAGGCAAGAAATTCACAATAGGTTATCAGAACCGTTTCCGTCCGGATACACAGACACTTCACAAAGCATGTGAAGAAGGCGCTCTTGGCGATATCTACTTTGCAAAAGCTCACGCTGTAAGACGCCGTGCCGTTCCTACATGGGGCGTATTCCCGGACAAATCACAGCAGGGCGGCGGTCCTCTGATCGATATCGGTACACATGCACTTGATATCACACTTTGGATGATGGACAACTACAAACCTGTATCTGTTATGGGTTCTGTATTTGAAAAACTGGGTCATCTTCCTGAAGCTACAGAAGGCAATATGTTCGGACCATGGGATCCTGAAACATATGAAGTAGAAGACTCAGCATTCGGTTATATCAAGATGGAAAACGGCGCAACGATCTTCCTTGAATCTGCATGGGCATTGAATGTTAAAGAATCAAGAGAAGCTGCTACAACACTTTGCGGTACAAAAGCAGGTGCTGAACTGATCGGTGGTATGAGCCATGCAGGCTATGACCTTATTTTCAATAAGACAAGCTTTGGCAAACTGACAGAAGAAAAACTGTCTGAAGGCGGTACAGTGGCATTTTTCGAAGGCGAAGGCGCAGGTGAACCTAAGGATCTTGAATGTGCTCAGTGGCTTGATGCCATCATCAACGATAAAGAACCTCTTGTAAAACCGGAACAGGCATTTGTTGTTACACAGATTCTTGATGCGATCTACCGTTCAGCTGCTGAAGGCAGAGAAATTAAACTGAATCAGTAATTTCCGGCGGTCAGAGCAGAAAATTCTGCTGGTCAGCAGATCATTTCAGACAGAAGAAAGACTGAAATTACGGTCAGATAAGTAACGGTCAGAGCAGTAAGTGCTGTTCTGGCCGTATGCATAAAGATTACGGAGCCGGGCTCCGTGAAGATGGAGGTATGAATATGAAACTTGGTTTCGTCAGTGCGATTCTTGATCAGAGCAATTTTGAAGAAATGATGGATACAGCTTCTGATCTTGGATTTGAGTGTGTGGAAGTTGCATGCTGGCCTGCAGGCAAGGCAGAGCGCCGCTATGCCGGTGTCAGCCATATTGATGCGGACCGTGTGCTTTCCGATGATGAATATGCGGAATATATTATGGCATACAGCAAGAGCAAAAATGTAGAAATTTCTTCCCTTGCTTATTACCCGAATACAATGGATGGCAATCTTGAAAAAAGAGCCGCGGCCATCGAACATTTAAAGAAACTGATTCAGGCCAGCGCAAAGCTTGGTGTCGGTATGGTGACAACATTTATCGGCCGTGACCAGACAAAGACGGTTGAAGAAAACCTTGAGCTTGTTAAAGAAATCTGGCCGCCGATCCTTGATCTGGCAAAAAGCCTTGATGTTAAGGTTGCGATTGAGAACTGTCCGATGTTATTCGGTCCTGACCAGTGGCCGGGCGGACAGAACCTGATGACAACACCGGCGATCTGGAAAAAAGTATTTGAGATTCTGCCGTATGATAATTTTGGCATCAACTATGACCCGTCTCACTTTGTATGGCAGATGATCGATTATATTAAGCCGATTTATGAATTCAAAGATAAGATTTTCCATGTTCATTATAAAGATATCAAAGTATATCCGGACCGCTTAAATCAGTGCGGTATCATGGCTTATCCGCTGGATTTCATGTCTCCGAAGCTTCCGGGTCTCGGTGACGTGGACTGGGGCAAATATGTCAGCGCCCTGACAGATATCGGCTATGACGGTTATACATGTATTGAAGTTGAGGATAAAGCATTTGAAGGAACAAAAGAAAAAGTTCTGGACAGCTTAAAACTCAGCAAGAAATATATGGAAAACTTTGTGATTTGATACTGCCTGGAGGTAGGCTCTGAATAGTATCACAAGATGGTATATTTATACAGTTTATTGGAAGGAAGCATGCGTTATGAATTTACAGGAAGAAAAATGGAATATTCCATTTGACAGAGAACATCCGATACCGTTTGTAAAACACTGCCGCCGGAGTTTTTCTGAGATTACGGACAGAGAGGAGCTGTATAGTCTTTCATGTGAACTTACTGAAAATGAAAAAGCATCCCCCTATGCGAAGTATTTTTCTCTCGGCCCTGCTTATCCGTGTCCTGAAAATATCCGTGCAACAGAATATGATACACCTGTAGATTCTGCGCGTGCCTTCATGATAGAAGATTACCCGAAGCGGATGAATGTTGAAGGATGCAGCGAGCTGAAAACAGGTTACTGTGTTCTGCCAAATGGTGTGGGTTTTGGTACGGCGACAACTTTTATGCCGGGCTGCAGCGCGGAAGTCATGACAAATTTTATTGATCATTTTAATCCTCCGGAAGATTTATTTTATAAAGCATGGCTGCCGGGTGCTCATATCCGCCATTATGAAGATATGGCTGTTGAAGATGTGGGCTTTGGTATGGTGCAGCTTCGGTTTATCGAAGGACTGACTGCCGAAAAAATAGGCATGCCGAAAAATCCTCAGGGTGATCGGTATAATATCGGTATCACGGGAGCAAACATTTTATGTGTGCCGCTGCATCAGCCGGACGCAGAGCCGCTGCACATCAGTGAGCTTTGCTATTATCGTCTGATGCCGGAAGGTTACGAAATGCGTGTGACTTTCTGGGTGGGTATGCATTTTAAGGATGGAAAATCCGTGCTGCATCTGCCTGATGGAAAAGCGGTGAATCCGATGATTCCGGCAGCACTTGCCCGCCACAGTGCGTGGGAGACTGCCACATACATGCGTAATGTGATGGCATTCTGGGAAGACTGCAAAATGAAATAAAAATCGGTGCATTTTCCGACATGTGTCGGGAATGCACCGATTTTCTCATTGTTCTAATGCTTTAATTTCCTCCTGGCTTAAGCCGGTCTGTTTTTCGATAGATTCAATCGGAACATTCTTAGTCAGCAGCCGGTAAGCAAGGATAATGCGGTCCTTCTCCGAGAGCGCGGCATCCTTCTCCGAGAGTGCGGCATCTTTCTCTGAGAGCGCGGCATCTTTTTTGCTGATGATATTTTCCAGCTCATCACGCAGTTTTTTCATTTTCATCTGGTGTTCATGTTCTATGATGTCAATATCAAGAACCAAAGCGTCTTCAACCATATCGTTTATACCTCCGTTCTTCGTTTCTTCGTAGTCAGCATAAACGTACCGGTAAAGCTTCAGCAGAAGGCTTTTTAAAACACGGGCATCGTTTATTGACAGAAAGTCATTGGTAACATATTCGTCTATAGTGTGAATTATATCATCAAAAATAAGACTTTTCAATAATGCAAGATTTTCCACGCTTCGTGATTTTTGAATGAGTTTTCGAAGTTTAAGAATATAAAACGGAAGCAGTATAATCATGTTTTTTTCTTTGATTTCTTCAGGTGACATGGCACAGAAATTGCATGTTGGTACGTGATATTGGAAGGTACCCTGATTGCCAAAATGAATATCCAGCGTATATTCTTCCGGTAAATATTCAATTTTGTCAAGGTAAATGACGACGGGCTCAGGGAAGAAAATCGCGGTGGAATTTCTGCT
Organism: Clostridiales bacterium; assembly: GCA_022770525.1. Classification (GTDB taxonomy): domain Bacteria; phylum Bacillota; class Clostridia; order Lachnospirales; family Lachnospiraceae; genus CAKRHR01. The sequence goes on from JALEHN010000064.1 coordinate 14,494, forward strand.
GTTTGTCAAAGCGTGGTGATAACCATAATCAAACACTCTGAAGATAATTTCTTCATCCTTATAAATCTGTGCTTCAAGGTGATAGCTGTGGATATGGTTAATTGTGAGAATCATATCAGCCAGTGTTTTGTTAAGTTCATCATCAACATGCTCAATTGTGTGATAATCAAGGTCGCTGTCTAAAGGATGATTTGTTTGAAATAAACCGTTAATTAATGAAATAACGGATTTTTTTGATAATGTTAATATACGTTTAAATGTTTTATCAAATATCTGATTGATCATTAGGTGAATAAGTCCCTCCTCGTCAATTATTGGTGTGAGATATAGGACATAAGCTTATGTACAAATATTATTTTAAAGGCAAATGTTTATCAATGCAAAGAATATCGGTCGGGAAAATTAACAATCTTTCGACAAAAGGCAGCTTGTTTCTTTATTTGACAGTAAAATGAACAGATGATATAATCCTATCAATCATATAGATAATGTATAGTACGAAAAAAATAATCGGCTGCAGCGGGAGATTCCTGAATAAGGATTGCTTTCGCTTGCTAATCGTATTATGATAATAGTTATGTAAGGGTGGATTTAATGTGAGCAGAGACTATCAATTTAGAAAAAAGGCGCTGATTGCCATGAGCGGCGGTGTGGATTCCAGTGTGGCGGCTTATTTAATGAAAGAGGAAGGATTTGAATGCATCGGCGCGACGATGAAGCTTTTTGGCAATGAAGATATCGGTATTTCCAGAGCCCACAGCTGCTGTTCGCTGGATGATGTGGAGGATGCCCGAAGTGTAGCGGCAGCGCTTCATATGCCTTATTACGTGTTTAACTTTTCCGAGCGGTTTGGGCAGGAGAATGTTTTAAGTAGTCAAAAATATTGAAAAAAGTGATTAGATGTGTTTAAATATACTCATGGAGGTGTATTTATGAATACGTCAAATATTGCAAATTACAAACCGAAAGATTTTGCAGAATTAATAGGAGTTTCA
>JALEHN010000093.1 GCA_022770525.1 Clostridiales bacterium
TCATCAGGAAAAATATATGCTGATGCGTGAACTGATGGAGCCGATGATGGCTGATATGTTTGTTACACCGAAGGATATTGATGAGACGATTGCCAGAATCAGCTTTACAATATCAGAAGCTATCAACGGTCTTTGTCATCACATATAGAGCGGAGTGTGTGCGTACGTTTTGCGGTATGAAATTGAAGGCGGGAATCAAAGTATAAATCTGAGCCATGAAATCGAAAACGGGGATAAAGGGTATAAATATGAAAGCGGGGAATATAATGAAATAGATGACGGCAGCATCAGATGGGAAGTGATTGTGTGATTAAACGCAGCCGGAGAATCTGGACAGACGTGCTGAAAGCGGGAATGTTAGGTCTGTGGGGAATTTTGATATTTGATATGAATGTCCGCTGTCAGTCGGCGGATCAGTTATTTTTGGAGGCTGTATTTCCGCAAGCTGTGTTAAGTGACACACGGGGTCAAAGTGTATTATCAGCGATAACAGGTCTGGTGCAGTCGTGGATATTTCCCGGAACATCTTATGTCAGCAGTCAGATGACTGCTGAAGATATGTATGAAAATGAAATGTATCCGTCACAGGCGGATCTTGAGGCTTTCTGTGAAGAAAACAGTCAATATGAATCTCTTGAGGCTGAGGCGGAGAAAAAGCTGGAGGAAATGAATCAGACTGTGGATAATTCTGCTTTGGAAAGCGGCGGGGGTGGACAAAACACAGTTCAAAACGACGGTGTGACCGAGGCAGTCAGCCGGAATAACCGTCAGCCGGTTTATGAAAGAGCGTCGCTTTTGGATTATCAGTTTCTTCTGAATAATTTTTATGTTGTTGATTCTTCAACCTCCTGCGACAAAAGTGTGCTTCAGCCGGAGGTTTTACTGGACAAAGATCTGACAATAGATTTAACCGGCAATGACCCGAAAATATTGATTTATCATACCCATTCGCAGGAAAGCTTTGCCGACAGTGCCGCGGGTGCCGAATCTGATACAGTTCTGGGACTTGGTGACCTTCTGACGGATATTTTGCAGCAGAAATATGGGGTGGCAGTGTATCACGACCGGGGGGTATACGATATGATTAACGGACAGCTGGATCGGAGTGAGGCTTATTCCAAGGCATTGCCGGCAGTTGAACAGATTTTATCTAAGAATCCTTCGATTAAAGTTGTGATTGACCTTCATAGAGACGGCGTCAGTGAAAATACACGGCTGGTGACGACGATAGACGGTAAACCGACGGCTAAAATCATGTTTTTTAACGGACTGTGCAGAGGCGCATCATCGGGCACAAACGGCTATATTCAAAATCCGTACCTTGAGGATAATCTGGCCTTCAGTCTGCAGATGCAGCTTAAGGCAGCCGAAAAGTATCCTGATTTTACAAGGCGTATTTATCTTCGTTCTTACAGATATAATATGCATGTCATGCCAAGAACGCTTCTTATTGAATGCGGAGCCCAGACAAATACTGTGGAAGAAGTGCAAAATGCCATGGAGCCGTTGGCGGATATACTCGTCAGTGTATTGTCGGGAACCTGAGGCGCGCAGATGAAGCGCGCCTCGCGGCAAGTACACCGGTGCATGCTTAAATTTTTACAGTTATTTTATCGTGGTTTAACGGTCAGGTGATGACAGATTTTACAAAAGATTGGATGAAAGATTTTATAGTAAAGCCGACGCATCAAAGGTTAGAATTCCGGATGTGCCGGCTTTTTTTTATACATATCAATGCCATACTGGACAAAGCGGTAAAAAAATTGTAATATGTAACTGTTCGGAGTCAGGCGTTTTTTTTAGTTGGTTCTGAGCAATGATTATGATATACTTTATGGAATCGGCCTGTGGTGTTTGTGGCAGTTATTTTGAAGGCCGATCAAATAAAATTGAAATTGTTATGAGGAGGCCTTCAATTAATGAACATAGATCAGAGTAAGATCAGAAATTTTTGTATCATTGCCCACATTGATCATGGTAAATCGACACTGGCAGACAGAATTATTGAGAAAACCGGGCTTTTGACAAGCCGTGAGATGCAGGCACAGGTATTGGATAATATGGATCTGGAGAGAGAGCGCGGCATTACGATCAAAGCGCAGACTGTCCGTATTATATATAAGGCAAAAAACGGTGAAGAATATATATACAATCTGATTGATACACCGGGACATGTCGATTTTAATTATGAAGTTTCAAGAAGTCTTGCGGCCTGTGACGGGGCTATTCTTGTTGTGGATGCCGCTCAGGGTATCGAGGCCCAGACGCTGGCAAATGTTTACCTGGCCCTTGATCATGATCTTGATGTGATGCCTGTGATCAATAAAATTGACCTTCCGAGTGCCGACCCTGACAGAGTTGTGGCGGAGATTGAAGATGTGATCGGTCTGGAAGCACACGATGCACCGAGAATTTCGGCGAAAAACGGTATTAACATCGAAGAAGTACTTGAACAGATTATTGAGAAAATACCTGCACCGGACGGAGATAAAGACGCACCGCTTCAGGCGCTGATTTTTGATGCGGTCTATGATCCGTATAAAGGTGTTATTGTATTTTTCAGAGTCAAAGAAGGTACGATCAGAAAAGGTATGCAGGTGCGCATGATGGCCACCGAAGCGGTATTTGATGTTGTGGAAGTCGGTTACTTCGGGGCGGGGCAGTTTATTGCCTGCGATGAACTGCCGGCAGGTATGGTTGGCTACATGACAGCAAGTATTAAGAATTTGAAAGATACCCGTGTGGGTGATACGATTACAGAAGCTGCAAATCCGTGCGCACAGCCGCTTCCGGGATATAAAAAAGTTAATCCGATGGTTTACTGCGGAATGTATCCGGCGGATGGGGCAAAATATCCGGATCTGCGGGATGCTTTGGAGAAGCTGCAGTTAAATGACGCGTCACTTCAGTTTGAAGCAGAGACTTCTATTGCCTTGGGTTTCGGTTTCAGATGTGGCTTCCTCGGACTTTTGCATTTGGAGATTATTCAGGAACGTCTTGAAAGAGAGTATAATCTTGATCTTGTGACAACAGCGCCGTCAGTTATTTACAAAGTTCATAAAACCAATGGCGATGTCATTGATTTGACGAACCCGTCAAATATGCCTGACCCGTCTGAAATTGATTATATGGAAGAGCCGTTTGTGACAGCGGAGATTATGGTAACGACAGATTACATCGGACCGATTATGGAGCTTTGCCAGGAACGCCGCGGTGTTTATCTGGGCATGGAATATATGGAGGCTACCCGTGCACTTTTAAAATATGAGCTTCCGCTGAATGAAATTATTTATGACTTCTTTGATGCACTTAAGTCCCGTTCAAGAGGCTATGCGTCTTTCGATTACGAGATGAAAGGTTATGTCAGATCAGATTTATGTAAACTTGATATCCTTGTCAACAGAGAAGAAGTGGACGCCCTGTCCTTTATCGTTTTTGCCGGTTCAGCCTATGAGCGGGGACGTAAAATGTGCGAAAAACTTAAGGAAGAAATTCCGAGACAGTTATTTGAAATTCCGATTCAGGCAGCCATCGGCAGCAAGATTATTGCCCGTGAGACAGTCAAGGCTATGCGCAAGGACGTTCTTGCAAAGTGCTATGGCGGTGATATCAGCCGTAAGCGTAAGCTTCTGGAAAAACAGAAGGAAGGCAAGAAACGTATGCGCCAGATTGGTAATGTAGAAATACCGCAAAAGGCTTTTATGAGCGTGCTGAAGCTTGATGATAAATAGCAGCCGGATATGTGGAGATTGCCATGGCATCACCCGCATGAATAGGATTTAAACATCCCTGCTTAAAATAAACGCCGGACCATCTTTGATGATAAGATGATCCGGCGTTTTAAGGTAAGATAGTCGGTGTAATAATTTAAAAGAGTATGATACTTTGGTAAGCTGCTTAGGCATTTTCCGGTGCAATGAAAATCTATATAAGATTCCTGTCACGGCCTTCTAAAAATGCTTTGATGTTTTCATAGGTTTCGGATACGCAGCGTTCTCTCGCTTCCGTGCTGGCCCAGGCAAGATGTGGTGTGATGATCAGTTTGCTGCTGTCTTTAATTGCGCCAAGGGGGTTATCCTGAGAAATCGGCTCCTTTTCAAGCACATCGAGACCGGCCCCGGCAATGATATTTTCGGTCAGTGCCGTATACAGATCATGGCTGTTGACAACCGGTCCTCTGGCCACATTGATCAATATGGCGGACGATTTCATCTTCTTCATGGCATCAAGATTGATCAGATTTTTTGTGCGTTCGGACAGCGGACAATGCAGTGACAGCACATCACTTTCTCTAAGCAGCGTTTCAAAGTCGACCTGACGGTAACCCGGATATGTGCCGTTTCCGGAGGCGGAATAGCAGATGACACGGCAGCCGAAAGCTTCGGCAATTTGAGCCACCTGACGTCCGATATTGCCCATGGTCACAATGCCCCATGTTTTGCCGCTCAATTCGGTGAACGGTATATCAAAATTTGAAAAACGTTTCTGGGCGCCGTAAGCGCCGGATTTGACATAATGATCGTAATGATTCAGCTTTTCAAGTAAAAACAGGGCCATGGCGAAAGTATGCTGCGCAACGGAAGCTGTACAGTAGTTTCTTAAATTGGCGACTTTAATGCCCCGCTGTCTGCAATAAGCCATGTCGACATTATCATAGCCGGTGGCAAAAAGAGCGATCAGACGGACATTCGGGGCGTCTTTCAGTGTAGTTTCATTAAACGGCGTCTTATTGCCGATAATAATATCCGCGTCTGCAACGCGTTCTTTAATTTCTTCTTCGGTGACTGTGTTTGCATAGCTTGCCACATGGCCGAAGTCATTAAAACAGGATACATCAATGTCGGTGCCGACACTGTTCCTTTCAAGAATTACAATATTCATGCAAATCTTCCTTTCTTATCAAGTATAGTATCTATCAGAGTCAGTTTCAAAATGTATAGTATCCATTCAGAGTCTGTCCCCCAAATATAATATCTGCTCAGTAAAATAAAGTGGCTGTTTCAGAGCAGCCTTATAAAATTTAGTCTAAAATAAAGTCAGACATGACATAATTGGCAACGTCCAGTCCTTTTTGGGTGAGTTTCAGACGGCTGTTGTCATAAATTAATGTTTTGTCTCTGATATGTTTTTCAATAACAGCGCCATAAACATCGGTGAACGGGCAGCCAAAAGCGTCCGTAAAATCTTTTTCCAAAATACCGCCGGTCATGCGAAGCCCGAGAAACATAAATTCTTCCATCTCATCTTTGATGGTGAGCCGTTCGGCATTTTCTGTGCCGGAGAGTAAATCGCTGTCGTCATTTTTTGTTCCCCATACGGACATATACTTTTTTAAATCTCTGATATTGGAAAAACGGGTGCGGTCAATAAGGCTGGCGCTTCCAAGCCCGATGCCGAGATAATTTTTCCGTGTCCAGTAGATGATATTGTGACGGCATTCATAACCGTCACGGGCATAATTGGATATTTCGTAACGGTGATAGCCGGAGTTACCAAGAAGCTGTCCGGTCAGGTCATACATCAGACGCTCATCGTCTTCGGAAGGCAGCCCGGGAAGGCTTGATGCGGCATGTGCATCAGCAGCTTCGCCGTATATTTTTTCAAAAGGTGTACCATCTTCAATAATCAGGCTGTAGGCGGAAATATGCTCCGGTTTCAGGTCGATGACATTCTGGAGCGATTGTTGATAGGACATCACAGTCTGGCCGGGAAGTGCCGACATCAGGTCAATATTTATATTTTTAAATCCGGTTTTTCGGGCTTTATGATAATTATCAAGAAATTGCTCATAAGTGTGAATGCGTCCGATATAGGAAAGCTCGTCATTTTGTGTTGTCTGCAGACCGATACTTAAGCGGGTGATGCCGGCTGCGTACATGGCAAAAAGCTTATCATCGGATAAAGTGCCGGGATTGCATTCGACCGTAATTTCAGCATTACTTTGAACAGGAAATATCCGGCGGATCAATGTAAGCAGATCTGTCAGCATATCCGGCGGTATCAGTGAAGGTGTTCCGCCGCCGAAAAAAATCGATTGAATCTTGGTATCGGTTAAAAATTTTTGACGGAATAAAAGTTCATTTTTCATACATTCTATATAAGAAGCAAACAATTCTTCCGAAGACATACAAAAGCTGTCAGAAACAGCGACCGGAAAAGATAGAAAGTCGCAGTAATTACATTTTTTAATACAAAACGGAAAATGAATATATAAACCTGCTGATTTCATTGCGTACCTCCTTTGTTCACGTTCCGGCATCATCATACCATGAATTTAAAAAGGCATCAATTATTCTGAAAAAATAAATAAAAAAATGTAATTGTTCAGAGCCAACCTCCAGAATGCCTCGCATTTCGTCGGTGTGGCGTATCCGCCAAATAAAATTTCAAAAACAGTCTTAAAAATGCGAGCATTTTACGTCTGTTTTATGAAATTTTCCTTGGCTATGAACAGTTACAAATAAATTTTAAAAAAATAATCAAAGAACACTTGACAAAAGAAATAGATAGTGATATGTTATGTACAGAACGTATTAGCACTCTAAAACGATGAGTGCTAACAAAAAAGAAATGAGGTGGTTCAGTGGTAATGGATGAGAGAAAAATTAAAATATTGAATGCAATCATTCAGACATACCTTTATACCGGTGAGCCGGTGGGATCAAGAACCATTTCAAAGTTCACGGATCTGAATTTAAGCTCAGCAACCATTCGAAATGAGATGTCTGATCTTGAAGAGATGGGCTACATCGTACAGCCGCATACATCGGCCGGACGCATTCCTTCGGATAAGGGGTATCGCTTTTATGTCGATAATATGATGAAGGAAAAGGTTGACAGCATGGTGAAGGAAAAAGTCGCAGAGGTCGATGAGATGAAAAATGTGATGCTTGAAAAAGCAGATAAGATCGACCAGATGTTAAAACAGGTGGCAAAGCTTCTTGCAGCGAATACCAACTACGCGACGATGATTTCAGCACCGCAGTATAAAGGCAAGAAACTGAGATTCATTCAGTTGTCCAGAGTTGATGATACACAGATTCTCGCGGTCATTATGATTGAGGGAAACATCATCAAAAACAAGCTGATCGACACAGCAGAGATGATCGCTGAAGAAGATGTCGTGAAGCTGAACCTTGTTTTGAATACTTTCCTTCAGGGCTTGAGTTTGTCAGAGATCAATATGGAAATGATCGGACGGATGAAGCAGCAGGCGGCCGGGCATAATAAAATTATCAGTGATGTGATCGATGCAATTGCATCAGCAATTCAGGAAGAAGATGATCTGGAAATTTATACAACCGGTGCGACAAACCTTTTAAAATATCCTGAACTTTCAGATACACAGAAAGTCAGCGAACTGATATACACCCTTGAGGAGAAAAAGGCGCTGACGGATTTCGTGGCTGAGCGGCTTGAGAAAGATGATAAAAATGCCATTCAGGTTTATATCGGTGCCGAATCACCGGTGAATTCTATGAAGGACTGCAGTATTGTGACAGCGACATATGAATTGGAAGAAGGCGTTTCGGGAACCATTGGTATCATAGGTCCAAAACGAATGGATTATCAGAAAGTTGTCGGTAACCTTCAGACAATGATGGAACAGTTGGATAAGATATATAAGAAAAAATAAAAGAGGTGTGTGAATTGGCAGATATGGAAAAAGATTTAAATGAAGATATAGAGGCTACTGTAGAGGAGCAAAATGATGCTCAGGCTGACGGGGAAGTAAAGGAAGAAGTACCGGAAGCTGAAGAACAGACAGATGAAGCCGATGAGACTTTAGATGACGCAGCCGATGATGCATCAGATGATGCAGCCGAAGGTGAAGATAAGAAGAAAGGTAAGTTTTTCAAAAAGAAAGAAAAGAAGAAAGACCCTAAAGATGAAAAAATCGAGGCGCTCAATGATCGATTGATGAGAAATATGGCTGAGTTTGATAATTTCAGAAAACGTACTGAAAAAGAAAAGAGCCAGATGTTCGAGACAGGCGCATCAAGTATTATTGAAAAAATCCTGCCTGTGATCGATGATTTTGAGAGAGGTCTTGCAGCGATGAGTGAAGAGGAAAAAGCAACTTCCTTTGCACAGGGCATCGAGATGATCTATAAGAAACTGATGTCGACACTGACAGACCTTGGCGTTAAGCCGATCGAAGCTGTCGGCAAAGAGTTTGATCCGATGTATCACAATGCAGTGATGCAGGCACCAAGTGAAGAATATGAGTCGGGCATCGTGATGCAGGAACTTCAAAAAGGTTATATGTATAAAGAAAAAATCGTGCGCCACAGCATGGTTATGGTAGCAGAGTAAAATAGTTTCAAATAATGACTATGAACATTTTATATATCAGATTGAATTAGGAGGAATTTATTATGAGTAAAATCATTGGTATTGACTTAGGTACAACAAATTCATGTGTAGCAGTTATGGAAGGCGGAAAGCCGGTAGTTATCGCAAATACAGAAGGCGCAAGAACAACACCGTCTGTTGTTGCTTTTACAAAAACAGGTGAAAGACTTGTCGGTGAACCTGCAAAACGTCAGGCTGTTACAAACTCAGAAAAGACAATCTCTTCAATCAAGAGACATATGGGTTCAGATTACAGAGTAACAATCGATGATAAAAAGTATTCACCGCAGGAAATTTCAGCGATGATTCTTCAGAAACTGAAAGCAGACGCAGAAAGCTACCTTGGTGAAAAAGTAACAGAAGCTGTTATTACAGTACCTGCTTACTTTAACGATGCTCAGAGACAGGCAACAAAAGATGCAGGTAAGATTGCAGGCCTTGATGTTAAGCGTATCATCAACGAGCCGACAGCAGCAGCACTTGCTTATGGCCTTGACAATGAAAAAGAACAGAAAATCATGGTATACGACTTAGGCGGCGGTACATTTGATGTTTCTATCATCGAAATCGGTGACGGTGTTATCGAAGTTCTTGCTACAAGCGGTGATAACAGACTTGGCGGTGATGACTTTGATGAAAAGATCACACGTTACATGCTTGAAGAGTTCAGAAGAACAGAAGGCGTTGATCTGTCAGGTGATAAGATGGCTATGCAGAGACTGCGTGAAGCTGCTGAAAAAGCTAAGAAAGAACTTTCAAGCGCAGCAACAACAAACATCAACCTGCCATTCATCACAGCAACAGCTGAAGGTCCAAAGCATTTTGATATGAACCTTACAAGAGCTAAATTTGATGAACTGACATCAGATCTTGTTGAGAGAACAGTTATTCCTGTACAGAACGCACTTCGTGATGCAGGCCTTACAACTTCAGATCTTTCAAAAGTCCTGTTAGTTGGCGGTTCAACACGTATCCCTGCAGTACAGGATAAAGTAAAACAGTTAACAGGCAAAGAGCCAAGCAAGAGCTTAAACCCTGACGAATGTGTTGCTATCGGTGCTTCAATCCAGGGCGGTAAGCTTGCAGGCGATGCAGGTGCAGGTGATATCCTTCTTCTTGATGTTACACCGTTGACACTTTCTATCGAAACAATGGGCGGTATCGCTACACACCTGATTGAAAGAAATACAACAATTCCTACAAGAAAGAGCCAGATCTTCTCTACAGCAGCAGATAACCAGTCAGCCGTTGATATCAACGTTGTACAGGGTGAAAGACAGTTCGCAAAAGACAACAAGAGCCTTGGTCAGTTCAGACTTGACGGTATTGCTCCGGCTCCGCGTGGTATACCTCAGATCGAAGTTACATTTGATATCGATGCCAACGGTATTGTTAATGTATCTGCAAAGGATCTCGGAACAGGCCGTGAACAGCATATTACAATTACAGCCGGTTCAAATATGTCTGACGCAGAAATCGATAAAGCTGTTAAAGAAGCTGCAGCTTTTGAAGCTCAGGATAAGAAACGTAAAGAAGGTATTGAAGCAAGAAATGAAGCAGATGCTATGATGTTCCAGACACAGAAGGCACTTAATGAAGTTGGTGATAAAGTCAGCGAAGATGACAGAAATAAAGTTCAGGCAGAACTTGACAGCATGAAAGCACTGCTTGACAGTACACCGATCGACGATATGACAGATGCTCAGGTTGAAGACATCAAAGCAGCTAAACAGAGACTTATGGACGCTGCACAGGGCGTATTTGCAAAGATGTATGAACAGGCAGGCGCTCAGGCAGGTGCTCAGGGAGCAGGCCCTATGCCGAACCAGAATGCAGGTGCAAATTATCAGCAGGCAGATGACGTTGTAGATGCTGATTATAAAGAAGTATAAAATAAGCACAGAGATATAGAATTTCATGAGGCTGTCCGGGGCAGGTGTACATCTGCCCCTGGCATCCTCATTTGTGCTGACAGGCACATGCAGAATGGAGGATAATTATGGCAGATAAAAGAGATTATTATGAAGTGCTCGGTGTGGCAAAGACAGCATCCGAAGCTGAACTTAAAAAAGCATATCGCCAGTTAGCCAAAAAGTACCATCCTGATACAAATCCGGGCGACAAAGAGGCGGAGGCAAAGTTTAAAGAAGCTTCCGAAGCTTATGCCATTTTAAGTGATCCGGAAAAGAGAAGACAGTATGATCAGTTTGGTCATGCTGCATTTGAACAGGGCGGCGGCGGTGCCGGCGGATTCGGCGGATTTGATTTTACCGGTGATATGGGCGATATCTTTGGCGATATTTTTGGCGATCTGTTTGGCGGCGGACGAAGCAGAAAGGCTTACAACGGTCCGATGCAGGGTGCCAATGTAAAGATCAACATGCGGATTTCCTTTATGGAAGCTGTATTTGGTGTTGATAAAAAGATTCAGATGGCATTAAAGGATGAGTGCCCGCATTGCCACGGTTCCGGTGCGAAGCCGGGAACACAGCCTCAGACATGTTCAAAGTGCGGCGGCAAAGGTCAGGTTGTATATACACGGCAGTCTTTATTTGGTGCGGTTCAAAACGTACAGACATGTCCGGACTGCGGCGGTACAGGCAAGGTCATCAAGGAAAAATGTGTGGACTGCGGCGGCACAGGTTACGTTAAAAATAATAAAACGATTGAAATATCTATTCCGGCAGGTATTGATAACGGCCAGAGCGTCCGTATCCCGGGCAAGGGTGAACCGGGCAAAAACGGCGGACCGAGAGGTGACCTGCTTGTAGGTATTACCGTAGACAGACATCCGATTTTCCAGAGACAGGGCTTTGATATTTATTCAACCGTACCGATCTCTTTTGCGGATGCTGCGCTGGGCGCTGATATTACGATTAAAACTGTGGACGGTGATGTGACACAGACAATCAAACCGGGAACACAGACAGACGCAAGAATCACGCTGCGCGGTAAAGGCGTGCCGACATTGAGAAATAAAAATGTCCGCGGCAATCATTATGTGACACTTGTTGTTCAGGTACCTGAGCGCATGAACAGTGAACAGAAGGAAGCGCTGAGACATTTTGATGCTGTCATGAAAGGTCAGAAGACAGACGAGGGCGGCCATCATGAAGGTGAAGGCGGCAAAAAGAAAAAGAGCTTTATGGATAAAGTGAAAGAAGCTTTTGATGATTAATACTGAGGTTTTCACGTAAGGCTTTCGGGTTTTCGAAAGAGACCCTGAACCTATAAAAATAAGGCGGCTGTTTTGAGTCGGCCTCCAAAATAAGATAAGCAGTGATGCATCGTACTGTATTTAAGCGGAAAGAATAGAGTACGGCGGCAGCACTGCTTTTACGTTTATTGTCAGTGTTTATGATGTTTTTAGAAAATGGTCTTCAGATGACTTTTTTTATCAGAGGCACAAAGCTGATATTGTTTGAATGTGTCAATAATCTGCGTTCTGTCTCTGCGTCGGATCGGAAATTTCCGGCCGTCTGCCATTTGAAAAGTTTCCTGATCATAGTTTGTAATATAATCCATATTCAGCGCCACACCGCGGGTACAGATTAAAAAATGATGGCACGTCAGAAGTTCGGAAATTTTTGAAAAGAAAATCCGGTATTTCAGCATTCCGTTATTCATGGTAAAAATCGTATTGTTATTATTTGATTCAATATAAATAATATCCGAAAATTTTAATTTTACAGTCCGCTTTCCGCAGACAAAGATCAGGTCATTTTTGTGTTCAGGAAGAATTTTTTTGGATTCCTCCAATACAAAACGGAGACGATCATATGTACAGGGTTTAATGATGTAATCAAAGATATGCAGCGGGGCTGCCAAAAGTGCGGCATCTTCAGTACCTGTCAGAAAAACAATCAGGGTGTAGAAATCGATTTTTCTTAATTCCTTTGCAACCTCGATGCCGTTCATACCATCCATATCCATTTCCATAAAAACGATATCGAATGTGCCTGGGGTATATACTTTGAGAAAATCCTCTCCGCTTTTGTAGGTGAGAATATCAAGTTCATAATGAAGACGGCTGGTCAGCTGACCGGCCAGGGATGTAAATAAGCCGATGTCTTTTTCTGAATTATCAATAATTGCAATTTTCATTAAAATCACTCCTGATGACCCGGTATCGGGATGGCAGCATATGAAAAGTATCATACGGTATTACTATTATCAGTTTACAATAAAATCCGGTAATTTGCAATCTTTTAAGTGATGAAATGTAAATGCTTCAGTCATGAAACTGGCTGCTGTACACAGGCAGGATTGCAGTACGCACATGGTGTTTTTTGTAACTGAAGCTGCCCCGCTGTATCGACTGCATCGGATTGGGGCTTGCAAGCCCTTGGGCGGCTGTGATATGATATCCACAGAAGCCGGAAGGCATAAAAGCAGGTGACAGGTGTTATTACACTTACGACCAATATCTTCAATTTAAAGGTATAAATACAGAAAAAGATAATCGTTAGATTGTTATTTATGCCAGAGTGTCTACAAGGAATCAAAAAGACGATTTAAAAAATCAAGTATCTTTTTTTAGGCAGTTTTGTAATGCCAAAGGTATTATTGCAGATCAATGTATCGAAGATTATGGAAGTGGTCTTAATTATAACCGTAAAAAGTGGAATCAACTGTTGGATGAAGTAATGGAACAAAAGATCAAGACGATCATAGTCACACACAAAGACAGATTTATCCGATTTGGCTATGATTGGTTTGAAAAATTCTGTATGAAGTTTCATACAACGATAGTGGTAGTGAACAA
>JALEHN010000111.1 GCA_022770525.1 Clostridiales bacterium
TTCCTTGTAGACACTCTGGCATAAATAACGATTTGACGATTATCATTTTCTGTATTTATACCTTTAAATTGAAGATATTGGTCGTAAGTGTAATAACGCCTGTCAGTTGGAGTGCGATTTGCTTTTAGAGTTCCTTCCCTATCCCAACGCTGCAGGGTTTTAACTGAAACTCCTATTAATTCTGCAAAATCTTTCGGTTTGTAATTTGCAATATTTGACGTATTCATAAATACACCTCCATGAGTATATTTAAACACATCTAATCACTTTTTTCAATATTTTTGACTACTTAAAACATTCTCCTCATTTTTTATATTTTTGAAATGCTTTTTCCGCATCCATATGCACATCTTTAAAAAATAAGATCAACCATATAATCATTGCGACAATACCCAAATACCCTGATAAAAAATATGACAAAACAGCCCCTGCACCTGTAATGCCAGCCCAGATCAAAAGTGAATTTCTCTGATCCCGGCTCATTTTTTCCTGATCATAAAGCTTACGTTTTTCTTTTGGCAATGCATTGAACCCGCTGATCAGTATCGCTGCTTTTTCCTTTAAAACTGTAAAAATAGCTGCAACCAAAAGAAAAAAAACACACAATACACTGCACATTGCAAATCCAATATTCATGAAACTATCCCCTAAAATTTTATTCTTAATATCTGCGTAAAAGTACAGCTTTAAACCAAATATCGGCCTCCCTTCAGAATGTCATTATTTATAATCTGCATTCCAGCTGACAGTCGTACGGCTCCATTTCCACATGATCCCACCGATACATCTCTGCCTCCAAACACCCCATTGCTTTATAAAAGTACTGACTCTCAACTGCCGAATGCGAAGATATGTATAATCTGGCTGCACCATGTTTTAGCGCCCATTCTTTAGCAGCAGAAAAAAGTGTCTTTCCAATTCCTTGTCTCCGCATATCTTCTGACACATGAATACTGGTCAGGTCCATATATCTTTTTTCGCCGCCAAAAATCTCTGATTCGACAGAAACAAATCCTTTAAGTATACCTTCGTCAAAAGCACCATAAACAAATCCCCCTGTTGAAATCGTATTTTTCAGACATTGAATCAGTATACAGTAATCTTTTTCCGTCCAGTCATCAATAAAAGGATCTGCCTTTATCACCCATTCACCTTTTTCTTTCCTCCAGCAATCATGAACTTCCTGATGTCTTATAAACCCGCAAAACAATTCTCTGTTTATATCTTCTGTATATATATCTTTATATTCAATCATACCAATTCCCGTACCTCCGACGATTGAATTCTATTTATAAACAACCTCAAATTCTTCAAGGACACACAGGCCGTTTTCATCAAAATCCTTTCCTGCTATTTTATAATCCGGCTCAAAAGCCTCCCGGTGAACCCTTCTCCAGTAATCCAGACTCCTGTCACCTTCACCCTCCAAATACGCATGGCGTTCTGAAACCTGATTAAACGGCACAATGGACACTTTATTAGAACGGATAACACATGCCGCTTCCTTATTGTCATACAGAATAACACTGTAACATCCGTCTTTTGGCACTTCTTCATTTTCAATCCGGTATGCTATAAGCGCACTGGAAGTTGCAGTTTTAATGCCGGCCAGGGTAAGCTCTGCAAGTCTGTCACCGACTTCTCCGCCGCCGCAAAATGCCCATGCTTCGTATTGATCGTCAATACCTTCTTTTTGCGCATACAACTGCCACATTTCTTCTGCTGTCATATTCGTTTCCTCTCTGAACAATTTCGATATTTATTTAAAATGCCCGCTCATAGATTTCCATAACGTCTTCTTTTTTCAGCGGAATAAAACTGCCTTCACAGCCATCTGCTGCTTTTTCTGCCATCACATCAAAGTGTGTTTTTTCTGTAATGCCGACCGCTCTTAAGTTTGCAGGCATTTTCATTGTTTCAAAGAAAAATTCCGCCGTTTTTGAAACGGCAAGTTTCGCAGCTGCTTCATCATCTTCTTCTCTGATATCCCAGACATTGCGTCCATAAGCCGCAAGCTGCCGGATTTTTGACGGATCTTTTTCGATGACATACTGCATCCACACCGGCGTCAGAATCGCAAGCCCTTCACCGTGGGTAATGTCATAAAATGCGGACAGTTCATGTTCCATCGGGTGAATACACCAGCCCACATCAGCGCCGTCACTGAGCAGACCGTTAATAGCCAGTGAACTGCACCACATCAGATTTGCTCTCGCCTCATAGTTATCCGGTTCTTTTAAGGCAACCGGTCCATACTGAATGCATGTCTTTAAAACTGCCTCGCACATGCGTCCCTGTAACGCAGCGCCTTTGACATTGGTAAAATAATTCTCGAAAGTGTGGCTCATCATATCTGCTGTTCCTGCTGCCGTCTGTTTTTCTGATACCGTAAATGTATACTCCGGATCAAGAATGGACATTTTCGGCTTAACAAGCTGTGAACCGGTGCCCCATTTCTCATTCTTTTCCATATCAGAAATAACAGCAAAGCTGTCCATCTCGGAACCTGTTGCAGAAAGGGTCAATACCGAATAAACCGGCAGAGCCGCTTTAATCTTACTGCCGTCCAGCACAAGATCCCAAGCATCACCGTCATATTTTACACCTGCTGCGATCACTTTGGCGCAGTCAATGGAAGAACCTCCGCCGATGGCAAGGACCATATCAATATCATTTTCCCGGCAGAGGGCAATACCTTTGCGCACAGACTCTATTCTCGGATTTGGCTCAACACCGGGAAGTTCTGTCACTGACAGTCCGCTTTCTTTTAAAATGCGCATCGCCTGATCATAAAGCCCGTTTCGTTTAATACTTCCGCCGCCGTAAACAAGCAGCACCTTTGATCCGCTTGCTTTAAGCTCCTTTAAATGCGAAAGCTGATTTCTTCCAAAATGTATCGTTGTCGGTACAGAATAAGTAAAATTATCCATTTTATAGTTCCTCCCTGCAAAATTTTATTTTTAATTATCAGATATATTTTTCATCTAAATACCATAGATTACAGTAACAATTTGTGAACCCTCAAAAAAGACATTCCTATATAAATTCATCATACAGCATATCTATTTCATTTTCATACATGACTTCACCATCAAACATAACTCTTACCCTCAGTAAATCACATTCGATGTCTTTTTTTAATGAGAGCGTTGCCGATCTAATGACCGAATAATTTAACCTCTTTTCTCTTTTTTCAATAAGCAGAATCTGCCCATTCTTTTTTATATATCCCAGTTCCACTACAGCTTCAAAATAAACATCTGACATTTTATGTCCAACCCGCTGTTCCGGGTCATTAAATTCCAACTTAAGCTTATTCTCACATACTTGCACATTTTTTAAAAAAATGCCATTATAATTAAAACATTTCAACTTAGGTCTATAAAATATTCGGTTCTTATAACTGTTATACATTCTTAAAGAATAATTTTTAATTAAATATAAAAGCGTTTCTTTCTCTGCATCGGTTCGGCATAATATACATTTTAAGAGGGGTTCTACCGGAAACCCACCTTCATGAATAACCTCCGAATGGCGGTACTCTTTAATATCACCATCGTTAACGGGATCATATCCCCCCTCATGATATATCTTTTCAAAATTCAATAGAGAGAATTTTTCTACGCCTTCCTGAATAATACCCCTATTTCCTGCCAGACCTTTTTCCGCAAATTTAGTTCCGGGATAATTTAATGTTGCAACAGAACTCAAACACAGAAAAACCGGGACCGGGCAGCTTGCATTTATTTCCGGATTTCTGACCTTGAGCGGTTTATAGCCTTCGTTATGGTACTGTGTAGGTGTTAACGGTCTAAAATACAATCTTCCATACCCCTTACTCTGCGAAGTGGTCACATCAATCACTGCTTTGCTTGCATTATCATTAACCATTACTCCCTCATCAGCAGCTTTATCACGACTAAAAATCCATCCTGATTTTAAAATATTAACAGCATTGTGAACATCTGTAAAATGATAAAAAAAGTTAGGCCACCATTCTAAATCTTTTCGCATCCTGTCTTTCTGCCTCATTAAAATATCTCTATATTCCAAATAAAATCCCCCTAATCTGCAATATACTGGTAACCATTAGGCACCGACGCAAACGTTTTTCCATCTTTTGCAATAATTACACCGGTAACATAACCCAATTTTTTCAAAATGCCCATAAAGCCTTCTGAAAAACCACGGTATTCCACCGGAATCTCATTCTCTGAAACGACCCCTACATCACGCACATAATTCCAGAAATCACATACTGTTTTTTCATCTATATTGATATCATCTATACAAATAAACCCATCTTTCTCATCCAAACTACACTTATGACTGTCCTGCAAAAATACACCGTTATTTTTATGCAAAAGTTCTTTAAGCTTAAAAGAAAATTTTTCGTAACCTTCTAATCCAACTTCTCCGGACAGCCATTTTTCCATTTCTGTAATATCTAAATGCTCTGGTTTAGGATCCTGATAATTATCGACATAAATATAAACCTGCATTGGTATTTTTCCCAAATAGGACTCCATTAAAGGCCTGACCTCATCCCAATTCAGTCCTCCATTTCCACATCCCAACTTTGGAAACGCTATAGAATTTGCACCTAATTTATCCCAATTATCTGCAAACCTCTGCAGACCTTTCTCAATATATTCCATTTTTGACGGTCTTCTCCACTGTCTCTTTGTCGGAAACAGCAAAATCCATTTATCTGATTTTTTCCACATCATTAATGTGCCAACATCTAATTTTTGATCTGCACATTTCTTTTTATATGCCTGAAACATCTCCGGATACCTTTTTTTTAATTCCAATGCAATGCCTTTCCCCATTACACCTTCTGTATTCACTGTATTAACCAGTATTTTTGCCGGACTGGTAAAAATATCACCTTTCACATACGTAATCACTGCAAACACTCCTTTACAACCACAACTATCAACATCTGCCATTTTTTAGGTATATATACAGAATTTTATCCTCAACATTTCATACAGTTTTATCCACAGACAAAATATTCATGTCTTATATTGCTTATTTTTCTTCCCATATCAGAGACAGCCCCCAGCTGACCCAGTCCCATCCTGTTTTCCTGCCGGAAGTTTCGGTGATCACAAGCCGCTTTTTGGGGTCAAATTGCCATTCACAAACATCCATGCCGATATCCGACGCCATCCATGCCGGATAAATGCCGCCAAAATCCCAGTCATAAATGTAAATATGCTGGGACCATGTATGTTCATCTTTTTCGACCCAAAACGGTTTTGCGTCGCCATACCTGCCGATACGCCAGCATAAAATCAATAACTCTCCGACGTCATCATGATCAATATCGCACCATAAAAAATCCTGAACCCGCGCATAACCCGGTGATTCCCAGACAATATCCCCATTTTCATAGACTTGGATACGGTGTTTCCAAAGGGTAATCTTTTCCGGCGTCGGATCATTTTTTTGAACCCCCGGTACCTTTTCCTGCGCCGGATCATTTTCCTGAAAACCAGTCGTCTTTTCCGGCGTCGAATCATTTCCCTGAAAACCAGTCGTCTTTTCCGTCACCGGATCGTTTTCCTGAAAACTCAGTGTCTTTTCCTGCCATATAATCCATCGCGGCAAAAATAAGCCCTTATGCCACGCAGCCGTTATGACGGCGGCAGCCAGGGCCGCCGTCATTAATAAGATGATGATTAAACGGATTTTTTTCTTAACTTTCTTCATCATCGTTCATCATTATTCATAATTGTAACGGTAAAACTGTGTCCACTGCGGCTGTTCAATCCCCGAATTGTAATCATAAGTGCCGTCATCTTTTGCCGCAATACCCATCATCTGCCGCCACTGAGAATCCGTCAGTCGATTGCTGATTGGCTGTTCAAACTGGTAGAAAGAATAAACCGCACCTTTACATAGATGAAGCTCACCGTCAACAGGCACGATCACATACAGCACCGAAGGATTACCGGTAGCCACTTCAAGGCATGTGCCGTTTGGATCTGTCGCAATATCAGCAACGATAGCCGCCGGGAAATCACCGGATGTAATATTGGTTCCTTCATCTTTGAAAGCTTCAAGCCAGAAATGCTCCAGATTGCCGCCGTAGTTGCGAATCAGTTCAAATTCATCATCTGAAGGCAGTGTATTGGCAAGCTCCTTCTCGGTAATGGCAAGAAACTGTTCGGCCATTGTTTCAAGTTTTAAAAGATTATCTTCGTCATCCGCACTTAAAATACCATAAGATTTTAACCCTTCCGCCGTCTTTTTCGAAAGCCGGGCAAATCTTGACCATACTTCAGGTTCCGGCTCCACATAACCGCGGTCATCCCATTCCGGAAGCTCACCGCTGCCCATTTCTGCCATCACCTGTTTTGCATAGAGAACCGTGTCATGCTTTAGTTCCGAATAACTGCCGGCAAATGACTCCAAATTTTTTGTTGTCCATGCCCTGCTCTGCATAAAGCTTGGATATCCTTCACCTTTTTCCTCAAGTAACGGTGTCAGTGTATACAGCCAGTTTGAATAAAGGCTTGCCATCCAGAGCGAATCTTCGGCATTTTCAATACCGTTTCGAAGAGCTGCCATGTTTTCCGAATAGCCTTCATAATCTGCGGCACCTGTATTTTCAAGAATAGAAAGAGCTTCATCGGAACCTAAAGCCGCCGCTACATCAAGGGTATCCGGAAGCATACGTTTGTTACCTGCATTATCTTCCAGAACATTATCATAAATCAGCTGCTGGAAAATTACGGCATCAATTGTAAAACGCTGTCCCATAAAACGGAACCCTTTATTGGTATCTGTCGTCTTTGTAGCTGCATCGCTATCATCCACTGTAGGGATAGAATTGATCGCCGGCGGCTTCATCGACGCTGTCAATTTACGAAAGCTTTGCCATCCGTTATCATTTCCCGCAAGGCTCTCAGCCTTCACATCTGCGCCATAAGCTGTTTTGGCAGCTTCATAATACTCATAATAAGTCAGGTCATCACTGGCTCCCGCAAAAAATGATGTCACAACATAAATAGCTTCCCACTGCTTAAAGGCATCACCGGTTAAAGCCATTGTCATCAGCAGGGCACTTCTGTCCAGGTCTTCCTCAGACTGTATAAAGCCGATCTGCCCGTACCACATCATCGCCCTGAAATACGATTCAAGCAAAGAATCGCCTTCATAATAGCCCCGTGGCGCAAACTGTGAATAATCAAGCATTGTCCCTGTAATCACACAATCTCCGATGGCTGAAGCTGACATGATTTTTGAAATCTCTGAAGATACAATGCCGCTTACGGTTTCCGGCACCGAAATATCTTCATTCTGAAGTTTAGCTCCAATGGCAAAAAAAGCAACATTTCTTAAAGCCGCATTTTCCCATTCTGTCCCCTGAAGTACTTCATACTGCCCGACTGCTGTATCAAGTATCGTCTGACTCATTGCTGCAAGCGTATCCGCAAGATAATTTTTCTCCGTCTTTTTCATAAGATAACTAAAATACAGATGATATGTATGCATCATAGAATCTACGGTAATAAAATTCGGCGTCAGTGAATATCTGTTTTTCTCATATATTTCAAAAAATTCTTTATCCCAACCGGTCTCCACATAAAACATGTGATCCGCCAGCAGTCTTTCCTGCTCACTGCCGGCCTGAATATAAAACTGCTCCAGGTTGGTCACATTACCAAGGTCTGAATTAACCGTATAAGGCTTCACCGAAGGCACCACCGAAGAAGCCGTACTTTTTTCGCTGCTGCCAAGAAGCATCGGCCTGATGACTGAAAGTGTCTGCTCCTTTCCCTTATCTGCCGAATACTTCGTTTCATCTTTATCTTTGGTATCATCATCAAAATCGTCTTCTTCGTTTTCCCGCTTTTTCTCTGAAATCTTATCCGCAACACTGCCCACAATATCATCTACTTTGTCCCTGGCACCATCGATCACTGAGCAGCCTTCCAGTGTAAGTACAAGACAGAGCGTCAATGCGGCAGCCTGCATCATCTTTTTTCCCTTTTTCATAATATGCCTCCCTGCTTTTTCATCGCTAATGTCATTTTATCATGAATACCGCATTTTGTGAACTGCCAAGGTAAATATCACAAAAATGCCCCTGTATTTTTTATAACTTATGACATCCGCAGCATCATTGACTTTAATTTCGGTTTACCTTATACTGATAAAAACTATTTCCGTCCATCAGCTGTTGATGACTCTATTGCGCACAGCAGCTGTTAAAAGACTATATTTCACACAGCAAAGGAGATTTAAACGAATTATGATAGATATACATAAAATCAGCACAACCTGCACGAGAACCGAGTTTGTCGGCACAGCCGCACTGGATACGATCGGTCTTGTCATTGCCGGCATTGATGAATCGCTTCTTAAAGTGATGAACGTCGGTGAAAAATATCATGCCATCGGTGTATTCAGT
This sequence comes from Clostridiales bacterium, assembly GCA_022770525.1. Classification (GTDB taxonomy): domain Bacteria; phylum Bacillota; class Clostridia; order Lachnospirales; family Lachnospiraceae; genus CAKRHR01. Next base: position 8,426 of record JALEHN010000111.1, read on the forward strand.
TCAAGAACCGGTGCTGCGGGACAGCTGACTGCTATCGACGAAGCCGTCAAGGCAACCGACACCGAAGTATTATCCATAGAGCTTCCCCGGGACACAAAGGGTTGGGGCGGCCACGGAAACTATATTGTTCTGGGCGGCCACGATGTTTCCGCCGTTCGCGAAGCGATTGAGATCGCCCTTGATCTGACAAATAAGTACGCAGGCGAACTTTATATCAGTGATGCCGGCCATCTGGAATTTACATACTCAGCCAGCGCCGGTGCTGTTCTTGAAAAAGCATTCAATGCGGAATTTGACAAAGCTTTCGGATTTATCTGCGGTTCCCCTGCAGCCATCGGTCTTGTGATGGCAGATACCGCCCTTAAAGCCGCCGATGTTAAAATCGCCCGTTACATGACACCGAATATCGGAACGAGTCATTCCAATGAAGTGATTCTTGCCATAACCGGCAATGCCAGCGCTGTCAAAGATGCAGTGCTTTCGGCACGGCAGATCGGGCTTGAATTACTCATTGCCATGGGCAGCTATCCTGATACACCCGGAACACCTTATTTATAAAATTCCTGTAACTGTCCGGAGCCAACCGACAAATACTTACGGATGCTTTTTATCCTGATATCCTGCCTGACAAATTTTATTGATGCTTTTTTATCAAGGCTTAATCAACCAGTCAGTCGGGGCATTATGGATTATCGCAAAAAAAGACATATACATTTTCATGCATTATTACCAAAACAATCATTCCCGCAGAATGATTGTTTTTATTTTTAATCCTTCATTTTTACAGGCTTGTGATTAAAATAACAAGATTTTTTTAATTTTTTTGAATTTTTTAAAATTACCTCTTGCATTTTTTAATTAACATACGTATACTATGAAACTAAGGCACGATTGTGCCGGTGTTATGAAACTAAGGCATGGCCGTGCCGGTGCTTCAAAGAGGGGAAGTTGTTATTTTAAAAGGAGAGTATCAACATGAAAAATAATGTACAAATCAAACCTTTCAAAAAGGTTCTTGTGGCAAACAGAGGGGAAATTGCCATCCGTGTATTCCGTGCTTTAAATGAGCTTGGAATCACAACTGTAAGTATCTATTCTAAAGAAGACCGTTACGCACTCTTTCGTTCCAAAGCTGATGAATCTTATCCGCTGAATCCTGAAAAAGGTCCTATCGACGCCTATCTGGACATTGACACCATTATTAAAATTGCATTATCGGCAAATGTAGATGCCATTCATCCGGGTTATGGATTTTTATCTGAAAATCCAGACTTTGTCAATGCCTGCGAGAGAAATGGTATTGTTTTTATCGGACCTTCAAGCAGCATCATGAACGCTATGGGCGATAAAATCTCTTCAAAAAAAATCGCGATCGACGCACAGGTTCCGATCATTCCCGGTGTTGATCATGCGATCAAAGACATCAAAACCGCTTCAGAAGTTGCGTCACAGGTTGGATTTCCGATCATGCTCAAAGCCTCCAACGGCGGAGGCGGACGCGGCATGCGTATCGTCAACCGCATGGAAGACCTTGAAAAAGAATTTAACGAAGCTAAAAATGAGTCCAAAAAAGCTTTCGGCGATGACAAGATTTTTATTGAAAAATACTTAAGAAGTCCGAAACATATCGAAGTACAGGTTCTCGGCGACAATTACGGCAACATTGTTCATCTTTTTGACCGTGACTGCTCAGTTCAGAGACGCCATCAAAAGGTTGTGGAATATGCGCCTGCATTCTCCATTCCGGAGCAGACAAGACAGATTATTTTTGATGCCGCGATCCGGCTTTCAAAAGCTGTCGGCTACAGAAATGCCGGAACACTGGAATTTCTTGTTGATGCAGACAATAACCCTTATTTCATCGAAATGAATCCGCGTATACAGGTTGAGCACACTGTCAGCGAAATGATCACAAATATAGATCTCGTTCAGTCTCAAATACTTGTTGCCGAAGGTTATCCTCTGGATTCTGATGAAATCAATATTAAATCTCAGGACGATGTCCACTGCAACGGATATTCTATCCAGACCCGTGTCACAACCGAAGACCCTGCCAATAACTTCCTTCCGGATACAGGTGAAATTACAGTTTACCGTTCCGGTTCAGGCAATGGTATCCGTCTTGACGGCGGTAATGCTTACACCGGCGCCGTCATCTCACCTTATTATGACAGCCTGCTTGTCAAAGCCATCTCCATTGACCGCTCCTTCGACGGTGCTGTGCGCAAATCCGTCCGCGCACTTCAGGAAATGCGTATCCGCGGTGTAAAAACAAATATTCCGTTCCTGATCAATGTACTGAACCATCCGACATTTATCCAGGGCAAATGCTACACGACATTTATCGAAGAAACACCGGAGCTGTTCCAGCTGACACAAAGCCAGAACCGCGCCACAAAGATCATCGAATTTATCGGTGATCGTATCGTTAACTCCAATCAGGGTGAGAAAAAACATTATGAAAACCGTGTGCTGCCGAAGCTTGACAAATCCAAACCGGTTTACGGCGCAAGAGACGAGTTTTTAAAACTGGGCGCCGAAGGTTTCATGCAGAAAATTTTAAAAGAAGAAAAATTGTATGTGACCGATACAACAATGCGTGACGCACAGCAGTCTCTGATGGCTACCCGTATGCGAAGCAAAGACTTGTGCGGCGCGGCTTATGCAACAAATGCATATATGCAGAATGCTTTTTCTGTGGAAGCCTGGGGCGGCGCTACTTACGATACAGCTTACCGCTTCTTAAAAGAATCACCATGGAAACGTCTGGAACTGCTTCGTGAGCGTATGCCTAACACGCTGATTCAGATGCTTCTGCGTGCTTCCAACGCTGTCGGCTACAGCAATTACCCGGATAACGTCGTCAAAGAATTTATTAAGATCTCCGCTGACCACGGCATCGATATTTTCCGCGTATTTGACAGCTTAAACTGGGTTGAAAATATGAAAATGCCGATTGAGGAAGCTTTAAAGACAGGAAAAATCGTTGAAGGTACGATCTGCTATACCGGAGATATTTCAAGTCCGACAGAAACAAAATATACACTGGATTATTATGTAAAAATGGCTCTGGAGCTGGAGTCTCTCGGCTGCCATGCCATCGCTGTTAAAGATATGGCAGGCCTGTTAAAACCGATGGCTGCCAGAGAACTTGTAAGCACATTAAAGCGTGAACTGCATGTACCGCTGCATTTACATACCCATGACTCCACCGGCAACGGCGTCAGCACCGTACTGATGGCCGCACAGGCAGGCGTGGACATTGTGGACCTTGCCATCGAATCAATGTCATCCCTGACAAGCCAGCCGTCCATGAATGCTGTTGTGGAAGCATTACGCGGAACAAGCAGGGATACAGGCCTTGATTTTGAAGAACTGGATGAACTGAGCCGCTACTACGGACGTATCCGCAAAGTATACGAACCGTTTGAAAGTGACATGAAAGCGCCGAATGTGGAAATTTATAAATATGAAATTCCGGGTGGACAGTATTCCAACCTGTTGGCTCAGGTCACAAGCATGGGTTCTGCCGACGATTTTGAGGCAATCAAAGCACTTTATAAAGATGCCAATGAACTTCTCGGAAATATTGTCAAAGTTACACCGACTTCCAAAGCTGTAGGCGACCTTGCGATTTTCATGTTCAAAAACGGCCTCACCAAAGAAAATATCCTGACAGAAGGCGCCGGCCTTTCCTATCCGGATTCCGTTGTCTCCTATTTTCAGGGTATGATGGGACAGCCTTACGGCGGATTCCCTGAAAAGCTTCAGAAAATCGTCTTAAAAGACATCACACCGCTCACAGAGCGTCCGGGCAAATCACTGCCGCCTGCGGATTTCGATGCTATTAAAAAGCATTTAATTGAAAAATATCATTACGAAGATAAATCTGAAGAAGTGATGAATCAGAAAGCCATCAGCTATGCGCTGTATCCGAAGGTTTACGAAGATTACTGCGAACATTTTGAAATGTATAACGATGTCACAAGACTTGAAAGCCATGTTTATTTCTACGGTCTTCGCAAAGGCGAGGAAACTTATCTGAACATCGGCGAAGGTAAACAGCTGCTGATTAAATTCATTGAGCAGGGCGAGCCTGACCAGAATGGTATCCGTGTCCTGACATTCCAGGTCAACGGTATGGTCCGTACTGTAAAGATCCAGGATAAGAATCTGGAAATCAAAGCTGACCGCAGACTTAAAGCAGACAAGACTAATCCACAGCACCTCGGTTCTTCAATCCCTGGAACTGTTGAAAAGGTATTTGTCAAAGAAGGCGATCCTGTCACAGAAAATATGCCTCTCATGACCATCGAAGCAATGAAGATGGAAACAACCGTCGTATCCAAAGTTGCCGGCACTGTCGACAAGATTTATGTACAGCAGGGTGACTCCGTATCACAGGATGACTTGCTTGTTTCATTCCATATTGCTAAATAGGCTTTGTGCCGTATTACCAAATAAAGCTTCATTCCGCATTGCCAAATAAGCTTTCGTTCCATACTGCCAAGTAAGCTTTCGTTCCATACTG
>JALEHN010000138.1 GCA_022770525.1 Clostridiales bacterium
CTGTGACATTTGCACCGACCACCTCCGGCATCTCTTTTCCCAGGGTGATTCCCATGATAGCCGCCGTATTTGCGATAATGCCAAGCGGCAGATTTTCGTCAATGACCATGACGCATTTTTCATTCTGTAAATCCATTTCAGATTGTCTCCTGTTTTTGTATTTTTCCTCTGTACTCAGAAAGGAACAGTCCGATCAGTGCCAGGACCGTACCAATGCCGGACATCACGGTTACTTTTTCGTTCAGGATAAGAGTGGATGTGACAACTGTGATAACCGGAACTAAGTAAATGTAAATGCTTGTTTTGACAGCGCCCAGGACCTTCACAGCCATGTTCCAGGTGACGAAACAGAGTGCGGATGCGCCCAGGCCCAGGAAGATCAGATTTCCCAGGTAGACAGGATTTCCGAACCGTTCTGCTCCAATGCGGCAGTCAAACAGGAATAGCGCAGGTATCATAAATACGATCCCATAAGCAAATACCCGCCTTGTGGTTTGGATGGTGTGATATCCAAAACCGCTGATTTTCCGTGTCAACACAGAGTAGCAGGCCCACACGACTGCCGCAGCTACGGCCAACAAGTCACCGATGGGATTTAGCTGCATCTTTGCTCCATTAAAGCTGATCAGGCAGATACCGACCATTGCGACTACAAATCCGATGAAGAAATTTGCACGCAGCTTTTCTTCCTTTGTAAACAGGTGGGTGAGCATTGCTGTGAAAAAGGGTGCAATAGAGATAATCACACCTACGTTGGAAGCCATTGTATAAGTCAGGGCAATGTTCTCCAGTAGATAATACAGGCACACGCCGCACAGTCCCGCCGCCGCAAAGACAGCTTCCTGCTGTTTGGTAGTGCCTTTCATCCGGTGGGGATAGACGATCAGTAATGCCAGAAATCCCAGGATAAACCGGAAGAACAGGATTTCTATCGGTTCAAAATTCACTAACAGCACTTTGGTGGAGATGAAGGTAGTTCCCCATATCAGGATCGTTACCAGCGCCGCCAGATGCCCGGTTGCTTTTTTACTCATCCGGCGTTTCCTCCTTCTCTAAAAATATGTCACGGTAAAGGCCAGGAGCCAATCCGATAAATCGGTTGAAATAGTTCGTGAAGTGGCTCTGGTCGGAAAAGCCTGTCTGCATGGCAGCCTCAATCGGAGGCACGCCCTGCTCCAGAAGTTTCTTTGCTTTGCCAATGCGTATGTTCTCTAAGTAGCTGTATGGTGTGACACCTTTGGACTTGGTAAAGGCCCGGAGCAGTGTGGATTTGCTAAGACCAGCATAACGGCAGATCTGATCCAAATAAATCCTGTCTGCGAAGTGCTGCTCTATAAAATCGCAGGCTTTTTCAATTTCCTCCCGGCATTCCGGGATACAGCTTTCAAAGGGCTGCCCGTACCGTTGAATCAACAGAGATATGAGGAGCAACAGATTTTCCTCCTTACCGAACTCACAGGAGCCTTTCATGACCAGTTCGTGGAGTGGGTGCAGATAGCAGGTCACTTCCTCATCAAAGATCACGTTTTTGGAAAAGCCGGGGAGTTCCCTTTTTCCGGTCACTTCTTCTGCCAGGTCCAGCATGACTTCTTTGGTAATGTTAAATCCCCGGTAATCCAATGTGCCATCATCACTTTGTACACAGGCATGATTGTCTCCGGGATTGAAAAGAACAATATCACCTTTTGCTATGGTGTATTCTTGATTGCGACAGGAGAGGCACCGTTCCCCGTCCTCAATAAATCCAATCACATAATATTCATGGAAGTGGTTTGGAAATGGCTGCACGATTCCCTCAAAACGGTATGCCTCAATCCGAAGCTCATCATCATAAACCACCGTCCTTGTTTCTTTCTTCATGTGTGTTTCCTCCTTGCTGTTCTTCATTGTAGCATTTCAAAATGCAAAAGGCTTGTAAAATATCTTCAAATATCTTCCTTTTCTTCGGAATGGATAAAGACTACTGGATAGTTAGTAAAGGGTGTGGTATGCTGTTAGTAAGGCATCAACGTGGAAGCAGAAGCGTGAAAATTATAACATTGAAATGGAAGATAAAGCTGACTGGCATAGGTATGAGTTGGAATGATGGGAGGTGTGTTTCATGGCAAACATTTTGATTGTAGAAGATGAAAAAAATATGCAGGACATTATTGCTGAATATATGCATCGTGGTGGACATACCTGTTTTATGGCAGACGATGGTGTGGATGCGCTGCTGATACTGAAAAATAATCCTATGGATTTGATGGTACTGGACATTATGATGCCTAATCTGGACGGTTTTACCGTGTGCAAAATGGCAAGGGAAATGAGTAATCTGCCTATTATCATGCTGACTGCGAAAAGCAGCGAAGACGATAAACTGAAAGGGTATGAATTGGGTGCCGATGATTACATGACAAAACCATTCAGCCCCAAGGTGCTGCTGGCAAAAGCGAATGCTTTGCTGCGCCGTTCTTCTGTTGCCCCGGCAGAAACTATAAGCATCGGTAAAATTTCCATAATCCCCGCTTCTCATAAGGTCTTTCTGGATGGACAGGAAATCACTTTGACCCATAAGGAATATGAGCTGCTTCATTTTTTCATTTTAAACCCCGGACAGATTTTTAGCCGGGAGCAGTTGCTGAACCGGATATGGGGATATGATTTTGAGGGAACGACGCGAACGGTAGATACACATATCAAAACGCTGCGGCAGAAATTGGGGGACGAAAGCAAACATATTGTGACGCTTATCCGTTCCGGCTACAAATTTGAGGTGACAGTATGAAAATCAGTAATCATATGAATATATTTACCGTGCGGAAGAAAATACTGCTGGCTTCCAAGCTGGTCGGCGTTATGCTGATTGTTTCCTATATGTTCTCTGCAAAGATGCCGATAGACACGGATATTTCTTTTGCCGTCTGGATGATTTTCGTTGTCGTCCTGATCTGTACGGTTGATTTATTGATGGCACGTTTTATTTCAAAACCTGTTTCTGAATTGAATGCGGCTGCCCGCCGCATGGCAGAACTGGATTTTTCCGATCCCTGTACGGTAACAGGGCTTGATGAATTTGGAGAGCTTTCCAGGAGCCTGAATCGTATGGGCGAAAATCTGCAGCAGGCGTTTGCGGCGTTGGAAGATGCCAACTCAAAATTGGAACAGGATATAGAACAAAAGAAACGGCTTCTGAATGAACGTAAGGAACTGGTAGACAACCTCTCCCACGAAATGAAAACTCCATTGGGTGTGATTCGGGCTTATGCTGAGGGATTGCAGGACGAAACAGACGAGGAAAAAAGAGCAAAGTATTCCGAGGTTATTATTGCAGAGACAGAGCGCATGAGCCGTTTAATTACTACGCTGCTTGATTTGTCCGCACTGGAAAATGGTGCCACACAGCTTCATCCGGAACGGTTTGACTTTGTGGAATTTCTGGAAACGGTTGCAGGGCGGCTTTTGATGGATACACCGGACGCTGATTTTGTTTTGCAGTATGAACTTCCGGAGCATCCGGCCCATGTTGACATCGATAAAGGTCGTATGGAACAGGTTTTAGATAACCTGATCGTCAATGCAAAAAGAAATGTCCGGCCAGGTGGCATTTTGAAATTATCTTTGATAGAACATGATGATATACTTGATTTCACTATTTTTAACCAAGGGGCACCTATCCCGCAGGAAAACCTTTCAAAAATCTGGACAAAATTCTACCGTGACAGAAATTCCAAATACAGCGGTTCGGGGCTGGGGCTTGCCATTGTTGCACAGATTTTGTCTATGCAGCATTTGGACTATGGCGCTGAAAACCGGGATGATGGCGTAGCGTTCTATTTTTCTATTCCCACGATAAAATGACAATCTGATATTTGCAGACAGGCTTCTGATCTCCAAGAGGATAGGGAAGCCTTTTCTTTTTTCTCTCAATAGATTTCACAGAGGCTTCACACCAATCTCACATCGACTTCAACGCATTTTCTTATCTTTATTCCACAAAGAGGGAGCGCCCTCAAAATAAGGAGGTAACGATTATGTTTTTAGGTCTGGAATGGTATTGGTGGCTTGTAATTCTGGCGATGCTGGCAATCTCTATCCCGTTCAAGGTAAAATTTATGAAATGGTGGAATGAGTATCAGCAGGAAAAGAAAAAGGAGCAGCGCGATAAATGGGGGGATGAAAATGATTGACGTAAAGGACTTGACATTTTCCTATGGGAAAGACAAACAGGCATTGCATGGCCTGGATTTCTCTGTGGGAGATGGCGAAATCTTTGGATTTTTAGGACCAAATGGTTCTGGCAAGTCAACGACCCAAAAGATATTAACGGGTATCTTGAAAGGACATGGAGGTATGGTGTCTCTGTTCGGGAAAGACATAAGAAGCGCACATACGCAGGAATTTTTTCAGAAAATCGGTGTCCTGTTCGAGTTCCCCTATTTGTACACCAATTTAAGTGCCCTTGACAATCTTCATTATTTTGCTTCGTTCTATTCCAAAGAACAGTTGCGGGATGCGGAAGAATTGCTGGACGAGCTGGAATTTAAGCGGGACTATTTAAAGAAGCCGGTTTCTTCCTACTCAAAGGGGATGCGCCAGCGTGTCAGCATGGCGAGAGCTTTGATCAGTAATCCAAAGCTCCTGTTTTTAGACGAGCCGACCAGCGGCCTTGACCCTGCCGGGGCTGTCCTCTTTCGCAAGCTCATAGAGAAAGAACGGCAAAAAGGCACAACGGTATTTTTGACAACACATAATATGCTGGACGCTGACCTGCTCTGTGACAGGGTGGCATTTATCTCCAATGGAAAAATCGTGGCGTTGGACACACCAAGGAATTTGAAAGATCAGAACAGCAATCACAGCATCATCATTAGCTATCTGTATCAGGGTAAGCGGGAGGAGCAGACGATTGAGGTCCCGGAATTGAAAACTGGTATTCCTTTCGTCTATGACGAAATTATCAGCGTTCATTCCCAGGAGCCAACTTTGGAGGATATATTTATCCAGTACACAGGGAGGAGGCTGTCTTGATGTGGAAAAGTCTTTATTCCCTATTCAAAAAAGATTGCCGGATGATGGTGTCCGGGAGGTTCTTTCTTGTGGCGCTGGGTTCGCTCATACTATACACGCTGTTCATTCACTTTGGTTATCTGAATTTTATGCAGGCCGGGATTTACAATGTGTATCTCTATGATCCGGCCGGAACACAGACAGAGGCTTCTTCTCTCGTATATCCTGTGGCTTCTCTGAAAGAACTGGATGCGGCACTTGAAGCTGACACAAACGGCGTAGGCATTGATGCCAGCAGCAGCACTCCAAGTGTCATACTTTATACGGCAGCTAGAAAAGCAGATCAGCATAGAAAAGATTATGCGCTTTCTTTGCTCCATCCTGACAAGGGCTATGCTGCAGAAATAGTCGGGAGCAACACCCCGGAAATGAAGCAGCGCAGAGAAATCACCTGTGAACTGTTATTCATTGAGATTGTCGCCGTTGGCTTTTTAGGGATTGCTTCTGTACTGTTCAAAGAAAAGCAGATGGGAGTCATCCGCATCCATGCAATTATGCCCCTGAAAAAGAGCCTGTTTATATTTTCAAAAGTCTTTATCTTCCTGCTGACGGATTTGGTGTTTGCAGCATTGATGACTTTGTTCAATGTTGGGCTTGCAGACATGAGAAGTATTTTGCCCGCCGTATTGGTACAGACTGCTATCCTGTCTCTGATTATGGCGTTGGTGGGTTTTGGCTGCACAATGCTGCTAAAGGATTTCAAGCAATTTTCGCTGGCGTATCTGGTGATTGCGCTCTTTGCAGCGACTCCTGTTTTTCTGTCGGCTAACACTTCAATCAAAATGGCGTGGATTATCTACCATCCGTTTTATCATGTGTATATGGGGCTGAAAAAAGCATTTTTCGGTGTACCGGTCACAAACCCAATTTATTATATTTGTGTGGCGTGTGCAATTATCCTGCTCTTTGGTATTGTAGACTTTGCGTTCCGTAAAGAAATGGGAAAGGAGGGCTGACAATGAAAGGACTGATTTATCAGCTTAAAAGCGTCCGAAAAGATAAGTTTTGCATGATGTCTTTTCTGCTGCCTGTCGTGGTAGCCGTAGCATTAAATTTTGTCGGCTCCATTGACCTTTCTTCTTTGGGGGAATTTCAGTTTGGTGTGGTTGCTCACGATGCCACTTCGGAAATGGAGAACTGGCTGGAAGAATATGGCTCTGTTACGGTCTATCAGACAAGGGAGGAATTGATTTTGGCAATCAATGAACCCTCTACAAACCTGATCGGCGTGGAAAGGGACGGGAGTGGTATCAAGACCATGATATCCGGCGATGAATTAGGTACATGGCAGCAAACGGCAAATACACTTCCCGCACTTTATGAGCAGCGGGAAACATCTGCACAGACCAGTATGCAGGTTTTGGAACGTCCTGACATACTGGCAGGTTATCAGAATATCTTCATTGCCATTACGTTGATTGTCGCTATGTTCATGGGCTGTACTTTTAATGCAATGAACATCATTTCAGAAAAAGAGGATGGTGTTGCGCTGGTCAACGAAATACTACCTATGACATCCAGGAAATATATGATGCAGAAGATATTTGTAGGATTTGTCTTTGGCTGTTTGTCTGCTATTGTAACAGCGGCAATCTGTTTCAGACTGCCAACTGCCGGGGCTGCGGTCATGCTGGCTCTGGTCGTATTGTCAGCCTTTGTATCTGCTTTGATCGGCCTGTTTGTTGGCCGCATCTCGGATGGGCTGATGATAGGTGTTGTTTACATCAAAATTATTATGATTGTGTTTATGGCAGTCCCAATATTGTATTATTTGGCGGGCACAGGGAACAAAGTCCTCTCATACATTTGTTATCTTATCCCATCCAGTGCCACTTTTGAGGGGATTATGGATTTGGCAAATGGCGGTATCGCAGGTAAAGATATGGTGATTCTTGTTGCTCACTGTATTTTTTGGCTTTTGTCCTATCTTTTTATATCGGAACGCCAGAAAAAACAGGTATAACTGACCTTGAGTAAGGAAATGAAATGGCGGTGAGAACTATGGTGGATATCTTAATTATTAAGCCTGGAAAGGAAGATGGGATACTAAATGAAATAGTGGATTTTATATCTTCAAGGACGCAGTGCCGGGTTACGAATTTGCCGTCAAATTTAAACGTAAATCTTTCTGCTGAAGTTTTATCTTTCGCTGGTATGGAAGTTCGTGTCTATGAGCAGACGGTCTGCCGGGATGGAGAATTAGTTCCAATGTCCCACCATGAGTTTTTTACGTTACTCTATTTGGCACAGCATCCCAGATGGGTATTCTCGAAAGAACAAATCTATGAAGCAGTGTGGAAATTACCTGGAGATGAGTGTGGATCAGCGGTGACGAATGTGATCAGCCAGATTCGGAAGAAGATTGGGGATAGGTATATAGAAACGGTAATAAACAGCGGGTATAAATTCGTGGGATAGGAAACGAAAGATAAGGGCATCTGTCAGCAAGACTGGCGGATGCTTTTTCCATACAGATATGGTATGCTGTTAGCAGTATATCAATTTGGAGGTACGAGTATGGAAGAACAGCAGAATGCATTGACTTATGAAATCATCAAAGCGGCGGTTGTCGGGGAGAAATGGGCAACGGAAAAGGTCATTGCACACTACGATTCTTATATTGAGGAACTTGCCACAGTAAAGGAGAAGCAGCCGGATGGCAGCGTGAGAACCTTTGTGGACGAGGATATGAAACAATCCATTATTTTGAAACTGCTGGAGGAGATACTGAATTTTCCGATGGAAGAAGCGGAGATGATAGCGGGAGAAGAAACAGATGAGGGGATATAATACTTGTGCAATATAAAATTTGTGTGTTTCTTGAAAGAATGGTTCATATTCATGGAAGAATAACAGGGTGGTCGCCGGGGAGAAAAAAATGGTATAAAAGACAGAGGCGGTTGTTCCATATTGGAATGGCTGTCCTCTGTTTTTTATTATAAATATAACTTGGATATATTATCTATAAGAGTTAGCATAATCAATGGGACAGTTTCTAACTGCGCTACCTTTTGAATAAAAAAATTTTGTATATGGCTATCTTTTTGCTTGACTCAATTGTTATACATAATAGAAAGGGATAAACGTTTTGAACTTTAATAAATAACTTCTCGGAATCTCAGTGGATGAGATTCCAACCGAAAATTGACAACTGAATATCGTGCAGAAAAAGAAATTTACGAGAAATGGACATAAACATTGGACATAGCGGGTACTATGCCTTGAAAAATTTTATGGAGTCGTTTAAGATAACATTATTAAGAGGCCAATCTTAATAATGAATCTTGAAATGCCTCGACTGACGGCAT
>JALEHN010000122.1 GCA_022770525.1 Clostridiales bacterium
GTAAACTTATCTCTTCCAAAGTCGACTCGATTTTGCCGGATGACCAGTCACTGCCAGTTTTATGACTATAAAATCTCAGGAGGTTTTTATATTGTCTTTTAAAATTTTTCGTTTTAACTGCTGTGGACTTGATGTCCACAAAACCTGGATCTATGCCTGTATTGGTATTACCGATGCCAACGGCAGAACAGATTACAGGCAAGCTCGTTTTTCATCCTTTTCAAAAGGATTGAAAGAACTGTGTGATTGGCTTGCTAAATATCATTGTTCTGAAGTCTGCATGGAATCTACCGGCAAGTATTGGATCCCTGTATTTAACATCTTGGAGAAAGCAGATAATTCCGTTGTACTCGCTCATCCCAAGTATACAAAGCCCCAAAAAGGAAATAAGACTGACCGTAAGGATGCCAAGTGGATCTGCGACTTGTTTATGTGTGATATGATTAAGCCTTCCTTTATACCGCCTGCTGATATTCGCCATCTAAGAGATTTGGTTCGATACCGTTTCAAACTCACCTGTATGATTACCGGCGAGAAGAATCGTGCGCAGAACTGTCTTACCGTATCAAATCTCAAGCTTGACGATGTATTCAGTGACGTGTTTGGAAAGTCTTCTCGTTCTATCACAGAATATATGCTTGCTCATCCCGGGGAATTATTTGACGTTACACCTTTTATAGATAGCCGATGCAAAACACCAATTGAAGAAATTCAGGCTGCTGTTGATGGAGCCATTGCCCCCGAACAAGCCATTAAACTTCGACAGTGTCTTAACCACATCGATGAATTAGAAAAGCACCTTATAGAAATAGAACGGGAGATTCTTCGTCTCTCTGAAAAATATCAGGCTGCTCTTGATCTAATTCGTACAGTCCCTGGATTCGACAAAAATCCGATGACTGCTATCCAAGTCCTTTCTGAAATCGGTGGTGATATGTCTGTCTTCCCCACAGCTAAGCACCTCGTTTCATGGGCAGGGTGTTGTCCACGCAATGACCAAAGCAACAAAAAAATCAAATCAACTCGAATTTCCCGTGCTGGTTCCTATTTTAAACCAGTTTTAGTTCAAGTTGCAAATGGTTTATTACGTTCAAAGAAACATCCTGAAATAACAAATCGCTACAAGCGTATAAAAGCACGCCGTGGTCACAAGAAAGCCATTATCGCCATCTGCCGTATGCTCCTGACCGCTATCTGGCACATACTCTCAGAGTTAAAACCGTATACACCGGAAGGTTTTCTTGAATCACGTCCTGTGAAGGAATCAAAAGAATTGACGATTTCACAGGCACTTAATTTGCTAAAGCAACGAGGTTATATCATCAAAGATGGTACTATTCCTTCTGTGAATTAAGCGTTGTGTCTATATTCCCTTTTTTCGAAGCCACCTTAAAGATGGCTTGTTTGTTATGCAATTTACTTTTTCTCTAACCACTACCCCTTTGTTTCAAACTTTATCCCTCTTTGAATTGTTACCTGTCATATGGTCTGTCCATCAGCGATTTTGTACATTTCACTTGATTATTTCGGTATCCCCTAATATTTCCCGCTGCTTTTTTTTACTAAATCCTGCAAGTACCAGTTGGTATGACTGATCCAGTAAATCCTTTAACAGATCATCCGGCACTTCACCGTCCGGTTTGATTGAATTCCAGTGCATTTTATTCATATAATATCCGGGAATGATATCCTCATACTGCTGCCGCAGGAAATCGCCTTCTGACGGTTCAAGTTTCAATGTAATATAATACGGCTCATTGTTATCATCCAGGCAAATCGCTGCAAACATCTTTCCTCCGATCTGATAACGAATCCAATTCCAATCTTTCTGAAGGTCCTTTGTCACGCCTGCCTTATTTATTAAATATTCATCAATCCATGTATACCTCATCCATCTGCTCTCCTTTTCAATGTCTTTATAGGCACTTGATAAATGCCATAACCCATTAATTTTACTGAGTTTTCTTATCCAATTTATATAAATTTTCTCTCCACAAGTGGTAAAATATAGGTAACGACACCAATCATTATAACACCTATGGAGGAGAAAATTTATGAC
>JALEHN010000130.1 GCA_022770525.1 Clostridiales bacterium
AAAGGTGTTAAGATGACATATGATTCATTTTTTAAGGAAATTATGAATCCTGAATATACACCGGAGCGATTGGAAGAACTAATTTCATTAATTATTGACCATCAGGTCAAAATTTTGACAGTATTGCCAAATGACAGCACACGAATTGCCGATGAAACAGCATTAGTTATTATGGATATTGTTGTTGAGTTTGAGGATCATAGCCTTGCGAATATCGAGATACAAAAAATTGGTTATGCGTTTCCGGGACAGAGAAGCGCCTGTTATTCAGCGGATTTATTGCTGCGTCAGTACAAACGTGTAAAGGATGAAAGTGACCGAAAAGAAAAGCCGTTCAGTTTTAATAATATAAAATCGGTGTATACAATTGTTTTATTTGAAAAGAGCCAGAAAGAATTCCATCAGTTTTTGGATACATATATCCATCATTTCAGTCAGA
The DNA here is from genome assembly GCA_022770525.1 of Clostridiales bacterium. GTDB lineage: Bacteria > Bacillota > Clostridia > Lachnospirales > Lachnospiraceae > CAKRHR01. Next base: position 440 of record JALEHN010000130.1, read on the forward strand.
CATCAGATACGGGGCTGGAAATTGATTTATTGCAAAACTATGTATTTATTCCTCTTGACATTTTTAAGGCAAAACTGCACAATAAACATATAGAAAGCAGGCTGGATGCATGGCTGGTCTTTGTGTGTGTGGATGAACCGGAATGGATCGTAGAGGTCATTGAAGCGTATCCGCAGTTTAAAGCCATGTACAGACAGGTCTATGAAATGTGCCTGAATGTAGAAAGGGTGATGACGATGTTTTCGGAAGAATTAAGACAACTGGACAAAAACACCGTATTGTATATGATTGATGAGATGCAGGATGAGATAACCAAAATGGGGAATCAGCTAAAAGAGAAGGATGAAGAACTCCGGCAAAACCGGGAAAGATTAGAGCAAAGCAAATTAGAACAGAAAAAAGACAGAGAAAAAATCGAGGCATTAAGACGGCGGATTGCCGAACTTGAAGGCAGAATGTAAAACTTAAAACAGGAAGTGTATGAACGGGTAAAACAAAGGAGCGTTGACGACTTGCACAGGTCATCAACGCTCCTGTTTTGTTCGGATTCAAGTATGACTGTATTGCTTGTGCCATATGAAAAATCCGGATAAGACGGACTTCCATGAAAGAGAGTCCGTCTTATCCGGAGTTCATTATGTAAAAGAGGAACTAATTACCTGATAAATAATCCTGCATAGATTGCTGAAGTTCTGCATTTGCATCTTCAGGCGTTATTGTCAGACCAAATAATTCCTGACATGTATCCTGGTGTGTGTTTGAAACAGCAGGAGGTAAATACTGATCGTACCATAACTGAATTGTAGATGCGTTCATAGCGGCATCAAGAATTGTTTTTGATACTTCATCACTTACAAGGTCTTTAATATTATTAACCGGAGGAAGATAACCTGCATCAACAGCATATTCAATGGCTTCATCTTCGAAATAATAGCTTGCCATTTCCATAGCGGCATCAAGTTTGGCTCCTGTACAGTTGAATGTCATAAAGATATCACCAACAGTACCAATCTGAATTGAAGTATCGGCAGAAGAACCTTCAACTGCTGGGAATGGGAACCAACCGATTTTTGAGTAGAATTCCTGACTATCAGCTGCAAATGTTGATGTTTGCCATGAGCCCTGAAGCATCATTGCGGCTGTTTCCTGATACATCAGCTGTTTGTCTTGTCCATCATCAAAACTTAAGCTGTTTACACCTTCAGGGAAGTAACCTTTTTCAACCCACTCCTGGATTTTATTTCCTGCATATAAGAAACACTCGTCTTCAAAAGAGCCTTCTCCGCTATATGCAGCATTAAATGGTTCAAGGCCGCCGTAACGGGTAGCGAGACCCATGAAAAACATAGAACCTGTCCATTTGGAAGCGTTTGCGAGAGCAAATGGTGTAATTTTATTTTCTACAAGTTTGTCGCATACGTTTTCCAGTTCTTCTACCGTGGAAGGAACTTCTAAATCATATTGATCAAAGATTTCTTTGTTGTAAAATACACCTTCAATTGCAATATTAAAAAATGGAAGGGCATAAAGTTTGCCGTTTACAGTACCCTGGGCAATTGCGGAAGACATCAGTTTTTCTGTGATACCGTATTTTTCTGCCAGGTCATCGATCGGCTGAGCATAGCCGGCATCAATATATTCAATCAGTGGTCCGCCGGTCCAGTTTGTATATACATCCGGACATTCACCTGATGACATGGCAATTGTTAATTTTTCTTTATAGTTATCTGTTGGATAATTAACTAATTCAACTGTATAACCACTGTTTGTTGAAGAATTGAATTTATCAACAGCGGCCTGAAGAATAGTTGCATCAGGCTCTGAAGTACCGATACTCCAGTAGGTGATAACCTTGTCTTCGTCGTCTGTTGAAGCAGTCTGAGTGCTGTCATGTGGTGTATTATTGTTGTTATCAGCATTGCTGCTGCCGGAATTTCCACATCCGGCAAGGAGTGTTGAAGTCATAACTGCGCACATAATCAGTGCAGTAATGCGGCGTTTTGTCATAAGAATTCATCCTTTCTTATATTGTTTTTATTATACATGCTTATTTGTAAGTATGCATTAAATCTGATGTGTTTTGATAAAGTTTCGTATACAAATTTAATCCTTTTTCATAGACAGCTTTATTTGACGGATCAGGTGTGAATTGTTTTTCAATGGCAATGTAATGATGAAGTTCACCGAAAGATTTAAAATGCTTTGTACCTATGGCTGCAATCATTGCGTCACCGTATGAAGCACCGATAGTTACAGCAGGTTTTTGGACGTTTATACCGGTAACGTCGGCGATAATTTGAAGCCATGTATTATTTTTGGCACCGCCGCCGACACATAGAAGGTTGTGGATAGGAAGTTGGTGCGATTGAATAATCTTAACATGCTGCGCAATAGCATAAGCTGTTGCTTCAATTGCACTCCTATATATATGATCCCGAGTATGGTGGAAAAGAAGTCCGTAAAGGATGCCTTTAGCAGAGGCATCATTAATGGGTGTTCTTTCACCTGAAAAGTAGGGTAACATTATTAAACCTTCACTTCCGGCAGGAATATTTGCAGCTCTGTCAGCAAGTACCGCATATGCGGATTTCCCGCCTGAGTTTTCATCCGACACAAGATCGGGATACATCGTGTCCCTGACCCATTTTGTCAGTGCACCGGCCGCGTTTGTGCCGCCGTCAATACAGAATGTTCCGGGTATAAGATATGCGCTGTTCCACATTCGGGTGTCGTTGATATGGCGGTCGGAACAATAAATGATATAGCAGGTGGATCCAAGTTGAATCATCATATCGCCCGGTTCCAGTACACCGGCACTGATTGCTTCGGCACCTGAATCATCTGTACCGCATGTTACAGGTGTTCCTGTAGCTAAGCCTGTCTGAGCTGCCGCTTCAGCAGTAACATATCCGACAATATCATTTGAGTGGGCTACAGTGGCGAACTGATCAGACCGACAGCATAAATCCTGCAGTAAATCGGATCTATAAATATTATTAATGTCGTATGCCGGAGCAAAACAATTGATGAGAAACTGGTCAATGATATATTCTCCTGTAAGTTTTGCGGTTATAAATGATGATGCGGTCAAAAATTTACTGGTTTTGTTGTATATTTCAGGTTGATTATTTTTTAACCATAAAATTTTGGGTATACAGTCCGAAGAGTTAAATGGTCTATTCAGAAGTTTGTTCTGGCAGACCGATTTATTATAATTGTTAAGATATTCAATTTCTTTTGAAGCTCTTGTGTCGATTCCGTATAAAATTGCATTGCACAATGCATGGCAATTGCTGTCAACAGGTACGATATCACATCCGAGAGCGCTGATGCCGAGACCTGAAATACTTTCAGAAGGAACATTACTTAAAGACAACAGCTTTTGAGAAATCAAACAAACCTCCTGCCACCATATTTTTTCAGCATCATGCTCGAAATAACCGGGTCGGGGATTAAAAACGCCATGTGTGATTTGATGAGATGCGATAATTCGGCATTGTTCATCGATAATGACGCCTTTGGAACTGTAAGTACCTACATCAATTCCCATAAAAAATTTCAAAGAGCATTCCTCTTTTCATGTTTAATCATTATTTTCTGTGCGATATTTTCTTACTTGTGACATAAATTCTGAAACACGTTTTTCATCTATAAAATTATTGAATTTACCTTCGTATTTAAAAGTTGTACCGACACAACAACCGTCAGAAACAGTCAGCTTTTCAATGATGTTTTGTGCATTACAGCCGGTGTTGGCAAAAACAGGAACATCACCGGTGTTTTTACGAACAGATTTTATCCATTCACTGCTTGCTTCAAGACCCGCGCCAGGCCCGGAAATGCATAGCACATCAGGATGACAGTTGAAAATAACTGACTTTGCAATATCTTCAAGGCGGCGTTCTGCAAGATAGGCATCGGATTCACAATTCAGAAAATATAATAGTTTTACTTCATCAAGTCCCAATGCTTTTTTTCTTCGCAAGACGTTGGCTACATCGGTGTTGTATATACCGCCGTCACCAACGTAAGCACCAGTGAAAATACCTCTTACAAATTTAGCACCTGTAGCGGCGGCAAGATCAATGGATGCAGCAGGATCCATAATGACATCTACTCCGAATGGGATAGTGATTTCTGATTTTAATGCACCAATAATATAGGCCATTGCAGCAATGGTGCAAATATCTGTTTTGGCCTGGTATGGAAGACTGAATTCGTTGGAAAACAAAATACCATCTACACCGCCGTTTTGTAAAGCGTGCAAATCAGCTCTGGCATGCGCCAGCACATCGGATAGAGATTCATCACTTAACGGGTCACCGGGAAGTGCGCGTATGTGCAGTAAAGCGACGACAGGTTTTTCGTGTCCAAATAGTTCCTTTGTCCAAGACATAAAAGACTCTCCTTTCTATGAACGTGTGTTACGTTTTCTTGTATATAGAATAGCAAATGGATTTTGTGAAGTATATTCAAAAAAATTGGATAAATATATAAAAAACTATCCATATATAACGTAATTTTCAAGGAATGCATATAAAATAGTGTCTATTATATATAATTATTTACTCATAAATAAGAATAATATTGACATTTACGATAGTATACTTTAGATTTTCCACATGAGGTGATGTATATGATTTCAATTTGTGAAAACCAATTTTCGGCGATGAACTTACTTTATTCTAAAAGTTCAATGGATTATTTTTTAGAATCAATCAGCAGACTGGGTATTAAAAATATAGAGTTGTGGGGAGCATCTCCGTATTACTGCCGTCTTGATACGTCATTGTCTGATATTATTAAAATCAGAAGAAAAATTGAAAAAAATAATCTAAAATTAGTTTGTTTTACGCCGGAACAATGTATTTATCCATTAAATATTGCTTCGAATAATCGTTACATACGGAATAAATCCATAAAATTTTATATGCAGATGGCAGAAGTATCAGGTCAGTTGGGGACAGAAAAATTGTTAGTTACACCAGGCTGGTGCTGTTATGATGAAAACCTGTCGGAAGGATATAAGCGTTCTGAAGAGAGCCTTCATATCATAGCCGAAATAACCGGTAAATGTGGTGTAGAACCTGTTTTGGAAATTTTGCAATACGCGGAAAGTAATTTAATGTATAATCTGGAGACAACGCTTTGGTATGCGGATCGATTGAAGGATTCGGAAATGAATTTTTGTATTGATACAGTTCCTGTCAGGGCATGTGGCCAGAACTTACAGAATTTTTTTGAAAAGTTGGGTCAAAGAGTCAGACATGTACACTTGATAGACGGAACACCGACAGGTCATTTGGTGTTGGGGGACGGAGAACATTCTATTGAAGAACATTTAAATGCATTATCAGAAAACGATTATGATGGCTATGTGACGTTGGAATTTGGTTCATCTGTTTATATGAAATATCCGGAAGTACATATGCAACGAGGATGGGAATATTTAAAAAAGATGCTGCCATATCGAGCTCATAGGAAGTGTCAGGAGGAGATAGTGTGAACAGGGAAAATTTAATATTATCAAATAGTTGTTTCAGGCGGATTACAGAAGCAAAATGGCTGAACAGTCTGGAAAGGTTAAATATAAAACAAATAGAATTTTTAGCAGCATCGCCGTATTATAGTATCTTTGATTATGACACCGCACAGGACCGGAAAAAAGTTTTGATTAACTGGCGCGAAGTTTTCAGAGAAAAAAATATTTCAGTATTCAGTATGGTGCCGGAATATCATGATTACCCGGTAAATTTAGCAAGCCCCGATCAAAAAATCAGGCAGCGAAGTATTGAATATTATTTATCATATATTGAGGATGCAGCTGAAATGGATGTTGCGTACGTTTATGTGAATCCGGGGTGGTATACAGTTGATTTTACAAAAGAACAATGTTTTCAATATGCTGTTGATGCTGTGAAATATTTGTCTGATGAAGCAAAAAAGAGGAAGGTTGCATTATATATTGGTGCACTGTTGACTGAAGTTACAAACATTGTTCATGACTATGCTTCAATGTGCTTATTTGATAAAGCTGTAAATAAAAATACGTTATTATATGCCCTGGAACTGGATACTGCAGCAAAACTTGAGGAGAATCCTGCATGGTATATACATTCATTTGGTGAACGATTAATTTGTGCCAGAACCTCCTCGGACATTTCTAAGAATAAAAAAATTATGAATTTGTGGAAAAAATGTTATGCGCTAAATAGCGGTATAAAACTGGCAGTTAATCTGGACTCTCAGGATTATTGGGAAAGACCGGATGAATATATGGAAAATATTTTAAATAATGCAGAAAAACTTTAAGTGACAGGAGGGTTTTAGATGAAGTACAAATCCGGTGTAATGACATTGGGACAAAGAAAGCAAAAAACAAATCGACGTGCAGCAGCTGTTTTTATATTTCCGGCATTGGTTGTGTTGCTTATTTTTATTATTTATCCAATTATTGAATCTTTTAGAATCAGTTTTTATGAATGGAACGGAATTTCTGCGGTTAAAAAGTTTGTTGGTCTGGATAATTGGGGTAAACTCATTACGGATAAAACTTTTAGAGCTGCTTTTTTTAACAATATACTTGTTCTTGTATTGTCAATTGTCATACAGCTTCCAATTGCGCTGCTTCTTGCAACTTTTTTAAACTTTATAGGCAGAAGGGGAAAAATTTTAAAATGTCTTTGGTTTATACCGATGCTTATGTCCTCTGTAGCCGTTGGATTTCTTTTTAAGTATGTATTTTCAACGACAGATGGTATATTCACAACAATATCAAAAATGTTTGGAGGTCGTGCTGTTGATTTGCTGGGTAGTCCGAAATATGCTTTGATAACGGTTATTTTTATTATATGTTGGCAGTTTATTCCGTTTTATATGGTATTTTTTCTGGCTGCATTTTCGGGTATCAGTCCTGAAATATATGAAGCAGCAATTATTGATGGTTCAACAAAACCTGAGTATTTTCGATATATTGTGCTTCCGCTTTTAAAACCGGCAATCAGAAATGCGAGTGTGCTATCTATGGTTGGATCTTTGAAATATTTTGATTTAATTTATGTAATTACTAACGGGGGTCCGGGCACAGCGACCGAGTTAATGGCTACATATATGTATAAATTATCATTTAAGAAATTTAATATGGGATATGGATCTGCGGTTGCTTGTGGTATGTTGATTGTTATTTCTGTGATAGCTTCATTAACCATGAAACTGACCAGTGAAAAGCAGGGGGATTGATATTATGGTAAAAAATAGAAAAAGTTCCGGGGCAAGCCGTGTCTGCTGGATCATTGCTTGGATTTTTGCAGTTATTTGGCTTATTATTGCCATATATCCATTTATATTTATGGTGCTGAATTCCTTTAAGGGACAATTTGAAATATTAAAAAATGGTGTATTTTCATGGCCTGAAACCTTTTATCTGGACAATTATGTTACAGTGTTGACAAATGGTATCGGCAGGTACTTTATTAATAGTGTTATTGTCTGTGCTGTGTCGTTAGTGATTATATTGTTGTTCTCTGCATTTGCAGCATATCCGTTGAGCAGATTTAAGTTTAAATTGAATAAGCCGATTTTGACGCTGATTATTGCATGTATGTCCATTCCGATTCATATTACTTTGATTCCTATTTTTAAAATGACGACATCAACAGCGTTATATGATACAATCTGGGGATTGATTGGACCAAATGTTGCATTTGGTCTTCCAGTGTCCATTTTTATATTAATAGGATTTATGCAGGGAATACCAAGGGAATTGGAAGAAGCTGCAGAGATGGATGGCTGTAGCAGGTATCGTACATTTTTCAATGTTATTTTTCCTTTGACAAAACCAGGATTAGCAACGCTTGCAATATATAATGGTGTTGATATATGGAATAGTTTTATTTTTTCTTATACACTGACACAGTCCAAAGGAAGCAGGACACTGCCATTGGCCATTTGGGATTTTCAGGGCATGCATAGTATGAATGCCCCGATGATTATGGCAGTATTGACCATAACATTGATTCCTATGTTGGTATTATTTGTCGCTTTTCAGGAAAAACTGATTGAAGGTATGACAGTGGGGGCAGTTAAAGGATAATTGGTCATATATAATATATATTATGGTAACTGCTCAGAGCTACCCCTTAAAATATTTCCCTTTTGAGAAGGAGATACTGGAATTTGGCAGTCAGTTGATTTATAATTTGTCTGAATAATTTAATTGATGGAGGCCAAATTATGAATAAATTCAATCAATATATATCAAAATTTGCAAAAAAACGACTGGATAAAAAATTGATGACATTATTTATCAGTTTTATTGTTTTGTCTACTGTATTGATTACATGTGTGACATTGATTAGTACAACATCAACACTTATTAAGAACACACGCGAGATGGCAGTACAAAAAATAGAGGTGTTAAATGATGCTATAGAAATGGAACTGGATAGTTTAGAGTCACAGGCTGAAGGACTGATTATGAATAAAATTGTTCAGGACTATTTAAAAAATTCGAAAACAGTCAAATCGGCAGATGCTGTTGATGATATAAAATCCGCAATGCAGATGGTCATTGACGGTCAGCCTAGGGTAAAAATGATTGAACTTTTTCAGGAAGACAGCGAGTTATTGATTTTCAGATCTGATATCAATAAATATGATGCGAGATTTTTAGTCCGTGAATTATATAATGATGCGATTGAGACGGGACATGCCAAAATAAAAATGTTATACACAAATAAACTTTCAATGAGGGGAGAATATACATTAGTTATTTATTTACCTGTATTCAGTACAACTCGTTTGAACCAGCAGTTAGGTATACTCGCTATTGATTTTGATTGTGCAGATCTTGGATGGGCGAAAACAAATACTGAGTCCGAAATTCCATTTGAAACATATTTATTGGATGCCCGTGATAATTATTTTGTCGTAGAAGATATATCAAAATTGGGAAGTCATAATGATGAAATATCCAAATTTAAAGATAGTAACCACCATACGATTGTCGATGATATGCTTTACGTTTACCGAAAAGTCAGTCATTGGGACTTTTATCTGGTAGGTCAAATGAAGACATCATACATATTTAGTGGAATTTCCAACATTATAGTCATGATCATGTTGTTGGTTGTGTTGATTATGGGTATATTTTGCCTGATGGCAGTATTATCAGTGAAAAAAATGTATGAGCCGATGCATGCGGTTACGCGGGCAATGGATCAAATTAATGAGACTCATATGGATGTTACTTTATCGGAAGATATTGCCGGTGAAGATTTTAAAACGTTAGTTACCGGTTTTAATAATATGGTTGTCCGACTTTCGGCTGCAATGGATACAATTAAAGAAGAACAGCATCAGATACAGCTTTTGCGATTTTCTGCACTGCAGTCTCAGATACAGCCTCACTTTTTATACAATACACTGGAAAGTATTCACTGGAAGGCTGTTGTTTTGGGTGATAAAGAATTATCAAAAATGGTAAAAGCACTTGCAAGCTATTACCGCATTGTTCTGAGTAAAGGTAAAGATGTTATTACTTTGAAAGAGGAGCTGGAGCATGTATATAATTATGTGACAATACAAAATATACGCTACGAAAATATTATTGACTTTACGACAGATATTGATGAAAAATGTCTGATGTGTCAGATCCCGAAAATAACGCTTCAGCCATTGATAGAAAATTGTATTTATCATGGTATAAGAATTAAGGAAAATCATCGGGGGAAAATTTTTGTGAAAGCTGAATTAAAGAAAAGCTGTATGGAAATTACTGTGGAGGATAACGGCGAAGAAATGACATCGGAAAAAGTTGAACAGCTTAACAGGTCTCTCGAAACAATGGATGAATCCTTTGGTTACGGTGTTCGAAACGTTAATAAAAGGATACAGCTTATATTTGGTGCTGAATATGGACTGAGGTTTGAACTTAGCAGTCTGAATAGCATGGGAGCGAAAGTTGTGATTACACTTCCGGATATTTATGAAAAGGGGGCGGACTATGCGAAAAGCAATTATTGTTGATGATGAAAAAATGATACGTATTGGTATACAGAAAGCAATCGCATGGGAAAAACTGGGTATTGATGAGGTTTCTCTTGCTTCAGGTTCCGGAGAGGCACTGGAAATCATCAGAGCAATAAAACCGCACATTATGATTTGTGACATTAATATGCCTGAAATGACGGGACTTGAACTTATTTCGAAGGTTAGAGAAATTGTTCCCGAGATGAAAATTATTATATTGACAGGCTATGATAAATTTGAATATGTCAGAGACAGCCTGCGTCTTCATGTTGATGATTTTTTCCTTAAACCAGTGGATGAAGAGGAATTGGAGATGGTTATAAAGAAATTGGTTGATAAATTGGACGAAGAAGAAAAGATTCAGAAGATGAAGAATATCGATTCAGTTTCGGGACAGTTGCAGATGGAAGCTTTTATGCGTCTGCATATGGCGCGGAAAGTATCAAGAGAAGAATTACAGCAGTTTTGTCTGCAATATCAGTTACCAGATAAGCAAAAAATGAAAATTGTGATTATTGTACCACCTATTAAAAAAATTAAGCCGGATGAAATCAGTCTTATGGAATATGAAGTTAAAGAAATATGTATGGGGCTGATTCAACGCTTTGAAGGTGAGATTTTATTCAGTGATGTTGATAGGAATACAGTGCTGGTTTTAAAAAGGGATTCAGAATCAGGGAAATTTTCAAAGAGGCTTCGTCAGATAAGCAGTGTGCTGGAGATGGAGTTTTCTGAAACATCACAGATATTTACAGGTGAAACGGTCGATGATTGGTGGCTGCTGCCTGCATCTTATAAAGATGCAAAAGAGTTGCAAAAAGAAAGTCATAGCTTTGAACTAAAAAAGGTAAAAGAAATAGAAGCAAATAGTAGGTTCAAAAAATGGGAGGAATATGTAAATTTATTCAGAAAAGAATTACTGCTTCATGCAGACCAGATATCGGAAGCAATGGCAATGTATGCTCATTTTGTTGATACAGCAAAAGCGTGGAATGTGTCTTCTGAAATACTGGCAGGAAATTGTTTTGATATTGTTTCAGGATTATATTATAAAGCTTTTGACAAGCACGAAATGGGGCAGAAAAGCCCGTTGGAGATGTTTTTAATTTCAATTAAAAATGCTGAGAAAGATGATATGTTTTTATTGACAAGAGACTTTATAGAAAGGCTTTTAAATCAGGAAGGCCAAATGGAGGAGGGAATTGTGTCTCAGGCTAAAGCCTATATTCATGAACATTTGACAGAAAATATTTCTGTTGCGAGTATTGCTTCCGAGTTGTATGTTACTCCAAATTATTTTTCAAGGCTATTTAAAAGTGTTACAGGTGAAGGCTGTAATGATTATATTGTGCGTAAACGTATTGAGAAGGCTCAGAATATGCTTGTCAGTACCAATATGAAAGCCGGAAAAATCGCGGTAATTGTCGGATATAATGATGCTAATTATTTTTCGCTGGCATTTAAAAAACATACAGGATACTCCCCGACACAGTATCGGGAGAGGATGAGAATGAAAGAGAAGTAAACAGATTTTAATAAGAGAAGGAGAAGTTTATGAGTGAATATATTAAAATTGATCATATTGACCAGTTGTATGCGATGCCGGAATTCAGGCAAAGAGCTTTTCGCGATGAAGTGAGAAAATATATGGCCGGGCATCCGTTCAGACATATTGACACAGAATGGGGATGCTTTGAAGGGGTAGATTTAAATCACGAAGAAGCTGTTAAAAAAGCAGTTGAAATGGTTAAAGAGATGACTTTAGAACAAAAAGTTAATCAAATGTCAGGTGACTATACACCGGCAGAAAGCGAATATGGATTTGAAAGGTACAATGCAACGCCTTTCTTTGCGGGCGAGGATTTAGAGTTAAATATTCCTGGTATTAAATTTACAGATGGACCGTCAGGGGTTGTTATGGGCTACCATTCAACTGCTTTTCCTGTTTCGATGGCAAGAGCGGCAAGTTTTGACAGGGAACTTGAAGAAAAGATTGGAGAAGTTATTGGCATTGAGTCAAGAAGCGGCGGGGCAAATTTGTTTGCAGGTGTATGCATAAATTTGTTAAGGCATCCCGGATGGGGAAGAGCTCAGGAAACATATGGTGAAGATCCGTATCTTTTGGGAGAAATGGGTTCAGCGTTGGTCAAAGGGGTACAAAAACACGTCATGGCCTGTGTGAAACATTTTGCGGCTAATAGTATTGAAAATGCACGTTTTAAAGTTGATGTCCGGATGGACGAACGGGCTTTAAGAGAAGTGTATTTTCCGCATTTTAAAAAATGTATTGATGCAGGTGCAGCCGCTGTCATGAGTGCTTATAACCGTTTCAGGGGAGAATGGTGCGGACATAATAAGTATCTGCTCAGGGATATATTAAAAGATGAGTGGGGATTTCAGGGGTTTGTCATGTCAGATTTTGGATATGGCATCAGAGGAACTGTGGAACCGGCGAACGCAGGAATGGATCTTGAAATGAATAATACGCAGTTTTTCGGTAAACGGCTCGTGGAGGCTGTAGAGGAAGGTCTGGTTGATGAAAGAGTCGTTGATGAAGCAGCTGTTCGTCTGCTCGCTAAAAAAATAGAATTTGCCGGTGTGGGGAATCCTGCATTGTATGGGGAAAATCAAATGGCATCAAAAGAGCATGTGGATCTTGCCAGAAAATCGGCAGAAGAGTCTATTGTGCTATTAAAAAATGATAGTCTGCTTCCTCTGAACAGAGAGACAACAAAGAAAATACTTGTTGTCGGAGATTTGGCAAAGCTTGGCGCAATAGGGGACAGTAAGGGATCATCTGCGGTATTTCCGCCTTATGTGGTTGATGCGTATACAGGCCTTTGTTCGGCGGCTCCGATGATTAAGTTTGATTTTATCAGAGGTGTTGTTGCCGATGAGGTTAGACAAAGAAGCAAACAATATGATGCGGTTATTGTTTATGCAGGTTTGACTTACCTTGACGAAGGTGAGTTTTTTGCGGATTCAAATTCAACACAGGTCGGTGGTGACAGAACGGATTTGGGGATGTCATCGTTGCACTGGAATATGATTGAAGCTGCATGTGAAGGAAACAAAAATACAATTGTTGTTCTGCAGGGTGGAAGTGCCATTGAAATGGAATCTTTTAAGGATATGCCGGGAGCAATCATTATGCAGTGGTATGCAGGTATGGAAGGCGGAACAGCTTTGGCGGAAATAATTTTTGGGGACGTAAACCCAAGCGGTAAATTACCTGTTTCTATTTATGCAAGGAAACAGCAGCTGCCATATTTTGATACAGATCTTTCGGAGATTGTTTATGATTTTTATCATGGATATTTTGCTGCTGATAAGTACCATTATGATGTGACTTATCCATTCGGATATGGTCTTTCTTATACAACTTTTAAATATTCGGATTTAAGAGTATCTCAAAGCAGTGAAAATGGTGAGATTGAAATTGCAGTTAATGTTCAGAACACTGGTAATTATGATGGTACGGAGATTGTACAGATGTATGTTGGATACGAAAACTCATTAGTCGAACGGCATGTTAAAGATTTAAAGGATTTTAAGAGGGTAAGTATTAAGCAGGGGGATTCATCGGATGTGTATTTTAAGATTAAAGCAGAGGATTTAGCATATTATGATGAAAAAACGCATGATTGGATTATAGAAGATATTAATTACATAGTTTATGTCGGAAGTTCATCAGATATAAATGATTTAATGAAAATCAAAGTACATTTTTAGCAGGAATAGAAAAAGTCTTTAGTTTCTGTCGAAACTTGACGAACGATTAGGGCTGTCAATCAATAAAAAAACGTGGTAATCTCCCTTTATAAAAAGTGAAGGCATTAGAAAATGCCGAATTTTATAAAGGGGGATTTTTATGAACAACAAGCTGAGGCAATATTTTCCGATGATTCGTACAAGGGAGGAAGTGCTTAAAGAAATCAAAAACAATCCTGGGCTTTTGGAAATATTTAAGAGCTGGAAACAGGTAAATCAGGAAGAATTTCTTGACTTTTGTACAGGCGTCAAAGGTGTTAAGATGACATATGATTCATTTTTTAAGGAAATTATGAATCCTGAATATACACCGGAGCGATTGGAAGAACTAATTTCATTAATTATTGACCATCAGGTCAAAATTTTGACAGTATTGCCAAATGACAGCACA
>JALEHN010000150.1 GCA_022770525.1 Clostridiales bacterium
GTATCAAAGGTGCCTTTTAAATATATGGTCAAAGGACTTAAAGCTATTTTATTTATTTTGATATTTACTGCGGTGCTGAATCTGTTTTTAACGCCCGGTACAGAAATATGGCGTTTTAAGTTTATTAAAATTACTGAGGAAGGTATCATTCTGTCTGTAAAAATGGCTGCGCGTCTTGCGCTGCTCATCATGGGTTCATCACTGATGACTTTAACGACAACACCGAATCATCTGACAGACGGCCTGGAAAAGGGGCTGTCACCATTAAAAAAGCTGCATGTACCTGTACATGAAATAGCAATGATGATGTCCATTGCGCTGCGTTTCATTCCGATACTTCTGGAAGAGACAGATAAAATTATGAAGGCACAGCAGGCAAGATGTGCGGATTTTGAGAACGGAAATCTACTGCAGCGGGCTAAAGCACTGATTCCTGTACTTGTGCCGCTGTTTATTTCATCATTTCGTCGGGCCAATGATCTGGCTATGGCAATGGAAGCAAGATGTTATCATGGCGGTGAAGGCAGAACGAAAATGAAACCGCTGAAGTATTACCGCAGAGATTATATCGGATATCTCGTGATTTTTGTTTATCTTGCTGTTGTGATCGTACTTAATGTTGTTGCAGCATGACATGGCAGTGTAGGTGGTTGATATGGTATGCTGCAGCCTGACATGACGGTGTAGGTGGTTGATATGGTGCGCTGCAGTCTGACATGGTATGTTGTATGTCTGACATAGTATACTGCAGCCTGATACGGTATGCAAGTGATTGCCGTGGCAGAGTGAAGCAGTCAGGTTAATGAAATTAGAATTGCGGAGATAATAAAATGAGGCGGATTAAACTAGTTGTCGCTTATGACGGGACAAATTACTGCGGCTGGCAGGTACAGCCCAATGGTGTGTCGATCCAGTCGGTGCTCCAGCAGGCCATCGAAGATCTTGTGGGAGAAAAAATCATGCTGACAGGCGCAAGCCGGACGGATTCAGGTGTCCATGCCCTTGGTCAGGTGGCAGTGTTTGATACAAATAAAATGAATATACCGGACTGGAAGTTTGCTATGGCAATCAATCAAAGACTGCCAAAGGACATTGTCGTTCAGTCCTCAGAAGATGTAGCCGGTGATTTCCATCCGAGATATTGCGATACTGTAAAAACTTATAAATATAAAATTCTAAATCGCAGACAGGCGCTGCCAAATGAGCGGTTATACAGTTATTTTGTACCGCAGAAGCTTGACATTGAGGCAATGGAAGAAGCAGGAAAATTGCTTGTCGGAACCCATGATTTCAGAAACTTCTGCTCTATGAAAACAACTGCTGAAAGTACTGTACGAACAATTTATACTTTGGATTTTGATAGATCCGGTGACATGATTACAATGACAGTGACCGGCGACGGCTTTTTATATAATATGGTAAGAATCATTACCGGTACGCTTTTAAAGGTAGGTTTCGGGCAGAAAACAGGAAATGACATTGTAAAAGCACTGGAAAGTAAGGAAAGAATGATTGCAGGACCGACAGCACCGGCACATGGGCTGACCCTGGTGGAGATTAAATATCCGGGTCAATCATAGATGATGAATCGAATGCAGAAATTAGAACAGTTGACCGAATACGAGGATTATATTAACGAATGATAAATAAATCAGCGGTGATTGGAGGTTTGACAGATGACGTCTTTTGAAAATGGCTGCTTCCTGTGTCCAAGACAGTGCGGCGCGCGAAGAGACATCGGCCGGACAGGATTTTGCCTGATGACAGACAAGGTGAAGGTTGCCAGAGCGGCGCTTCATATGTGGGAAGAACCGTGTATTTCAGGCATCGGCGAAAATCCTCCGGGATCGGGAACTGTATTTTTCAGCGGATGTACGTTAAGGTGTGTCTACTGCCAGAATTATCATATTGCAGCAGGCTCTTTTGGCAAGGAAATATCTGTAAAGCGTCTCGGGGATATTTTTCTTGAGCTTCAGGATAAGGGAGCGGCTAATATTAATCTGGTGACACCGACCCATTTTACACCTCAGATTATAGAAGCACTGGATATGGTCAAGCATAAGCTTGTCATACCGGTTGTACACAACACCAGCGGCTATGAATGTGTACAAACGCTTAAAATGCTGGACGGTTATGTGGATATCTATCTGACTGATTTTAAATATATGGACAGTTTTACGGCAGAAAAATATTCAAAGGCACCGGATTATCCGGAAATAGTCAAAGCTGCCCTTGAAGAAATGGTTCGACAGACAGGCGCACCTGTATTTTTCTCATCGGGATTGATGAAAAAGGGCGTTATCGTGCGTCACCTGATGCTGCCGGGACAGCTTTTGGATTCAAAAAAAATTGTACGGTATGTTTATGAAACATATGGTGACAGGGTCTATTTAAGTCTTATGAATCAATATACGCCGCTTAAACATGTGGCGGACATACCTGAGTTAAACTGCAGGGTAAAAAAGAAGTCCTATGATAAATTGATTGATTTTGCTATTGAACTTGGTGTGACGCAGGCATTTATACAAAGCGGTGAGGCTGCAAAAGAAAGCTTTATTCCGTCATTTGAATGCGAAGGTGTCTGAAATATAAAGGAATGATAGATGATGGAAGAAAAATTAATGGAGCTTCAGGCTTATTTAAAACATAATCCGGAAATGAAGAAAAAGTTTATTGAATCAAGAAATGCCGACGATCCGGTTGCGGCTTTTTGTACACTGGCCAAAGCATGCGGTTATGAACTGACGCCGGGTGAATTGTTCGCAATCGGCGAGGAGTATACTTCTAATTTACTTAAAAGTGTTAATGGCGGCGCTACATATCCGTTCGAGGGATGGGATGACTGGTATGAGGACTTTTTTGCGGCTCTGATCTGGGGGTAAAAACGCTGAAAGTGAAAAATGTTTTGATTTCGGAGCATGGGAAAAGCAGTAAAGGCAGGCACAAATAAGCAGTAAAAACAGGTACAATAAGCGGCAAAAACGGGGAAAAAAAGTAGTAAAAAATGGGGAAAAAAGCTTGACAAGGAAAAAGTCATGCAATATAATATTTAATTGTGACGATATGTTTAAAAATACTATAGGCCAATGCCCCGGAGTATAGTATTTAAACAATATATAAAACTTATTTGAATTGTTATGTACTATCACAAGGAGGAAAAACCATGAAAAGCTATATGGCTACAGCATCTTCAATTGAAAGAAAATGGTATGTCGTTGACGCTGAAGGACATACATTAGGACGTTTGGCATCTGAAATTGCAAAAGTGTTAAGAGGTAAGAATAAACCGACTTTCACACCAAGCATGGATACAGGCGATTACGTAATCGTAGTAAACGCTGATAAAGTTAAAGTAACAGGCAAGAAAATGGATCAGAAAATCTACTACAGACATTCAGATTATGTAGGTGGTATGAAAGAAGCTACATTGAAAGAAATGATGGCTAAAAAACCTGAAGATGTTGTTTACCTCGCTGTAAAAGGCATGCTTCCAAAGGGACCATTAGGCAGACAGATGCTTAAAAAACTTCATGTTTACGCAGGTCCGGAACACAACAATGCAGCTCAGAAACCAGAAGTATTAGAAATTAAATACTAATTAGAGTTTGATTTGGAAGGAGAGATTTACAGTGGCATCAGTAAAATATTACGGAACAGGCAGAAGAAAGAAAAGCATTGCCAGAGTATACCTTGTACCAGGCACAGGTAATATTACTATAAATAAAAGAGATATGGACAACTACTTCGGTATGGAAACATTGAAAGTTGTTGTTAGACAGCCTCTTGAAGCTACAGGCACAGCTGATAAATTTGACGTTTTAGTAAACGTTCATGGCGGTGGTTTCACAGGCCAGGCAGGTGCTATCAGACATGGTATCTCAAGAGCATTACTTAAAGCAGATGCTGATTACAGACCGGTACTTAAAAAAGCAGGCTTCTTAACAAGAGACCCACGTATGAAAGAAAGAAAGAAATACGGTCTCAAAGCAGCTCGTCGCGCTCCGCAGTTCAGCAAGCGTTAATCGACTGCTCAGACTATATCAAAATGGCTCAAAAACCCCGGAAAATCAAGGTTTTCCGGGGTTTTTTAATGCCCAAAATCGCTG
>JALEHN010000014.1 GCA_022770525.1 Clostridiales bacterium
AAAGTATCTCTTTAACAGACCTTCGAATGCTTTGCCGTGTCTAGCTTCGTCACGAGCCATTTCATGAACTGTATCATGGATAGCGTCAAGGTTAGCTGCTTTAGCACGTTTAGCAAGGTCAAATTTACCTGCTGTAGCACCGTTTTCAGCATCTACACGCATTTCAAGGTTTTTCTTTGTGCTGTCTGTAACAACTTCGCCTAATAATTCAGCAAATTTTGCAGCATGTTCTGCTTCTTCGTAAGCAGCTTTTTCCCAGTATAAACCGATTTCCGGATAGCCTTCTCTATGAGCAACTCTTGCCATAGCAAGGTACATACCAACTTCTGAACATTCACCTTCAAAGTTTGCTCTTAAATCAGCAAGGATATCTTCGCTAACGCCTTTAGCTACACCAACAACATGTTCTGCTGCCCATTCTCTTTCGCCAGCCTGCTCTTTAAACTTATCAGCGCCAACGCCGCATACAGGACATTTTTCAGGAGCTGCTTCGCCTTCGTAAACATAACCACATACTGTACATACAAATTTTTTCATCTTTATACTCTCCTTTTACTTTTGATAAAATAAAATTTAATTCGTCGCCGTATATATCAGTAATAATTACTGATATCATTATACTATACTAATTATGATGATTTGTCAACCCTTTTTTGGATCAATTTTATGTTTTTTATGATGCCTGAATCCCCATACTTTTCTAATCCATCCCGCATCTGCATAAGTTTTCATTCCAACTTCTCTAGCATCTGCATGAACCTTTCATTCCAACTTCTCTAGCATCTGCATGGATTTTTCATTTTCATCTCATCCGACATCTGCATGGAATTTTTCATTCTCGATGCATTGTCTGCATTTGCCATAAAAAACTACCTGATGACCCTCTATAATTCCGTCAAACTTCTCGCCTGCAATCACATCAATATGATCAAGCGGCATCATCTCCAGATCCGAAACACCGCCGCAGACACTGCAAACAAAATGATAATGTCTGGATATTCTCGCATCATATCTGTCGCAGCTACCCCCGCAGCTAAGCTTTACAATCTCGCCGTGTTCCTCTAAAAAAGTAAGATTTCTGTATACCGTACCGAGGCTGATGTTTGGGAATTCTTCACGGACTGCTGAATAAACCATGTCCGCCGTCGGATGGTCTTTTCTGGACATCAGATAGTGTTTTATGCATTCCCGCTGTCTGCTGTGCTTTACAGTCTTCATAGGTCTTCTCCTTTCATATAATAGTAATAGTTACTATTATATTAGTTTAAATCGACCAGATTGTCAAGACTTTTATTCAATATAATGATCTTCTGATTGGAACTTCCTCTGTACTTTAGTTCAAGATCCCGAAGTACCTCGATGTAAGGTCCATCCACCAGAATATCAGTCACCGAAAGCAAATCTTTAACGTGACTGTCTTCTGCAGCCATTTTGAGAAGCGCAGTATAAGTATAGCCGCTGTATGTCATGACATTGTGCCCCAATGCCTTTACTTTTAAAGCAAGATGATACAGTGGCTCCGGCTGGCAAAACGGCTCTCCGCCTGAAAATGTAATACCCGATAACAACGGATTTTCCTGATACTGCAAAAAAATATCGTCGATATCCATCATCCGGCCGCCGTTAAAATCATGAGTCTGCGGATTATGACAGCCGTGGCAATGATGAGGACAGCCCTGGGTAAAGACCGTAAATCTTAACCCCGGGCCGTCCACAATCGACTCTTCTACAATACCGCTGATGCGGACTTCAAATGCCATGTTTAACTCTGTCTCTTTCCTCCGCACGTTTTGCGTTATTAAAACGCTCTGTCGTACCTACAAGATAACCGGTGATTCTTCTGATTCTCTCAAAGCCTACATCCTGTCCGACCATTTTATCTTCCTGATTCATTGCATTTGTACTTGTCATTTCATTTCCTCCTTCTATCCGGCAGTTCTTAAAAATACTGCCCCTCTGGTTCTTTATACTCAAATCCTTATGTCCTCATATCTATAAATACTTACAATCATTCACAACATTTTGGCACATTCGGATATCTTTTTCTAAGCTCCCTGAGTTTTTCGACACTGACAGCTTCACCGGCACGACGTCCGCATCTCGGACAAACTTCATCAATCACGCCTGTATAACCGCAGACAGGGTCTCTGTCTACCGGGTGGTTGATGGAACCATAACCGATACCTTTTTCCTTCATATACTTAATAATTTTTTCAAACGCCTCAAGATTTTTACATGTATCACCGTCAAGCTCCACATAACTGATATGACCTGCATTTGTTAACGCATGATACGGTGCTTCCAGCTCAATCTTTTTATAGGCTTTAATCGGGTAATAAACCGGTACATGGAATGAATTTGTATAGTATTCCCTGTCTGTGATTCCTTCCATTTTACCGTACTTTTTCTGATCCATCTTAATAAACCGGCCGCTTAAGCCTTCCGCCGGAGTTGCCAGCAGGGTAAAGTTAAGACCTGTCTTTTTCGACTCATCATCCATACGTTTGCGCATATGCCCGATGATCTCAAGACCAAGCTTCTGAGCTTCTTCGCTTTCACCGTGATGCTTTCCGGTTAATGCTTTTAACGTTTCGGCAAGACCGATAAAACCGACACTTAACGTTCCGTGTTTTAATACTTCAGCAACGCTGTCTTCATAATCCAGATCTTCAGAATCGATCCAGATTCCCTGTCCCATGAGGAACGGATAATTCAGCACTTTCTTTGTACACTGAATCTTGAAGCGGTGAATCAGCTGGCGAATCACAAGATCAATCTTTTCATCAAGCATCTCATAAAACTTATCAATGTCACCTTTGGCCTCAATACCGATTCTCGGCAGATTGATTGAAGTAAAGCTTAAATTACCTCTGCCGCAGGTCACTTCACGGGTAGGATCATAGACGTTGCCCATGACTCTTGTACGGCATCCCATATAGGCGATCTCCGTATTATAGTCTCCAGGTTTATAATACTGCAAATTAAACGGCGCGTCAATAAAACTGAAGTTAGGAAATAATCTTTGTGCCGATGTTTTTATGGCAAGTCTGAACAGATCATAGTTTGGATCACCGTCCTTGTAGTTGATGCCATCTTTAACTTTAAAAATCTGTACAGGGAAAATCGGTGTCTCACCGCCGCCAAGTCCGGCTTCTGTAGCCAGCAGAAGGTTTCTGATAACCATTCTCGCTTCCGGTGATGTATCTGTACCATAGTTAATTGAGCTGAACGGCACCTGCGCGCCCGCTCTTGAGTTCATTGTATTTAAATTATGCACAAGCGCTTCCATCGCCTGATAAGTCTCTTTTTCCGTAAGATCCAGTGCTGTTTCACATGCATAAGCATCTGCCGATGCAAGAAATTCTTCCGTCATTTTTTCATCGGCACATTTTAATAATGCTTCATTAAAAATGTCAGGCTCACTCATCGTCGGTTTTACTTTGATTTTACTTTTTATTTTCACAACGAGTTCATCAGCTTTACAGGCGGATACGCCAAGCTTCAGCCGGAAAAAGGCTTTCAGTGCTTTAAAATACTCTTTAACATAAGTCTTTGCCACACCGCCTGCCATGGCATAATCAAAGTTTGGTATACTCTGACCGCCGTGCATTTCATTCTGATTTGCCTGAATAGCAATGCACGCAAGGGCTGAATAGCTGCGGATTGACTGCGGCTCGTTCAAATGACCATGCCCTGTGGAAAATCCATCTTTAAACAGTCTGATCAGGTCAATCTGGCAGCATGTTTCTGTCAGCATATAAAAATCCATATCATGAATATGAATATCGCCATTCATATGTGCCGCCGCAATATCTTTCGGCAAAACATAGTTATCAATAAAATACTTTGACCCTTCAGAACCATACTTAAGCATCGTTCCCATGGCTGTATCGGCATCAATATTGGCATTCTCACGCTTAATATCCTCATCCTTGGCTGAAGAATAGGTAAGGCGCTCATAGATCTCCATCAGGTCGCCTTCTGAATTTCTGATCTTTGTATGATCGGCGCGATACAAAATATAGGCCTTCGCCGTTTTCGTATACCCGTACTGAATCAGCGTCTCTTCCACATAATCCTGAACCTGCTCAACATTTGAAAGTTCATCCTTTGGCAGCTTATTGCATACCTTTTCAGTCAAAAATAAAAGGTCTGTGGGCGTCATCGTCTCTGCCTCGACAGCCTTGTTCGCAGCACTGATGGCATTCATAATTTTAACTGAATCAAATGCAACAACCGTACCGTTGCGCTTCTGAATCTTGTCTGTCATTTTTTCCTCCATTCTGCAATGCCCTGTCCAAAATACAGTTCATTTTCACCAATAAATATGGAAACTGCTTTTTCTCCCAAAAGAAGTTTCCACATGTTGTATCTCATAATCACTTCAAATACTATATATTGTGTTTGTAATTATATACCCAACAGTAAAAAAAAGCAATACTTATCCCGAACAAAATTTTGTTTTTAATTCATATAGGATACGATATGAAGATCCAAGCCCCCACACATCTATATTCTATTTTATCCTACTTTTTATTTGAATACAATGCGTTTTTAAAAAAAGCACCGATGCTTGGCTGCACTTTTGAAGCCAAAAACCGGTACTTTTTTATGTAAATGATTATTATTGTTATACAAAAAACTGTATACTCATGCCAAAAAATTCTATCAGTGTCTTGTCATACTGAAATCCAACGCACTGTACTGATCACAGTTTTCAAGAATACCTCTGTCATCAGCCTTACCAATCTGGTTGTTTCTGTCTTTCATAAATGTTCTGTCTTTGTTGATCATCGCAGGACCGCTGACACAGCCACCCACACAGGCCATACCTTCAATGAAGTCTTCCGGCAGTCTTCCCGCTTTTAAGAGCATCAGTGCTTTCTTACATTCCAGCGCACCATTGCAGCGGTTCACTTTCACATCCAGTTCTTCATTTCTTTCTTTAAATGTCTGAAGCACAGCCGCCGTAACGCCGCCGGAAACGGAGTAGTTTTTGCCGTACTTACTTCCCTGCTGCAGTTCAGCTTCAAAATCTGCCGGGTCAATGTCCTTTGCCTCAAACATACTTGCCAGTTCTTCATAGGTCATTGCATAATCTGCGCCGCCCATCGTAATGGAATCGATAACCTCGCCTTTTTTAGCAATACATGGCCCGATAAATACACAGACAGCTTCCGGATACATTGCTTTGATAATGCGGGCTGTGGCCTGCATCGGAGATACTGTTGATGACATCTTGTCCAGCACCTGCGGAAAATGCTTTTTAATCATATTCACGAACGCAGGACAACAGGAAGTCGTCATTTTTCTTCCTTCCTTAACAGCTTCTTCAAGTTCCAGTGCCTCATTTTTGGAAACAAAATCCGCACCGAGGGATACTTCAAACATATCTTCAAAGCCCAGCGCCTTAATCGCACTGCGAATCATACCGACGCTGACATCACCGCCAAACTGACCCTCGATAGCCGGTGCCACCATGGCATAAACTTTAGCACCGCCATTGATCAGCTTAATCACATCGACCATAAATGATTTATCTGAAATCGCGCCAAACGGACAATTAACAATACACTGACCGCAGTTGATACACTTTTTATCATCGATGACAACGATCATGTCTTCATCAAGGGAAATGGCATCCACCGGACAGCTGCGCTTACACGGACGCATCAGATCCGCGATTGCATTGTACGGACATGCTTCGGCACACCTGCCGCATTCCTTACATTTCTTAGGATCAATATGAGCTCTGCCCTGCTCAAAAGTAATCGCTCCGAAATTGCAGGCGCCCATACACTTTTTCGCCATACACATCTGGCAGTTATTTGTGACGCTGAAACGGTTGATCGGACAGCCCTCACATGCTGCCGGAAGAATCTGGACAATATTTTTATCCTCATAGCCGGCTACCGCACTGTGACCTTCCGCAAGGCGCACTCTCTGACGGATAATTTCACGTTCTCTATAAACACAGCAGCGATACTGCGGCGTCTTACCCGGAATAATGGTGTAAGGAATCTCTTCACGCTTCTGTTCCAGATTTCCTTCAAATGCCGCCTTTGCCACCTCAACACAGACTTCATATTTAATTTTGTTAATGTCAGTTACAAATTTTCTTTTCATTAGATTTGTCCTTTCATAAACTTAATAATACTTGACAACAACTGCCT
The DNA here is from genome assembly GCA_022770525.1 of Clostridiales bacterium. Taxonomy (GTDB): domain Bacteria; phylum Bacillota; class Clostridia; order Lachnospirales; family Lachnospiraceae; genus CAKRHR01. Next base: position 6,174 of record JALEHN010000014.1, read on the forward strand.
TTCCCATCTTTTCGCATTCAGTTTTTATTTTTTCCACCAGCCGCATACGAATACTTAAGTCAAAAGGCAGACCGACATTCTGATGCGCAGAATTCATGGCCCTTCCCACAAACATATTCAGATGCGTACAATCCTCGATCAGAATTTTTGCCAGTATTGCCGCACCGTTATCCGCATCGAGGCTGTCAAAAAATTTTGCAGAGACATCGCCTTTATTATACTGCTCCAGCATATTGGCACACCTGTTCAGTGTCAGAACACCTTCGGTTACAAGATCCACGCCTTCAAGAGAAGCTATCGGCGGAATCTCCGGATCATTATATGTAATCGAAGCTACAATCTTTTTATTTAAAATACGGGAAGCAATGTTTGCGCTTGTACCGCCGCTGACAATCTTTTTGCCGGGTGTTGTCATAAAATCACGCATCAGTACCGCATCATCATCATACGATGTCGGCGGTCCGGTAAATATATTAATATTTTTGCGCTTAACAATCCTTGCCACAGCGACAGTCGTATCGTCTCCCGGTGAATTCATATATAAATCATCACATATTTTACAGATCATCGATGTCAGACGCGGTGCCGACAAATTGCCTTCGCAGCACGCCTTGCGGATATATTCAGCCGCACGCTGCCATCCCCATCCGAAATCCATCAGATTACCGACACCCGCATGGACAACACCATCCGAAAACAGTACGAAATAATCATTAAGCTCAATTTTAAAACGGTATTCCTTAATGGTTTTGCCTTCAATCTGCTTGACTTCATAAGGAATATTCACAATTTTTTTATTTCTGATCAGTACACAGCCCGGGTTATCATACTCCACAAGGTATGCATTTCCGTCATTGAAAATCTGAAGAATGGTAAATGTGGAATAAGCCACATGACGGACGCTGCACACCGGCAGTGTTTTCGCGATCGTATCGACACAATCTTCAATATTGGCTCCCTTTTTCAGCATCGTACCGAGAATTTTTGACGTCAGGGTCGCTAAAATATTGGCTTTGACACCGCTGCCCATACCATCTGAAAGTATGATAATATCAGAATTTTCTGTTTTTATAATTTCCAATTTGTCGCCGCAAAGCTCTTCTCCGTGTTTGCAAAGGCTTTTATGAGACACTTCAAGACTAATATTCATAACTTCCTCCAGACTCATACCCACTGGTTTTCATCATATGACAACAAACCATCTTCTATTTTTTTACGCTCAGATCTGCCGGTCCTTATCCTATGACTACAAACCATTTTCTGTTTTACGCTCAGATCTGCTGGTCCTCATCGGCAAGCATACTGTCACGCAGCTTTGATAAAGCCATCTTTGTCTCCGCTGTTGTCTCACCAAGAAGCCCCGCGATTTCCTGGGCAACCATCATTTGTTTATCAATGATTTCCTGGGCAATATTGACACCTGCCATCCTGAGTTTCATACGGTTTGCCTTTTCCTTTTCCTCGTTGGTAATATTACGGAAAAAGCCGATAGCCACATGCTGATTGCGCACATAAATAATATTCTGAATCGTTGAAAGTTTATATGATTTATAAACGACCTTTTTATTCATAATGCTTCGGCGGTTCTGGAAAACTTCCTGAAAATCCTCCGCATCAATAATCTCATACAGATACTTCGTTACGGCCTCATCACGGGATATATTAAAAGCAACCTCCGCCGCATTGTTAAACTCTTTAATCTTTAACTCCTCATCAACGATAATAATCATTTCAGGTGTTACCGACATGATCACTTCAGACAGGGAACGTACCTGTTCATACATGTAATTCACACACATACCAAGGTCACTGCGTCTTTGATACACGGCAATGGCTTTTTCCCGGCATGTATTATAGCCGCAGGCACCGCAGTTTAACTCTTTTTCAGGCGTATCTTTGCCGATTTTTGCCAGAATCTCGCGAATCTGTGTCTCATCAGGCATCTCATCGATCCGCTGATGGGCAATAAACTCTTTATGTAAACTGATATCCGGCTTTGCTTCATAGACAGGATACTCTTTTTTAACACGTTCCTGAACAAGCATCTGGGATCTGAAACGCTCACTGAGCTTTTTGCCGGAAACCGGTCCGTTGACACATCCGGACACGCATGAATTTAACTCAATAAAGCAATGGGTCAATTCGCCTTTGCGGACACATTCCAAAACATCCATACACTGCTCAACACCGTCGACGCAGATACGCTTATAATCGTCCTGTTCACCGGATTTTGCCCGCAATGCGCTGATAATTCCGCCGGCTGCGGCATAAGCACCGTTGATCTTCGGATTGATCCGCCGCTTATGGTGGTATGTTTCACATTTTGTTACGTCAATGCCGGACTCCCGCATCCACTGACGCACCTCTTTAAAGGTGATGACCGCATCGATCACGCCTCTTGTGCGCTCATCTTTGACAGCCTCCACGGACTCCGCAAGACAAGGTGTCAGCGATACGATCCGCACATCACTGCCATACTCCTGCCGAAGGATACGTCCGTGTGCAATGACAGGCGGCACAACCGGTGCCATATACTGTATTAAATCAGGATAATACTTTTCAACCATCGAGTTGATGACCGGACACGACGAAGTCAGAATATTTTCCATCGTTCCCTCATGAATCAGACGGTCATATTCATCGGTCACATAAATCGCACCTTCCGCCGTCTCTCTGATTTCATGGAAACCCAGCTGGTAAAGCGCCTCTATGTACTGTCCCGGTTCTGTCTCATCAATGGCTCCGAGATATGAAGGTGATACTGTCAGCACAACGTCCTCACCATCACTGATATACTGCTTTACTTTGTCAATATCACTGAATACCGTCACAGCATGCTGTGGACATGACTCAAGACACTGGCCGCACAGCACACAATCCTGTGCCACAAAATGCGCCTGTTCATTCCGCCGTCTGACAGCCTTCACCGGACATATACGGACACATTTAAAACAGTCTTTGCATTTTGCCTTTTTAAAGCCAATATTTCCCACAGTTAAATCCTCCCGAGAATATGCTCGTTGAAAAAGCTCTCAGCCGTCGCAGGTGTCACTGAAAACAGCTCATCATTAACCTTGACGCAAACACCCTTTTCACATTCACCCATGCAGAATGAACCTGTCAGCTCAACCTGATCGCTGAGTCCGTGAAGCAGAACAAGACGCTGCAAAATCGCGATAACATCTCTTGAACCCTTTAAATGACATGAACTGCCTATGCAAATCGTAACAACCATTGTATGTCTCCTCCTTTTCGAACTTTGTTATTTCATTAACAAATTTTAACACACTTTTATTTTATATTCAAACGTTATTCTTAAAACTACGGATAATCTACCTATTGCCGACCAAACAGCTTTTTCCTTTTTGTGCCTTCGTTATAATTGCACAAACTTATGTCTTTTTATCCGTACAATCCGGTTTCTAATGTACTTGTATCTGCTCAATCCGCCGCATTCTTATTTTCCTGAAGCTTTTTGACGATTTCCAGTGTTGAGCAGAAATCTTTTTCGGCATTGCCCTCAGCCAGGGCTTTTTCATATACAGCTCTTGAGACCTCAAGTCCCGGCATCTCAATGCCGAGCTGACTGATCATTTTGTGGCAGATATCCAGATCCTTAGCCATATTTTCAACAGAAAACTGAGTCGTATAATCTTTATATCTGAGAGCCATCTGCTTTGAATCATAATAAGAATTCTGTCCGCCGCCGTAGGAAATCGCGGCGCTGAACTTATCGATGTCAATGCCCTGCTTTAATGCCAGCGACAGCGTTTCATTGACACCATTCTGAATCTGGGCTACAAGCGCATTGTGGCAGATTTTCATCAGAAGTCCTTTGCCGTGATCGCCCATATGCATCACACTGCGCCCCATATACTGCAAAATCGGTTTGATCTGCATATAAACTTCCAAATCGCCGCCGACATAAATACCTACATCACCGAGCCTTGCCGCTGCCTGCGATTTAACAATCGGCGCGTCAAGAAACTGCGCTCCTTTTTCCTCAAGCATCCGGCAGATATCCATGGAAACATCCGGGTCGATCGTACTCATATCAATGCAGATTTTGGTTTGATCCATCAGCGGCAGAATCTCTTTATAAACGGCCAGAGAATGTTCTGATCTCGGCACAACCGTAATAATCAGATCCGCATTCATGGCAACCTCAGATGAACTGCGGCAGCCGACGGCACCATAGCCTTCCGCGATTTTAACCCGCGACTCCCTGGTATCGTAAACAAAAACCCTGTCATCATGCTTTTTGACAATGTTGTAACACATCGGCTCTCCCATAATACCAAGGCCGATAAATCCTATCCTCATAAGGCTTCCTCCCTCACTATTCGCTTAAATTCCTTTTCGCTTTAAATTCCTTTTCATTTTAATTTTCAAAGTCAAATTCCGCACTGCATGTTCCGGCATAATCCATGTTAAATACCTCACTGTTTCGATGTGGATTATATTGGCCCACCACCGGAATCCTGTTACAAATATTATACTTTATTTGACACTGAAAATAAAGTAAAGATTCACTTTGTCATGCTTTACGCGGCTTCCGATAACAGCACGGCAAAATCGCCGATGAAGCCATCACGCCGCCTGTCATTGATCCACAGCTTCCCAGAAACCATTGATTTTTTCTTCTGCATTTCGTAAGCTTACCTTTTCACATGGCAGCCATTCCTTAGGGAAAAGCTGCCGGTAAGACGCTGTGTTAAACCGTTCGTCAAGAAGTGCAATGACTCCCTTATCCTTTTCTGTACGAATCACTCTGCCGCCTGCCTGAAGCACTTTATTCATCCCCGGATAAACATAGGCAAATTCATAACCGCTGCCCTGCTTCCCGTCATAATAAGCTCTGAGAAGCTCCCTCTCCGTACAGACCTGCGGAAGACCCGTGCCGACAACGACAGCACCGATCAGCCGGTCCTCCTTAAGGTCAATACCTTCGGAAAATATGCCCCCAAGCACGCAGAAACCGATGACTGTATTTTTTGTTTCCGCCTGAAACTGATCAAGAAAATCCTGCCTTGCAGCTTCTGTCATGGCATTTTCCTGCTTAACGACACGGATGCCGCTGCCTGCCTTATAAAGCTCACGCTCCGAAAACACTTCATACACTGCTTCCATAAAAGAATATGACGGAAAAAACACAAGATAATTGCCGTTTTTTGCCCGTACAACGGTTTTAATATACTCCGAGATTTTCGTATATTCGTTCATATTTCTCCGGGTATATTTGCTGCTGACGTCTGTTGCCAAAACAATCAGCCGGTTATTTAAATCAAAAGGCGACTCGATATATAAACCGTAATCCTCATCAGGTGTTGTACTGAGTAATTCCTTATAATAATTCACCGGCAGAAGTGTTGCCGAAAAAAATACGGCACTGCCGCCCTGATCAAGACGCTGTCCCAGATCCTTTGACGGATCCACACAAAGAATTTTGATCATAAAATCCCCTGCATCCTGATTCTCGGCATAGATCATATACCGTTGATCCATGTTGTCATAAGTACTCACAAACCATCGTACATCAAGATACATCGTCAGTACTTTCTCTCTGATATCCGCAGGCGCGCCGCCTTTTAAAAAGATCTCCATGTCGGTCATCATCCGCATCAGATACATCGTAAAACCGCCCAGAGATTCCACGACCCGAAACTGTTCGCACTCTTCCATCAGGCTGATCATATACTTGCGGCATTTTTCGATTTTTTGCGCCAGCTTCGCGCCATAAGGTTTAACGATTCCCTTCAGTGCCGTAAGATCTGACAGCTTTAATGCGGCACTGTACATCTCTCTGGCCCGCTCCACAAGATTATGGGCTTCGTCCATAAGAAATGTATAGGACCGTTTTGTGCCGCCAAAATAAGTTTCCCCAAAGAACCGCTTCAGATAAACGTTGGGGTCAAAAACATAATTATAATCACAGATAATTCCGTCACACCACAAAGCCGCATCAAGCTGCATTTCAAATGGACATACCCTGTATTTTTCGGCATATTTTTCAATCACTGTCCGTGTCATTTCATTTTCATGGGTAATCATATCAAACACGGCATCATTGACTCTGTCAAAATGACCGCAGGCACGCTCACATTCCTCAGGCCGGCATTTTGCCTCATCAAAAATACATATTTTATCTCTTGCGGTCAATGTCATTGACTTAAAATCCAGATTTTCTTTTTTCAGCACCTGAAAAGTTTCTTCCGCCACAGTCCGTGTAATGGTTTTGGCCGTCAAATAAAAAATCCGCTCACATTTGCCTTCCCCCATGGCTTTGACTGCCGGAAATAAAGTCGATATTGTCTTTCCCGTACCGGTAGGTGCTAGCGCAAAAAGCTTTTTCTCCTGAACGATCGTCCGGTAAACACCGCCCACAAGGCGCCGCTGACCCGGTCTGTATTCAAACGGGAACTGTAATCTTTCAATACTTTCATTTCTTTTTTCCGTCCACTTCATCTGCCAGCGGATCCACACTGCCATACGCTCCACTAAATCATTAAACCAGGTTTCCAGTGCTTCATACGGCTCTGTCTCCCGAAAACGCTTTACTTTTTCGGTTTCTATGTTTACATAAGTCATCTGAACGTCAATGGATGCCAGATGATGTTCCTTTGCATAAATGTATGCATAACACTTAGCCTGTGCAAGATGTACCGGCACAGGCTCTGTGATTTTATTCAAATTCGTATAAGTCGATTTAATTTCATCAATTGTATAAAACTCATAACTGAGGTCTTCGGATACAGCAGCATCAGCATCTGAAGTATTTTCTTTTGTCTCATTTTTATCATTATCACTGCGTTCCGAATTTTCCTTTTCTTCCCGTCTTTCTTCTGCCTCCAAAAGCTCAAGAATATCCGGCATACGGTAATCGGTGATAACGCCGTCTGCCCGTCCCTCAAGACTAATGATCAGTTCTTCATCAACAGGAACATCAATCTTCATCGGCACCTCAGCCCTGTACCCGGCACCGGCACTTTTCTGCAGCTTTCTGTGGATTTTTCCGCCTTCCTGCATCGCCTCGGCATCACTGACCGCACCAATCGTCCTGTCAATATCACCGGAACGCAAAATAAATTCCACAAGATTGCGAACAGATAATTTCACCTGATGCATGTCATGACACCTCCCTTTGTCAAACAATCATCAATTCATTCTCCTGCTCTATATACCTGCAGAATGCAAATAAACCGCACAGGATTTCCGGCTGAAAAGCAACTTTTGATTCAATATTCCAGCCACCGATAAGCCCCCTGTGAATAATTTGAAGCAGTACATCCCCTCCGTCATTTCTCAATGAATAACTCTGGCTGTTATGCATCATAAGCACGTAGTCTTTGCCGGACATATGTATGTCTGCACGATCCACATGAGGCATACGACAAATCGGCCATCCCGCCGCTTCGGGATCTTCACCTTCAGCATAGCCCGGTTTTCCGACAGAGACAATATTGCCATCGGCATCGGCCATTGTGTATTCCCGTAAATGTATATTTCTTCGCTCTCCCGGCAAAGGCTCCGATATCCGTATATCGGTTTTTAAAACAGGCATTTTATCTTTTAAAAACACTCTTTTCTGCGGCCCGATAAAATCACCTTTCATTTTAGCCAGAGGTGTATTACCCTTTTGTGCCAACAATATACCGGATTTAAAAATATACTTCATGTAAATACCTCCCTGCCAAAATTTGCCGCGCAAACCACTTAAATTATGGTATATAAAATAACGCCAAGGATGCCGCTGCCTGCCATGACGCAAATTGGATTTATTTTCCATTTGCGAAGGACAAAAAATCCCGCCAGAAAAATGAAAACAGCCACAACATCTGCATTCAGCACATTTTCCGGCATGCTCCGCTGTCCGTATAATGCCAAAAGCAACAGCGAAAGCCCTGCGGATGCGATCATTGCAACCACCGCAGGCCTAAGTCCGGAAAGCATTCCCTGAACGACATTTAAACCTCTGAACCGGTAATACACGAATGCCAGAGTCATCACAATGATACAGGACGGGACAACACAGCCGATCGTTGAAACAAGCGCCCCGGGAATACCTGCAATCTGAATGCCTACAAAGGTTGCCGAATTAATAGCAATAGGACCGGGCGTCATTTCCGCTATGGTGATTACATCCGCAAACTGTGTCATACTAAGCCAGCCATGAGTGTCCACAACCTGATTCTGAATCAGCGGCATCGCCGCATATCCGCCGCCGATACTGAATAAACCGATCTGAAAGAAACTCCAGAATAATTCAATATAAATCATGACCGCTTTACCCCCTTCGCTCTTATTTCCCTGATCCGGATATCCAAAGCACCGATCAGACCACAGATTAAAATAATAATAATCACACTGACATTAAAGAAACGAACAGCTATAAAAGCACCGACAAGCACAACAACCGGCAAAATTCTTTTCTGTTTAATCACATCTCTTGTCATGTTGATGACAACATCCAGAAGCACAGCGGCTACACCACACAACATACCGGCCATAGCCATATTGACAATGGCATTATCTCTGAATGTCCTGTAAAACATAGATATGACAGAAATAATCAGTAACGGCGGCAGAATCGTACCAATGACTGTCAGAAGCGCGCCTCCGATACCACCCACGCGGTAGCCGACTAAAATAGCGGCATTGACAGCAATAGCCCCCGGTGATGACTGGGCAATGGCTGTCAGATCCAGCATTTCCTGTTCCTCGATCCAGTGAAGCTGATCCACAAATTTTTTTCGCATCAGCGGAATGATCACGAAACCGCCGCCGAAGGTACAGGCACTGAGTTTAAAAACAGAAACAAATAATTGCAGATATTTGTTTTTTATGATTTTTCCGCCGGCTACTTTACCAGTCTTTCCGTCATTTTTTCCGCCAACATTTTTATCAATATTTTTATGTTTTTCTCTTTTCACACAATCACACCCTTTCCCGACCATTATACTGCTTGCATATAAATAATTAAAATAATATAATTAAATTATATCCATAAGTATTTTGATATAAGAGGTGATTTTATGACACTGCGTCATATGAAAATATTCTGCAGCATCTGTGAACATCATTATAACATAACTAAGGCCGCAGAGGCAATGCACATGACACAGCCTGCGGTCAGTCTTGCACTGAAAGAGCTGGAACAATATTACGGCGTCGTTTTGTTTGACCGCATCGGAAGAAAACTTCAGATTACACAGGCCGGCAAAAATTTTCTTGATTATGCCGTCCACATTGCATCGCTTTTTGATGATATGGAAAAAGAACTGCGCCACTGGGATGCATCCGGTATTCTGCGTATCGGTGCCAGCATCACCGTCGGCTCACAGTTTATGCCAAGCTATGTAAAATCATTTTACAGTCGTTATCCCGGTACTAAAGTCCATGTTAAAATCGCCCCGTCGGATCAATTGGAAAAAGAGCTTCTTTCCAATGAACTGGATTTTGCATTAATCGAAGGCATCGCCCATGATCCCTCCATCGTGTCCGAAGAATATATGGAAGATCACTTGAGCATCATCTGTCCTGCAGGCGACAAATACTATCAGGGGCAATGTCTGTCCCTTGAAGAATTTAAACAGCAGAATTTTCTTCTGCGCGAACCCGGCAGCGGCACCCGGGAAGTATTCAACCGGGTCACTGAAAATGCCGGTTTTTCCGTAACACCGGTCTGGGAAGCCATGAGCACAACTGCCCTTGTCAATGCCGTGATCAGCGGCCTGGGTATTTCTGTACTTCCCCACCGGATGATCATCGGCCCTCTCGAGCGGGGACTGATCGTAACGATCCAGGTTAAAGGGCTGGATTTTAAACGCAGCTTTCGCATCATTTATCACAGGCAGAAGTATCTGACCTCAGCAGCTCAGGCCTTCATCGACCTTTGCCGCAATTACGAGCTCGATTATCCGCTGCCAAAGTATAATGCTCTATACTGAAGATACCAGAATTAAACGGTCATAGGTCATACCCAAAAATATTCGATATTTTTATACCGAATCTATAATAACCACAAATTTTTATTGTACAGACAACTATTTCATGCTAAACTAAAAAAAATTTCAGATTATATTTGCAGCTGTTTGGAGGCCGGCTCTGAACAGTTACCTGCATTGATCATAAAAAGGAGGTCTTTTCATGCCAGTTTTTGATTTCAGTAATCCAGCCACACCTAAGGAACCAGTCGTTCCTGAATGTACATATACCGTTTTTCGCACCAATAAATCCACAGTTTCTCCTGAAGAACCTTTTTTTGTTTTAGACAATCGCGGAAAAAATCTGAAACACCATTCCTGCGGCGTATTTACAAATCCCAATAAACGTACATCTTTTGAATTTAAAGATGCAGCCGGAACGATTACCGCCGATATTCTTCAGGTAGACGCCCGTTTTGTAAGTCTTTTAAAATGGCTTGGCGAAAATCATATCAGTGTCCGTCTCTCCGGCGCCGACCGTGACGACGGCTATGCTGTATATAAAATCCGTGAAATTGCTTCCGGCGGCGGTTCCAAACTGTCTGCTGAAGACGGCTTTTTACAGTTTATGATCGAACGCCTCCTTCTAAGCAACGCGCCTGCCGATGAAGCCGAAGATGAAGAACAGGATGAAAGCGGTGACAGCATGAAGCTTACAAGCCTTCAGAGCATCACCGATTTTATGAACTGCGCCGGCCGGACATTGCCGGATAATATCCGCCTCTGGGCCAGAAGAAATCTTGCCGTGGCACGCTCCAACGAAGTATCGCCGGAAGAACGCCGCCATGCTCAGCGCGCCCTGTCCATTATGATGAACATTCAGTGGAAAAGCAATTATTTTGAGGCCATTGACCCGAAAGAAGCACGCCGTATTCTGGACGAAGAACTTTACGGCATGGAAAGAGTCAAACAAAGAATTATAGAAACAATCATACAGATCAACCGTACACATACGCTGCCGGCTTACGGTCTTTTGCTGATCGGGCCTGCCGGTACAGGAAAATCCCAGATTGCCTACGCTGTAGCCCGAATTTTAAAACTGCCGTGGACAACGCTGGACATGAGCTCCATCAATGACCCTGAACAGCTGACCGGCAGCTCCCGAATTTACACCAATGCAAAGCCAGGTATTATCATGGAAGCATTTTCCATGGCCGGCGAATCCAACCTTGTTTTCATCATCAACGAGCTTGACAAGGCCGCTTCAGGCAAGGGCAACGGAAATCCGGCGGATGTCCTTCTTACACTTTTGGACAACCTCGGTTTTACCGATAACTACATCGAATGTATGATTCCGACGGTCGGTGTTTATCCTATCGCCACTGCCAATGACAAAGATCAGATCAGCGCACCTTTGATGTCCCGTTTTGCCGTCATAGAAATACCGGACTATACACCGGAAGAAAAGAAAATTATCTTTTCCGAATATGCCCTTCCGAAAGTTTTAAAACGCATCGGTCTTCGCGACAACGAATGCACCCTGACACCGGAAGGTCTTGACGCAGTGATTGATATGCATAAAAACACAAGCGGCATCCGCGATCTTGAACAGACTGCCGAACATATTGCCGCCAATGCATTGTACCAGATTGAAGTCAACCAGATCAATACTGTATCTTTTGATGCACAAATGGTCAGAGAACTGCTGTCATAAGTTCACACACCACAGGATTATCAGCCTCAAAGACTTTGGCTGCACCATATGAAAATGTCAGAATGATTTTCATATGGTGCAGCCTTTAAAATGCGGTGTGAAATGTTATTTATTCAGAGTAAACCGCAGTCAGCCTTTATTGAAAAAGACATAAAAATAAAGTAAAATGAAGGCATGAATCTGTACAGTGAGGGATAAATATGATACGAATAGCTATATGTGATGACGATACGATTTTTTTGCAGCACGCTGTCAAATTGATTGAAAGATGGTCTGGAATCTTACGAAGTGAAAGCGCAGGGATATCTTTTAAAACCTGTAACCTACGAAAAAATACGTGAAACGCTTGACGAGTGCAGTTATTCCTTTGCCGCGGAACCCGATCATATCATCCTTAAAACTACTTTGGGTTATCAGAAACTTTATTTACACGAAATTGAATATGCAGAAGCTCAGAACAAAAAAGTTATTTTCTATCTGCAGACAGGCAGAACTGTGGAAACATTCGATCCTCTGTATTCCTTTGAAAACCGCTTAACCAATAATCTCGGTTTTTTCAAATGTCACCGCAGCTATCTTGTGTACATGCCTAATGTGGATTATTTCAATATGACGGAAATCGTAACAAAATCCGGACGCAAAATTCCAATTGCCAGAGGCTACGGAAAAGCTTTTAAAGAAGCCTACTTCACATTGATGTTTCGTGAATAAGAAAGAAACCTGCTTCACATTGATGTTTCGGAATAAGAAAGGAAAATCCTATGTTTTGCAACGTATTAAGCATCACACATAACGCAACCACACTTTTATTCGGCGTTTATATTTCGGCAGCATTTCTCGGAATACTGATGAACCGCAGAAATATTTTGATTTTGCTCGCTTTCTCCGCTTGTGTTGGTGCTGTTAATGCTGCAGTCTTTGCATTATTCGGCGCAGCATTTACCGAAAAGATTTATCCGCTGATCATCCACATTCCGCTTGTCCTGTTTCTCACACTGTTTTATAAATATAAAGCAATACTTTGCGCACTTTCAGTACTTACCGCATATCTGTGCTGCCAGATCAGCAACTGGATAGGACTTTTATTTCTGACCATAACACATTTGGAATTGGTATATTACATCGCACGAATTGCCACAACAATAACTGTCTTTATTGTTCTGATCATGTTTGTATCTGAAGCGACAGCACAGCTCATGCAGAAACCTACAAAGACGCTGTTGATTTTTGGTATGCTTCCGTTTATCTATTATCTATTTGATTACTCGGCCGGTGTTTATACGTCGCTTTTGTATTCCGGAACGGAAGTGATCGTTGAATTTTTAGCTTTTGCAATCTGCGTTTTCTATATTATATTTTTGCTTGTATATTTCAAACAATATGAAGAAAAGCAGGAGGCCGAACAGCGAAACCGTCTGATTAAAATGCAGCGGACACAATCCGAAAAGGAAATTGAAGCTATCAAACGTTCCGAATATGCCATTTCAATTCTGCGCCATGATATGCGTCACTTTTTGCTGAACATTTCCGCTTACATTGACAACAATGAAATTGATAAGGCAAAGGAATATATCAACGAAATTATTTCCTCCACTAACCAAACCGCCACACAAAAATACTGTAAAAATGAAATCGTCAATATGATTCTATCCTCTCACGAAAACAAAATCAGAGAGAACGACATTCATTTTCAGCATTCGATTCAGCTGCCGCAGGAGCTGCCGATTTCAGATGTCAATCTCACCTCAATTCTGTCAAATGCTTTGGAAAATGCAATTCTTGCGGTTCTGCCGCTTGAAAAAGAAAGACGGGAAATAAAACTGGATTTGCATATGAATGATCATAAGCTGTTAATTTCAATCAAAAATACTTTTGCCCAAATGCCGGAAATCGCAGATGGTCTGCCGAAAAGCAGCACACCCGGCCACGGCCTCGGCACACAAAGCATCCGATATGTCACCGAGAAACTCAACGGAAACTGCCAGTTCATGATTAAAGATCAATGGTTTATTTTAAGGGTAATCATATAAAATTAAGAGTCATCATATAAAATCGAAAGTCATCATATAAAGCTAAGAGTCATCATATAAAGCGCGATTTTATCCCGCATATAAAAGGAAAGAAGCCCCTTATCCCCTGGGAGCTTCTTTCCTTTTGTGCGCCTTTTTAAATTGATACATATTATCATCAGCGATGACTTTGGCCTTCGCAATATTATCGCCCGCCACAAATCGTGCCGAACCAATGGATACAGTCGGAAGAATCTCCAGTGTTTTTCTCCGGATATCCATCTCCTTCAGCAGATTTTCATAGCACTCATCTTCATCCGCATATAAATTAAGGAAAACACAGAACTCATCTCCGCCGATTCGATAGCAAAGTCCGTCTTTTGAATAGGCCTTCTTAATACAGGCTGCAACTTCTTCCAGACATTGGTCGCCCGCCAGATGGCCATAATTATCATTGATATGCTTAAAATTATCCACATCAAATACGATGAGAATACCGCCTTCAGATAACGAGGCTGCCATATTCAGATAGCTTTTCTGATTCAGCAAACCGGTAAGGCCGTCAAGTTTCTGCCACATACCATTGCAATATGTAAAATAAACCATCGACAAAAGTGACACACACAGCCATGTTATATAAACTTTCGGAAATACAACCTGAAGCACTGCAGTCACCAGCAGAAATCCGACAATAAGATAAACACTGGACCTGCTTTGATTCTGATACCTTTCAGTAACCTGCATCGTTATTACAAGCAAATAAATAATGGCAGCTATATAGACAGCTACATATATAACGAAAAAATCACCCCGTATATACTGATTATTTTCATCAACATAGAAAATCAGCCCAAAAGGAAGGGAAAGTGCCAAAACAAGCAGATATGCACATTCACCTATAACCGCATACCTGATATTGCTGTTCTTTTCCATAGCCGCCGCAAGAAAAAGAGGAACGGCCGGTGTCAGCCCAAATCCCAGATAATTTGCCATAATATTGATCCATCTTAATGATGGCACCTCCACATCGACCGCCACAACAATAACTTCAATGACCGATATCGCAATTATTAAAATGAATGCCCCCATAAAACATTGTTTTTGCCATTTGTTCAGCGTTTCATTGTATTTTGTAAGAACATACATAATTCCCAGAACAAATATGTCTATAACTGTAATAATCAAAAAATAACTATCCACCAAAACACTGTCCCCCGTATTTTAATCCTGCTATTTCCCCGCGCTCTTCCCTCTGCTATCACAAGTCGGGAAACTCATGCCAAAAGTGATACCAGCCTCCGGCAAAAGACCTTCTCTAATACATATATTTTACCAAGATACGCTGCTTATTACAATTACACATTTTCAGAAAATACAACAAAAATCGCCCTGATTTTTCTCACAATAGGATACCCGGGCTCCCTTCTCATTACTGTTCCGCATGACCCTTTATATACCTGATGTACGGCATCATTTATGCTCAGCAAATATCAAAAATACTCATCTGTTTATATTTCTCCGGAAATTCATTTAAATACCCAAAACACTCTTCCGGTGTACAAAGTATACCGTGCGCTTTGCAAATATTCATAAATATCGTCATAAGTTCCTTTGCTTTCGGACTCGGCAATTCATAAGAATTCCCGTATCGTTCCATATACCTTTTCTTCATACCCGGAAAATGCTTATCCAAAGCAGCATAATAATACTCTCTGTCTCCGTCCCGCAGTGTCAGCCCCATGTCAAAACAAATAATGCCTTTGACACCCACTCGTATGCATTCATCAAGAATTGCTTTGATATTTTCCTCCGTATCATTGATAAAGGGCAGGATTGGTGTCAGCCATACCACTGTCGGAATACCTCGCTTCTTCATTTCCATCAGAACGTCAATCCGCCTTTTTGTGCTGCAAACGTTCGGCTCTATAATCCGGCATAAATCATCGTCAAATGTCGTCAGCGTCATCTGTACGACGCACTTGGTTTTCTGATTGATCTCATCCAGCAAATCAATATCCTGCAGAATCCGATCTGATTTCGTCTGAACTGCCGCACCGAATCCGTACTGTAAGATGATTTGCAGGCATCTTCTTGTCAGCCTCAATTTTTCTTCACAATGCATGTATGGATCGGACATTGCCCCCGTCCCTATCATACTTTTCTTTCTCTTTGATTTTAGCGCTGCTTCCAAAAGCTCAGGAGCATTCCGCTTTACCTCAATATCCTCAAAGGGATGCGTAAACTGATAGCATCTGCTTCTGCTGTCACAATAAATACACCCGTGAGAACATCCCCTGTATATATTCATTCCATAATGGCCACCGCTTCCGGTGAGTATCCCTTTCGCATCAACAAAATGCATATCACACACGCTCCGGCAATCTCATAATCATCAGTCCTCAACAACCCACGGAAGAGAATCGTATTCTTCCGTTATAAACTCATCCATTCCCCAACCGAAACCGGAAAACTCATGATATATGTATTCCAATCTGTCTTTCCATAACTGATACAGTTCTTCGTCTTCACTCGCCATAGCTACAGCATCGTGATAAGCATCTCCCAATGCGTCATAAAATTTTTCGTTTATGTCACCATAGCTCATCGTAAAATCTGTGGCACATTCCGCAAAGTATAAAGCCAAATCACCATACCATCTTCCTTTACCACACATATCCGCAAAATCAGACAGAACCATTTGTGCCTTCTCCAATGAAAAACCCGTTCTGACAATATTGGACGGATTAAATATCTTGTACAACTGCTTTTTGTATTTCTCTAACAATGTATTTCCATACTCTTCGCCCAGAAACATCAGATTTAATCTTACTTCCGCAGCCTTGTTTGTTTTAAACAAATCAGAAATTACTTTTATTAACTCCTCCTGACCCATTGTATTCAATTTTTTAACAAGTGCTTTCTCTGTTAATTTTTTCGCCATTTTCTCATACACCTCTTTAAAAATAAACTAACGCTTTCCTTCATTTCCTGTCAACATCATACATTTATCTCAAAATAACTGTTAACCCGCATACATTAAAAACTCAAGCAAAAGTACGTTTAAAAAACGTGTGCTGCTAATAGTTTAATCCTTGTCTTTTTCTTTCCTCTTCAGCCAATTCATTTAATCGTTTGATTCTTGCTTCTGAAATCATCTTTTGTTCTTTCGTTTCTGGTCTTCCTGCTTCGCATGCCATTCTTTCAATTAAACTTTTTTCGTATTCTTCTTCAGAAATTTCAAATTCCTTCTTCATTTTGAAACACCTCATAAATATATAATCTGTTTTTTAGGTCACTCGTGCTTTGGGCTTGTTGTTTTCCACTCTTTTAGCAATATCATCAAGCGGAACTTTTACGTAACCCTCGCCAAACTCAACTTTTACGTTGATATGTCCGTCTGGAATTTTGTGGGAAAGCAGTACTACAGTCTCCACATGCGGTATATTTCTACTGGGCTACAACATAATGCGTACTCCCCGTAAAATCAGGCTTTTTCACCTTTTTGAAGATTTGCTATTAGTTGCAGACAAAGCGTTACGATTTAGCGTACAGACCACCTGACTAGAGTTACATGTGGCGAGTACGCCAATTAAGTTGTTACACCTTTACTGGCATTTATTGTTGTAAATGCCGTTGCCGGTAAAAACATTTTTCTTGTCCGCATATTTCTTTAGGTCAGAAATCAGAATAGCTTTACACCTTTTCATTGTTATAGAGCAAAAAGGCAATGTATTCCGCATTCTTTTTTGCATCTTCGACTGAGCTAAATCGTTTTCCATTATACTCCCATAAAGGTTTCTTTTCTCCATACACAATGCCATAGCCATCATCAAATTGGCTTTTAATAATAGTAAAATTGCGATTGCCTATATAGGCAGTATAATTCCCATTCTCGCTTAATCTCCATTTTATAGCACTGAATTTATTATTGTACGAAAACAATAATCCTGATACTCCAAATTTATTATACTTCTCAATTATTTGCTCTTTTCTTATACCCTTCTAAGGTTATGTTTTCATAAAAAGTATAATTATCCGGTATTTTTGTTTCAAATAATGGTAATCCTTCTATTGCAAAATCTTCTGCCTGTTGTCTATCTACTTTACAAGTATGAAATACTTCAAGCCACAACTCCCCATTCCACAATTCCTTATATTCTTCTGGCTCTGTTCTCTCGATTTCTATATATATGTCAATTTCATAATTGCGGTTATTGCATTTTACTTCTTTTTCTAATTCTATATTTCTGACATAAATTACAACATTTTCGTTTCCGATATTAAGCTTTATTTCTTTTAATGAAGCAATAGCCTCCTTATTTCCTTGGTGGGAAACACTTTCATAATCTCCTCGAGATAAACATGTATGATTTCCAGTTCCTATCGGATGACGTCTAAATCCTTGATGTAAACCTTTCACCACAATTTGCATTTTTGTTTTACCATGTTCATCTTTATATAAATTGGATTTTCTCCTAAGAAATTCTGTAGTTCCCTCTATTTCTTTCATTGCCCAAAAGCTAGTACCATAATAACTTTGATGCGCTTCATCATAATAAAAACAGAACAATCTCAATCCCAAACACCCCCAAATCAATATTATTAAAGGGTTGTTGTAATTTACAACTCCATTAATAATTGCAAAAACGCCTACATTTCTGTAGACGTTAATTACTATACTATAATAAAAACTATGAATGTGTACTCAAATAGTCTGAAAAACTAGCGGCACCTAACCTACGTCTTTTTCTCAACATATTTGCCCAAATAGTATTTCCTTGATTCTCATCAATAATACCTTTCTTATACGCATCAACCAATATATCAGCCGTAGTCGTATATTCCAACGAATACTCATTTATATATGTCAATATGTCATTGAAATTATTACTAGCAACTATTCCATTTTTTACTTTAGCCAACGCAATTGACGATGCTTCTCCATCGCCTATAATCTTATGTCCTTCATCTGGATTTTCAGTTAATTTGTAATACAAATCAAATTCTTCAGTTCCTGATGAAAGCTCAACAACCGTCAATTTTCCAGCACTAATCATACTATCAATACGTGTTTTCATCCATGCTAGTGTTGGTCTATCAATCTCATCATATACAGGTTTTGGCATTATCACCCTACCAGGATATAACTGTGAAAGCAGGCTTTCATTACCAACCCATAAGAATGCAGAAATACAGTCCGTATCTATAAAAATATCCTTAGTCAATAATCTCGTCCCCCTCGCCATCATCTCCAAAGACAAGATCTTCTCTAAATGCATCTAACAGCATTTCTTCGTACTTTCCTGTAGATATTATTTCTTCGCTATAAAGCTTATCTGCCATTCTAATATACTGGCCAGTAGTTTTCATATTACTACCTTTGGGTGTTGACTTATATAAATCAGTGTCATACCCAAGTTTTGCAGCAGAATACTGAACATCAACTTGCATCTTATTATATAAATTACTATCAATTTTTCCTTCGCTCTTCAACCTATATAATATTGCTTGACGGCTCATACCAAAATGCTGTTCTAACCAAACTACCTGTTCTAAAGAAACTGTATTACAATCTTTTAATACATTATACAAAGCAGCCGATGGTAGCAAAAAATGAGATGCAAACAAATCCGCCTCTCGCTCTTTTTCATCTCCACCATTAATTGCAATTGAACAAACACTCTTTTTTACTTCTGTATCATAGTGTAAATGATAAAATTCATGAGCCATTGAAAATCTTTGCCTTCCAAGCGACATTCCTGAATTTATCGCTATCAAACTAGCCCCATTTCCTTTGATACACATACCGCTAATATTATTTCCCAAAGGATACAGTACCGTTGTCAATTCTGGCATGGTCTTTGCAATTGCAAAAATATCAATAGGAGACATACTATCCTCTCCTAATTCTTTTCTTAAATTAACCGCCATACTATCGATTTCATTAACACTTCTCACTTGCTTTACCCCTCCAACATCTTTTGCATATTTTCAAGATTCAAAGCAATCCTATTTATGACAGCGATTGAATTCAAGTCGTCCTTTGACATTCCATTAGTACGAAATGCTACATTTAAACACGAAATATCCTCTTCTTCATTAATAATCGCGCTCACTTTACAGCCGAATAACTCTGCAAGTTTCTTTAAAACATCTGTACTTGCTTCTCTTTCACCTTTTTCAATCTTTGAAATCAGACTCTGATCAACCTGTAAATATTCAGCAATTATAGATTGATTAAAGCCTGCCTTCGTTCTTAATTCTTTAATTTTATTACCAATGCTTAATCTATCCATAGTATCGCGCCTCCTTCTTTTAATATATAATATCATCTTTTTGTCATATTGTAAACATATTTGTTCTGCTATTTTATGACAAGTATGTATATATTAGTCCCATAATAATGCAATGTCAATCAAAATCTTCTTTTTTTATCAAAAACTTCCTAGGGAGATATTTGTAAGTTCAAAACATGATGCTCCTTCATTATTTTCCCAGCTTAAACTTAGCACTATACGCTTTTACAGCCTCGTCCTTCATTAACCAACCAAACTTTCTCAAGAACTCTAACTTCTGATCATCGGTAGCCCATTCCTGCAAGGTATGCAGAACACCCTCGATATGTTCATTTTCCTTGCCGTTGAAAAATCTTCTGCCAGGCCCCTGCTTAAACATAGTTGGCACTCCATTCTTAATCACCTTCCAGACTGTAGAACCCCCTGATGTAGTAAGATCGTCTCCTACAAATCCATCAAGTGCTCCTGATGCCATTTTCTTAAGTAGATTTCTTTCCTCGTTTGTCATAGCTTATAACCCTTTCTATAACTTT
The DNA here is from genome assembly GCA_022770525.1 of Clostridiales bacterium. GTDB lineage: Bacteria > Bacillota > Clostridia > Lachnospirales > Lachnospiraceae > CAKRHR01. Next base: position 26,649 of record JALEHN010000014.1, read on the forward strand.
TTTCTATGACGGAAGCCATAACATTCACAAATTTTAAAAATTGCGGTGACAAATTGTGGACAAATATAATTTTTACCGTATGCAACTATATTGATTTTCCTTATTTTATGCGGCTTAAGAGGCAGACTGTTTCTGTATGTGTTGACACTAACATCGGAACACACACCCTTTATCTCGTCACTTATATCGGAACACATTTTTTTCACTTTGTCTCCGATACCCGTTGACTTTCCAAACCTCTCCTTTGCGTTTCCAATTTCGTTTTTAAATCCTGTTTTATATATGAAAGTAACTTTATAGGGATCTTTATTTCCATCTTCATCATAGCCACCGACTATAACTTTTTCAACTATACTCTCAAATATTCCTCTATCAAATTCTTCTAGCACTTCATTATGTGAGAGTGCTTTTTTGAAATCCGAAAGCCTCCTTTGCAATGAACTCTTTTCATCTGACTGCTGACGTAAATATTGCAGCTTTGCTTTTGCATTAGTCAACTCTGTTTTCAGTCCAACGTCTGTTTCCTCATAAATATCCTGTTCAACGACTCCACCTAAATAGTTATCCAGTAGTTTTTTTCTCTTTGAAGAAACCTTCTCAATACTTTTTTCCAACTTATGAATCTGATCTTCAACCGAACTTTCTCCAAGCGCCTTTTCAGTTCGCTTTAAAAATTCTTCTAGGACATCTTTATTATCGTTGCAAAGCATCCTATAGGACTCAACAAACGCTTCCTCTATTACCTGTTCCGGAATCCCTTTACTATCAGGACAAAATCTTTTTCCTTCCTTCGTTGACTTAACACACTGCCATATTGTCTTTTTATATTTAGAACTGCTATGCCAGCGTCTGCGTGAAAGATTAGAACCGCAAAATCCACATTCCACCATACAACTAAATGCAAACTGTCTGCTGAACTTCTCACGTTTCCCCGGAATGACATTATGCTTTCGGTTCCCATTTCTTCGGTTTCTTATTTCCTGCGCCCGTTCAAATTGTTCTTCTGTAATAATCGACTCGTGATGATTATGTATATAATACCGATCTTCCTCGCCAAGATTCTCTAAACGTCTTTTAGAAATCGGATCAACTGTAAAGGTTTTTCCTAACAAAATATCACCTTTATATTTTTCGTTATTGATAATTCCCATGATACTGGATGAAGTCCAGGGATTTCCCCGGATCGTCATATTTCCCTGTTCATTCAGTTCTCTGGCTATCATAGTGCTACCGGCTCCAGCCACATATCTATCAAATATATATCGAACAACTTCAGCACCTTCCTCGTTGATTGAAATAGATTTTGTTTCAATATCATAATCGTATCCCAAACATCCCTGGAAGCCTACCAACTCCCCTCGTTTCATTTTCATCTTTAAGCCCTTTTTTACATAAGCAGATGTATTTTCAACCTCCTGCTGTGCAACAGAACTTAAAATAGTCATTAGAAATTCACCATCTTTTAATGTGTTGATTTTCTCAACTTCAAAATAAACAGCAATATTTCTCTCTTTTAACATACGGACATATTTCAGCGTATCCAATGTGTTTCTGGCAAATCTCGGAAGGCTTTTAGCAATGACCATATCAATCTTACCATCCATACAATCCTGAATCAGCCTTTGAAATTCATCCCGCTTATCTACCTTTGTTCCTGTAATTGCTTTATCAGCGTATATACCCGAAAAAATCCAGTCTTTATTATTCTGAATTAACTCCGTATAATGCGTAACCATTGAATTATAACTTTTTATCTGATCTTCATCATCCGTACTTACCCGGCAGTATGCCGCAACTCTTAACCGCTCAATCTTTCGTCTGGCAGAACCGTCAAATGGATCATTTGCCTTAATCAATTCAACTTCCATTTTCGTCCTCCTCTTTTTGTGTTCCTATCGCAGTGTTGATTATATTATAATGCAGCACACTTGTCTCGTCAAGCGGTAATGTTAGATATAATGCCATAATCTTTCATTAATTTTTTTTGTATAATTTGATATTCGTTTTCACTAATCAATTTTTTAGAAAGCAACTGCTTTAACATAGATAGCTGCATACTATACCGCAACAATTTCTTATCATCCATGTAAATCGGATTACCCCTTTCTGCTAAATAATAATGTCCTGCAGGCGGTTGCCAGGTAACAACCTCATTGGAATCTCACCATCCTCTCGGACCGAAGCAGCTTATCTTCGGAAGTATCATTATTAAAAACAGTATCCTCGCACAAAATTCCCGTAACTTTGCCTGTAATCGAATATTTCTCGCTCGTACCTTTACTTCAACACCGGTATCGGTATTTCATCGTTTTCAATGTCCAGTAACTTTGCGACACGATGTCGCAAAGTATCAGACACAGATAGTCATGGCGTATCCGTCACACAGCTCCACTGTTTTCGTGTCCTGCAGGATAAAATATGCACTTGTCAAGGTACAGTGCTTCATAATCTTTTGCATGGGCGAAAAGGGGATAATTCCCATGCACAAGTATTAAAGCTGAATCTCAAAACTCAAAATCTTTGTTATTAGCTTCGTTTCCATCCGCCGTTTCATATATTCATCAATCCCATACTTTATCTGCCCGGATTCATCTATAAACTTCCTCCTGCATCTGCTGTTAATGTATGGTTGAAAATAGTCAACAATCTGGTTAATAGCCACAACATCCCCTGCAATGGCCGCTTCA
>JALEHN010000073.1 GCA_022770525.1 Clostridiales bacterium
TGAATAGTTGCTTCTTTTCTCCGTACAGAAGCCTCCATCTCTATAATACTTTACTTCCATTAGCTGTAAGCTTAAACTTTGCACCCAGAAGTTCCGCTGCTTTTCTGCACATCATCATTCTTCCAAGAAAGATTTCAAAATACTCATACATGGTACAGATATCTTCATCTATTTGCAGGTTCAATGTGATAGAACGTTTCTGTACATTCACCTTCACTGTTGCATTTGTAACTGCATAATTCACACGGTCATGCTTATCAAAGCCGGATTTTTCTTCGTTTCTCACACGATTCCTTCTGACATCAGTTTTATCTGCCAGGATCAATGCAGCAGATACTGCATCAACCGCTCCCCCTGTAGATTCATCATGATTTCCAATGGCAGACACGATAATGACCCTGTCTGTCAGCGGAATATCCAGTTTTTCCAGGAGCGAATACGCTAAAATAGCTCCATATTCACCATGATTTTTCCGGTTGATCGCATTTCCAATATCATGCAGAGCCCCTGCAATACAAACGAAGAATGCTTTCCATGCAAAAAGGAACACAGGCGATGCTTGAACTCTTAAAATCGCTAAAAAAGTTGCTATTCCAGCCAAATACGTTCTTTTTGACAGTTGGTTTTCTTCTCCAAGTACGCTCCATGCTGTGATATCAATCGGTTATGATGTCATTGGCATGGTAAAAAAGACACCCAAAATGTTCTTTCGGTACAATGGTAAAGATATGTCTCTTACCACAATCTACAACCAGAATAAAAAGAGGCGCGGTCGTTCCCGATACCTGCTTTCTGTGTTGGTTGATGTTGTAAAGGATGGGAAAGTCATTCCGGCTAAAGTTGTGTACGTCCGTAACAGGAATAAGCGAAAGGAATATTTATGTCTTATCTCTACAGATACAACCCTGGATGAAAATGAAATCATCCGTATTTATGGTAAGCGCTGGGATATCGAAGTTTTCTTCAAGATATGCAAAAGCTATCTGAACCTCAGCAGGGAATGTAACTCCTTATCTTACGATGCAATGACTGCTCACACAGCAGTTGTTTTTACTCGATATATGATGCTTTCTCTGGAAAGCCGGGAATCCAACGACAACCGTTCATTGGGTGAACTTTTTCTATACTTTTCTGACGAAATGTCTGACATTACATGGATACAGGCATTTCAAATGCTGCTTCAAATGTTCCGAACCATGCTTAGCGACAACACTGAACTGTCTGAAGAAAAAATCAATGATCTGGTTGATACATTTATGAACACATTACCTGCATTATTGAAATCACAGCTTCAAGCAGCATAGCAGCGGAACTTTGACAACTGAATAATTGCCAGGTATTGAATTTTCAAGGTGCATAGGCAAAAAACATGTGCGAAGTTTGAGTTACATATTATTTTATTTTATAGAAAAAGTAAACTATAATCAAACTGTCATTAGATTTTTATTGCTAAACATTCCAATTTGCAGCAAAGGATTCATTAGAATAAGTGAGGTAAAAAATATGAGCTATAAAATTTTTGCTTTAAATCCCGGCTCTACTTCAACCAAAGTGGCTTTATTTGAGGACAGACATTGTGTATTTAAAACAACAATCGAGCATTCCCACGAAGATCTGGCTCAGTTTCCTTCCGTACCGGATCAGTTTTCCTACCGTTTGGAAGCCATTATCAAAGCTGTAGAGGACGCAGGGCAAACATTTGAAAACGTGGATTGTTTTGTAGGCAGATGCGGCAGCACAAAACCGTGCGAAGGCGGCATTTATCGGGTCACCGAAAAAGTTCTTGATGATGTGGCACACCATCCGATTGTCCATCCGGCAATGCTTGGCGGACGTTTAACAGATGCTCTGGCCAATCGCTACGGCGGAGAAAAGCTTTTTCTGAATCCTCCGGATACAGATGAATTTCAGGATATTGCACGCATCACCGGTTTTAGCGATGTACTTCGTACCAGTAATGTTCATATGCTTAATCAAAAAGAAACCGTTATCGTTGCCGCTAAAGAAATGGGCAGACGTCCGGAAGATTGTAATTTTATCGTTGCCCATATCGGCGGCGGTGTATCTGTTACCGCACATCAACACGGCAGGGCAATTGATTCCACCAACAATGTGGCAGGCGAAGGTCCTCTGACACCGACAAGAAGCGGTGCCATGCCGCTGCTTTATTTCATGGACCTGTGCTACAGCGGGAAGTATACCAGAGATGAGATGTATAAGCGCCTGACAAAAACCGGTGGATTTACGGACCTTCTCGGCACAAATGATATACGTGAAGTGAAACAGATGATTAAAGCCGGTGATGAATATGCAAAAGTTGTCTATGACGCATTTATCTACCAGATTGGAAAAGCCATCGGTTCTATGGCCTCTGTGCTTCACGGAAACGTCGATGCAATCTTACTTGGCGGCGGGATTGTCTATGACGAAGATCTTGTAAAACAGCTTAAGGAAATGTGCGGATATATCGCACCGATTCGATGCTATCCGGGTGAATTTGAAATGGAGGCGTTGGCTTTTGGCGCACTAAGAGCCTTGACAGGTGCAGAAAAGATTAAAGAATATACCGGAGAACCGACATTCAAGGGCTTCGATACATATCAAAGAGTAAAGATGGTATAAAAGCTTCTTTTCTTCCTTATATTGATTTCCATGCCATACCACATCAAAGAACCAAACAGGCAGGCAGTTTCGGATGCTTTTAAAAAAGGAAGGACTGTTTCCCACAGCCCTTCCTTTTTTTATTCTTATAATTCTAATACTTATAAAATGCTGTACTATTTTTCTAAAAAGATGGCAGCAACCGCACAATCTTTCGCGGAACTTACAGCCTGCGCTTCCAATTCCGGTGTATCCGCATCACGCAGTACATCGATCACATCATCTTCAAAATTGAACGCATACAGTTCGGGATATAAACTCACACAGATGCCGCAGCGTATACAGTAGTTTTTAATTTCTATTTTCATACCGATTCCTTTCTATAACTGGTCAATATAATCACAGGCACAGTCACCGGCCGCAAAACCGAGGGGCATTGCAAAGTAGGCAGCACCAAGACCGGCAATGATCGGATTGCCGTACAGCTCGTTCAGCACATTATCACCGGCTGCGAACAGTCCCGGTATAGCCGTGCTGTCATCTCTGATCACCTGCATATTTCCGTTGATACGTATACCGCCCATGGTGTTGTAACCGCCGCAGAAGACACGCATTGCATAAAACGGACCTTTGCGTACAGGACGTAAATATTTCGGATCCTTACCGAAATCATCATCCGAGTGTTTGTCACAAAAACCATTGTAACGGTCTAAAGTTGCTTTCAGACCTTCTTTATCGATACCTGCCTGTGCGCAGATTTCTTCAATCGTATCTGCCATAAATACATGTTTATTTTTCTTTACTTCAATGACTTCTTTGAACTGTCCTCTGATATCCGTCAGCTTTTCTGCCGGGAATACAAAATAGAAGTAGTCCACACCTTCCTCCTCGAGGTGTTTGCGCGTGTCATCGTCAAATATCATATAGCTGACACGTCCCGGCTGATTTCTGATGGCACGGTTAATTGCCATGTGGTTATTGGAAAGGCTCTCGTCAAGAAAACGATTTCCGTTTTTATTAACAAAACAATATGGCTGCTCTGTCATAATACGGAACTCATTGAACGCGATCCATGGCGTCGGCCCGACCAGCCCCGGTCCCGGCACCATGTCATGACCTTCAATGGATACAGCGCCGACAGCCCCGCCAAGTTTCCATGCAAGTTTATGGCCGTCACCGGTCTGCTTTGAGTTCGGGAAACAGTTAAAAGTTACATTTCCTTCACCGGATGCGTTGTAATCCGTATAGATAAATCCGGTATGTTCTTTAATCATTTCAGGATCATCCATCATGCCTCCGGCACAGATGATCACTGCTTTACAGTCAACCGTTACAGTTTCGCCTGTTTTATTGTTCACGCCGATTGCCTGACAAACATTGCCGTTTTCGTCAGTTTTGATATCTGTCAGAGGCGTATCCAGCAAATATTTGCCGCCGCGTTTTTCGATATCTCTCATGGCGCGAAGGCCAATGAGCGCTCCGCCGTGTCCCTTTCCCCGTCCCATAGCCAGCATATCATCACCATGGACGTTAATGGCCGGCGGAAATCCATCGGCCCTCTCAGGCGAGCCAAGGTCTTTAAGCGGTACAAGGTCAGCCGCAACCATTTTTACACCAAGTCTTTCAATAAATTCTTTTGTCCGCCATGAGTTGTTGACATACTGCCGAATAACAAGCGGATTGCCGTTATAATTTCCATATTCATACAGCAGCTGAAATGCCTTGTCCTGGTAAGCCTTTTCATTGCGGACGACAATAAACTGAATTGCACAGTTTGCGACCCCGCCCTGAAACGGCCTTTTTTCAAAAACAACAACTTCTTTTCCTTTCGCAAGGATTGCATCCGCAGCACAATAACCGGCAGCGCCGCTGCCCATGACAACAATGTCCGTCTTTAAATGCATAAAAATACCTCCCTATCATTGCTCCATAAAAAAGCAAGTCTCTCCCTGTATCCTGCCGGTCTGCCCGGATACGGGACAACACCTTCGATTCGTATACACTTATGATATCGCATGGTCTACTATAAAACAATTATCATATATCCATAGGAACATATAATTTTTTTCTATATCTGAAGCTTCGCACCGGCCGCATCCGCACGGAGTATTTTGTTGATTTAGGAATTCCGATTTGTGATAGCGCAAAAAATCCGGTATCTGAACACTCAGATACCGGACACGGATTTGAATTTTCCACTGATATAGGTTTTAATTTTCCACTGCCGTAAGCAAAATGCCTGCTTTGTAAGTGCTGCCGTCCACCGTTGTGATAAACTTACCGCCTTCAGACTGGACAATCTTTTTCGCCGTCTTCAGGCTTTCGCCCATCTCACCGGAGACCTGTCCGACCAGATCCTGCCTGATCGTATTCTTCATCATATAGACCATTTTGCCCTTCTGTACATACATTTCAATATATACTCTTGAGCCTTCCTCAGCATACTTTTCAACGTTATCAAACAATATTGAAAGTACTTTAATCGCATTACTTTTATCAATATCAAGCATAATCGGTTTTTCAGGTGCGCGCAGCGTCACACCGATGGATTTATTTTTAAGCTTGATTCTGAACATCTTACGCACATCTTTGTTTAACTGGATAAAATCAAGCAGTGTATCATCTTCTTTAAGCGCCGAGTTCACCGCTTCTGTATCAAGGATTTGAGTTGCATCCATTGACGCATACGCCGCCTGATCTGCCGCATTCATCAGCTCTCTTTGCTGAGCGGCATCCTTCTTTGTATCGCTTTTTGCCCCTGACTGCTGTCTCAGGTGATCTGTCTCCTGAGGACTTAACATCACCGTCTTATCCATAGAAGGCGTAAGAACATTTTCCTGTGTGCGTCCCTTTAAATCATCGACGCCGTTTTCCGGAAGCACCGCTTCGCCAATACCTTTGACCGCTTTGGAAAAATCAACATTTTCCCAATCCTCGGGATTAATTTCCCCATCCTGTACCTCTTCAGCTTCAGGTTCGGCAAAATCATCATAGACTTCATCATCATAACTGTCTGCTTCCGGCACACCGCCAAATAACAGGCTGATAAATGCAATCAATTCAATCACAAAGACAATCGGCGCCGCAATAAATACAATCGGAATATCTCTGACTGTAAACCCTCTCAAGTAGAGTAAAGCCATTACGAGTCCGCCGTTTAACGCTACAAGGAACAGAAAAACAATGATGCCTTTTAAAACCTTCGGTAAGTGGTTCAGTCCCATATTAATCGCATGGCCGACCCTGTAAATCAATGAGTCTGATACAAATCTGCCGGTCTTTATACGCCGCACGAGACTGAAATAGCAGCGGATCAATACAATATAAAACAGAACCGCACCGCCGATCATGATATACCGGTCATAATTATTCAAAATCTCATGGGTATGGATATAATACATACCAAAAATAATGCCGCCCAACACCGCAAAGGAAATCACTGCGGCAATCTCTGTAAAAATATGATCAAACCATGACAGTCTGACTTCATTCGTGCCTTTGCTCATACCTGTGGACATCACACAGAATATCAGTAAAAGAATAAACACAACAAGTCCGCCGATACCTGCAAAACGGGCAATATTAAAATATCCCGTCAATTCCTGATACTTCAGATAAGAATCGTAAAACGTTCCGCTCTGCTCGAGATTATTATCAACAGCCGTATAAATAATATAAACATTATTCAGGCTGTCCATCGAAGCCTTCCAGCCCTCTTTATTCAGTCCCTTTGTCGGTACACCGCCAAGATCCACAGTAAAGCTGTTGTCCGCACTGCTTAATCTTAAGAAATGATTACTTGCCTCAATACGGCTCTTTGCATCTTCACTTGAAGCATAGAGTGTCTGTTTGTCACCATTCTGAACTAAAAATGAAAAGTTGCCATTTGTTCCGAGAATCCCCTCGGCCAGTGAATTGACTTTTTCCTGAGTCTCCGCCAGCGAAGCATCTTTTTCAATGGCATCGATAATCTTAAGTACTTTCTCAACCGTTGCATTGTACTGTTCCGAAAAGCCTTTGCTGCTGAAATAGCTTGTCGTATAACCGCCGTCATAACGGTCATCAATGTATTTATAACAAATGTATCCTGATAACCCAACGACTACAGCTGCCACAAAAAGCAGACACCTCATAATGACTTTCAAAGGCATGTTCCTCGTCGGATGAAATCGGCCGTCATCTTCATTTTCTTCGCCTAAGCGCTCTTTGCCCTGCCTGCCGCGCTTTTTGGCTGGTACTTCAACTTCTTCATCTACATCGTCCCAAAAATCACGTTTTTTCTTTTTAGCCATATTCTTTCTCCTTTATACTCATCTAATGTTCATCTATATCCCACAATTTCGGCATTACCAGACTTCATTGATTCTCCCCATATAATGAACCCGATATTTCTTATATTTTACACTAAAATATCAAAGCTTTCAATCCCCCTATTCAAAACTTATGAAATAGTGTATACTTATGATATAAAAAACTTATACTAAATGAAATCTCTATATAAAGTATGCCGGCTTTTATGGCCTAACCTTTATCATAAAGTATTTCAGACAACCAACCAACTTACAAGGAGTGAACAACTATGGTAAAACATCTGGATAATCAATCATTTACAACCGAAGTATTAAAGGCATCTGTCCCTGTACTTGTGGATTTTTATGCGGACTGGTGCGGACCATGTAAAATGATGGCGCCGATTCTTGACGAAATCGATACACAGCTTGGCGATAAAGTCTCCGTCTGCAAGGTCAACGTGGATAATAACATGGACCTGGCACAGACCTACAGAATTATGAATATTCCTGCCATGTTCATTTTTAAAAACGGTGAAATCGCAGAAAAAATCATCGGCGCCACATCAAAGAGCAATCTTGTTTCCCTTCTGGAAAAACATATGTAATCAGCTTTGCGGCATGATACGGCCATGTCCGCATTGATATTCTGATTCATTCATAAAAAGTAATGAGGTTTACAAACATGATTAAAATTTATGATCTTGTCATCATCGGCTCCGGTCCGGCCGGTCTCACTGCAGGTATCTATGCGATCCGTGCCAAACTGGATACACTGATGATTGAAAAAACAGGAATGAGCGGCGGACAGATTATAAATACGACAGAAGTTGACAACTATCCGGGACTTCCCGGTGTCGGCGGTTTTGAACTTGCCATGAAAATGCGTTCGCACTACGATGAATTTGGCGGCCATTGTATTTCCGGTGAAGTTACCGGCATCAAGGACGGTCCCGTCAAAGAAATCATCCTCTCCGACGGTACATCCTACATGACCCGTTCGATTATCATCGCCGGCGGCGCCGCTTACAGAAAGCTTGGTGTTCCCGGCGAAGAAAAACTGACCGGCAGCGGCGTGTCCTACTGTGCCACATGTGACGGCGCTTTCTTCCGCAGCAAAACAGTCGCGGTTGTAGGCGGCGGCGATGTTGCACTGGAAGATGCCCTCTTTCTTTCACGCATATGCCTTAAAGTCTTTTGTATCCACCGCCGCGACACCTTCAGAGGCGCACCGGTTATGGCTGAAAGACTACTGGCACTAAACAATGTCACTGCGCTGTGGAATACTGTTGTTGAATCCATTGAAGGTGATGACTGCGTCGAACGCATCCGCATTAAAAATGTTATCGACCAGACCGAAGAGTCTCTTGACATCGACGGTATATTCGTCGCGGTCGGTATGCAGCCGCTTTCTGACATATACAAAAACCTTGTCGCCTGCGACGACTACGGCTATATCATTGCCGATGAGACATGTCAGACAAATGTTCCCGGCATTTTTGCGGCAGGTGATATACGTACAAAACCGCTGCGCCAGGTCATCGGCGCAGCCAGCGACGGTGCGAATGCCGTCTACTCTGTTCAGAAATATTTAAACGCACTGGAATAGCAAAGAGGCTGTAGCTCATCTGAGTTACAGCCTGCTTTGATTAATCCATCTTACTCTTTAACCAGTTTAAGATATCTTCAAACACCATTTCTTTATCCGTTTCATTGAGTATTTCATGTCTGTCATTGTCATAAAGCTTTAATGTCACATCTTCAATATCGGCGTCTTTGTACTTGTCATAAACGATTTTCACGCCTCTGCCAAAGCTTCCTACCGGGTCCATAGCTCCGGAAACAACTAAAATCGGAAGTGTCGGTCGTATCTTCCGGATCAGTTCATCTTTTCCCGCTTCATGAACCAGTGTAAACAAATCTTTATAAGCAGAAACTGTGAATAAAAATGAACACAATTGATCATCGTTGTACGCATCGACTATTTTTTCATCCTTTGAAAGCCAGTCGTGAGATGTCCTTGCCGGTTCAAACTTTTTATTATATGCGCCAAACGCAATATTATCGATGAGTTTACTTCTGTAATCCCAGCCTTTAAAGCGGGCAATCACTGATGCTAAAAGCTTTCCTCCGACTGCCGCAATCGCCGGCTGGCTGCCTGTCCCCATGATAATCGCACCATTAAGCTCATGACTGTATCTTGTTATAAATACTCTCGTTATAAATGAACCCATGCTGTGCCCCAGAATAAAATATGGAACACCTTTAAATTCCCGCTCCATATGTTTCTTCAGACGGTAATTGTCGCCAATCACATATTCCGACCCGTTTTTTTTCGCAAAAATTCCAAGCTCATCATTGGAATTGACCGAAAGACCATGTCCAAGGTGATCTTCCCCTGCAACCGCAAAACCGTGGGCACACATAAAACGCGCGAATGTATCATACCTGTCAATGTACTCAACCATACCATGGACAATCTGTAAAAAACCGATAATTTTCTCATCCTCAGGTTTCCACAAAATTCCGTGTATTTTATGAACACCGTCGCAGGAACTAAAATGGAAATGTTTTTTAGTGACCATACCCGACGCCTCCTTTAGAAATACCTTTTTAAGGATTATATCACATCTGTGCCGCAATATCAAAGGTCAGGGTCACTTTAAACAGGTCACCGTCAAGATAAATTTCAAAAGTACCGCCGTGAAGCTCTGTCAGACTTCTTGCAATAGAAAGTCCAAGCCCGCTGCCCTCTGTTGTCCTCGATTCGTCACCTCTGACAAATCTCTGTGTCAGTTCTTCCGGACTGATATTTAAAGGCGCGCAGGAAATATTTTTCATCACAAAAAGTGCCTTATTTTCCTGAATATACATATCAATATATACCCTCGAAGCCTCCATTGAATATTTATACGCATTATTAAACAGATTATCAAGCACTCTGTAAATCCTGCGCCCGTCGGCATAAATCATAATTTCCGGCTGCTCATTACGGATAACGGCCTTAAGCCCCTTGGACTCAAACTTTTCCTGGTAAGTTCCGTAAATCTGGGATACAAGCTCCACAAAATTTATATGATGCTTTTCAAGATGAATATTTCCCGATGAAGCCCTTGAAGCTTCAACAAGATCTTCTGTCAGCGCTTTCAGTCTCTGTGACTTCATATCAAGCACTTCAATATATTCCCGAATCGGTTCTTCAGTAATATTTTCTCTTTTGAGCAGATCGACATAGTTAATAATCGATGTCAGCGGTGTTTTAATATCATGAGAAACATTGGTGATCAGGTCTGTTTTCATCCGCTCACTCCGGATACTTTTATCCACCGCGGCATTGAGACCGTTGCCGATATTATTGATATCCTCTGCAAACTCCTTAAATACACCGCTCATCTGCGAAGTATCAATTTTATACTCCAGCTCACCTGACGCAATTTTCTGGGCGCCTTTTTTAATTTCCTGAATATTCAAAAGCTTACGGCCCACATAAATAAATTCATAAGCATAAATAATAAGCACAAATAAGCACCACAGTAAATTGACAAATTTAAACATCGTAAACATCAGCACAAAATCCGCAATACCAAAGCCGAAAATCACCGCAATGTATTTTCTGAGCAAATGGCTGTTGATGTAGCCATTATAAATCACATCATAAGCACCGTATCCGATTTTATAAACAAGGGCATTTTTTATTAATGTATGGGTTTTGATCCGCTTTGCAAAGCTTAAAATTCCCCATACACCGGCAGCATAGGCAAGGGCCATCAAAAGTCCGAAGTTAATCAGCTGTGCGCTTAACTCCAGCCAGTCCATTGCAAATACACAGGACAAACCGACAATCAGAAGTACAGCCGCCGCTGACACCTCCGTATACAGCCGGTCAAAAAGCTTAAGATGCACACCTTCATATTTGCTGCTGTAGCCTGCGGAAATCACCAGATATACAAGACATATCATCATTACAACAAATGCCATGATACCCACAACTACAGATAATTTTCCCCACCGTATCCACTGCTTAAATTTCACATAATCGTTATAAAAATCATCGCCCGGTTCAAGCTGGCCCGGCACATAAGTGCAAATATATCCGATTTTTTTCGCCAGTGTTGTCTCATCAAAACTGTAAAACCATGTGTAGTCGGTAAAATTGGAGCCATATTCCACGATACCGTGATTTGTATCCCCGCCTTCACTTTCTTCCCCGGGATCTGTTACAGTATCCGAAACAGAAGTTTCTTCTACATTTTTTCTTTCCTCATCCAAAGCTTCTGTCTCTACGGCCTCTTTGGATTCTTCAGCTTCTGTTTCCGTATCGTAAGATTCCTCTGTGTTTTCACCTAAGGCTGTATCCGGCCTGTCGCTTCCGAATGCCTTATTATTTTCACCAATGACAAAACCGGTGCGTCGGATACTGTTGACATCAAACAACCGGAACTCTCCAAGATCCACAGTATAATAATACTTTGGGGCACCGCCAAACATCACATTTGCATCCCAGTCATCACTCTGATACTTCATCTGCCCCTCGGTGTCATAAACCGCGTATTGAAAATTCTTTCCGCTGTCCACATAAGTACTCAGAGGATATCCGTCATCCTCACCGTTTTCCACAAGATTAAGTCCCTGATACAAACTGTCCAGCGTGCTACCATACCTGTTCCTGAACCTGTTGCTGGAAAAATATTCATTTTCAGCAACCTCTGTTTCCAGAAATGATGTCAAACGCCTGCCGCCGTTATCCATAGAAACCAGAAACAGTATCACACAGCAAATAACTACCATATAAGCAATGAACATCACAATATGGGCTGCAATTTTTAATGGTATACATTTTCGAAGCTTGTTTTGTTCCATCATCATCTTCCTCTCTGCTAATCCAGATTCTCAATCTTATACCCGACGCCCCAGACAACTTTCAGATATCTCGGCTCCTTTGGGTTGATTTCAATTTTCTCCCTGATATGACTGATATGTACCGCAACCGTATTATCCGCGGATAATGCCTCTTCCTTCCAGATACTTTCATAAATTTCTTTAATAGAAAATACACGGCCTTTATTTTTTACAAGCAATTTTAAAATGTTATACTCGATCGGAGTCAGCTTCACCGGTTCCCCCATCACAGTCACTTCTTTAACCGTATCATCAATGACCAGATCTCCGGCTTTATACACATCATCCGAAGTCTCTTTGCCGACACTGCCAAAAACCGTATACCGCCGCAGCTGCGCTTTGACCCGCGCAAGCATTTCCATCGGATTAAATGGTTTTGTAATATAATCATCGGCACCGATATTCAAACCGAGAATTTTGTCGTTATCCTCCGATTTCGCAGACAGAATAATAATCGGTATACCGCTTTTTTCACGAATTTTTAAAGTCGCCCGTATGCCGTCAAGCACCGGCATCATCACATCAATTAAAAGCAGATGGATTTCATTTTTCTCAAGAATTTCAATGGCCTGCTGGCCGTCATATGCTTTCAGAACATTATATTTTTCACCAAGAAGATAAATCTCTATCGCTCTTACAATTTCTTTATCATCATCGCACACAAGAATGTTATACATCTTTCTCCCTCCATTGACTGTTTACAAAAAGTATATCTGAATTATTTTAAAATCAGGTACCAAAAGATTAAAGACTTTCTTAAATTTGTCCCGGCGCATATTAAGCGTTATCCGACAAATGGGCCTGCCGTCGATTTTTCCCCGGCTCACTATTAAAATGACCGCCGTATTTCTACAGCGGTCACTGAAAACTTATTTTTCTTTATTGGCAAATTTTGTATAATTCGGCAGCCATACAAGCTCTACCGTACCGATCGGGCCATTTCTCTGTTTTGCAATAATGATTTCTGATATACCCTTTTTATCTGTATCTTTATTATAATAATCATCTCTGTAAATAAACATAACGACATCGGCATCCTGCTCAATGGCACCGGATTCACGCAAATCAGAAAGCATCGGCCGATGATCCGGACGCTGCTCGCAGGCACGGCTCAGCTGCGACAGTGCAATGACCGGCGCATTAATCTCTCTTGCCAGAGCCTTTAATGAACGTGAAATGTCCGAAATTTCCTGCTGCCTTGACTCTGATTTACGGCTGCCGCCGGTCATCAGCTGCAGGTAGTCGATAATGACAAGGCCGAGATTATTTTCCAGTTTATACTTGCGGCACTTTGACCGCAGCTCGCCGATGGAAATACCCGGTGTATCATCGATAATCAGCGGCGCATTACTGATAATGCCTGCACCTTCCGCCAGTTTTTCCCAGTCGGAGCCTGTCAGATTACCGGTACGCATGGCCTGGGAATCCACACCGGACTCCATCGAAAGCACACGGTTAATCAGCTGCTCCTTGGACATTTCCAGACTGAAGATCGCTGTCGGCACTTTATTTCTGACAGCAATATACTGGGCAAGATTCAGCACAAAAGCCGTCTTTCCCATAGAAGGGCGGGCAGCAATCAGCACAAGATCCGACGGCTGCAGGCCGCTTGTTTTATAATCAAGATCGTAAAATCCGGTTGAGATGCCAGTAACCGTACCTTTATGCTTTGCCGCCGCCTCGATTTTATTAATAACGTTTAAGACAACATCTTTAATCGGTACAAAATCATCAGTGCTTTTTCTCTGGAGCAGATCAAACATTTTCTTTTCCGTCTGCTCAAGAATCGTATCCACAGGCTCTTTGGCCAGATAACACGTATTGGCAATTTCTTCATTGGCCTTGATCAGGCGGCGCAGCAGTGACTTTTCAGACACTGTATTGGCATAATATTTAATATTTGCAGATACCGGCACCTGCTCCACAAGACTGCCCAAAAGCTCTACGCTGTAAAGCTCCTCAGGCACATTTTTTGTTTTAAGATGTTCCTGAAGCGTTACAAGATCCACCGGTTTTCCTTCCTGAAACAGTTCGGTGATGGCATCAAATAAAATACCATATTGGTGCTGATAAAAATCATCACTGACAAGTATTTCAGACGCGGCCGCAATGGCATCGGCATCCATAATCATGGAGCCGATGACTGCTCTTTCAGCCTCAAGGCTATGGGGCAATATTCTTTTAACCAACCCTTCATCCATGATTAATATTCCTCCAAATGTTACAATAAGCCATTTTAAGCTTCTTTAACCTTCACTGTCAGCTGTGCTGTCACCTTCGGATGCACTTTGTAAGGCACGACCGTTACGCCAAGGGTACGGATCGGCTCCGAAAGCTGCAGTTTCTTTTTGTCAATGTCAACGCCAAGCTGCTCTTTTGCCGCCTGCGCGATTTCCTTTGTTGAAACAGAACCAAAAGTCTTTCCGCCTTCACCGGTCTTAATTGCCACAACAACGGACTTTTCTTTAATATCTTCCGCAAAAGCCAGAGCCTGCTCATAAACTTCTTTTGCAACTTTTTCTTCATTTGCTTTCTTTAATTTAAGGTCATTGAGATTTTTCGGTGTTGCCTCAATACCAAGTTTTTTAGGCAAAATAAAATTTCTGGCATAACCGTCATTAATATTGACTGTCTGTCCCTTTTTTCCAAGTGTTTTTACATCTTCAAGTAATATAACTTTCATGTCTGTCATTCCCCTTTTCTATATTTCACCTTCGTTTTTCATAATACGAAGCTGCATTTTTACTTTCGCCATCGCTGCCTCAACACTGATGCCCTCAAGCTGTGCGCCGGCAATGGCAGAATGTCCGCCGCCGCCAAACTTCTCCATCACAAGCTGGACGTTCACTTCCTCATAAGAACGGGCACTGATATAAATCTTCCCTTTAATATCCGTAAATACAAACGAAGCTTTAACATCCGTAATATTGAGCAGTTCATTGGCAATCTGTGCCCCTACGACCGTAGGGCTCTCAAGTCCGGCCGGATTACATTCCGCAAACGCATAAGCATTATCAAAGATTGTGGCCGTTGATACCGCTTTAGCCCGCACTTTATAAGTTGCCAGATCATCTCTGAGCAGTGTACGTACCTTAATGATATCCGCACCGCTCTTTTTAATAAACGCCGCCGCCTCAAAAGTGCGGACACCGGTTTTGTTGATAAAATTATTTGTATCTATCAGAAGTCCGGCATACATGGCATCCGCCTCAACCGCACGCAGCTTCACACCATCAGTAATATACTGAAGAATCTCCGCAACCATTTCACAGGACGATGAAGCATATGGCTCAATGTAGGAAAGCACGGCATTTTCAATGCGCTCACTGCTCTGTCTGTGATGGTCGAGCACAACAATTGTTTTTGTCAGATTTAAAAGTCCCGGACACTCTGTATAAGACGGCCGGTTGACATCCACAACGACCAGTGCCGTATCTTCATTGACCACTTCCATTGCACGGCTTTCATTAAGAAACATCTCGCTGTCATAGTTCGGATTATTTTCAAATTCAGCTTTAATGGCCCGAACACTTGTCGTCAGCTCATTGATGACAATAAAAGCTCTCTTATTCAGCGCTCTGGCAGCCCGGTATATACCGATGGAAGCGCCGAAAGAGTCCACATCCCCGATCTTATGTCCCATGACGACAACCTGCTCTTTGCCCTCAATCAGCTGCTTTAAGGCATGAGCTTTAACACGGGCACGGACACGGGTACTTTTTTCTACCTGTTTTTTCTTGCCGCCGTAATAAGAAATCTTGTCACCATCTTTAATCACCGCCTGGTCACCGCCGCGCCCCAGCGCAAGGTCAATAGCGCTTCGCGACCACTCCGCGCACTGCGCGTAATTGGCCCCGTTCACGCCGACACCGATACACAAGGTCACAGGCAGTTCATTGCCAATGTTTATTTCTCTGATTTCATCCAGAATCGAAAACTTTGACGTCTGTATCGCCGGCAGATACTTCTGCTGGATCACAAACTGGAATTTATCTTTTTCTGTCTTGTGAACAATGGCATCGAAGCCCTGCATGTACTTTGTAATTTTACGCTCAATTAAAGCCGCAAGCAATGAACGGCGCACTTCCTCGGTGCTGTTTAACGCTTCCTCATAATTATCCACAAAAATCATACCGCATACAAGACGCTGTTCCTGATTTTCACGGATATATTTGCGTATCTCAGTTTCATCAAATAAATACAATGCAATCAGCGTATTACTGATTGTGTCGGCTTCAACAAGATTATTGCTGCCTGAAAAATCATCAATTACAATTTTTGTCATCTCTGCTCTGAATATTTTACTGCCGTAATTGACTTCTACAATAGATTTTTCTTTATTGTCAGGCATCTTTTCACCTGTAATTTCCGCAAATATGTGACTGATCGGTTTATTTTCAATGCGGCCATCACACAATTCGTTCAGTCTGACATTTGCCCACAAAAGCCGCCCGTTCTCATCAAGTACGCCGTAAGGAATTTCAAGATCATGCAAAAGTGAGCGCTGCACCTGTCCGTAATCCAGCGCAAAATTGACAAGCTCCCTTCCGACCTCCGCCCGCACCCGGTAATAAAGCACCAGCATCACTGCCGTATAGATCAGACAGCCTGCCAGAGAAATCAGACCTGCCCTGATATTCAGTGTAAATATGCAGATTGTTACCAGTGCAAATAAAATCAGCATAAAAAGCGGCCACATCAGATAGGAGTTGAGCTTTCCCTTAAGCTTCACTTTTTTATTGTCGCCTTTATCTTTCCCAATATTGTTTTCCGTAGTTTTTTCCGTATTTTGATCCGCGAATTTTACTGCACTTTGATCCATATTTTTTTCTATGTTTTTTCCCAGGCTTTCATCTTTTTTATCTTCATTCATCATTCGATTACCTCTCTTTGGCTTTGCGCCTATATGTGACAGTTTATCATATTTTGAGACCAAGGTAAATAGGTATGATACTGCACTTTACAGAATCCGTGTTTTGGTCTATACTTAACTTTGTTATGTCAGCATATGAAAGAGGAGGTATTCGTATGGCAGAAGCATGTATATTTTTTGCGGATGGTCTCGAAGAAATTGAAGGTCTGACAGTTGTCGACCTGTTCAGACGCGCAAATATTTCCATTGATATTGTATCTATAAACGGTACATACAAAATTGAAGGTTCCCATCACATTTCCATTAAGGCAGACCAATTATTTGAATCTCTTGATTTTGAAAACACAAAGATGTTTATTCTGCCGGGCGGTATGCCGGGCACAACAAATCTCAGCAGATTTCAGCCTTTATGCCGGCTGCTGACAAAATCAGCATCACAGGGGAAATATGTCGCTGCCATTTGCGCAGCGCCGTCAGTTCTCGGAGGCCTTGGCCTGCTCAAAGGCAAAGCTGCCACCTGCTACCCGGGATTTGAAGACAAACTGATCGGTGCCTGCTGCCAAAAGGACAACGTTGTGACCGACGGCAATGTCATCACAAGCCGCGGCATGGGGACAGCCATTGAATTTGGAGGAAAATTAATCGAAATTCTGAGAGATAAAGAAACCGCAGATAAGATATTAAGTTCTATCATGTATCAATAAACAAAAGCTTCAATAATTTCAGTGAAAATTGATTTTTCATCTGAAACTATTGAAGCCTTTTTATTATATGATACGTGTGTCAAACTGTGCGGATCGTTTTGCTGCAATCAGCTGTCACAATCCTGCAGTCATGATGTTATACCGCACCGTCTGTACCGCTGTCACCAAGGACGCCTGTGGCCGGTGTCACCGTTGTATTCATAATATCATTAAACAACTGATTCAATGTCTCAACATCAAAAGCCTTCGATGACACTGAATGGATACCGTGTTCCGCTGCCAGCGAATCCGTATAATCCGATAATTTATAAACGGCATAGGTCATTGTGGAATGATTCCAGTGTGTCACTAAAGGTTCCAGTGTATAATCGCTGATGACAATACTTGTGTCATTGGCACTGATATGCTTTTCAACCGTAATCTTTGCCATACCGCCAAGCAGTCTCGGCACATCATCCTGTGTTGAAATAAAATTACCCATCGAATAATAAACAAGCATCTGATGACCGTCAGCACCTGTCAGCATTGTATAAGGCTCAAGGACATGCGGATGGGAATCAATGGCAATATCGACACCCTGCTCCAGTAAAAAATCTACCCATTCCTTTGAGTATTCGCTTGGCTCATACACATATTCATCGCCCACATGGCAGAAGAAAACAACGACATCACTGATTTCCTTTGCCTTCGCAATTGCTGCGGCAACTTTGTCCTTGTCCAGCAGGTTGACAAGATATGGCTGATCCTCCGGGAGAACATAGCCATTCAGTCCATATGTATAGTTGAGCATCGCAAAACGGATACCCTTGCACTCAACGACCTGAATCGTGTCCGCTGCCTCCTGGCTCTCATTGATTCCTAAAACTGTCACTTCCGGATGCTTTGTTTTCCAGAAATTCATCGTTTCCTGAATACCTGCCGCACCCTTATCCATCGTGTGGTTTGACGCATGCAAAATGACATCAAAGCCCGCATTGACCAAAGCGTCCCCGATTTCTGTCGGCGAGCCGAAACTTGGATATGAACTGATATTATCATGATTTTCCACAAGAATGGTTTCCTGATTAACGATAGCTATATCTGCTTCGCTGATATCATTGCGCACATACTTGTACAGATGATCATAATTCCACGCACCGCTGTCATTCATTCCTGATTTATAAAGACCGGAATGTATCAAATCATCGCCGACAGCAAGAAGATCAACAGAAATCACCGTATCTTCCCCCTGCGCGGCTTTTGTATTGACATATTCTTCAACAGTAATCGTCAGATTACTTTCTTCTACCTTCTGGCTCAAAGGAATGCCGCATCCTGCGCACATCATCACCACTGCCATAATAAGCGCGATCAAATGCCGTTTTTTCTTTAAATAATTTCTCATTATTCCTCCTGTATCCCATCTTCATATTCATAAGATGTCTATAAATCCATCTTTATATTTTCATAAGATGCCTGCAAGCCCATCTGCTTATTTATCAGACGCCTGCAAAATACAAATATAACTATACAAAACGTTATTTATCTTTAAAATTGTGTACACCTTCAAGCAATTTGTTTTTAAGGTCATACAAAGGCTTTGACAAATCCACATAAACTTCCTGAGGATTGACAAATCTTCTCGACTCATCCCAAAGTGTATTTAACTCACTTGTGCAATAATCTCTGATCTCCATCACAGACGGTGACTCATAAACACACTTTCCATCAAGAAATACCGGCACAAGCAGCTCTCGTACAGTATATGTGTCCGGTTCAAGATAAGTCTTTTTCCATGTGGCTATCGGATCAAAAATCATCAGCGGATCTTTCGGTGAATAAGTCTCATCTGCCAGTGCGATCAAATCTGCTTTAATCTTTCCGGAGGCTTTATCATAGAGACGGAAAACGGTTTTATTGCCCGGATTCGTAACCTTTTCAATGTTTTCGGAAACTTTGATCTTCGGTTTAAAATTGCCGTTCTCATCAGTAATCGCCGCAAGCTTGTATACACCGCCGAATGCCGGGCAGTCTGCCGAAGTAATCAGATTTGTGCCGACACCCCAGGATGTAATCTTCGCGCCCTGACGCTGAAGACTCTCGATCACATATTCATCAAGATCACTGGATGCTGAAATAATCGCATCTTTATGTCCCGCATTATCGAGCATGATTCTTGCTTTCTTCGTCAGATAAGCAAGGTCGCCGCTGTCGAGACGTATGCCGTAAAGCTTTGACTTAATACCTTTAGCCTTCATCTCATCAAATACCTGAATGGCATGAGGCACACCTGACTTTAATGTATCATAAGTGTCCACAAGAAGCAGGCAGTTATCCGGATAAGCCTGGGCATAATTTCTGAAAGCTTCCAGCTCTGTCTTAAAGCTCATAATCCAGCTGTGTGCATGGGTTCCCTTGACAGGAATATCAAACATCTGACCCGCAAGGACATTCGACGTGCCGATACATCCGCCGATCACTGCGGCTCTTGCACCATACACACCCGCATCAGGTCCCTGGGCACGGCGAAGGCCAAACTCCATCACACCGCCTCCGGCGGCATAAACAACCCTTGACGCTTTTGTGGCAATCAGACTCTGATGATTGATAATGTTTAAAATAGCCGTCTCCACAAGCTGTGCTTCAATAATCGGTGCAACAACCTTTAAAATCGGCTCCTTCGGAAATACAACTGTGCCTTCAGGTATGGCATAAATACTGCCTGTAAACCTGAAATCCGCAAGATACTTAAGAAAATCCTCCTGGAAAAATCCGGTAGATCTCAGATAATCGATATCTTCCTTTTCAAACTTAAGATTCTTAATATAATCGATGACCTGCTCAAGTCCCGCTGTCACTGCATATGCACTGCCACTTGGATTTCTGCGGTAGAAAACGTCAAAAACGACCTTTTCATTGGTCTTATTATTAAAATATCCCTGCATCATCGTCAGCTCATATAAATCTGTCAACAGCGTCATGTTATAACGACTCATAATCTTTACCTCTCACATCTTTTGATTTTATGCAAATGTAAATCATGCTTTTACCCACTGCCCAAAAGGACGTAAAATTACTCTGTTTTGATATATTTTGTGTACAGTAACTATATTTTACAACGATATACCCGAAAATGCAATGCCAGTGCGCAACTTTCCTCTTGACAACCAAAATATTTTATGTTAATTTGTAACTATTCAGAGCCAAGCAAAATTTCATATTGGTTTGTTAAGTTAATTAAGCAACGCTTTTTTAAAGGGGTGCACCACCACGGGTGTATCCCTTTTTGTGCGTTTTTTCAGGATTTTTCTTAATAACCTGCATCATTTTTACTTTTAGTAAGGAGGCGTTACATCATCATGAAAGTTAACGGTGAAATCATACATCTTCATTCTGAGATTTCTCTGGCGGATTTTGTTGCACAGCAGGGTTACCGTAAAGAACGTATCGCTGTGGAATTAAACGGTGAGATTATTCCTAAATCAGCATATGACGATACGATGGTCACAGAGGCCGATACGATGGAAATCGTCCATTTTGTGGGCGGAGGCTGAGTACATCATGACGCATAAAGAATTTGAAGAAATGCTTATTTCAAGGCAGACCCTGCCCGTCTATGAAAAACTTAAAAATGCCCGTATCGGCATCGCAGGCCTTGGCGGTCTTGGCTCAAACATTGCCATGATGCTTGCCCGCGCCGGTGTCGGAAGCCTTGTTCTTGCCGATTTTGATACAGTGGAAATCAGCAACTTAAACAGACAGCATTACTTTATCCGACATCTGGGCATGAAAAAATCAATGGCACTTGAAGAACAGCTTAAAGAAGTGAATTCGTGGATCAGCTTAAAAACTTATGATATCCGGATCACAGGCAAAAACGCAGCCGAAATTTTCAAAGACTGCCCGATTATCTGTGAAGCCTTTGATAATCCGGTCAGTAAGGCTGAACTGACATCCGCTGTTCTGTCTGACCTTCCAAATACTTATGTCGTTGCAGGTTCAGGCATGGCCGGTCATTCAAGTGCCAATAACATCCGCACGACCCACCCGATGCGAAGGCTCTATGTATGCGGTGACGGTGTTACAGAAATCGGAAACGATGTTTCACTGATAGCCCCGAGAGTACAGCTTTGTGCGGCACATCAGGCAAACGCGGCCATCAGGCTTTGTCTTGGTCTTACGGATATTTAATGGCGGATACGCCACACCGACGAAATGCGAAGCATTTGGGAGGTTGAATCTGAACAGTTACAATAAAATTCAAATAAAATTCAAATAACTGTTCAACTAACTTCAGGAGGTATTTAAAATGCATAATAAAAATATGACGCCGTCCGAGGATATTTTAACTATCGGCGGCCACAAGTTTCATTCACGTTTTATTTTAGGTTCAGGTAAATTTTCCCTTGAAATGACAAAAGCTGTTATTGAAAACGGCGGTGTTGAAATGGCTACACTGGCACTGCGCCGTGCCAATACCGGAGGGCAGGAAAACATTCTTGATTATATGCCGGAGGGCATTACATTGCTTCCAAATACATCCGGCGCAAGAAATGCCGCAGAGGCTGTCCGCATTGCCCGCCTTGCAAGAGAACTGGGCTGCGGCGATTTTGTAAAAATCGAAGTGATTCATGAATCCAAATACCTGATGCCGGATAATTACGAGACGATTAAGGCCACTGAAATTCTCGCCAAAGAAGGCTTTATCGTTATGCCATATATGATGCCTGACCTTGTGGCCGCAAGGGCATTGGCTGACGCGGGCGCTGCCGCCATCATGCCTCTCGGTGCTCCGATCGGCAGCAACAAAGGGCTTCTGACCAAAGATTTTGTTCAGATGCTCATTGAAGAAATCGACCTGCCGATTATTGTAGATGCGGGCATCGGCCGCCCTTCGCAGGCATGTGAAGCCATGGAGCTTGGTGTGGACGCAGTGATGGCAAATACAGCCATTGCCACTGCCGGTGATGTGGCCGCTATGGCAAAAGCATTTAAACTTGCCGTTGAAGCCGGCCGTCTTGCTTATCTTGCAGGTCCGGGACGCGTATTAAATTACCGCGGCGAAGCATCAAGCCCGCTGACAGGCTTCATGGAAGACTAGGAGGCGCGTCATGAAAAAAATAAACAGAACCGTTAATCCGATGGAATACCAGGAAAATATGGACGCCATTGATTCGGATATTATGGACAAAGTCCTTCAGGCCGTCTCCGACTACGATTACACAAAATATACAGCATCTGATGTCAGACGTGTTCTTTCAAAAGATCACATATTACCGGAAGATTATGCCGTACTGCTTTCTCCTGCCGCATTTCCATTTCTTGAAGAAATGGCACAAAAGGCCTTACTGGAAACCCGAAAACATTTCGGCAATTCCGTTGCCATGTTTACACCGCTTTATATTGCCAACTACTGCGAAAACAACTGCGTCTACTGCGGCTTTAACTGTAAAAATAAAATCCATCGCGCCCGCCTGACCTATGAAGAAATCGACCACGAACTTTCTGTCATCGCGTCCACAGGTCTTAAGGATATTTTGATTTTAACCGGTGAATCACGGCACATGTCTGATGTGCCTTACATCGGCGAAGCAATTAAACTGGCACGGAAATATTTTTCCACGATCAGTATTGAAATCTATCCTCTGAACGTGGATGAATACCGTTATCTCCATGAGTGCGGCGCTGATTTTGTCTGTGTTTATCAGGAAACCTATAATCCGGACAAATATGAACAAATGCATCTTTCCGGGCCAAAACGCATTTTCCCTTATCGCTTTAATGCTCAGGAAAGAGCGCTGATGGGCGGTATGCGCGGTGTTGCTTTCGGTGCGCTTCTCGGCCTTGATGATTTCAGAAAGGATGCTTTTGCCGCAGGTATGCATGCCTATCTGATTCAGAAAAAATATCCGCACGCAGAGATATCTTTTTCAACGCCGAGACTTCGGCCTTATATTAATAATGCTGACAATAATCCAAACGATGTCCATGAACCGCAGCTTTTGCAGGTCATGCTGGCTTACCGTCTCTTCCTGCCATATGCCGGTATTACGATATCCACAAGAGAACGGGCAGGCTTTCGGGATCATGTCATCGGTCTTGCCGCCACGAAAATATCCGCCGGTGTCAGTGTCGGTGTCGGCGGTCATGAAGAAGAAGCCAAAGGCGATGAGCAGTTTGAAATCTCAGATCCGAGAAGTGTGCGTGAAGTGCACGACGCTGTTGTCGCTCATGGTCTGCAGCCTGTTTATACAGATTATTTGTGGGTATAAGGAGAAACTATGATGTCGGATCAGACAAACGCCGCTTCATGCGCTGCTTATCACTCATATAGCCTTTCACATGAAGCAACATGTAAATCCCAATGTAACGCAGACATGTCCCGGGAGAGTGCAACGCTTCATGGTATTACGGCTATCACAAACCGTCATCTGTGTACCGGTGACTTTTTTAAACAAATCGAAAAAATCGCCGCTCTGCACCCTGACCGCATCATTCTGCGTGAAAAAGATTTATCTGATGAAGATTATTTAAAGGCTGCCATCGTATGCCATGATATATGCACAGCATATAAGATTCCTTTCTCTGTCAGCGGTCGGAGTTCCATTGCCATACAGATGTCTGCAGACCTACATCTGCCTTTTAGCAGAATTAACGAACTTCAAAAACTGGCCGGCCAATTTAAAACCATTGGCGTCTCCATACATTCAATCGATGAAGCTGCTGCCGCTGAAAAGGCCGGTGCTTCCTATCTCATTGTGGGACATATTTTTACAACCGACTGTAAACCCGGTCTGCCGCCAAGAGGCCTGTCGTTTTTAAAAGAAGTCTGCAGTGCTGTCCACATTCCGGTGTACGGTATTGGCGGCATTAACCTTAAAAACCTGAGTCAGGTCAGAGCACAGGGTGCCAAAGGCGGATGCATGATGTCCGGTGTGATGAAACTGTAAAATCAAAAATTTTTATCAAAAACGACAGACAGTCACATACTGTTTGTCGTTTTTTGCGATATTTATTAAGTGAATTTATTCCCTTCTTAGCATATAATTAAAACACCCCATCAAAAAATCTCTTTTCTTTTACCAATTTCCTGATCATTTTTCCCACATTTCTACTAAAAATTTTATTTTCTAACTTAACATTTCAACTATTATTTTACTACAGGGGGGCACTTAATGACAAAGATCAATCAATATAACCAGACTTTAAAACCTCTTACATATGATAACTATCTACAGAAAATCGCCGCAAGCAAAAAATCTTTGAATGTCAAACTTACGAACAATTACGCTTTCCGAAAAGTTTTTAAAAACAAAATCATTTTAAAAGGGTTTCTTATGGCTCTGCTCCATCTCAGTGAAGAAGAAATCGTTGACATCGAAGTCGCAGACCCTTTTGAGGAGGGTGAAGACATTTATGAGAAGGAAGGTATTCTTGACATCAAAGTACATATGAATAATGATACAAAAATAAATATTGAGATGCAGAACCGCTTTCAGGAATACTGGCCGGAACGCAGTATCTTTTACAACTGCCGAATGTTCACCGAAAAATTTTACCACGGTATGAATTACAACCAGTTAGAGGCGTGTATCCATATCGGGATTTTAGATTTCACCCAACTGAAAAGCAGAGGGTTTCACCACCTTATGATGCTGACAGAACAAAAAACAGGTGAAATCTACAGTAGCAAATTTCTTTTCCACGTGATAGAATTAAGTAAATTAAATGAAGCCGACGAAGAAGAAAAACAGGCGGAACTATATCGTTGGGCGAAACTCATCGCGGCCGACAGATGGGAGGATGTTTGCATGGAAGCCAAAGGAAATCCTTATAGAGAACTTGTTAAAGATGAACTTGACCAAATACGGCAGGATGAAACCGAACGGTGGCTGTATCTGCGTGAGGAAATGGCACTGATGGATGAAAGATGCAGATTAGATACCGCAAAACGTCAGGGCCGAGAAGAAGGCCTTGCTGAAGGTCGGGAAGAAGGTCTTGCTGAAGGGCTGGCCAGGGGAAGAAAGACTTTACAGCGCATGCAGCTTCTGAACCAGAAACTGCTTCAGGACAACCGTATCGAAGACCTGAAAAAGGCTACAGTCGATGAAGCTTATCTGAAAAAATTAATGGAAGAATACAATATCTGATAAATCTTTGAATTTTGTAATGCTGTCCGACTTTTACCTGCCGGACAGCATTTTTACTTACGCCAGAAAGCCTTAAACCTTAAATGAATTGTAAACAGATCATATAAAGCATCACTAAAGCATATAATATCCTGTTTATTTCTAATTCAGTGAATTACCACCAGGTGAGTTTGATCCAAATCTATATTATATATCGGACTACACAATCGTCCATCCGGCAACATAAAAAATCCCCATGGATATTCACTTTGTCCCAAAGTGAAACTGCCGCAGATATTCATATTTCCCGATTCATCAATCTGATAAACAGTACAATCTTTTGTAATATAGTATTCTGCACCTAAACATTCTATCTCAGGTATCGTACCAAATTCAACAGCAACATCACCAGCTATGGTCGTAATTTCTTGATTTTTAATATTTTGTATGACAAGACTATGTTCGAATCCATCTGATGTATACATAAAACCTAACGCTTTATCCGTATTATTTTTATAAAAATGGAACTCATAGAGTGGCGAATCCTGACATATCATATCATTTTCTTTATTTCGAGTATTATATTCGTATATTGAAAATATGCTATCTGTAATATCATGATACTCATTATAAAAAATCATATCATTCTCGACATACAAAAATCCCCCATGGTTTGTTAATAACTCGATATTGCCGCCATTCAAATCACTTACATAAAAATACTTTGGATTAATAACGGATCTTTCTATATCGGATGTCACTAAAAAATCACTCCCGACATCATAAAGATATTCTCCCGGTAATTTAAGTGTTTCACAATGTCCGTTCTCCAAATCTATTGCAATAAAACTATCAAAAAAGCCTTTATCATTATTAATTCTAAGCTCACCATATAATTTAGAATCTGCAATACCTTTCAAAACCACATATCTATCCTGTGCCCGATATACAGCTTCCACATCATCAGTATTCAAATCGTATCTATAGACAATACCTTTTTCTCCTCTTTCTTCAGGCATAGTAGATAAATAAATAGCTGTTTCAGTTACAATGGCTGTTGATATCTGATCATCATTGTCTGTTACATACTGATCAATCAATTTCATATCGGAATTATAAATATTTATGCTTTTACTCCCACCATATGTATATATTTTCTGCTCAAACGCTCCCTGCAGACTCATCCATTGAATCGGCTCATCAGCTTTTTCAATATTTCCCTTCATCTTTACGACTAAAAATATTCCAACTATCAGCAAGATAAATGCAATACCTGAAAGCATAACTATTATTTTCTTCCTGACACCTTTGTTTTTCTTCATTGGTGCCATATAAAAATCATTATTAACGTATGCTTTCGAACTCGTTAACTTATAGCCGCAATGTTTGCAAAAAACCCATCTATCTTTAATTTGTTTACCGCAATTCTTACAATACATCATTTCTCCACTCACACAAATTATTTAATATCAAATAATAACTTTACATCTTTATTTTACAATATTAAAAATAAAATTTCTGATTCTTGGCATCATAATAAACTTCATATTCAAACCCTCCCGTTGTATGACTATAGCCATTCATCCACGAATAATATTTATTTTCTACTTTATTTCATTGTACTTATTTATCAATCCTCATACACAACTTCATCGCATATGTTATATAAACATAGAAGTATATTGTCATCTTCATCCATCGTAAAAGAACCTGACAAAATTTCCTTATAGTTACTAAGCCGACATTCAACATACTCACCATTTTTTATAGGATAAGCAATATCACTGCCATAAGCTTTTAGTTTTTCATTAACAGCTGCTTCAATTTTATCCCAATTTTTATCTTCCTGGCTTTCTACTATATCACTGGCTTTCTGCACTAAATCAGGATTCTGTATTAAACTGTGCGTATGACTGTATTTATATCCATAAAAACTGTCATTACCTACAACAGAGAAAAGTAATTCCCAACCAGTTGCGTTATAAGCATAGTATTCATATCCCCATGTATTAGAATAATATTCATCCTTAACTGAAGAATAATAATTAATACATATCACTTTTTTCCCATTTTCAGCTTTATTAATGTATATTTCATATATCAAATCGTTCGGATTTTTAATAATACCGCCTAAAGATGGTACTAATTCGCATGTTGCAGTCAGTTCCTTTTCACAATAAACATCTACCCACACAGAACTTGAATCTTCATCAGATATATCATCAGAACGCTTTAAATAAAAAACAAGTTGTTCATCGATTCCATCACCGTCCATATCTTCATACAAATTTGATATCCATCCGGTATAAAAAATCCAACTGTCATCCGGAAGATTTTCTAAACCTCCGTCATATTGATTATCCCCAATATATGAACCATATGTGCGATTAATTTCATCAATTGTTACTTTCTTTTCAGTATTTTCATCTTCTTCATATGAATCGCCCGATTCATCATATATGTAAGACACATCACAATGCTCGCCAATTAAATATGTTGAGACTTCTGAATTTTGTATATGTACACCACTATCTAACATCTGCATATAATTTGAACCTAAATACGTATACCCATAAGACATGGAATCATATATTTCATAGTCAAATTTTGCCCCAAACGTCTCCATCAGCTTATTCATATTTTTACAATATGTCTGCATACTGCCAGTTTGTTCCATTTCACTAGCCATAGCTATTTGATCAGGTTCATTAAGCAAATCCGTCCCATAAATATATTTCACAACACCATCATTTTCCATAATAGATAATTCAATGTCCAGTGACTGATTATCATATTTATAATACTCATAATATTGAACAGAATTTTCTTCGCTCCAGTATGTGTACTGCGTACTAATAGCCATTTTGTTATCCTTTATTTTGTTCAAATAAGCAGAAAAATTCACGCTTTGGTCTTTTTCCAATATATTTTCTACAGGAGGCATAAGCATTTTAGATGTCATCAATTCTTTGTTGCTATACACATCAACATAAATGCCTGAGGAAGTCTCATTGTTACTATTTTTAGATTTTTTCAAATAAAATACAATCTGTTCATCAACACCATCATTATCCATGTCCACAGTTTCAGAAGATATCCAACCGCTCGCATAAATCCAGCTATCATCAGGGAGTTGCTCTTTACTGCCATCAAAGCTATCTGACCGGACATTTATCCCATATTTTTTATCCAGTTCATCATCACTAATAACAGAGTAAAGCTTACTTAATCCACCTTTGATTCCAACAATAAACCCAGCTGTAATTCCTGCCAGAAACACACTGATAACAATCATTGCCAAAACAATTCTCATTTTTTTAGACACTTTTCTTCGTAAATCAGATGTCTTTTTATCGATATATTCTTTTCCGGCATCTTGTTCAATGATATAGACTGTATCCATTTCATTTATTTTTTCACTTGTATTCTGATTATGTACGCCCGACTGTCCTGTAACTTGTCTTGTTTCATGTTTTGCATATTGTTGATTCTTCGAATGATTCTCTATATATTGATCCTGATTGCCAAAACTATAATACATTACCGGATCTGTATTCGAATCATTTTGCTCCGTCATCATATCCAATCCAGATTTCTCATATACATAACTACATACCATACATTTTTTGCCATCATTTATAACTTCACATCTTGGACACCGCCATATCTTTTTCATCTGACAACTCAACCCTTCCAAAATACAGTTTCAACTTGGTATTTTTTACTTTGTCTCAATATTTATAAAAGCAACGAATTCCTTCCTAAATTTTTATCATTACATCAATTGAAGTATTTATACACAACACCGGATATATTTTGAATATTTTTTTGAGCCTGACTTGTATTCGCCAATCCTTGTGCCATTACACACAAGATATAATCTGTCGTTTCGCCAAAAACAATTGCTGCGTCATTCTCCGTATCCGGTAACTCACCCGTTTTATTAGCACTCTTTACACCTTGAGGCAATCCCGCCGGAATTTTCCACGTACGTTCCTGTTGCTTTAATAAATTAAGCATTACCCGGCTATATTCTTCATTGACACATGTTCCTCTGTATATCTCACGCAATAATAATGCTGTATCTTCAACTGATGTATAATTTTCTCCTTTGGCCGGCACCTCTCTATAATCAAGCATATCCCGTCCCTGGTTTGTATCTGTATATCCGTACTTTTCAGCATATTGATTAACAACCTTCATACCATCTTCATGATTGTCCCCTGTAGGGCTTAACAGTCTTACCAACTCATTTGAGGATTCATTATGACTAACTGTAATCATTTGCTTCATTAAAGTCTCAATATTATTTGTTAATTCTAATTCACCATGATCAACCTGCTCATAAACCGCTGCCATGATAAATAACTTTATAACACTTGCAGATTTCATTGGATGAGAATTACTGAATCTTTCAATTCAAAACCACAATATTTGCAAAACATCCTCCGCTGCCTCCTTTAATCTTCAATCGTCAATCTAATCTGTCAACTCAATCCCTCCAAAATCATTTGTGAGATATCATGCATATGACGTAATGCTTCTTCATGCTCCGAAGCCGCATCATCCAGACTGCCAAACATCATGCTGATAATGTACACCTTTGCACCATCTGTTATTAATGCTACATCATTTTCACAAACAAGATATGAACCTGCAAAATTACTAATACTCACATCATCGCAAACAGCCCATACACCTGCCGCGATCCCTTTCTTCGGACTGGCATCCGTTGCGAGAATACTAAGAACATCTTTTGCAAACTTATTCCCCCGCTGTGCCGCATTATAGATATGCCACATACTTTGACCTGTATCCTGTGCTGATGTCTGATTTGGTGTATTCTGCGGGTGATTACCACAATCGCCATTAAATCTGTTAACCGTTGTATCTTTATAGCCTTTTTCCTGAACAAAATTTCCAACAAGATCAAGTCCTTCTGCAAAATTTCCAGTGATAGACTGAACAAGCAGATAACTGGAAGGCTCATCACCTGTTGCCGTCGTTTTTACAAGTTGAATAAGCTGATCTGAATATTCCATATCCCCGTTTTGAATTGCTTCTGTAATATATTCCAAAACAAATATTCGGCATGACGCTCCTGCTCTTTGCGGATGCGCATTAAATGAATACTCCATTCCCTCATAAATATCTGCAAAATATAACGAATGGTCATCAAAACCATTTTGATGCATTTCATAGTCTTCTACTTTTTCTATAACCGAATCAAATACGCCCTCAACGAAGTTATCCATATCACTGCGACTTTGAGTCGTATCAGCATCAATATTTTCATCATCTTCAAGTAAATAAAATGAATATATATCTTCTCCCTCAAAATCAAAGCGCCAACTTGCACCGTTAATTTTTACAATATCTACATCTGCATATGCATTTGGATCTTTCGACGTGTCATTGCATGCAATCATTTCAACATCCTTTGCCGATTCAAATTCTGACCTGCTCATCTGTGAATGCACGCCATCCGTAATTTTTACTTTTTCAGGATTTCCAAAGTTTCCATAAACAACACTGACAGCTTTATCATCATCTCCGATATCCCATCCGGAAAAATTCGCATTTTCAAAACGAATGCCAACATCAGTTCCAAACACTCTGAAATACTGTCCTGTTTCTGTTGAAATGGTTGAATAATTGCCATGACATGCTTTTTGATAATCATCATAAGTCCATGTCATGTAATCTGTAATATATTGCACATCCGGGTTTAACTCCGTATCAGTATCAGCAAAATCATTAACGCCATATGTCATTTGCCGCCACTGAATATCAAATGTTTTTGACGATTGATCGGCATCAATATTATATGAAGCCAGAAACTGTAAGTTGTAATTTGGCGCTGCTCTGAATCTATAGGAGTCACTATCGAATATATCAAGCGAAATGCCATATGGCTCCACCGCTGCTATCAGCTTATTTGAATACATACCAAACATTTCAGGCACCAAGGGAGACCCCTCTTCAACCAATGCATTACCATCCTGTATCAGTCCGGCGAAATCGCCTGTACTGCCCGTTTTTTCAATATGAGTAACTTCATACAAGCCTTCTTCATTAAATGAGAAAACGCGATACTGAAATGGACGTACCTCAATTGAAGTAATACTGTCTAATTCTGTATAGATATAATTACAACCATTATGTTGGATCATATATACTGCAAAATGTGTTTCTGCACAAAGATCTGCATCAGTTGCCATCACAGTCTTTCCTATGCTTTTCATTTCATTGCCATCAACAGTAAAAATCTCACACACAATATCACTGTAATTACGGTCATTTTCTGATGTTCTTATAAATATTAAATCATCAACGCCATCCTGATTTGCATCGCATTGCTTTGCGCACAAAATACCCGCACCATTGATAAGCCCATATTTTTCTTCATATGGATTGGTGACACCTTCAGTCATATCATCCATCAAAAGATGCAGGTCATATTTTTGTATGTAATCATTATAAAAAGCTGTATATAATTCCTCCGCATCTTTACTTTTTATAACGGCCTGTCCGGAATGTGTTTCATTCTTATTAAAAAAATTCATGATGACTAATATGATAATCCCTGAAAGGAAAATTCCTGCTGCTGCTAATAACATAATCATTATCACCAGCCATCGTTTAGACTTTTTTCCTTTTGTATTTTGTTTTTTCCCGCAATGCCTGCAATAAACAGCATTGTTCTCTATTTTAGAATGACAATATTTGCAATACATATCCTTGCTCCCTAATGTTTGACTTGTATGCGGATTAAAAGATTAATCATAGTACTGAATGGCATACGGTGCAAATAGCTGATAGTCGCTACGAAAAAGGCTGTTAAAACACTACCCGCAACAATTGAAAAAACAACAATTTTTCTTCTGGTTTTCTTTCCCGAAATCATTTCATATACCGCGTTCTTCCTCATTTGACTCATATTGTATTTGATTAAAATTGAAGTGAAAAAATATCTATATACCATTTACCATCAACTTTAACCACTTTAAAATTCGTTCTTTCGGTATCTCTATCATCAGAGCCTTCCATTTTCAGCTTTACAACAAGATTCATGGCATCTTCAATAAGATCTCCATCTGCTCCAAGCTTGTCTTCATATTGTTCACGAAGATCTTTCAATTCCGAATTTTTTAAATCTTTCGCCGACTTTACTTCGTAAGTCATTTTGGCATCATCACCAAATTCATCTTCCAGCTCATACCATAAATCTTCCACTACATCTTCATAATAATCTTTGATTTCTTCTTCATCCCCATATATTGTATACATACTCATATCAGCACTTATATCTTCAAAAAGTTTTATAGGAATAATTTCAACAACGGCGTCCGTTGCCTTTGAGATTTTTCTTGTATTCATAATTGTCTGAATGGCAACTATCGGCCGTTCATATGCCGGAGTCCTTGTAATTAAGATAACAGCCACCACTATAATTGCTATGACCAAGATGCCTCCGGCACCTATCATAATTTTTCTGCTTCTTCGCATAGACCCTTTATTTTTACGATGAAAGAATCTCCTTTCCTTTTTACCGGCAGTATTATATCCGCCATGATCATAATTATAATGGTACCCTGAATTATCATCATAACCATTATTGACGCCATATCCTGATGCACCTGAATTTGTATTATAATATTCTGATGAATATCCATTATAATAATCATTTCCCGCAGCACTGCCTCCTGCAGAGCTCATAGAACCTTTTAAACCTCCGGCAGGTGAAAATCCGTCACCTTCCCCACCACAGTTATATCCCATAGGATCTTCCTGATAGTCATTATCAGGCTCAATCTGCATTCCGCAAAAACAACAAAATGTACTTTCCTCTTCAATTTCTTTTCCGCAATTTGGACAAAACATATTTTTTCCTCCCTTGTATTGTTATCTTGTAAATCTAAAACTTAACCCACCGGCTCTGAACAATTACTTTTATTTAATAAAATACGGTATGTAAAATCTATTCAAATTTGATGTAGACCACCATGCCGAAGCCCCGTCACTTGCATTTGCGACAGCGTAAATATATTTCTCTCCGGACTTTGAACCGGATGTCAGTGTACCCATATTCACGGTATAAGTTGCTGTCCAGTTTCTTTTGTTTATCCATGTTATTGTCATTGTTCCATTTTCATAGCCATCAACAAAATTTCCTGTAATCGTTGCCTTCGTTCCATTTGAAGACCACCATACATGAATGCCATATCCATTTGGATAATTATCACTCCAGTCACCTTCATATACTTCATAACGATTATCATCAATAAATATGACTTGTTTGCCATACCCACTTCTTTGACCGTTTTCTATTGCGCCCACATAAACACCGTAAAAAGTGACAATCATACCCGTACCGGATGCAATATTTTCAACATATGCTTTTTCCTGATACATTAATGTTGATTCATCGTATTTTCCATCCATATACTTTTGTAATTCCGAGTAGCTTTCCTTATCAAACAGTTTCTTAACCTTTTTCAGATAACTTTGTTTTTTAGCCCATTCGTTCACTTTTGTCTTTTCTTTGGTATAAATATTATCATTAATCGCTAATAACCGTTCACAAGCAGCATATGCTCTGTCTGTATCACCTTTTTGTAATGCATTATCAATATCTTTCCGACTGATATCGATCAGTAAAGATTCATAAGTTTTATTATCAACCGGCTTTAGTGATTCACATAACTCATAAGCCTTTTCAAAATGATGATCACTGAGAAGAACTGTTATTTTTCCCTTATAATATTCAGTGATTGTAAGAACTAACTGGTCCGAATCAGGATATTCTTTGACAGCCTCGGTCATTTTTTCTATGAAAAAAAGTTGATAGCTATCGTTTTTATTTGATAACTGATTATAAATTTCAACATAAGCCGCTTTTTTCGCGTTTTTTAAAGCAGTCATATCAGTCTGAGCAATATATTCCTCATATGGTTCTGATGATGATAATAATTTCTCAAATTCCGCTTTAATATTGTCAGGAATTTTCTCCTCATCACACGTTTCTGCTAATTCTATAAACGAATCTCTGGCAATGATGAATTGTTCTGCTGCATAGGCATCAATCTCACCGGCCAGTACTGTACCAGGATTTTTCACATACTCCATGGAATCTGAAATATCCTGTATCATCGCCTCCTTATTATCCTGTAACCGATCAAGCTGTAACAGTTCTGCCCATGCATCTGCATTTTCGTTATCTATTTCCAGAACCTTATCACGCAAATAATACTCTGCTTCATCAAACGCCTCCTTTGATAAAGCAGATGTGCCTTTTTCAAAATAGTAATCCTCTTTTTCCGAATCACTCATAAAGCCTGTATAAATTCTGTACGCAAACTTTTCATATTCATGAACAGGAAACATAAATAAAACAACGGCAGTCACAGCGCCAAATAACAAAAGTATACCAATGATTACAGATATCCATACAATCTTTCTTCCGTTTTTTCTATTGTCATCATTTGTCTCCTCATATGCATAGGAACCATCCTGAAACAAAATGTCATCTTTTTTTAATTCTCCTGTTTTATCCGTTCCGTCTTGACCGACTATTTCTTCTGCCTTATATCTGGTAGTTCCGCATACATTGCAGGTTGTCCCCGTATTTAGAGTTTCACATATGGGGCACCGCCATTGTTCATCCATTGAATTCCTCCATCATTGCCTATGAATATTTTTACTGACCATAATATCGTCCTGCCAACTCGTAGACTCTGTCTCTTGTCAACTGGGATTTTGTAGTCATTTGTGCAATTTTTGCCATACTTCCTGTTGTATCGTCTTCAGGGTTGACATATTTTTGATATTCAGCTTCAGATGCTTCTTTACGTCTGTTCAGCCATTGAATTTCTTCCTCATATAGCAGCTTAAATTCTTCGTCACTCATATTTTCCTTTAAAAGCGCATAAATATAATTCAATTCACCGTCCCACATCTGATATACTTCACCCGCAGCTTTAAGCATCTGACTTGTATCTACAGCTTCTTCAAAAAGCAGCATCTCTTTATCTTCAAGCTCCGTCAAATGCGTCAGATAATCATCATATAAAGGATATTCTCTGTTACTGCTGACTTTTTCCTCTTCATTCTGCTGATTATCTTCTTTGATGTTTTGATTCTCCTCATCACCTTCTGTTCCTTGTGTATCTTCAACTTTTTTTTCCTCCGCTGCCTGTTCAAGTTCACCAAAGAACGGAATATAAGAACACTTAAACTCTGTGCCATATATATTTGTTCCCTCAGAATATAACACTAACAATCTATCATACGCCTCATCTTCGCTGCTCGTTATTGTTTCATAGTCAGAACTATCGAAAAGATATCGTGGTTCCAGCACAATGTTATACTGTTTCAGATTTTCATTAAAAACTTCTGCCATTCTGTTTTTATCAATAATATTTTCATCTGATAATTTCTCATAATCATCATAATTTGGCTCATAAGCTTTCGTGTTTTCGTTCCATTCAACAACAAATTTTTTCTTCTCCCAGTCTTTTCCGATATTTTTTGCCTTTACCATACGTCCCTCATATCCGTCCTGAGTAAAACAGCCGTACCATAGCACTTCCTGCTCACATATGATTTCACCATTGAGATATGTATATACTCGAGTAAAATACGGAAGCTCGGCAGTCATATTTGCCAGATACAAATATTGCTTTTGACTGTCCGTATCTTTGACAATCATCATCTCCGCAAACTCATCCGCTACTGTCAAATAAAGGCACACAATCGTCCGGCTATCCTTTAAAACAACCTGGTCATTATCACATTCGTAAACCTCCCAGACAATCTGATTCATATCAGTCATATAATCATCAAGATAATCCTTCTTCATACGAAATACATGCAGTTCTTCGATATGATTGCCATCCATGTCTATAATTTTTGCTCCAAGAATACCCTTATCAGGCATCCATTTTTTCGGAACTGCACCATCGATACAATTTATCGTCGTTTCTGATGGTTCAATACATGTATCATCTTTTAATATTTCCTTATTATAATAATCGGTTAAAATCTCTCTGACATTAGTGTCATATACATTGTCTTCTGTTTCCTCCTTAGTTTCTTCCTCCGTATTTGGTTCTGAATCAGATTCTGTTTCAGCATTTGGTTCGACCGGCTCTACCGGTTTAACTTCGCCGCCGTTTTCCTTTTCTGCTTTTCCGATAGAGTTTGTAGAATTATCATCGCCGTTATCATCTTTGATATCTCCTTCCGGCGTACAATCAATATTTATGTCCTTCAGTTTTTCTATATATTCGTTTTGGGCAGTTTTTTTAGGGGCTTCAACATAGTATGTACCTCTAATATCCGGATACAAATTCATTTCTTTTTTATCTTCACCATAACTACTGATAACTGCCTTATCTCCCTCATCACAATAACTCACCATATCTGACAATTTCAGATTATCATCATACTCATAGACATAAACACTTTTCAATAATTCATCTTTTCCCTGAACTTTGCTCTCAACTAGAATGAGCATTTTATCATTATCATAATGTGTCATGCAATTCCAATGCATATTCTCAATATCATCACTATCGTCACAATAAAAACTTCGAGTATCCGCCAATTCTATATCTTTACCGTCACTGTCATACATATCAAGATAAAAATATTGCCGTTCCGGCTGATCAACTTTGATGCGCTTTGCTTCTACCCGCCCAACAAGCATTTCATCTTTACCGTCATCGTCATAGTCATCCATATTGGCAAAAAGTACACCTTTGCGTTTACTTCCATTGAGTTCTTCGCCTTCCAGGTCTTCTGGCAAAAGCCCATATTGATCATAAAAATATTGTTCCATTGCTGTAAATTCTGTTTTTGACATTTCCCGACGAATAAGCAATGTTATAAAAACTACACCGAGAATCACAACCGTTACCGATGCCGCTATGACCATTGCCAATTGTTTATGATGATTTAATCGTTCAAAAATCGTTTCTTTCACTTTTATATCCGTTGTGACTTCAGGTTGATTTTCCTGAACATTCTGATAGCTTTGTATTCCCGATTGCCACTGCGTACTTTGTTGTTCATCTCGGATACCCGGTTCCCTCTGCGAGTTTTTTGTGCTTTGTTGTTCACCTCGGATACCCGGTTCCCTCTGCGGGCTTTGCGTACTTTGCTGTTCACCTTGCATTCCCGGTTCCATCTGCGGATTTTGAACTTCAGCTGTCTCGTCCGCTGTTTCAAGCATATTTTGTTCAATTTCACCGTTTAGATCTACTGACGGAGTCATTTCTTCCTCATATAAAAAATTTATAGCCTTTTCTGCTTTTTTACCGCACTTCGTGCAAAATTTTGCACTATCCGGTAATTGTTTACCACAAAATCTGCAAAACATCATGATCCTTCTTTCTTCATTTATAATCCGTGTGGCTCATTGTCCGAAATAATTCACTGCTTGTCGAACGGTTTTGTCTCTGAGGCATAAGTACTGAATTTTTTTCGGCAGGCTTCAGTGTTTTTAAAGTGGTTTCCAAAGCGGGATTTCTGATTTTCCTTCCAGTTTCCTCTGCCTCCCTTTTCATATTCCTTTCAACCTTACTAAAGCTATGATCGTACATGCCCGGATTTCTTCTTTTAATATCCGGATGATTTGCATCATCCGGGACATCCACTCTTCTAATTTTTCCAAATATCGGTGTTCCGTCTGACCGATCATCTTTTGGAGAACTGATTTTGATTTTCCCAAATACAGGTCTCTCCTTATCTCTATTTTCAAAACATGCAGCACTTTCTTTTTCAAGATCTTCATGCGGATTCGGTCTGTTTTTCGCTATTGCTTCTTTCGCCATTGTAACTGCTGCACCTGTTCTATTTTCTTCTTTATTAAACAAAAGACTTGAAAGCATTTCTGAATTTAAGTTCTCTTTTGCTTCCATTAAATCTCTTTTAAAGGATTCTGTATCCTTATAACGTTCGTCTCTGTTTCTGATTGCTTTTAATATCACATCTCCGAGCAGGTTTTGTGCATTCATCGGCTTACTTGGCATAACTCCCCGCATGCGGCATACAAAAGCCCTGTCTTCATCCTCTGCATCATAAGCAGCAGGATAATCCGGTATAAAGGGCAGGCGAAAATTGTTCAATAAATAATACAAAACGATGCCCACCGAATACAAATCCACAGAAGCATCATATTCCTCTTTACCCAGATACACCTCCGGAGCAATAAAATTCGGTGTCCCCTTCACAGAAGAAGCTCTATGTGCACCTTTCATCATCTTAGATACACCAAAATCACCTAATTTATAATTTCCTGTTTCAGAAACAAAAATATTATCCAATTTAATATCCCGATGCATAATATCGTTTTCGTGACACAAAGACAACGCATCAAGTAAATCAAGTCCGACTTTTATTGCATCGGTTACTTTCAAATCTTCACTAATGATACACTTTGATAATGGTTTTAAATACTCCATTAAAATATAGATACGTCTGACATAGGGCGAAATTCTTTCTATATCACTTTCGTAGTATTGAACAATATGCTTATTGTCTTTTGCAGAGAGAAGGTTAAACACCTGTATTTCCCGACGTACCTTTTCTATTTCCTTTTTAAAATAAATACTCGTCTCATGGTGATTACCGCCCATGGAATTCAAAACTGATATGTACTCATTTTCATTTTCAGGAATTGTAATAACTTTAAGCGCACGGACCATTGTCCCCAGGCTATTATTTTTCACCACTCTGTACACCTGTCCAAAGCCGCCTGCGCCTATACACTCTTTAATATCGTATCCAAGGAATTTTTCCCCTGTCAAATATTCTTCCATAAGACTCCCTCTTCACTGCACGAACAGGGGCTGATAATCAGCCCCTGCCAATCCATATTTATGCCTGATATTCATGGGATCTGAGTTCGGCAATATCGTCTGATTCCTGCTGTTCCCAATTTCTTGCTGCTGTTTCAAGGAAATCACGGTATTTCTGCATATCTGCAATCATTTTTTCCATACATACGGCAGTTATTCCCGTG
Organism: Clostridiales bacterium; assembly: GCA_022770525.1. Lineage (GTDB taxonomy): Bacteria > Bacillota > Clostridia > Lachnospirales > Lachnospiraceae > CAKRHR01. The sequence goes on from JALEHN010000073.1 coordinate 39,501, forward strand.
AACTTATCTCTCATTTCAATGCTTGAGTTGCTTTCCCACATACCGCATATAACATTCATTTTGTCTTTAATCTCATTAAAATACTGCTGAATATTCTGAGTTTTTTCCTGTAACTCTGTACCCTTTGATCTTAAAATCTGCGGATCCACTTTAATATTTGCCATAATCCTTACCTCTTTTCATAAAATCATACAATGTAGTTTCAGACCGTTCCCTCAGTGACAGTCAACTGCCAGTTGCTGCGCTTCCTGTATAAGCATTTGTTCCCGGCTTTCAATATCATTCATCGCATTTTCGATAAATGTACAAAACGTCTCCAGTATTCGGCTCATATCATCAAAATCATCCTGATAACTCTTAAAACGGTTAACAAAAGTCTGACTTGTCTCACCTTCCCATGATACTGATAGTCCTTCGATTGAGCCGATCATCTGCTGATAGGTCGTTGTATAGCTGCTCTTTAACCCTCTGATATCTCCGGCGATACTTTTAACTGTCCCCGTATCTGTTACTTTCAACTGTCCTGCGTTTGCCATTTTTATTACTCCTTTCACATATCCCGCGTCTTAGGACGCATTATTATTTATTCTATATTAATATCACAGTTTTTCCTGTCTCAAATCCCGCGATATCTATAGATTTTTCATCATCATAAACCTTTCCTGAAACCGGCTCCGTCAGATGTATGTCTGTCGTTTTGCACTGCATCCCCGGACACTCTTCACAAATCAGGCTTATCATCATCTTTTTGGCCTGTCCGACTTTCATATCTACAGGCACTGTGAAACGAAATGTTTCTCCTACACCTGCTGCTTTGACTGCTATAATCATTTTCTCAGCCATCATGAACCTCCATATACCGAATTTTACTGATATTACCATATTCATAATATACACCGCAGTCTTCTTCCAACCCGGCATCTGCCTGATTGATGGCATTTACAAAATCCGTATTCAGGAATCGTTTATCCACATGAGGAATGTCACTTTCACATAACATCCCAAATGGCGTCTTTACAAGCAGATCAAACAGCTTCATCACACTGTATTTTCCCATACAGCCTGTATCGCAGCAGGTTATTACATGCAGACTCTTTACCCCGTTTTGCAGCATTATCAGCAAACGGGCTGCGGCTGAATCTGAGATTATTCTATAAAAGCTATCAAAATCCGTGATGATTAATGTTACTTCCATAGAACTTTCTTCAATATCATTCATCATTTCATCAAATGATTTTTCATCATAAGCAACCTTGCATTTGATCGGATAATCATCCAGTGCCCTTTTCATATCTGCCGCAAACACCTTTCCCGGTAAAATATCTGCCCAGCGTTTCAGACAACATTTCAAAACCGATGTCATATGTGTACATTCTTCGGAAGCTATTAAAAAAGTCTGCCACTGCTCCCATTTTGGTAGTGATACAGCCTCACCACTTTCTATAAGATAACCTGTAATTAACTGCTGTTTTTTTGTTTTTACTGATTTTATTTCAGGTTCTTTTGCTGTTTTTTTATCAGAATGCACTTCGACTACCGATTCTGTAGAAATCATCTCAACATTCGCATTATCTGACTCAAAATTTTCATATTCGCCAAAATACGGTACATAAAATTCATCATCGTTATATGAATTCGCCATAGGACTTTTTTTAGTCCATAAATCTTCAGAATCTATTTCCGGCGTATATTCACTGGATATATCTTCATAACCGTCGTTTTTTTGATTGGATATATCTTCATTACAGTTGTTTTTTTGCATACCTTCTTTCACAACATCTGCTTTGTTCCATGATGAATGAATCTCATCATACAGTGTTATGACTTTTGCCATGCGCTCCGTTTCGCTTTCCGATTCCGCATAGAGAAATGTCTGAAATTCTACCAGTTTTTCATCAACAACCGTCAGTCCTCTTCCCGGTGTTTCTTCCGGCATAAAAGGTATTTTAATGTTCAGATGGACCCGATACGCAATGTCTTCACCCATGTTTAACATAAATATAGATGAAATCTGTTCCATCACTTTTGTACTGATTGCTGTCCGGCTGTTTCCGGTGATCACAAAATACATCCCGACTGCTTTTCCGCCGGCTACAAGCTGTGTGAACTTATTTTCCAAACGATAATACTTTGATGATATTGCACTGTAATGATCCACGAAAACAAGAAGCATCGGTATATCATCATTTTTTAAATTATATTCTTTCCACGAACCACAGTGAACTTTGTCCAGCTTCTCACGCCGTTGATTGATTTCTTTGGCAAGCATGTCCAGATGAATATCCACTTCTTTTTCTTCCATGTAAATAATGTCTCTGCAATGAGGCAGTTTTCTGTAATACTCCGTCCCCCGGCCTCCCAGGTCAAATAAATAGAACTGCCATTGTTTTGGCGAATAAAGCTTCGCCATACCTGTAATGATCGTCTGTATAAAAATAGTCTTCCCTGTACCGCTAAGGCCAAATACAGCTACATGCCCTGTCTCGGTCAAATCCAATGTAATTGGTTTTTGTTCCTGGCTCGCTACAAAATCACCCATAGCAACCGGTACCCGAAATCCTGACGGATTTTTCCCGATAGCTTCAAGACAATTATCCCCATACAGAACTTTTTCAAGTGGCATACACCATAACTTTGCACTCTGCTTACCTTTCACTCTTCCGACTCTGATGATTTCACCGACAACCGTTTCCATTTGTGTTTTTCCGGTCGGCTTACCGGACGATGTATCCCGGATACTTCTCAGCGTTGTCACTGTATGATCCACCATTTGTACTTCCACATTTTCTTCATTTGTAAATCTGTCATATTCCACATACTGTGCACCGCCATATCCTGCCTGAGCCTGTGTAAATATCTCGTCATAACCTACACGGACATAAAATCTCCCCGGCTGCTTAATCATTGCGGCCTCCGCACAATCAAGCATATCCATACTGTCGGCGCGGCTAAGCACTTTAAGACATACTCTGAAACGAGAATTACTCCAAATCTGAGCATCAACGACGCCACTTGGTTTCTGAGTTGCCAATATCAAATGTATACCAAGACTTCTGCCAACCTGGGCAACATTAATAAGCTGCGTCAAAAATTCCGGAAAATGTGTCTTTAACTGTGCAAATTCATCAATCATAATGACAAGATGAGGCATCGGCTGATTCAATTGTCCCTCTTTGAAATATCTCTGATAAGAATTAACATCAATTTTATCAATACCAAGCTTTTCTGCAGCTGTATTCATCATTTTCTGCCTCTTTGCAATTTCCGCTTCCAGGGAAACCATAGCTCTATACAATGTACTTCCCGAAAGGTTGGATATCGTTCCTGCAAGATGAGGGACATTCATAAACGGTCTTGCCATGTCGCCGCCTTTAAAGTCAACTAAGACAAGCGAAACATCTTCCGGACTGAAATGTATCATCAGCGACAACAGATATCCCTGGAGGAATTCACTTTTACCTGATCCTGTCATACCCGCTACCAATCCATGACAACCATGATAAGCCTCATGTATATCAAGATTGAAAATATGACCATCTTCCATCGTTCCCACCGGCACCGCCATTGATTTTTCCGTAGAAGCATGCTGCCAGCGATTTTCTATATCCAAATCTGAAATATTTCCCACATGATACATCTCGAGGAACGACATTCGATCAGGTATAGCTGTATGTATCTGCCCATTTTGCATATACATCCGGTCAAAAGCTTGCCCAAATGTTAAATACCGTGCCATAGCCAACCGGTCAGGCTCAAAATTAATAAGCCTGTTATTATTTTTTTCTCTGCTGTAAATCCCCCAACCGTCACTGGCAGATTGTATCATTGTCCTGCAGCCGCCGGGAAGCAGTTCCATACCTCCATACATAAATACTGCCGAAATCCCTGCCTCATTCTCAGAATCTTCAAGATATCTGAGCAGCGGTTCATTTTGAACGAGCGCCTTATCACCGATAAAGCAGACATAGCGCGGCAGCTTATCAACTTCTTTTTTATTATTTTCGTTATCATCCCATCCGGTTCTTGACTGAACTGTTTCATCAATCTCAGAGAATATTGTATGTACTTCTCCTTTTTCCACTGCCAGATATCGAAGCGTATGTGACGTATTCCACAAATGGGGCAAAGATAAAATCCATGACATCTGCCGTATTTGAGCTTCAGTAAGCACCATCACCAATTTAACAAATGAAGGATCATAAAGCGCCGTCAGGTTTAACACCATCAGTGAAGCCATATTCAATACATCCCGCGCATTTCCCAAAAGCCCTACCGTACTTTGATCAGCCAGTGATAAACTAACGGGTGCATGATAAAACCACTGATACTTCTTCTTTATCATCATTGGCAGCTTTGCCAGATCATCCTCACTCAATGAAAACTTTTCTTTTTCTATGATGATTTCCTGTGGGTTTCGTATTGTTCCTGTACCTATACGGATATTTAGAAAGTCTTCATCAGTATAAGAGCGTTCCCATAACCTGTATCTGTGCTTTTCATCCGTAGCGAACTTAACAAGCATTTCAGGTGCAGGATTAAGGTTTTCCTCCATAATCCATTGATTTCTCTCAGACTGCTTTTCAATCATATGGCTGCACTGTTCAATATAAGCTCTGTACTTTACCTGCCGCTTTGTCTCTTCTTTTTCATCGATTTTGGCTTTATAACGTTTTGTGAGCGTTGGCCATAAAACCGCACCAAGAAGCATCGAAACTGCCATAGCGCCACTTGTATAAATTGTTGTTGCACTTCCGCCGGAAGCAAGATTTGCAATATTAACCCCCAATGACACCAGCATAGCCATCGACATCGTCAGAGACGGCCCCATTGTAAAAATGACCGGCATTTGTTTTTCTTCTTTTTTATCCGGAGGACTGTCTATTTCAAAAGCTTCCGTATCCAGAGACTTAATAATTCTTGGTGATCGCACAAACAATGTCCCTTCCTTGACCGGAACTTCAGAAAATGTTACTCTTTCACATATTTCTGTCAAGCTGCAGCGATCTGTGATATCCTTTATAAAGAGACGACCGCCCATATTATAGATAGATAGTCCCATAATATAAAGCTCATCGCCCGGTGAAAGCACAGTTTTCGTTACCCTGATACCGTTTTTGTATACACCACATGCATCTGATCTGACATCAATAAGAATATTGCTGTCTTTATCCTTTTTTAAAACAACATGCTGTCTTCTGGAAATAAAACCGTTGATACTGTATGCAATGTCATTTTCTTCAAGACGGCCAATACTTACGGTTCGTCCGGTATCCATACGATATTGTCTGTAATTTAATGTATCCTTACAGTATTCCGTAAAAAGCACACTATAGATAACGCCTGTCTGTTCGTCCTTAATACTGATGTAATCACCATGAACAATCTGTCTTTTAACTTCTTCTACCTTTACCCGCATCTTAATTTTAAGCCGGCGTCTTTTTTCTGATATATCATAGATAATGCCATCTGTTTCTTCGAAAGGAAAGAACAACGCAACCTTGCTTCCAAGAACCTCTTTTGGTATATAGCCATTCGTCGCCTTTTGAAGCAGATCGCAAAGTTTAAAGCTTTCTATCCTTGTATCTATAAACAATGTAGCTCTAAAATTTCCTGCACTCATGTTCTTTCTCCTGTATATCCTATTGATGTATTGATTATATTCAATTCAAATACCGCTGCGTTAGAAAATGCAAAATCCAAGCTTTAAATGTCATCTTTAACGTAAACTTTAAGCCAGATTTTAAGCATCACAACGACAATAAACTCATTATCTTCAGTTGCTATTTTCATACTGCCGTTATATTTCTTTGCTATTTTTTGAATAATTTTTAATCCATGTCCATGGTGTCTGCTGTCTTCTTTCGATGTTTTTGGGAATCCGTCTGTATCTTTGGTTATCACTCCGCTATAACTATTGGTGAATTTAACAAGCAAAAATCCTGCCTTTTCAGCCGCTCTAATACAAATGTATTTTTTAGAATCATTATTTTTCATACATGCTTCTATAGCATTATCAAAAAGATTTGAAAAAAGACTGCATAAATCTGCTTCCGCAAATATAAGCTGTCCAATCTCTCCTATTTTTATATCTGTTCGTATGCCAAACTTATGACACTCGCTGTCTTTTATTGCCAGAACAGCATTAACAATAGGCTGGTTGCAATAAACAATATTCTGAATTGAGGCCAGCCTTTTTTGCATATCCTCGAGCATCTTTTCGGCGGTATTTTTGCTGCTTTCACTGCCTTCCATAATTAATGCGTACATAATCTGCAGCTGATTGCTCATATCATGTTTTAATTCACGCATTTCATCAGCTAATGTTGCAGCTAAACGATAATATCCGGTCTGTAACGACCTTTCTTTTCTGATTATGTCATTTTGTATCTGAAGCATCAGCTGCTCAGGTATATCATCAAGTGTCATAATTACCCGCTTTCTGTATAAAACAACAAAACTATCCCTTTAATTTTGCCTGTCCCTTTTTACACTTACAATAAATCTCCCAGATATGTCATAAACCTTTCAGAAACCATTTTCATTCTCGACTGACTGATTGGTACTTGTCCATATCTTCCCAAGTTGAAGATTTGTCCGCTCATTGACTGAATGTAATCCATATTGACCATGTAACTCTGATGGCACCTTAAGAACTGTGAGGGCATTCTTTCTCCAATATCACTAAATTTCATATATGTTTCCCATACTCTGTCTTTAGAATGAATACACATTTTCCGCCCACTGCTTTCAAGAAAAACAATATGACTTACAGGTAATCTCGCTATTTCACCTTTATTTACAATGACCAGCGCATTCTGTTTCTGCATCTCTATTGCCCTCTGCGCCCGCTCCAGTGCCCGCCGCATATCCGCTGTTTTTATCGGCTTCACCAAAAAATCCACAGGATCAGTTTCAAAAATATTTTTTGAATATTCAATATACCCTGTCATAAATATAATAATTACATGCGGAAAATGCGACTTTATATATTTAGCTACTTCAATTCCTGAATCCACTTTTAAATCAATATCTAAAAGAGCAATATCCATATTGCCTTTCAAACTGTCCTCAATAAAAAATTTCATTTTATCAGGATCTGTAAAAGTAAAAATATGATGCTCCGTTCCCAGTATTGTTTGTATTAGTTTTTCAGCATACCCTGCATTTGTTTTTTCATCATCACACACTAATATATTCATTTTAATCAAACTTTTTATCTTCCCCATACATGACTGGTCTGTAAATATGATTTTCAATATCCTGTATTGTTTTCATTTTCATTCGAACGAATATTACAAGCAAAAGCATACTTACAGGTGCTGCGAATGGAAATAATCCACCGCTTAAATCGCTTTTCTGTAACGTATCCACAACAATCACAGAACAGTAAATTGTTACGAATATAAAGGAAATAACTGCAGTAGCTACAGCAGCATTTCTCTGCTTTGCATTTAGAAGTATAAAAGAAACTATACACGGACATACACATAATATAATGACAAGTGCCGTACATATACGTTCTACATTCGTCACCATAATCATCGCACGATCACATGCTTCAATATCGAACAAAACATCCCACATTGTTGCTTTGGACCCGTCCATGTAAGTCCAGTGTGAAAGAAAAGTCAATGCTATAAGAAATAACGTAACTACTGCAATCAATACAGATAATATATTTCTTTTATTTCTTTTTTTATTTAATACCGCATCCTCTTTGTTTTTATAGATACCCGGATTCGCTGCTGTACTTACACCGATATCCCTGCTGTATTCCGGTTTTCTTATACTTTCATGGTTATAGGCCTTATTGCCATCAGGCATCCTGTTATTTGCCCCTCCATAATTACCATGACCATATGACGTGTTTTTGCTTTTTGGGCTGTCTGATGATCCGGCACCTGCCTTTGGTTTAGGGTTTCCACAAACGCTGCAAAAATTACCTTCATTTAATGTTTCACAAATTTGACATTTCCACATATCCTATCCCTTCCGAACGAATACCCATACTTTTCATCTTTAGTCTGCATTGTTTTTTTCATGATTTTATTCTCTACTGATGTCGGAATCCGGGATTTGTGTATTTCCCCAATTATTTTCCGTACTTTCTGCCATTGTGTCAGGCATACTTGCAACATCATCATTTTCTATATCATCAAACTCAGTCTCGTTTTCATCTGTATTATTCTTCGTATTGTTCACTTTTACAGGTATTTTTAATACAAATTTATAAATGCTGCCACTCGCATCAATATATGGATATGAAAAGCTGCTGTCCTCCTCTTTACTCAGAAAAATATTAAGATTTCCCCTCCCATTAGCCTGTATACTGTCGATTTGTTCTTCTATTTCAGAATAATCATATATATAATCACGCTTACCGACAGGCAATTCAATCGTCATATAATAATCGCCCGTATCTCCCTCTATTACGAGAAATGGCGACTGAATATCCGGCTGAAAATCTTCCTCTGTTTCTGTTACAGGCGGCATATGCGCCTCTGTTTCATTTTCTGTGACAAGAACAGTCTTCGCTGTTTCAGATTCTTTATTATTATCAGAATATTCCGCCTTCGTCCGGTTTTCGTTTTTCTCTCCAAACAGTTCTCTTTCTGTATAGCCTCCTGCAATAAAGCCAACAAACAAACAGAGAACACATATCGATGCTGTTACTATACCTTTTAAGACACTATATTTTTTTCTCATCATTTCGTCCATTTCCTCATCATATATTTCATCACTGTCTTCTTCATCTATGACATCACCTTTACCATCATGAACCGTATTTGAATCATCCGCATCTAAATTAACAAATTGATTGCTCATCAGCATATCAACATACTTTAAATGCTCAGGTATATCTTCATGATGATAATAATTTTCACATCTGCAGTAAGGACACCTGATATCATTATGGATTTCTTTTCCGCATTTTTTACAAAGCACTGCTTATACCTCACTCATTCTTATGTAAATTGCCGGACATTTTCAGTCCATTCACTATGATCGGACTGCTCTTTTCCTTCACAACACCTGGTTCACGGTCATTAAAAGTTTCATCTTTCGACAGTGATTGAGCAGTTACAGGCTTATCAGGCATATCCCAGGAGGCTGACGGATCAGATTCCCAGCCGTCGGCATCTATGTTATAAAAATCTTCGATACGAATATTTTCACTGTTATTATCCGGAATATATATAAAGTCCTCCTCTTCTTCTGTTGGCTCAATTTCCTGCTGACCAATGATGATTGCATTGACCTGATCAATACTGATTCGTTTTTCAGGATCTTTTTCAAGCATTTTTCGAATCAACTTTTGATATTTATCAGGTATTGATGGATTCAGTTGATATTCTGCCTCATCAAGAACCGCCTCATATAAGTAGTCATATTCCTCAGCAAATGATGGTAATGTACCGGACAGATATTGATGAAATAAAATACCAAGCGCAAATACGTCCGCTTTTACAGTTATCCTGTTACATTCTCCAATCATGCACAAAAATGTTTCCGGAGCAAGATAAACTGTATCTCCCTGCACTTCATCTGCATCTGTAATTTCAGTATCTTCAAAAAAACTGCTGTCAAAATCAATAAGCTTCATCGTATAAAATCCTGCAGCCGTTTTTTTCACAAGAATGTTATCCGGTTTTAAATCACCGTGAACAACACCTTCATTGCTCAGATTATGAATACAATGTGTCAGAACTTTTAGTAATAATTCCTTTTTTTCTTCCGGAAGTTCTGCAATTTCAGAAATACCGATGGTTGTTGTATTCACTTTATCCGTGACAACATAAAAATGTGTTTTATATTTAAAAAAAGCTTCAATCTGTACAATATTTCCATTATTTGCCTTTTTGATTGCCTCATAGAGTTTTAATTTATTTTGATAAAAAACCTGACACTCTACAGTGCGCCGTCTACGCTCTGTATCCGATATCGGCAATCCATCTTCAGGCCAGACCGGTGCCAGAAACTCCTTAATAAAATAATCCCGGCCATCTTTAACCGCAAATCCCCATCTTCCAAATCCGCTGTTTTTGCTTGTCAATTCAGTCACTAATTGATAACCGTAAATATTCTCCAGTTCTTTTTCCTTCTGCATCACTTATTTCCGTCCTTATCTTAAATAACGTTCATATGTTTCACTGTAAATATTCCAGTATTGTTTCAGATTAACAGAAGCCTCTCTCTTTCTTCCAGCACTGATTTTTTTTATGTACGCTGTGTACATGTATTTTTTTCGCACATTATAATACGCTTTTACATCATCAAAGCTTTCAAATCCAAACAGCCCGATTGTAAGTGTATAGTCATCTGATGCGTATTCTGAAACAAATTTACTGATTCTATTCTGCCATTCATGAAAAGATTCTGAACGTTCCAACGTTGCAAGCAGCATATACTCAAATTCCATAGGCGTGGGAATATAGCCAAAAACACCATCTGAAGAAACGAGAACCATACAAGGTTTCTTAATAACAATGCTTCTTTCATTAATTACAAAATCTTTATCTGCATTAATAACATTTTCAAGTTTTGAATCATTGGTCAGGTTTGAAAAAGCATCCTGATTTTCGTCAATATCATCCTTTGTAACCTGTGCCAGTCCGTATTTATCAAATATGTATCCTCTGGAGTCTCCTGCCCACATAAATTTCAGATATATGTCATTTTCCCTGCAGTTATAAAAAAATAATGCCGCCGTTGTAGGAAATGTCCTGCTGAGTCCGCCTTTCAACCGGATACCCACATCATCATCAAGAATTTCCTTACAATGATTAAGACTCTCTCTGATATAGTTTTGCAGTTCATGATGCACATCATTACCCATAAAATAATCAATGTCACCAATATGGCTTTTAACCCATCGATATACTGACAGCGCCGTAAGCCTTGAGGCCAGATATGCTCCGGTATTCCCACCTGCTTTCCTGTACCTTTTAGAACCTATACCTCCGCATCCATCATAGATACCGATATATCCCCGATCATCCTGTATATATTCGGAATAACTGTCCTCACCTTTATTTTTTACCATTTCGCCGTGTACCTGCACGACTATATTCATATTCTTATTCATAACCACTATATTGTATTTGCAATCGAATCTATAATCTGTTCATAATTAACATCATTTAATCCATTACCTGCTTCAGATGGGAAATGAATCACATTTTCCCAGTTATCGGATATCGTACTCCAGCCCTCCTGATCCGGTGTAAACAGAATAAGTCTCTTGGCATGATAATCCATATATCCTGCGCTTTGCTGGCTGCCCCACCATGCCGTTAATTCATTAAAATTCTTTGCCATATTCTTTGGATAATTAGGCATTGACGCACCAAATCCAAGCGGATGTGTCGCCGCGTCAGACCACACAACAATAACCTGTCTGCGCTTCATCCCTTCCGTATCCCAATCTGAACGCATCGCATATGCAAGAGCTTCCAGTCCATCTTCCGGTTCATCTCCTCCACCGAACGCAACAATCGAATTCACTGTCTTTTTTAATTTATCATTTTCTTCCGGTAAATTAAAAAACCTTGTACTAAGCATGGCATTCTCTTTATCAGCAATGTAATCGCGAAAAGCAATCACACGAATACGCATACGATTAATAACCTTGTGTTTCTTTTCCATAGCCGCTATAACATCGCTGTAAAAATTAATTGCATTTCTTTTCACAATATTAATGACATTATCCATACTTGCAGTTGCATCAATACAAAATACCAAATCCACATTGTATGTAATCTTATAATTACTTCCCATTTCTTCTTCCTCCGTTAACCAAAATCTTTATCTTATCCTCTTACATATATCTCATTAAATCTTGAAAAACTTCTACGATAAATGAATACATCAGCAGTAATAATATGATGATCCCAACAATTTCTATAGCAAGCTTAATAAGCAATGATTTAGCAATGACAGATTTATCATTATCATTTCTGTCACATGCAAAAACAATCAAAATAATCAATCTTGCCATACTTCCAAGAATCGGAATATATATCAAAAAATCCAGACACAAAATAGGCAGAACTTTTCCTATTGTCAGTTTTTCTCTGCTGACTGCCGGTGTATTCCTATATCTTCCCCGATTAGCTTCAGCATAATATTTATTTCCGTCTTTATAACCATTCGGGTTAGTAAACTGATTGTTCCTTTGCTGATATGAGGAAGACATACCCATATTGTGATCATCCATTTTCCTGCTCATAGAAGTTTGTTTCAATGATGGCGCTGACCAATCTGATTCCATTGAATCAGTATCCAAACTATCCAGAGCCGCGCCGCAATTTACACAGGTATAACTCTTATCATCATTTTCAGTTCCACATCTTTGACAAAACATTTTCATTCCTCCAAGTCTCATATGGAATTTTCTACATTTTTTATATTATTATAATGAATTTTTACGTTTTAGGCAATAGCTATTACTTAATATTTATTTATAACTGTTTTTTATACTTCACAAAAATGGACTATAATTTCATTAAAAACGGGGTGAATGAATGGCTGTCGATTACAAATTAATAGGAGAACGTATAAAAGCCGCCCGGAAAAGCAAGAAAATTACCCAAGAACAGCTTGCTGAATATCTTGACGTTTCCGTTGGCTATATCAGTCAATTAGAACGGGGCATCGCAAAAATTAATCTGGACAGGCTTTCAGAAATTGCAGATTTTCTAAAATGTGATATAGCTTCTTTTTTAAATGGAAGCTCATATTTTAGTCCTGACTATTTACTTAATGATATATCTGACATTATTTCTCAAATGTCTTCGCAAAACCGTACAACACTCTATGAAGTATTAAAATTAATCACAAAAAACGACAGACAGTAACATACTGTTTGTCGTTTTTTGCGATATTTATTGAGTGAAATCTATCTGAAAAAATTAATGGAAGAATACAATATCTAATTCGTTTTATTACAACTTACCGCTGAAATTCAAAAAAATCCCGGTATGTCTGATTTCATAATCTCCATACCGGGATTCGGGTGGTTTATTAAATTATTCAAGTACGCCAATTATTCTTCTGCTTCCAGCACATCCGCAATGGAATTATCTGTCATAAATGTATTCACATTATACAGAAACAAAATATCTGTAATGCTGTTGTCCTGAATCAGACGGTCGATGTTTTCATAATAATATCTCGGATCCACAATTGTGATTGTTCTGTAATACGGAATTAAAAACTGAACAAAGCAGTTGGCATAGGAATCCTTGATGAGCAGAAGATTTTTATTTTCCGTCAGTGGTGTTGATATGTCAATTCTTGTGTGATTGCCGCCGAAAAATACTTCATATTTATCTTTTTGCTCCAGTGCCTCACTGACGTAAATCGATGACGTTTTTTTCTGTTCTTCCACATAGTCAACCATATAATTCATATTACCCGTTTTAGGTATATAAATATCAATGGTATCCTCAGAACGGTTGTATCCGCTTTTTGAAGCCAATGTTCCCAAAAAAGTATGGGTTACCGGGTAAATCAAATACTCCTGTGCCGGATTTTGTATGCCAAGGGGCTGACAAAGTGCTTCAAAGGCATATTTCGCACCAAGACTTGTCCAGTGATGATCTGTTTTATAATAAATTTCTTCTTCCTTATGCGCCGTCATTGTTTCTGTAAGATCTACAAAATTCAGTGAACCGCCGACTATTTCCGCAGCATGTCCGATATCCAGACTCTGATCTCTCACCGGTGCATTAAGCGGGCGCAGCTGAGTACAGATATATGCCGGATTTGGCACAAGAGTCATGACTTTATTAATATCACTGTGTCTTTGGGCGAAAGCTTTAATCGCCTCAAGATTTCTATCCACAGAAACCATATCCGGTGTTTCGGAAATTTCCAGCAGGTGACCTTTTCTGCCGATATAAACACCATTGGATTCCCGCTTACCCATGGCCATATCTTCAAACAACTTCAGACTGATCCACTGATTTCTAAGGAAAAACTGATCCGTCACGTAGTCCTCCATATCCGTCATAAACTTTCCGCTGGCAAGATTAGCCATTGAAAATTCCGGTTTCCCCGCAAGCATACGATTCTCAGCTTCAGAATATGTTTGATCTTTGTGGAGCAGATTCGCCGCAGTAACAAACAGGATAAACACAAGGAATATACATGTCACTTTAATATATATTTTAAAACTTCGCTCCCTGAATATCTTTCTTTTCTCTGCCGGAGTCAATTTTCTGTTTTTCATTTTAATCTCCATTCCGCCGCCTTACATTGACGGCACAAACCCCATATGTTTAAAACCTGAAATATAAAAACGGATTATAAGTAGCGTTAACAAGATAAGCCACCGAAAGGATCAATATAAGCCCGTAGAGCACCGCCGCAATGATTGACGGATAAGTTCCTTTTTTCAAAACAATTTTTCTGTATTTTTTCCAGAGCCAAGGTGTGGCGCACAAAAAACAAAGCGCAAGCAGTACAAGATTGCCGGTCAGGTAATACAGTCCTGTTGTGTCAATAAATCCGTGGCCGCATATACCAAACATATTTCCCATATAAACCAGCGCATCTTTTAATGTATCCGATGCAAATAACACCCAGCCGAAAAGTACAATGATAAATGCATAAATCTGTTGTACAACAGACGGCAGCTTTTCAATTTTCGAAGCAAGAAAATATTTTTCCAGCAAAAGCCAGATGCCGTAATACAGACCCCACATCATAAAATTCCATGCGGCGCCATGCCAGAAGCCTGTCAGCATCCATACAATCATAATATTGCGGATATGTTTTGCCCGTGATACCTTATTGCCGCCCAGCGGAATATAGACATATTCACGGAACCAGGTACCGAGAGAAATATGCCATCTTCGCCAGAATTCCGTAATACTTTTGGAAATATACGGATAGTCGAAGTTTTTGACAAATTCAAATCCGAACATTTTGCCAAGACCGATAGCCATATCCGAATAACCGCCAAAATCAAAATAAATCTGCATGGCAAACGCAATGGCTCCGACCCACGCCGTAAGGACCGAACGTTCACCCGGAGCAAGCGCAGCAATGGCATCATAAACCATGCCGATATTATTGGCAAGAAGTACTTTTTTACCGAGACCTCTTAAAAACCATGCCACACCATTACCGAACTTATAAAGTGTCAGTCTTCGTTTAGCCAGCTGCTCCGCCACATCGGCATACCGCACGATTGGTCCCGCAATCAGCTGAGGAAACATTGTCACGTATGTACCAAAAGAAATAAAATTTTTCTGCACCGGCACATTGCCTTTATAAACATCAATGATATATGATAATGTCTGAAACGTATAAAAGGAAATACCGATAGGCAATGCAAGGGTTTTATAAGGAATATCAAAAGGAAGAATCGCATTTAAATTTGTAATTAAAAAACCATAATACTTAAAAAACCCAAGAACTGCCAGGTTTACAACAACGGTAAACCAAAAGCTGATCCTTTTTCGTTTCATATTTTGCTGCTCATCATAGTAATTGATTTCGAGTCCGCTTAAATAATTAAATATAATACTGAAAATCATTAAAAAAACGTAAACCGGCTCGCCCCACGCATAAAATATAAGACTGCAGACTAACAGAACTGCATTTTTTGCCTTCCAAGGCACAATGTAATACAATAGTAATGTCATGGGAAGAAATACAAACAGAAAGAAAATACTGCTGAAAATCATATCCTTAAACCCTTTCCTTCATATATTAATGAAACTTCTCACTGATCAGTGAAACCTTCCAATGATCAGTGAAACTTTCCAATGAATGGAACTTTCCAAATCATAAGCTGTATATACTTTATTTATACTGCTTTACTCATCTACAGGCTGTCTCTGAAAGCCTGCAAAGCTTTATTTGCATCAGAATGTACCACATAAAGAATATAATTTCCCCGAATATCCAATATATGATTTTCCAGTAAATCATACTGTTCAATACCGTAACCTTCAAAGCTTGACTTCTGAGTTTCAAGCCGTTTCTCAATGGCCGCCCTGACCGTCTCAGCCTGACTGCTGTTTTTTAACTTAACAATCAGCAATTCCTCCGCATCCATATTGCTGATCGGCGCATACAATACAACGCCTTCATAATCACCGGCATTCAGTCCATAAAACTTTTTAAACTTCCGGTTTGCACTTTCTTCCATCGTACTTGTATCAAGTGTATTGACGACTGCACCGGCCACATCGCCGATTGCTGCATCACTTTCTTTGGCTCCCATCTGAAGATAGATCATAAACACTAAAAGCACAGCGACCATAGCGATTCTGATCGGCATTAAAAACGAAGCTATTTTATTCATTTTCATTGACCTCCGTAACTATATCAATCGCCCAATACTGATAAAACTCCCGTGGAACATGAATGCCATCCTCATTATAAAGCCCAGGATGCGCAGCCAGTGTATCTGTTAAATCAATATAAGGAATATTGTTTTCCTCACAGTGTTTTTTGATTTCTACGTTCCAGTCCGGAATATTGCGCCATATCGGTGCCCTTGAAAAAGCCGGGTCAATTGCCGGAATAATCGAATTTACATAAACAACAGCATTCGGCAGATTTTCATGAAGCAGCGCAATCATCTGATCCATTTCGGCGAGATACTCCTCAACTGTATTCCAATAGCCAATGCTGATATCATTTAATCCATAGCACAATATAATATTTCCCGGATTCAGGTTCTTAAGAGCCTCGATATTATCCGTAATATTTCGAATCGTATCACCGCCCGCGGCTAAAACACGCCGCTGTTCCAAAAATTCATATACATAAAATCCGACAGCGCGGGAGTCTCCCATAATGACCGTATCGTCAAACTGCTGCCATACATCAATTTCTCCATTCTCGAAAGCCGCCTTTTTCTCAGCCTTTTTTAAAGCTTTGACGGCATTCTCCACCTCAGACACATCCTTATTTTCCAGTGCCTGAATATATGAAATACCGCTTTCAAGATCTTTATCCGCTTCGGTGCTGCCGTGTTTAACAATAACAATCACTGCAATAATAATGACCAAAGCGACTGCCGCAGCCAAACAGGCAATGATTCGCTCCCCTCGCCTTACATTACGAAACTTTTCATTGAGCAAATCCATCTTCGTTTTTTTCTGATTCGATTTCATCCTTGACATATTCAATATTCCTACTCCGATATTTTATAATTGACACAGTATACCGGTATTACAAGCCTTTCTCCTAACATTCCCGTGTCAAATCCTTTATAATCATATATCTATTTGGCGAATATTGCAAGATGTGACATGAATCGACATGAAAAAAAGTCTGAAAAGCTTTTTCATCTTATGACAGGTTCTCTGATGCAGCGCAAATTCGGTTGCTGCCGCCCAAATCAGTTTTCTAAAATTTTTTAAATTTTTTCAAAAAAGATTCAGAAAAATTTGGATATTAGTCAGCAGGATAATTGCTATTTATTGTTCAATATTGTATACTAATTTGTATATCTATTGTATTTCTATTAACAAATTTTTTAACGAGAGGTGGTCGTTATGAAAAAATCTTTTCTAAAGCGATTGGGCGCAATCGCACTTTCTTTGACCGTACTTCTGGGTATGGCACCGGCAGGTATGACTGCCAATGCCGAAGAAGCCTGCGGTGAAGGAAATCATGTTGCAGGAGCAGATTTGTATGATGCTAATTACAATCCATGCACCGGCGGTTATTCATCGGATTTTTACCAGTGCATCTACTGCGGTCGTCCGGTTGACCAAAACTGTCAGGAAATAGAGGAGGAAAAGGGCATCGGTCATCACACGCCGGGTGAAAAACATGAGGCAGATTATACCTCCTGCGGCGGTGGTTTTAAAGAAAAATGGTATGAATGTTCCGTCTGTGGGCGCCCGGTCAACAAAGACGGACAAGAATTGGAGGGGTTTGAGCCTACCGGATCCCATATTCCGGGCTCCGAATTACACGAAGCGGATTACACGTCCTGCAACGGCGGTTTTAAAGAGGATTTTTATGAATGTTCTGTCTGCGGGCAGCCGGTCAACAAAGACGGTCAGCCTGCGGAATGGGTTGAACCTACCGGATCCCATATTCCGGGCTCCGAATTACACGAAGCGGATTACACGTCCTGCAACGGCGGTTTTAAAGCGGATTTTTATGAATGTTCTGTCTGCGGGCAGCCGGTCAACAAAGACGGGCAGCCTGCGGAATGGTTTGAGCCTACCGGATCCCATATTCCGGGCTCCGAATTGCACAAAGCGGATTACACCTCCTGCGGCGGCGGTTTCAAAGAGGATTTTTATGAATGTACGCTTTGTGGTCAGCCGGTTGATAAGGACGGACAATTTGTTGACTGGTATGATCGTTCCGGTATGCATCAGCCCGGAACCGTTCTGCATAAAGCCAATTATACCCCTTGCGACGGCGGTTTTAAATCAAATTATTATCAATGCAGCGTCTGTCATTGCCCGGTAGACAAAGACGGTCAGGAATTGGAATGGTTCGAGCCTACCGAAGCTCATAAGCCTGGCTCTACATTATTTAAAGCCGATTATACCCCTTGCAGCGGCGGCCTGAAATCTGATTACTATATATGTGATGTCTGCTATTGCCCGATAGATAAAGACGGACAGTACGTCCAATGGTCCGAACCTACCGAAGCTCATAAGGCCGGCTCTACATTATTTAAAGCCAATTACACACCATGCGGCGGCGGTGTAAAATCTGATTACTACGAATGTACCGTTTGCCATTGCCCGGTAGATAAAGATAGCAAGGAGATCCCATATGAAGATTGTACCGCAAATCATACACCGGGTTCTGAATTAATCAAAGCGACTTACACCGTTTGCGGCGGCGGCCTGAAATCTGATTACTACGAATGTACCGTTTGCCATTGGCCGGTAGATAAAGACGGCTTTGAATTAATTCAATTCATGGGCAGCGGTGTACATGACCTGGAGGTCATTGCTGCAAAGTCACCGACCTGCGACGAGGAAGGCAATATCCAATTCTGGCACTGTAAAGTTTGCGGTCAGCATTTTAAAGATGCGAATGGAACTGACTACATAGAAGATATGGACGAAGTGATCCTTTCAAAACTGAAACCTGAAATCACTTCCGGTCTGCAGCAGGTTCCTCAGGGTCTTGAAAACAAATATGCATCTGTAACCGCAATTAAAGACGCACTTTTACAGGCTGCATTAAACTCAGATCAAACCCTCAGCACTTCAAATTCAAAGAGTGTACTTTTAGATGTTGAGCTTAAAGTTCAGGCACCTGATGGCACATGGACTTTAGTTACACCGGAAAATTTCCCTGCTGAAGGCATTGAAGTTCTTCTTCCTTATCCGGACGGAACCAATATGAATGATTATTCTTTCGTAATTACACATATGATTACCTCCGGAGACAAGGCAGGAGAGATTGAAGTTCTTCACGGAACACCTGAACAGGGCGGTATTCGAGTGAAATTCACCAGCCTGTCACCGGTCATGATTACATGTAAGGAAAAGGTCAAAGAGGCTTCCACTGTAAAACCGGCAGACAAACCGGCAGGCAACCCATCAGATAAACCGTCAAAAGTGACGACACCGCAAACCGGTGACACAAGTCATCTCACATTCTGGTTTGCAGTATTACTCATCAGCGGAATCAGTATCATTTGTCTGACATTAAAGAAACGCTCAGCAATTCGTAAATAAAAAGAAAAGGCTAATGCCAACGACTGACAGTCTTAAAGCAAATAGCATCCGTCTGGTTACAATCATACGGATGCTATTTTTATTTCTTTTATTTCTTTTTATGTATTTTTTAAATCTTTTGTCCTTCAACGCTCAGACTACACTGCGGCTATGTACACATCCATATAATGTACACCTTCCAGATCATACTCTTTTTCAAAGCATGAAATCACCTTGTCATCCTCTTTATGGCGTATGCCATTGACTTGCATATGTGTCATTAAAACTTTGTATGCATTTGGAATAAGCCGAAACGGCGCTGTCATAGGGTCTTTAATGGTAATAGCGATATACTTTTGTGCTTGCTGGCAAATCACTTCCCCATGCACATCATTTTCAAACACTTCTTCCCGAAGAATCAGCGCAGCAGCATAGCCATGCATATTAAAGACATTGGCCTGCTCCTGAGATACCACCGGAAAATCCCATACAATGATTTCCGGAGCAATGATACCCAGCTCTTTTGCCCAGCTTTTCTGCCAGTTCCTCCTGCGTCATCTTGTTGCGCATTTTTCTTAAAAACTGCACGTTTTGACCAAAACTCATATCTTTACCTCTCCTTATTAATGATAAAAACATTATAACGTAATCATGAGTATTGTTCCACCAACATAAAGGCTCACTTTTAACATAAAATGCAACTTAAAAGTGCTAAATGATTAAGGCTCCCGCAAATAAACTGCGGGAGCCCTTTTATTATACGCTATATTACACTTTTGTATGGTCTATGAATTAGCCAAAGTATCTCTTTAACAGACCTTCGAATGCTTTGCCGTGTCTAGCTTCGTCACGAGCCATTTCATGAACTGTATCATGGATAGCGTCAAGGTTAGCTGCTTTAGCACGTTTAGCAAGGTCAAATTTACCTGCTGTAGCACC
>JALEHN010000081.1 GCA_022770525.1 Clostridiales bacterium
TGGCATGTATCGAAAGACTGGCCACAAGCTGGCATCCGGACGGTATTTTAATGCATGATGACTGGGGTTCAAAAGACAATCTTCTCATGCCGCCGGATACGTGGAGAGCGTTCTTTAAAGAGGGTTATCGCAAATTAATTAACTATGCTCATGAACAGGGCATGTTCGTTATGGTGCATTCAGACAGCAACAATGAATCCATTGTGAAAGATATGGAGGAAATCGGTATCGATATATGGCAGGGTGTTCTGCCTCAGTGCGATATTGCAAAAATGCAGCGGGAACTGCCGGGGCATATGCTGTTTATGGGTGGTCTTGATGCTGCGGTTATTGATCATCAGAGTGTGTCGCCTGAAGTTGTCAGAAATGAAGTGATACGAGCCTGTGAAGCCTACTTACCGGGCGGAAAGTTTATTCCTTGTATTACATACGGAGGTCCGGGCGCGATCTTTGAGGGGGTCGATGAGATAATTACAAAAACAGTTGAAACGTTAAATGCTAAAGAATGACAGCATAGATCAAATAAGTGGAAATTCTGAAAATTTTAATTATAAAGAAAATACAGCGTTGTTTTTCAGTGTGAAAATGGACGGTCTGATTCATTGTACTTTGAATCAGACCGTCTGTTTATATTATGGCTTCAATTATTTTATCAGAAGTGTAATGATTTCAAATGCCCTGACGTCAAAGGAAACCTTGCCGTCGCAGACAGATATTGGACGAAGTATGTAGCAGATGCCACATGACCCATTCCGGTGCAAATAAATCGTATTTTTTCATTGTTACCTCCTGTGGTTTAAGTGATGTCTCACGGATTTTAGTGCCACGCACATTTTGGGAGTTTTCAGATTCATCATACTTTATGAAATCAGTTACTGTCAATACAAGAAAGAAACGGTTTATGCATTGCGTGAAATGTGATTTTGTAGTAAACTATGTATTAACGTTGATGATGATAAAGTGTGCAGGATATGCACGGTTGTTCTGATGTATATCCTGAGTGTAATGACTATATGACAGGGGGAAAATAATGGTAAAAATAATTTCAGACAGTACAAGTGATCTGTCAAAGGATTTGATCGAAAAGTATGATATTTCCATATTGCCGCTGCATGTGCTTTTTGACAGCGATGAATACGAAGACGGGGTGGATGTGACACCGGAGGAGATTTATCAATGGTCTGATGAAAATAAAACAACACCAAAAACTTCAGCACCTTCTCTGGAGCGTGCAATGGAGATTTTAAAACCGTATGTTGATGAGGGCAGAGAGGTGGTTGCATTTTCTATTGCTTCGGGTATGTCAACGACCGGCAATGTGATTCGTCTGGCAGCGGAAGCACTGGAAGCAGAGACGCTTGTAACAGTGATTGATTCCGCCAATCTTTCAACAGGGATCGGACTGCTGATTATCGAAGCTGCGGTTATGGCGCAGGAAGGGAAAAGTGCCGGAGAAATATCGGCATATATTGAGACATTAAAACCGCTTGTGCGGTCAAGCTTTGTGGTGGATACACTGACATATCTTCACAGAGGCGGCAGATGCAGCGGCCTGGCAGCGATGGCCGGCGGCGTGTTAAAGCTGCATCCGAGGATTGCTGTAAAGGACGGCAAGATGGAGCCGGGCAAAAAATACCGCGGGAAAATAGATAAAGTTATCATGGATTATGTCAAAGACATGGAAGCTGATCTGAAGAATGCCAAAAAAGACAGAGTCTTTATTACACATTCGGGATGCGATAAAAATATCGTTGATAAAGTACGGGCATATCTTGAAAGTCTTGATGTTTTTGATGAAATATTGGAAACAAGAGCCGGGAGCGTGATTTCAAGCCACTGCGGACCGGGAACGCTGGGGGTTCTTTTTATTTCAAAGTAAGCTTTATAAGGCGGCGTAAATCATCATATAAAAAAGCGGAAAAATCTCTGGATATTTCAGGATTTGTCCGCTTTTTATATTACTGCCTTTTCATTTGCTTTTTGAAAATAATGGCTGCGATGATGATGACAGCTGCGGCATAAATGATTGTGACGATGATTGGACTTAAAGCACTTTGATAATCCTTCAGTACGATACTGCGGGCCGCTTTTACAGAATGGTAAAATGGCAGTAAGCGGCATATTTTAAAGAAAATCCCGCCGAGAGATTCAATGTCCATAAAAATCCCGCCAAGCATACCGGCAGCGGATATGAAGATGGAACATATGGCAGGGGCGGATTTATCGGAAAGGAGACTTCCGAAAATAAATCCGAGGCCGATGTAAAGAACGGCTGATGGCAAAAGACCGATGACAGAAACAAGCAAAAGACCGACATTTAAGGAATCATCTGCAATCAATGCGATCACACAGGACGATGCGAATGTGATGCACATCTGCAAAACGGCGATGATTAACACAGGCGTCATATAGCCGAGAATATAATCGGCAGCAGTCAGCGGTGATGTATAAAGCCGGATCAGCAGTGCCTGGGAACGGTCTTTGGACAGCAAAAGTGCCGTAAAGAGCATGATAAAAGTCAGGCCGAAAACAGCGATTCCGGCAGGCAGATGATGAATGTCAAAGATGACCATATGTGCTTCGTCAGGGATGCTCTGATTGACGATACTCATAATGACAAGCATGATCAGCGGAAAGCCGATACAGAAAATATAGCTTAACGGATCTCTTAAAAGTTCTTTTTGATTTTTGGAAGCAAGCGCCATAAATTTCATATTTGTGCACCTCCCCGGGCAAGTTTGATGAATGCGTTTTCAAAGGTGTCTGTCTGTGCCGTCCGGATAATTTCGCTGACTGTACCGACGGCTTTTAAATGGCCGTTATTCATAATGCCGATGCGGTCTGCTAAAGCTTCGGCTTCTTCAAGATAATGGGTTGTCAGGATGATTGTGATCTGTCCTTTTAAGGTTTGGATGAATTGCCACAGGTCATGACGCGCAAGGACATCCAGTGCCACGGTAGGTTCGTCAAGAAAAAGAATTTCCGGTGCAGATACAAGTGCCATGGCAATGGAAAGACGGCGCTGCCATCCGCCGGATAATGTCTGGGCACGGCGTTTGGAGACTTCCTGAAGATGGAATTTTTCTATCATCTCATCAGCACGGGTGCGGGATACGGCTTTTGAGTATCCATAAATACCTGCGATAAATTCCAGATTTTCACGCACGGTCAGTTTTCCGGCAACAGCGGTATCCTGAGGAGAAACGGAAATCACAGGTTTTATTTTCTGCATTTGATTGCGGATACTTAAGCCTTTGACAAAAGCATCGCCGTCGGTTGGCCAAAGGCGTCCGGTGAGCATGTTGATCATCGTCGTTTTTCCGGCACCATTGACGCCCAGAAGCGCGAAAATCTCACCGGTATAAACGGTCATATCCATTTGGTTGACAGCTTTTAGTGTGCCAAAGGATTTGCATAGTTTTTGGATATCTATGGCGGTCTTGTCATGAGAAGCATGTAAAGTGTTTGTATTCATAAATAAATTCACCTCCGATAAATATAGCAGATGTTTTTCTTGTTCGTGTATTTTTATTGTTCACGACGATACAGGGCTTTAAGGAGATGGCTGGCAAAGGATTTGTAAGCATCAGTCTTCACAAGGGCAAGGCCCTGGTCTTCATCACCGAGAAAAAGCAGTTCATCACCGGGTTTGATTTTAAAAATTTCTCTCGCCTTCTTCGGAATGACAATCTGCCCCCGGTCATTGACGGTGACAGTGCCAAAGAAATGTTTGCCCGGCGGCGAAATGAATTCACCGTTTGGACCCGGATCAGTATCGGATGCCAGTTCGTCTAAAGTGATTTCATATAATTGTGCCAGCTTGATACAGTTGCCAAGATCAGGCGTTGTTTCATCATTTTCCCACTTGGCTACAGCCTGACGGGACACATTTAAATGCTGCGCAACGTATTCCTGAGAATACTGGGCACGCCTGCGAAGAATCTGTAATTTCATACCAATCATATTTTTCATACTCCTTTGTAAAAGCTGCTGAAATTGTCATATCATCTGTTTATATCTTAACACGAACAGGAAAATAGTCTACCAACCGATGATAACAATTATTAACATTTGTGTTATTTTTGGTTGCGTAAATTTATTTTTTTTCTGCGTAAATATATTTTTTGCTGCGTAAATATAGAAGAAGGCGCGCATCCCCGGAAAAGAGCCGGACTTTATGATGATACAAAAAAGAGCCGGATTTTTCTGTGATACAAAAAAGGAGACGGATTTTTTTTGATACAAAAAGGAGGCGGATTTTTTTGATACAAAAAGGTACCGGATTTTCCTGTGATATAAAAAAGGGGCTGCAAAAACAGCTCCTTCGAAAACCATATCTATTCAGTTTAATACCTGTATTATTTTATCATTTCGTTGATGTTTACTTGCAAGTCACTATATATGCCAACCTGAATTGTTTGTTTAAAAGGAACAATCACTGATATCCGGTTCAACATAAGTTTGATCATCTGAATGTAAATGAACAGCAAAAGGTGCAGGGTAGATTTTGCAGATGCCTTTGCTGCGGTCAATATACT
Organism: Clostridiales bacterium; assembly: GCA_022770525.1. Taxonomy (GTDB): domain Bacteria; phylum Bacillota; class Clostridia; order Lachnospirales; family Lachnospiraceae; genus CAKRHR01. Next base: position 4,539 of record JALEHN010000081.1, read on the forward strand.
GACCGATGGTTTTTGTAAACTGTGCAACAAGCTCCTGATGGATTCTGTTTGGAGGAGCCATGCTGTAGATCTTTCCGTTAATCAGTTCAGCACGCTGACCTTCCGGCAGATGGTAAATATCGTCAATCGTGTAAGTATTTTCTTTCGGTAACGGCATGAAAACACTTCCTTTCATAAAAAGCATGTGTAAAGTTTTGTGTTCTACTGAGGTTGTTCATAAAACCTATATCACGATTATAAAGGAATCGTCAGATAAATTCAAGCCGGATACATTTTCGGGTTAATCGGATATGAAAAAAAGCATTCATCTTCAAAATGAATGCTTTTTAAAACCCTTGCTTTATTCGGTTTTGAACGTGCGTTAGAGGATTCGAACCCCCGACCTTTTGGTCCGTAGCCAAACGCTCTATCCAGCTGAGCTAAACGCACATATTTAATTTGTCTTGCGCTCTTGCCTGACAACAAAATATATTATAGCGGGGCATAGATGATTTGTCAACAGTTTTTTGAAAAAATTTTTTTATTTATCTACAAGAATGCGTACAAATTTGGTATAATGCATAAGTGAAGACATTTGTTATGATTAATGACGTACAGGAGGCTTGTTTTATGGAAAAGATTTATTTGCAAATGTATTCTTTCGGGGAGTTTGATCCGGAAAAGACACGTGATCATCTGAAAGCGGCATCTGAAATGGGTTTTTCAGGTGTTGAACTTTTCGGACCGGATTTTGTGACGGATGCCCTGACAATGAAAAAGTATCTGGAAGAGTATCATCTTGAGGCGATATCACTGCATGCGGATACAGACCAGATTGTGTCTATGATTCCTTATGCAAAAACTTTAGGGCTTCAGTTCATCGGTATAGGTATGGCTTATCTGCCGGATGAGGCGGCGATTGCTGCCTATGCGAAAAAACTAAACGATATCGGCAGACAGTGCAGAGAACAGGGTCTGACACTTACATATCATAACCATACGCAGGAGTTTAAAAAATACGGTGAAAAAAATGTACTTGAGCTTTTGCTGGAAAATACCGACCCGGATTATTTAAGTCTTGAAATTGATGCCGGATGGGTTGCGGCTGCCGGTGAATCTCCGGAAGCATTTATTGAAAAATACGGAAACAGAGTCAAATTAATTCACATTAAAGAAAGTGCGGAAGTAATCGGGGTAATGCCTCAGATGAATCCGGCTGAGAGAAAAACAGATGAAAACGGACATCCTGTTTTCAGTGAGCAGGAAAAGGCTGATATGGAAAAAAGCCAGAAAATCAACTGTCCGGCGGGAAAGGGACTTGTGGACTGGAAGGCTCTGGAAAAAGCTGCTGATGCAAAGGGCTGTGCAGCGTACATTGTAGAGCGCGAGTACAGCTATGCGGGCGAACGTTTAGATTGTCTGAAAGCAGACATTGATTACTATAAATCCGTTCTTTTTAACTGAAAGAGATATGCGACAAATGAATGTCGCTAAAGAAACGGCATATGGATATATTAGTGCCAATGAAAAATAGCATACAGATCAATGAACGTCACTGAAAAACCGGCATGCAGGCAAAAGGGTCTGTGTGCCGGTTTTTATCTGTCCGGAACTGTGCTGTGGAAAAGAAAAAAATACCTCTTGAAATAGAACGTAAGTTCTGATATAATAAACTCACGAAACAGAACTTATGTTCGATAAAAATGGAGGCGGGATAATGAATGATACGCGAGTGATTTTTCATGTTGATGTGAATTCGGCTTTTCTTTCGTGGGAAGCAGTTTACCGTCTGGCACATCTTGGCGGGAAGCTGGATCTTCGGACGATTCCTTCAGCGATATCCGGTGATGCGGGTGCGCGGCACGGGATTATTCTTGCAAAGTCTCTGCCTGCTAAAAAGTATGGCATAAAGACCGGGGAGAGCATTATGGAGGCAAAGAAAAAGTGTCCGGATCTTTATATGACACCGCCGAATTACGGATTATATCAGAGATGCTCAGAAGCTTTTATCAGCATCTTAAAAGAATATACACCGGATGTTGAGCAGTACTCCATTGATGAATGCTTTATGGATATGACAGACACAGTCGGTATGTGGGGCACACCTTACGAAACTGCAGAAAAAATACGTCAAAGAATCAAAGAGGAGCTGGGGTTTACGGTGAATATCGGTGTCGGCAGCAATAAACTGCTTGCAAAGATGGCTTCGGATTTTCAGAAGCCGGATAAAGTGCATACACTGTTTAAGGACGAAATTCCGGCAAAGATGTGGCCGCTTCCTGTAAGTCAGCTGTTTTTTGTCGGAAGGGCTACGGCGAGAAAGCTGCATGTCCTTGGAATTAAGACAATCGGAGATCTGGCTGTCTCAGACCCCGAACTTTTAAAGACCCATTTGAAGAAGCAGGGGGAAGTGATTTACGGCTTTGCAAATGGGATAGATCTGTCTGTTGTTATGTCGTCACCGCCGCCCAATAAAGGTTATGGCAACAGTACGACGATTGCTTTTGATGTGACAGATGCTTCTGTTGCCAAAATCGTGCTGCTTGCGCTGGCAGAGACAGTTGGTTCAAGACTGAGAGAGCATCATGTCCGGGCGGAGGTGATTGCAGTAGGCATTAAGACTTTTGATCTGCAGTATTCAAGCCATCAGATGGTTTTGGAAAACGCTACGAACATTACACAGGAGATTCACAAGTTTGCCTGTCAGCTTTTTGAGGAATTATGGGACGGGACACCGATACGCCATCTTGGCATACACACGGGCAGAGTTAAAGAAGAAGCAGTGCTCCGGCAGCAGGATATGTTTGATACGGTGGACTATGAACGCCTTGAAAAACTGGACGAAACCGTGGACAGTATCCGCATGCGCTATGGTATTGATGCCGTGAAGCGGGCTGTGTTTGCCAATTCACCGATTGACCATATGAGCGGCGGGATATCCAGGGAAAAGCGTACAGTCGATTACAGCTTACTGAATATTGAGTAGCATATCATTGTTCGGAGGTTAGCTCGAAACAGCTGCAAATAAGGATGGAGGAAGAAGAAGCCATGGGTATGGGAATTGGTATTAATGTTCAGACACCTGACTTTGGACCGGTGAAAGGTCATCAGGAAGATATTGCCTGTGGTGTCTGGTTTACAAGTCAGGGACATACGATGCCGAAGCTGATTAAGTATCAGGATGAAGAAGGCATGATGCACATCATTGACAATATTCATGTACAGTATGCATCAAAGAAAAATTTCTGCGGTATACCGTCTATTGAGTACAGATGTACAACCATTGATGGTGACAGACAGTATGCGTTCAGGCTGATTTTCTATATAGAGAAGTGCCAGTGGAAGATGATTATGGAAAAGACATAGTATAATCCACATTAAATAATCGTATGTTTCGAGGGCCTGTTTTCACGGTAGCACAGGCGTAAAAGCATTCCGGAAAATATTTCGATGCTGCGAAGCTATTGCCGCCGTAACTGAGTTTGAAACAGTTTACTTTCACAATATCCGCAGCATCGGAATAAAACAATGTAAAGAATTTATTTCATGATTTTATCCATCAGCGTCAGAATTTCCTGAATTTTTTCTTCAGAATCTTTACTGCCGATGGCATTTTTGACACAGCATTCCATATGTGCATGAAGGATTTCTTTATTGGCTTTTGTCAGGATTGCCTGGGCAGCCATGATCTGGTTGGATATATCGATACAGTAGCGGTCATTTTCAATCATATTCAGTATACCATCCAACTGGCCGCGGGCCGTTTTCAGAAGTCTTGTGACTTTTGTTTTATCTGCCTGCATAATTAATTCCACCAATCAGTTTAAGGATACGACTGTATATCCTGCGTCAGTGACTGCTTTAATCAAGACATCATCAGGAACATCTTTTGTCAGTGTGATTTTTGCATTTTTGGCTTCAAGGCTGACAACAGCCGCAACACCGTCAATAGCGTTAAGTACCTGAGTAACGCGGCCGCTGCAGTGGCTGCACATCATACCGTCAATGATCATTGTTTTTTCCATAGTTAAACACTCACTTTCTTTAATTAAGTTTATATTTATAGCTTCACCCGTTTGGGAAGTTTCCTGATTTATGTTCTGCTTATCTTCAGACAGAACTTTGTTTATGTTTAGTTCCGGTGTTGATATTCGGGACTTTCCGGCAGGCATGTCCTCAGCCGGTGAAGTCAGCTTTGGTTTAAAAAGCTTCAGGCGCAGCGCGTTGGTTACAACGCAGACCGAGCTGAAACTCATAGCGGCAGCCCCGATCATCGGGTTCAGTTTCAGACCGAAGGCTGTATAAAAGACGCCGGCAGCCAGGGGGATACCGATTGTATTATAGAAGAATGCCCAAAACAGATTTTCTTTAATATTTTGTATGACCTTTTTGGAAAGCTGTATGGCAGTGACAGCGTCCAGAAGATCGTTTTTCATTAAAACGATGTCGGCGGATTCAATGGCTATATCCATTCCCGCACCGATGGCAATGCCGACATCAGCGGCGGCCAGTGCCGGTGCATCATTAATACCGTCACCAACCATGGCAACCGTGTAATCTTTTTGAAGCCGGGTGACGGCCCGGGCTTTATCCTGAGGAAGTACTTCTGCAACCACATCATCGATGCCGATATTCTTTGCAACGGCGTTTGCCGTATTCTTATTATCTCCGGTGAGCATTGTCACCCGGATTCCCATACGGTGAAATTCTTTGATGGCCCGGCGGCTTGTAGGCTTTACAGTATCCGCAGCGGCAATGATACCTGCGGCTTTGCCGTCACAGGCAAAGTAAAGTGGTGTTTTACCCTCGTCTGAAAGCCGTTTTGCCTGCTTTTTTAGAGATTCGGCAGGAATATGGAAACTTTCCATCATACGCAAATTGCCGGCAAGGATATGTCTTCCGTCAACATCACCCAAGACACCCTGTCCGGGAATCACTTCAAAAGAAGTCGGTGCGGTGAAAGTTATATTTCCGGCTTTTGCACAGGCCATCACAGCACCGGCAAGCGGATGCTCGGAAAATTGTTCAATGGACGCAGCCAGAGCAAGCAGTGTGTCGCCGGAAAATCCCTCCGACGGAAGAATATCGGTTACCTGAGGTTTTCCTTCAGTGATTGTTCCGGTTTTGTCCAGTACAACAGCCTTGATTTTATGGGCAGTTTCCAGTGCATCTCCTGATTTGATCAGGACACCGAGGCTGGCGCCTTTGCCCGTACCGACCATGATCGCCACAGGTGTGGCAAGCCCAAGGGCACACGGACAGGAAATCACAAGGACTGCGATGCCTATGGACAGGGCAAATGAAAAACTTTCACCGATAACAAAGTACCAGATGATAAAAGCAATCAGAGCGATGACCATGACAACAGGAACGAAAATGCCGCTGACTTTGTCAGCCAGTCTGGCAATCGGTGCTTTTGTGGCGCCGGCTTCCTCAACAAGCCGGATGATCTGAGAGAGCGTACTGTCGGCACCGACTTTCTCGGCACGGATTTTCAAAATGCCGTTGCCATTGATTGAAGCAGAAAGTACCCGGGCATCTTTTGATTTTTCAACCGGAATACTTTCACCGGTCAGCGCAGATTCATCAACGGAAGAGTAGCCGTCAACGACGATGCCGTCCACGGGGATACTTGTTCCCGGTTTAATCAGTAAAATATCGCCGGGACGGACAGCCTCTGCAGGTATTTCGTTTTCTGTGCCGTTTTCAAGTCGGATGGCTGTTTTTGGTGCAAGGGATATCAGCTTTTCGATAGCTTCTGATGTTTTTCCTTTAGAACGGGTTTCAAAATATTTTCCCAGCGTGATCAATGTCAGAATCATGGCAGCGGACTCAAAGTAAAGGTCATGCATATATTCATGAACTCTGGCCATATCCTGGTGACCAAGGCCATAGGCAAGCTGATAAATAGCAAAGAGGCCGTAAATAAAAGCGGCGGATGAACCGGTGGCAATCAGCGTATCCATGTTCGGGGAGCCTTTAGCCAGTGATTTAAAGCCGTTGATATAATATTTCCGGTTAACATACATCACAGGCAGTGTCAAAAGCATCTGAGTAAATGCGAAAATCAAAGCGTTTTCGGCACCTTCAAATATCAGAGGTACGGGAAGTCCGATCATATGTCCCATAGCAATGTACATAAGGACGGCCATGAAAATAAAGGATACAATAAGCCTGAAACGCATATTTTTCATGGCGTCTTCATTCAGTTTTCGGACAGAGGTCTGCTGATTTTTAGAAAACTGTCCGTCATTGACAGATGCAGCGGAAGCTGCCCCGTCAGGGGAGGGTGCGTCAGCGTCAGCGCCGTAGCCGGCTAAAGAAACTGCCTGACATATATCAGAAGCAGTAAGTGCGGCATCATCATAGTCGACGATCATGCTGCCTGTCAGAAGATTTACAGTTACATCAGAGACACCGGAAAGCTTCGAGACTGTTTTTTCAACACGGGCAGAGCAGGCGGAACAGCTCATACCGGTGACCTGAAACTTTTGGTGCATAGAGATCACATCCTTTCATATCCTACACCCGGGTGGGGTGTGTACTATTATCATATAAAATATGTCGGATTTTGTCAAGTGTGAAGCGTGACAATTGTATTTTATGCATAATTCGAAATAAAATGAAGGAATATACTGGAAAGTCATTGAAAAATAGTTTATTATATCTGTTAAGGCATGAATCCCACGCCTAAATTTGTGGATAAAGCCTTGATCATATACGGCAGAAGGAGGATATTATGAACGAATCAGGGGAGAATTATCTGGAAACCATTTTGCTTTTAAAGGCGCAGAACGGTCAGGTAAGATCCGTAGATGTCGCTAAAATGCTCGGTTACAGCAAGCCAAGTGTCAGCAGGGCTATGGGGCTGCTTAAATCAGATGGATATATATTCATGGATGAGAACGGGTATATTGAATTGACCGGCCAGGGTGAAAAACTTGCAAAGTCAATTTATGATAAACATGTGTTTCTCACAGAATTCCTTGTAAAATTTGCGGAAGTGCCCAGGGAGACAGCAGAGGAAGATGCCTGCCGTATTGAACATGTAATCAGTGATGATTCTTTTGAGGGACTGAAAAGATATATGAGCAGAAACGGAAGACGTATCGCCGGCGGTATGCACCAGCGGCGGTGATCAAAGGAGTGATACGATGATTATTGAAGATCAGATCTGCATTGAACAGCTGACGGGGGATGCAGAAAGAAGATTGTATGTCAGTCTGCCGGATGATATTGAGGAAGGCAGATATTATCCGGTTTTATATATGTTTGATGGACATAATGTATTTTTTGATGAAGATGCGACTTATGGTAAAAGCTGGGGGATGAAGGATTATCTTGAAGAAACCCGGTCCCAGCTGATCGTTGTCGGTGTGGAGTGCAATCATAAAGGGAAAGGGCGGCTGCATGAATATTCGCCTTTTCCGGTGACTGTTAAAGGGGAAGGCCGTTTAAAGGGGCTTGGACCGGTCTATATGGACTGGCTTGTCAATGAATTAAAGCCGCGGATCGATGCGGAATTTCCGACAATTCCGGACCGCGAACATACTTATATTGCAGGAAGCTCTATGGGTGGTCTGATGACAATTTATGCATTGTCGGTTTATAATCATGTGTTTTCAAGAGGTGCGGCACTTTCACCGAGTCTGTGGCTTTCACCGAACAGAATCAGAGATATGATCACTAATGCCGACATCAGAGAAAATACATGGCTGTATATGGAGTACGGCAGTGAGGAGCTGGATAATCATATTGGGGATAAAATGCTGCAGGCATTTGGCAGGGTTTATGAAGCATTTTTGAAAAAAGGCGTGATGGGATGCGCACGGATTGTCCCGGGAGGAACACACAGTGAAGCGTCATGGCAGCGCCAGGTTCCTGTATTCATGGAATGTCTGGAAATGAATGGATGGGATGAAAAATAAAGTCCGGAATCTGAGCATTCCTATCAGAATTTGCGCATTTATATCGGGATCTGAGCATTCATATATGAATGAGGATGCAAAAGACGGAAAAAAATCATAAACATACAGCGGAGGAAATGATGAATATTAATTATTACAAGGAATATAGCCATTGTTTAAACAGGGACATGGAATTTAAAGTTTACGGACATGCGGGAAAACCGTGTATCTTTTTCCCTTGTCAGGATGGTCGTTTTTTTGATTTTGAAAATTTTCAGATGGTGGATTACTGGGCTGATTATATTGAAGCAGGTAAAGTTCAGGTATTTTCGGTAGACACCATTGACGCGGAAACATGGTCTGCAAAGGACAGAAATCCTCATGACCGTATCTGGCTTCATGAGCAGTGGTTCCACTATATTACTGATGAACTGGCACCACGGATTTTCGAGATTAACAGCTGGGGCAACGGCGGTATGACAGCATCAGGAATTATGACATTCGGATGCAGTATGGGTGCGATGCATTCGGCAAATTTCTTTTTAAGAAGACCGGATTTATTTGATATGAACCTGTCATTAAGCGGATGCTACAGTTCAAGAGACAGCTTCGGTGATTATATGGAGCCTTTGATTTATGATAACTCTCCGGTAGATTTCCTTAGAAATATGCCTGCGGATCATCCATATATTCAGATGTACAATGAGCGTAAGATGGTGTTCTGTGTCGGACAGGGTGCATGGGAAGATGTTTTAAAGGAAAGCACACGGGAGCTGGATACGGTGATGGCAGAAAAAGGTATTCACGCATGGTTCGATTACTGGGGCTTTGATGTGGATCATCACTGGTACTGGTGGTTTAAGCAGGTAAGACATTTCCTGCCGTATTTTCTGGATTAATACGGCAGTCCAAAGATAAGTATCATAGGTACAAAATATATTATAATAAACAAGAAAAGCAAAAATATAATAATAAGGGAGGCTTTTTTAATGAATGTTATTTTTATTTCACCGAATTTCCCGACAAATTACTGGAGATTCTGTAAGGAACTGAAGAACAATGGTGTTAATGTACTTGGTATCGGCGATGCGCCGTACAATGAACTGACACCGGAACTTAAAGGTGCGCTGTGTGAGTATTACAAAGTGGGCAGCCTTGAAAATTATGATGAAGTTTACCGCGGCGTGGCATTTTTAGCTTTCAAGCACGGACGTATTGACTGGATTGAAAGCAATAATGAATACTGGCTTGAACGTGATGCGATGCTTCGTACAGATTTTAATGTCTGCAGCGGCTTCCAGAATAAAGATATGGACCGCATCAAATATAAATCAGGCATGAAGAAATACTATGAAAAAGCAGGTATTCCTGTGGCAAGATACTACCTTGTCAAAGATATTGAAGGTGCCCGTGCATTTATTAAAGAAGTCGGTTATCCTGTCATTGTAAAACCGGATAACGGTGTAGGTGCCAATGATACATATAAGCTGAAATGTGATGCGGATCTTGATCAGTTCTTTGCAAACTTCCCGCCGGTTCAGTATATTATGGAAGAGTTCATTGACGGTTTGATCTGCTCTTATGATGCGATTATAGACAGCAACGGCAACCCGCTGTTTGAGACAGGTAATGTTACGATGTCTTCAGTTATGGATATCGTTAATAATGGGGATGACAGCTATTATTATATTGTGCAACAGCTCCAGGATGATGTTCGTGATGCCGGACGCCGTACAGTAAAAAGCTTTGGTGTAAAGAGCCGTTTTGTACATTTTGAGTTTTTCAGACTGTTATCCGATCAGGCCATCGGCAAAAAGGGAGAGGTTGTTGCTCTGGAAGTTAATATGCGTCCTTGCGGCGGATTCTCTCCGGATATGATGAATTTTGCCAACAGTACAGATGTTTATAAGCTGTGGGCAGATATGATTGTTTATGATAAAAAGCTTCTTCCTGACGGCGGCGAAAAGTATTTCTGCCCGTTTGGCGGACGCCGTGATAATCGTGCTTATGCACATACCCATGAAGATGTTCTGAATAAATATGCAGGTGCATTGTGCATGGAAACAAGAATGCCTGATGTACTGGCACCGGCCATGGGCAACCAGATTTACATTGCGAAGTTTAAGACTGAAGACGAAATGAAAGAATTTTACGATTATCTTTGCCAGAGAGCGTAAACATTTCACTGGCAGAGCGTATAACAATATCAAAGAATGAAGTTGACGGTGGTTTGAGATGGATTCAAAAATGACGTTGAAAAAGACAATTGGTCATTTTAAAACAATTACTTACCATAAATATCTTGTGATGCAGGGATGTTTTAAAATCGGTCTATATAAACAGGGGCTTCTGCATGATTTGTCAAAGTATACATGGACTGAGTTTAAGACAGGCATGAAGTACTACCAGGGTAATAAAAGTCCAAATGGTGCAGAGCGTGAGCTTACCGGTTTTTCGGAAGCATGGCTTCATCATAAAGGCCGCAACAGGCATCATTATGAATATTGGATGGATGTCGGTCCGGTGAGAGAACTGGGAATCGTCGGTGTGAAAATGCCGGCAAAATATGTAGCGGAAATGATGATGGACCGTATTGCCGCCTCAAAAGTCTATGAAGGAAGAGCATATAGAAATGATTCACCGCTGGCGTATTATAATCTGACAAAGGATTATGTGATCATTCACCCGGAAACAAGGAAAATTCTGGAAAAGCTTTTAAAAATGCTTGCCGCAAAAGGCGAGGATTATACGTATGCCTATATTCGAAAAGTACTTTTAAAGAATAATGATTATTAAAATGCGTATTATGGATTGCCAAAATGTTCAGGTATAACCTCAATATATCCGGTCATAATAATAAGGCATTATATCAGATGAAGGAGGTTGTCATTATGGCAAAAAATAATGCACAGAATTATTCAAACAGTACTTCAGATTATTCAACAGGCAAGGCATCAAACAGAGCATCAAACAGAGCATCAAGTGATGCATCAAATTCAAC
>JALEHN010000085.1 GCA_022770525.1 Clostridiales bacterium
CGGTGAAGTTTTACCCGAAAAGGTCGTTGTAACCCGCTGGCCGGATAGCCTGTATATGTCAGAAAACACCGATGACGCCGGCGAAAATGTTGAAGTTCACACGACAGAAAACGGAGAAATCTACCTTTCCGGCATCGAACCGGGTTATATTTACGGCATCACCGCTTCATGGGAAATGGGCTCTGCAGAGTACGCTTTTATCACAAAATAATCCTATATATGACAACGTCTTTACACGGGACAGCAAAGAGTTTGCGAAGCAAACTCTTGCGCCGCTTTTGAGTCGCTTTAGCGACAAAATTCCTATGCAAAGCGTGCGCATCCTCGCGGAGCGTTTATATGATATAGGAAATCGCAATTTACTATATCATATAAAAATAAGGGGCCAAAAGCCCCTTATTTTTTAATGTTATCATTTTAACCTTATCATTTTAGTCTTATCATTTTAATCCAGCAATATCGCTTCCACCTGCCCGGCAATATAAGCATACGTCGGCTGTGTTCCGATATTTTTTCCTTTTTCAACGGTGTCGCCGTAAATCATCAGCGGCACATACTCACGGGAATGATCTGTACTCGGCGTTGACGGGTCACATCCGTGATCCGCGGTAATCATCAGTACATCATCGGGCCGCATCTGTGCCATAAATGTGCCAAGCCACCGGTCAAATTCAGTCAGCGCACCGGCATAACCGTCCACATCATTTCTGTGTCCGTACAACATATCAAAATCTACCAGATTCACAAAGCAAAGACCATGAAAATCTTTCTGCGCAATGGCCGTTGTCTTTGCCATACCGTCAGCGTTGCCTGTTGTCCGGTAAGTCTTTCTGATACCTTTTCCCGCAAAAATATCATAAATTTTTCCGACGCCGATTGTATCAAGCCCCGCTGCCAAAAGATGGTCAAGCATTGTCTCCTTCGGCGGTGTCAGCGAAAAGTCATGCCTGCGGCTTGTACGCTGAAAATCCGGCCACTGTCCCGCAAAAGGCCGGGCGATCACACGTCCGACGCCATGCTTTCCCTGCAGGATACGGCGGGCTTTTTCACAATAATCATACAACTGCTGCACAGGAACAATATCTTCATGCGCGGCAATCTGGAATACACTGTCCGCCGATGTATAGACAATCAGATCTCCGGTTTCCATATGCGCTCTTCCGTATTCTTTAATGACCTCTGTGCCGGAATAAGGCTTATTACACAAAACACCCCGTCCGGTCGCCGCTTTAAAAGCATCGATGACTTCATCAGGAAAACCATCCGGATAAACCGGCAGCGGCTTTTTGGACACGACACCTGCAATTTCCCAATGGCCGATCGTCGTATCTTTGCCCTTTGACATTTCTGTCAGCCGTCCGTATGTTCCCAGAATCTGCCTTCCTGTGCTCTTTTCGTATTTATAGCTTTCATATTTTCCCCGGCACTTCACACCCTCAATATCAAACAATCCCAGCGCTGACATATTGGGTACATCAAATTTTTCCGACATGGATACCGCACCGATTGTATTACTGCCCGCATCGTTAAAATCTGCGGCATCCGGCATCTCCCCGATACCGAAACTGTCCAGCACGATCAAAAAAACTCTTTTTGCTTTCACACTTCTCACTCACTTTAAGATTGTTATATTCACTGTTTTCATTCACTCCAGATTGCTATATCCACTGTTTTCATTCACTCCGGATTGCTATATCCACTCTTCTTTACGCTTTCCAGACTGTCTCCTTTAAATCTGCCGAATCTGCAAATGGACCCGGAATCACATGGACACCGCGATGTCTGCCAAAGTAATCTTCATCAAACTGAATCGGTGTTCCATCGGGATTTTCAAACTTTTCCTCCGGCTCAAATGCCATGCCGAGCACATCCGTATTGATCATTCTGCCTGTGAACCCGTCAATCATATCATAAACATTCGTATCCAGATAATAGCCGTCATCCTTTTTCTTCAGTTCCACATAAACATCGCCGTATGTATCTTCCCCAATGAATCCGTTTACCTCATTTTTGCAGGCCCGTGCGCCTCCAAGGTAAGCATTCCCTTCCAGCCATACAGGAAGGTGTCCAAAATGTGCAGGCTCAAGCTTTGCCATATCTGCCGGTTTACCAAAGTCAAACTGTGACATCCACGCATCCTGTGTCGGATATTCGTCAAACATCCAAGTTCCTGCAGCTCTGTTTTCCGTGTCAAATCCGTCGTCCATATCATGCATGATCACCACATCCTGTGCCGGCCACTTCTGAACAAATATATTATTGTAAAATCTGTCATCACCATGAAGAATCGTCATAAATCCCATGACTTCCGTCCGATGTGGTATGTGATACGGTGTATACCTCGGTCCCGTACCGCCGCCGACACAGGTTAACGCACCGCAGATCAGATTATGCACAAGGGCAACGCCCTGTGTGGCAAATCGAAGGCTTGCATCGGAAAGCAGAATATTGTTATCGATCAGTGTAGGTCCGTGGCCGACTTCAACAAAAATATCCTGCGACATCATACCGCCTTTTAATTGTTTTGCATAAGACGGCCGCTGATTATCGTGCAGAAGATTTTGTGAAAGCCGTGTCCCCTGTGCTTCCCAGTCACACCAGATGCCCATCGTACAGTGATGAATATGATTGCGCCGCATAATGACATCAATGGCCGCATGCATTTTAATGCCGGCAATTTCAGCACCGCCAAGCTCCATCATATTATTAATATGATGAATATGGTTATCCTCAATCACGCTGAACACACCGCCCATGCGCCCGATAATACCGCCCTGCTCGCAGTGATGGATATTGTTACGGCGTATGATATGTCCGCCGATATTTTCCTTAAGCCAGCCGTGATATTGTCCGCGGCAGACAGCATCCCTCTCCATCTGTGTCGGACTTTTCACATATTTATATGTAAAATAATGGTCATTGTCCGGATCCAGATACTTGCCAAGGGAAATGCCCGCACATTTGCTTCCCCAGATCTCGCAGTCTTCAATAATCCAGCCTTTGCTCCAGTGCGGCCCGATCATGCCATCCTGAAACGCCGCAGGCGGAGCCCATGTCGTTGCCGCTTTGCAGATTGTAAAACCGCTGACGGTAATATAGTTGATTCCCGTCTTTGAAGGCATAAAACACTCCCTGCGGACATTGATTTCCACATTTTCTTCATTGGGATTTTTCCCATGGAAGTTACCGTAGATGAGCGTCTCATCTGCTGCTTCATCCTGAACGGTATACCATTTGTACACAGATTCTTCCGGAACCCAGCTGCATTCATAAACCGCACCGGCCATACAATCTTCAAGTGAACTGACTTCATACATCGCCTTATCATTCAGATAAACACAGCCGGTATGTTTATCTGCTTTTGCAAAATACCAGTCACCGTAAACAAATGTCTTATATGGATGATACGCACCGAAAATGCTGTTGCTGATATGGCATACCCAGACATCTTCTTTATATAATTCCCAGCTTTTTACCTGTTCCGCACCGGTAATCACTGCGCCCAGAGGCTCAATACTCCGGTAAACAACAGGCGCATCTGCCGTTCCGCCATTTGCAGGATTTACATATTCCCGATAAATCCCCGGTGCCACTAAAACCTCATCTCCGGCCACAGCTCTCTTTGCCGCATCACCGATACGCTTAAACGGTCTTTTCTTCGTACCGTCTCCGCCTCTTTGCGCATTCACATCAACATAAATATCCATAAACCTTTCCTCCGCTTTATCATCTATTCGCTATTTAGCATATATCATGTATCTATTTCTGACAAAATGCATGCCTGTTATTCCGTAATCATTTCTGCAATCAGCTTTTCGAACAATTATGCTGTAATCAGTTCAGTAATCAGTTTTTCAAACTGTTTCGCTATACGATCCGCCGTTTCCTGAACTTCTTTATGATTTAACGGTTTTGATGACATACCCGCCCCCATATTCGTAATACAGGAAATGCCGCATATTTTCATGCCCATATGATTTGCCGCAATCGCCTCACACACTGTACTCATGCCGACGGCATCCGCGCCAAGGCCGCGTACCATGCCGATTTCTGCCGGTGTTTCATACTGAGGTCCTGTCAGCTGGATATAGACACCTTCACGCATCTGAATACCCAGTTTTTTAGCACACCGGCGGATTTTATCCTGAAGCTCCTCATCATAAACATGGCTCATGTCCGGAAATCTCGGCCCGATCCTGTCATCGTTGGCACCAATCAGCGGTGATGGAATCATCGTACTGATATGGTCTTTAATCATCATAAAATCTCCCGGCTTAAAATCAAAATTAACACCGCCGGCTGCATTTGTAAGGATCAATGTCTTTGCGCCGAGCATCCGCAGGAGACGGATCGGCAGCACAACATCAGACATATCATAACCTTCATAATAATGCACCCTTCCCTGCATCGCCGCAACTTTAACGCCGCCGACCGTTCCGAATATAAATCTGCCCTGATGCCCCGGCACCGTCGATACCGGAAATCCTTCAATCTCATCATACCGCACAATCGTTTCAACTTCGATATGTGCCGCATAATTTCCGAGACCGGAGCCAAGAACAAGTGCTGTCTCCGGAACAAAATCTGTTTTTGCCCGGACACTTGCAACACATGCCATAAGTTTTTCGTAAACTATACACATCTTATTGATTCCCCTTCCACAATGAAGTTTTATTCATTTTCCGCTTCCAATATTTTTAAGAATACAGACGGCTCATACACATTAACAGAGGATTTCATATAGTCTTTCACATTTCTTGTGACAATACAGTCCATCTCTGAGCGAATAGCCGTTTCAACCATAATGGCATCTTCATAATCAGCAATATCAGAAAATATTGCTCTTCTGCAATCTAAAGATGTCGTATCTAACAAATGAAACAATGTAAACAGTTTATTTAAAATATTACGTGTTTCTGTATCGCTATGTGTTAATCGATGTGTCAGATAATAAATATCTGCAGCTGACTTTGCTGTGATATATCCCTCAAACTGCTTTTGGGCAGAATATATAAAAATCTTTTGTGCTTCTTCCGCAAACGGCATACGAGATTGCAGCGCGTCAATAATAATACAGGTATCAACTAAAACTCTCATATCTTATTCAACCTTTCTTCCTTTGCTTCTTCCAGAGTCATATCTTCAGAAAGGACACCGAATAATGATTTGGCAACCTCGATTCTGTCAGGATATGGATTACACAATTTTGCAACTACTTTTCCGTTACGCGTGATATAGATATCCTCTGTTTCAGCAAGCATAAGATATTTGCCAAGATTACTTTTTAATTCAGTTGCAGTAATAGACATATCGTCAACCCCTTTTAAAAAAATAATGATTGATTTAAAAACAAGACATTTTCTTTTTAATGTTATTATACACAAATCGCACGATTTTTTCAACAAAATCGTGCGATTCTAAAAACTTCATCTATTGACCTTGTCTGCGAAATGTCCATTTATTTCGGTGACAGTCTGTGCTCCATATAATCATGGGCATTATTTTCAAAGGTATCATCCAGTTCCTCAAGATTTATATTTGGATATTTACGTTTTAATGCCGTCTTTAAAATATAGTCTGCCAGCTTCGGATTTTTCGGAAGCAGAGAACCGTGGCTGTAAGTGGCAAAAACATTTTTGTAACGGGCGCCCTCTGTACCGTCCTCGCCGTTGTTGCCGTTTCCCGACAACACTTTGCCCATCGGACGCACCTTATCGCCAAGATAAGTTTTTCCCGAATGATTTTCAAATCCAACGACAACGATACCGCCGTCTTCCTCACTGCACTGATACATATAGTTGCCGATCATACGGTCCTTATGTCCAACCGTATAAAGGTCAAGTGCTCCGATAAAATCACACTGCTTACCATCCCATGTTTTATAATAGCTGCCAAGCATCTGATAACCGCCGCAGATGGCAAGAAAAACTTTCTCTTCCTCGACCGCCGCGCGTATAGCCTTTGCTTTGCCATCCGCCAGATCTTTTAACAGTACACCCTGTTCAAAGTCCTGTCCGCCGCCGATAAAAAATATATCATAGTCATCATAATTCAATGCATCACCGACAGAGATGCCTGTCACCTCTGCTTTGATACCGCGCCATTCCATACGTTTCTGCATACAGATAATGTTGCCTCTGTCTCCGTAAAGGTTCAGAATATCCGGATATAAATGGCATATTTTCAATTCATACATAGCATTCTCCAATCCTATTTCAAATATCACTGATCTGACTGAAATTTTCTTGAGTCCATGCACTTAATGACTCATACAGTATCTCAGATCATTTACTCCCAGAATTCTTTAAATCCGTAATCTTTGCTGAACTTTTCACGGATATCCAGCATCGCTGTATACGTCGGCATCATATAAACCGGATTTTTCTGCAGGACCGCTTCTTTAATCAGACGGTCATAATCCTTAATAACTTTAATCTTTTCCACAGGCAGACCGGCATATTTAAAACGCATGGCCATCTCATCGGCACGGCGTCCTGTCACCCACACACCTGTGAGCATATCGGAAATGCTGTTGAGCTTCTCAAAATCCACATCCCATATCCAGGATATATCCGTGCCG
Source organism: Clostridiales bacterium (assembly GCA_022770525.1). GTDB lineage: Bacteria > Bacillota > Clostridia > Lachnospirales > Lachnospiraceae > CAKRHR01. The sequence continues at coordinate 6,581 of JALEHN010000085.1, forward strand.
TCTGCATATCTGTCATTCAGCGCAACAATAAACAGTGCCGGACGGGTCAGATTGCTTAAGAAGTTAAGCACCTGATTGCAGCCTGCCGGATTCTTAATTAAAATCATACGGATATCCGTCTCATTAACCGTAAACTTCTCCATACGGCCAAAACCGCATTCAAAGCTGTTCAGCGCATTGATGATGACATCGGCCTTAAAGCCGAGCACATAACCCGCAGCCACCGTGGCTGTGGCATTATAAATATTATATCCGCCCGGCAGATTAATCGTTGCTGTATATTCACTGCCGCCAAACTTAAGCAGAATCGTCGAACTGTCCGCAGTACTTTCAATCACTTTTTCCACAGTCACTTCTGCTTTTGGTCTGTGATATCCACATTTCGGGCACCGAAATCCCCCGAGATGTCCATAAGTCACATAATCATACACATACTCGGACTTACATTTGATACAATATGGCGCATCGGACACTTCATGGACTCTGTTTTTATAAATCTCACTTTCCACACCGTAAAATACGACTTTATTGCTGATTTCATCCTTCATCGATACGGAAAGAGAATCATCGGCATTCAGACACACGACGGCGTTAGGTGAATTTTTAATGCCTGTGAGAATACTGTTTAATGTATGGGTAATTTCCCCGTAACGGTCCAGCTGGTCTCTGAACACATTGGTAACAACAACGCATTTGGCATCGACATATTTGCTCACTGTTTTAAATGCCGCCTCGTCACATTCCACGAGGGCATACTCATATTTATTCTTACCTCCAAGTGTTGAATTCATGGCAAATTCCGCGGTAATACCGCTTAACATGTTTGCCCCTGATTTGTTCGCAAAATATTTACAGCCGGAATCCGAAAGACACTTTTCAATCATACGTGATGTTGTCGTCTTTCCGTTCGTTCCTGTGACAATGATTGTCGTTACGTTTTTTGCAAGAACACCGAGAAGCTTCGGATCAATGGCCAGAGCCACACGGCCCGGCACATTTGTACCGCCTTTTCCCAGTTTTCTCAGCATAAATCTTGATAATTTACATGCAGCTACTGCTAAAAATGTTTTTATTTTCATAATCGCGATTATAGCACAAAGGATGCCTCTGTTCAAGGCATCCTTCGTATCCCCTCATTTAAAATGTCGTAACTGTGTTACAGCACACACCCTGTACGTACTGCAACTGGTTTTGGCCATGCTTCGCATTTAAAATGGCCAGATATTATTTAAAATATTTTTCTATTTCAGCGTAAAATTCTTCGTGGCTCGGAATGATAGAAACATACTTCGGCTGGCCATTGATATACAATGTCGGAAGATTTGTTACGCCCATACGTTTACATCTTGCAATATTTTCACGTTTGTTATACTTATATTCGATAATGTCAATGGCATCACCGTATTTTTCTTTTGCGTCACATACAACAGCCCACATATACTGGCAGGCAGCACAGGAAGCGGAATCCAGTGTAAATGCTTCAAGGAACGGCCTTTCCAGATGTTCATAATCAGGAATTTCGATCTCGATATCGTCATCAGCAGCTTCATAATTCGCAACAAGCTCTTTGGCCTTCGGAATATTTCTTGCTGCTTCGGCAACAGCGATGGCATTTTCCATCGGGACATCGTATGGCATATCGCATCCAGGCGCAATGATCAGATTCTTAATGCTGACAGTGTCCACCATATCCACAACAAACTTCATATTATCCATCTGATTACCGAAAAGCATTGTGGTTGTCAGAGGAATATTGCCGCCGATTGCAACATTGTACTGATCTGTGATTGCTTTTGCAGTTGCCATCGGAATATTCTCATCAATAGAAATAGCATCAGGATTTGTCTTGCACATTTCTTCAATATTACGCAACGCATTACCGCAAACAAAGAATGCGGACAATTTGCCTTTTGAGCGGATATATTCAAACAGCTCTGAGAACGGCTCTGCCATATACTGAACAAAGTTTTTCGGAGAAATCTGGGAAATCAGCGGGTCTACCGGCGCAATGACATCCATGCCTGCTTCCACATAGAAATCAACCATCTTCTTAGCGTTTTTAAGTGTATAAGCCATAAGTTCTTTCACAGCGTCCGGATTTCTCTTCATATCCATGAAAAGACGTGTGCCGCGAAGGTGTGAAGCTAATGTAAACGGACCGCAGAGCAGACCATAAAGTGCTGTTGTCTCACCAACAGAGGCTTTCATTCTGCGGCATACATCCATAACAAGCGGAAGACGTCCGTCATTTTCTGTAATAATCTTGTCTGTGTTGATTTCTGACTCCATAGGATGTGACATAACACTCGGCGGGTTATCATCAGCCCACATCAGTTCGCATCCGAGAATTTCCGCCTCCAGCTGCAGGTCAAATACAACCGGCTGACCGTCAGGCATGTACAAACGATTCACTTCCATCAAACTTTCATACAACTTGTCCGCATCTGTCAGCACTTCTGTTGCTGTATAACCTTTCAGCTTGCCTGCATGAACACCCGCAAATGGTACCCAAGGTGCGCGCTCAACATCTTCATGATGCATTGTCTTAAAAATCAGCTCTTTACCTGTCATAAACATTACCTCACTTTTATTAGACTTTATCCAGTGTTTCCCTATACTAAATACAACGTCCAATAAATAGCATGTTTATCGGACGTTGTTGTCAAAAATATAAACTGTGATTTCATTATAAACGCCATAGTGGCTTTTGTCCAGTAGTAATCGGCAAAAACTACCATTTTAATAGACTTTCATACGTTCATTTCGGTACCGAAATAACCTGCCTGTGTACAGTACCGGCTTTACTTCTTTATTTCCTGAAAAATGCTTCTTTTTCATCAAAAATCGTATCATCATCTTTGACGCGGACCGCCAGTTCAAGCAGCGTTTCTTTAACATTCAGACTCTGGTCTTCGATGACCATTTCCAAAAGGCGCTCCAGCACAGCGCCGAGAAGTGGTCCCGGTGCGATGCCCGCCTGAATCAGGTCTTTACCGTTAACTGCCAGCGCTTTGATTTCAAAGCACTGATTTTCATCAATAATCTGATGATAAATATGTTTCTTCTCCTCAAGAAGCTTCAGTTTTCCATCAATGACCGCCGGATTTTTTGCCGAAACATCCGCCGTCTGAACCTTCAGGAAATCATTAAAAATATCCCGGCCTACACGGTTTAACGCTTTTCTTACGTCAATTTCATCAGCATTGTACTTGAGGCCGTGCCATTGTACAAGACGCACAACATGCTCCAGTGTATAATTGTCAAACTTCAGTCTTTTAAGTATCTGCCCGGCCAGCTTTGCACTGACTTCCGGATGCCTGTAAAATATATCCCGCCCGTCAGGCTTTGTCTTTTTTACTTCCGGCTTCCCAAAATCATGTATCAGCATCGTCAGACGCAAAATCGCATCGGCTTCTATGTTTTTCAAAGCTTTCAGCGTATGGACATCCACTGTATAAATATGATTCGGTGTATGCTGTGCCACGCCGACGATCCGGTCATATTCCGGCATAATCACCTTTGTAATACCAAGGGCCCACGCTTTATGAATATAATCCGGATGATCGGATACAAGAAGCTTGACAAGCTCCGCCTGAATCCGCTCAGCACTTATATTTTCAAGACTGCGCGCCTTCTTTGTAATGGCTGCGGCTGTTTCATCTTCGATCTCAAATCCCAGCTGCGCGCTGAAACGCACCGCCCTTAAGATGCGAAGCGCATCTTCGTCAAACCGCTCCTCAGGATTTCCGACACACCGGATCACTTTTCTCTGAATATCGCCGATACCGTCAAAGATATCTACAAGCCCCCGCCTGTGATTGTAAGCCATTGCATTAATCGTGAAATCTCTGCGCTTTAAATCCTCTTCAAGACTGGCTGTAAATGATACCGACTTCGGGTGACGGCTGTCCTCATAAGCACCGTCCACCCGATAAGTGGTCACTTCATACCCGTTTTTTCCAAGCATTACCGTCACCGTGCCATGGGCAATACCGGTATCAATGGTCCGTTTAAAAATCTCTTTAACTTCATAAGGTCTGGCAGATGTGGTAATATCCCAGTCACCCGGCTCACGGTTTAAAATGCAGTCCCTGACGCATCCGCCGACCGCATAAGCTTCATATCCGTGACTGTACAGTTCGTCAATGATAAAGCTTACATCCTTTGGAATATCCATAAACATCTTCATCAGCCCCTTCTAAAATTTTTCCGTGCAGCGGCAGTCGAACCACCGATATCTGCTGCCGCCCGGATTTCATCACATCAATAGGCTTTGCCCCGGTCGACTACAAAATAATCCCGGCCGGCCAGCCCCTATTTAGTCACATCAATAGGCTTTACCCCAGTATACCATCGCTTTCGCCGGTTTTCCACAGCAAACACACTTGTCAGAAATATGTTCCTGTTTAAACGGCATACATCTTGATGTTGCTGTTGTATCTTCTTTAATCTTTAATTCACAGGCTTCATCGCCGCACCACATTGCTTTAACAAAACCTGGTTTATTTGCAACAATGTCTTTAAATTCATCATAGTTTTTGGCGATATAAGTATGTGCTTCTCTGTGTGCTTTTGCACGTTCATACATATCTTTCTGCATTGTTTCCAGTGTTTCTGCAACTTTAGCTTCAATCTCATCAAGGGATACAACAATCTTTTCTCTTGTGTCCCTGCGAACGATCACTGCCTGATTTGCCTCGATATCCTTTGGTCCCAGTTCAATACGAACCGGAATACCGCGCATTTCAGCTTCAGAGAACTTCCAGCCCGGACTCTTTTCGCTGTCATCAACTTTAACACTGAAATCTGCCAGGCGTCCTTTAAGTTCATAAGCTTTGTCAAGAACACCTTCTTTATGCTGGGCGATCGGAATAATCATCACCTGAACCGGCGCAATTTTAGGAGGCAGCACAAGACCGCTGTTATCACCGTGAACCATAATAATCGCGCCAATGAGACGAGTGGTCATACCCCATGATGTCTGATGGACATACTGAAGTTTGTTATCTTTATCCGTATACTGAATACCAAAAGCTTTTGCAAAGCCGTCACCGAAGTTGTGGCTTGTACCTGACTGAAGCGCCTTGCCGTCATGCATTAAAGCTTCGATTGTGTAAGTTGCCTCAGCGCCTGCAAACTTTTCCTTATCGGTCTTGCGGCCGCGGATGACAGGCATGGCCAGTACTTCTTCACAAAAATCCGCGTAAAGATTCAGCATCATCTCTGTTCTTTCCTGAGCTTCTTTTGCTGTCGCATGGGCTGTATGGCCTTCCTGCCACAAAAACTCTCTTGAACGGAGGAACGGACGCGTCTCCTTTTCCCAGCGGACAACAGAACACCACTGATTATACAGCTTCGGAAGGTCTCTGTAAGACTGGATATCTTTCGCATAGAAGTCACAGAAAAGTGTTTCTGATGTCGGTCTGACACACATCTTTTCCTGAAGCGGCTCGAGACCGCCCTGAGTTACCCATGCAACTTCAGGCGCAAAACCTTCCACATGATCTTTTTCCTTTTCAAGAAGGCTTTCAGGAATAAACATCGGCAAATAAACATTCTGAACACCTGTCGCTTTAAAACGTTTATCCAGCTCTTTCTGAATATTTTCCCACAATGCATAACCTGCCGGCTTAAATACCATACATCCTTTAACACTTGTGTAATCAATCAGATCTGCCTTTTTAACAACATCTGTATACCACTGCGCAAAATCATCTTCCATCGAAGTGATCGCTTCGACTAATTTCTTGTCCTTAGCCATCTTTTCATTCCTCCAATTTTAATTTTTCCATTTAATAACAGCCTGTATCTGCCGGATGAAGTACCGGAAACCGCAGTATAATCCAAATTACCGCAATAGGATCCCTACCCCGCCGCAAACAGTTGCAAAAAGCCTTTTAATCCCCGCGCAAAGGGACCAAAAGGCTGTCATCCTTTTCTTCGTCTTAATCATCTTATGGTAAATCCATCATTTTGTCAAGCGGTTCACGCATAAAAATGAGGCTGCTTATGCTTTAAAATTTCTTCCGAAACTTTAAAGCATAAGCAGCCCTTCTTTTCATATCTTTCGCCGTCTTATTTCAAAAGCTCTTCCAGCACCGACAAAAGCTCCTCTACAATAATCGGCTTTGCGATATGTCCGTTCATACCTGCCCTGTATGCAGCTTTCTTATCTTCGTCAAATGCGTTGCAGTCATCGCGGCAATTGGAATATCCGCCTTTTTCTTATCCGAAAATTTACGGATGGTCTGTGTCGCTTTATAGCCATCCATATTCGGCATCTGAATGTCCATCAAAATCAGATTATAATAGCCGTCCTGTGCTTTCTCCAGCATATCCACACAAATAATACCGTCGGCGGCATGTTCCACTTTAAACCCTGCCTCTTCCAGAATGGTCATGGCAATCTCCGCATTCAGTTCATTATCTTCCGCAAGAAGAATTCTTTTCCCCCTGAAGCAGTCGGTATCATACCCTTTGGATTTCTCAACAAGCTGTTCTTCATTGGTCTTTTGCGCAATTCTGTGCGGCAAGGTGACTGTAATTTTCGTTCCTTTCCCGATTTTACTCTCCACATCAATGGTTCCCTGCATCAGCTCCACAAGCCGCTTTACAATAGGCATGCCAAGTCCGGTGCCGTTTAATTTACTCTCCGTACTTGACCGTTCTCTGGAAAATTCTTCAAACAGATGAGAAATAAATTCCTCGGACATACCAATGCCCGTATCTTCAATCACCGTCTGATACAGCACATATCCCGGTCTGTCCGACGGTATCTCCGTCAGTTTCATCGTAACCGAACCACCGGCAGGTGTATATTTCAAAGCATTACTTTAAATTTTCAGAAACACCTCCCGCAGCTTCGTTTCATCACAAAGTACTTCGGTATGCTCTATCTGCCTTATTTTTGTGAACCTGATTCCCTTTTCTTTCATTTGAGAATCAAACATTGCATACAGCGAATCATTAAATGCACAGGCGTTGCAGCAGGCTTCATCCAGAGTCATTTTGCCGCTTTCAATTCTGGCCATCTCCAGCACATTGTTAACGATAGAAAGCAGAAAATCATTGGAGGTCTGAATATTATTGATATATTTCTTTGCCAGTTCTCTGTCATCCAGATGCTTTTCAAGAAGCTGTGTAAAACCGATAATGGCATTCATCGGTGTCCGTATATCGTGAGACATATTAAACAGAAAGTTTGTCTTTGAACGTTCCGCAGCCTGCGCTTTTAGCACCATATGCTCCATCTGTGCAAGATTATCCTTTTCCTGCAATAACAGTTTCTGCTTTGTGCGGACTTTCATAAACAATATGATAATCGTGACCAAGGCAATAAATACCAGCAGAATTCCCGCAAAATTATACGGATGCAATACAATATATTCTGACAGTGTCATATTTTCCACCTGATATCTTGTGTTCTCCGAAATAATTTTTTGAAGCTCGTCCGAAGGCATATGATACATACACTTTGTCAGAATCCCCGCCAGCCGATGATCCACACCTTCCGGAAGATAACAGCAGTATTCATAATGCGGTTCTTCAAGCACCGTATAAGATAAATTGCCGCTGCGGTTTCTGTTAATAAATTTCTGAGCCATATAGGCATAAACATAGGTCACATCGGCTCTGCCGTCAAGTACCGCTTCCATCGCCGATTCTCTGTCTTCGTAGTACACTATATCCGTATTTTCCGGCAGGAACGCCCCCTCATCAAGCTTTTGATTTCTGGCCAGAGCAATTTTTGACCCGTTGTCACCCCGGTCAAGACGAAATACTTTTGCTATATGCATATCCAGATAGCTTGCTGTCACGGCACCACCTGCTTCCGCTACCGCATTGCCGCCCTCCGAACCAAAATCTATAAAAATATCCGCATCTCCCGACCGCAGCCATTCCTCATATTGTGCACGGCTTTCCGGAATTTTGTAATCGAAAGGAATACCT
>JALEHN010000108.1 GCA_022770525.1 Clostridiales bacterium
AATTTAACAGAGCGTTTGTAATGGCCGTAACGGATGAGACATCCTTTTTTTCCACATGTACATTCGACCATGTGAAGCTGGAGATGATTGATTGTATGGTCATAAAAATCCTGAGAAAAACCATTGCAGTGTTCAAAGATAACTGTTATCATATACTCGTAAGGGCACAGGGGAGTTATACTCCCGGTGCTGTATGGGGAAAGACAGGACGACTTTGGATGGTTGAGGCCTGTCTTTTTTCATTGGTACGAGATAATGGTAACATAAAAGACTCCGGTATCAAAGAATCTGACGGGATAAATGTCACTTTATTTGATGCCGGAGCCTTATTGAATTTGACGTGAATAGAATGATTTTGGGAGTAAATAAAATGCTGAATAACAGCAAGTTTATAATAATTTCTTCTATTTTTTGGTTGTTGTAATTCTTCGGAAAATACTGCCTTACCTTACTGGAGAGTATTATCTTCTCATGTTCTTGTCTTTCTCCGCACATAATCAATTCAACAGCCAATTCACTTAATTCTTTATTCTCACTGTACTTTTTTAAACGGTCCGCTATTGCTCCGGTTACAGATGTTTCCTTTCCGATAACACACTTCAACACCCATTCCTGTTCCTTTTTTGAAAGGTAAGATAACGAAACAGCCGGAGACACTTTAATCTTTCCAATATCTACCAGTTCCAGCAACCCCGGAAGAAGTTCCGTCAATCTAATATAACGCTGCACTTTTCTTCCGCTATCTCCGGCTTCTTTTCCCACCAGATCTGCTGTTTCTACATCATTTCCACTACCAGTTTTTACACCTTGATGTTTAAGAGCCTCCATCTTCATCTTATAGGCAAATGCTTTTTCACTTGGTTGGATATTGTCTCTCTGAATGTTAGAATCTACCATAATTATTACAGCTTCATCATCCGAATAATTCCGGACAATTACCGGCATTGTATCCCTACCTGCCAGCTCACAGCCTCTTTTACGTCTGTGCCCTGCAATCAATTCATAACCGCCCTCACTTCTCGGTCTTACCAATGCAGGATTTAGAACTCAAAAATTTCGGATGCTTTCTACCGTATCTGCCATCTTTTCATCATCAAGCACATGAAATGGATGATTTTTAAATGAGTGCACCTCTGTTAACGGTACCTCTATTACTTTATCCATACATTCATCAGTTTTTTCGCTGATACCCAATAATTCATTATAAGAAGTTAGTTTTATATTCTTTTGTTGTCTACGCATGATCCAGCACCTCCTGTACAATAGCCTGATAACTGTTTGCACCTTTTCCTTTTGCGTCATAAGCAAAAATGCTCACACCTTCGGATGCTGTTTCTGCAAGTGCTTCCGTTCTCGGAATTGTCTGCTCAAAAATCTTAAGCTCTGCTCCATAAGCATCTTTGACAGCCTGTTTGTTTCTTTTTGCATTATTATAACGTCCGCTGTCCATCGTAAATAAAATCCCCTCAATTTCCAAACCAGGATTAAATCTCTGGTGAATCCCCTTTACAACTTTTAACAATTCCATAAGACCATCTGCTGCATAAAACTGTGGCTGTACTGGAATAAGCACACTGTCTGCCGCACTCAAGGCATTGATTGTCAACATTCCAAGAGAAGGCATACAATCGATCAGAATATAATCATAATCATCTTCCAGAAGTTGTAAATATTCTTTAAGAACATGTTCTCTGTCCTCCACCGTAAATAATGACATGTCCAAGCCAGAAAGCAATTTATTTGATGGAATCAAATCAATCCCCTCTTCGTGATGCAAAACAGCCTCTTTAGGATCAAATTCCAGCCCCATAATGACATTTTCCATCATACTTTTCAATGTCACTCTCAAATTCTTTGGAAATCCAAGCCCCATTGTCAAATGTCCCTGTGGATCTGCATCTATCAACGCTACACGTTTTCCTGTCTTTGCCAATCCAACTCCAAGATTGATTGTCGTGGTTGTTTTGGCTACTCCGCCTTTTTGATTTGCGATTGCGATTACTCTGCACATATACTTTCCTCCTGCTTTACTTTTCTTCTTTTTCCACTTCAGCATAAACACGAAAATATTTATTGGTTCCTTTGTTTGCGAAAGGTTCAGAAACCTCCTGGACATATACCTCTTTATGCTTTTCCAGAAGCCTTTTAAACCATCGAATATCTTTTAATGTTCCTTGAAGTCTAATTTTCAGCATACATATCCTCCCAATCTACATATGAACAATACTCTGGATAACGGATTTTAATAGCCTCCCAGAAATATCTTGCATATCCACAGCAGAATAAATCCTCGGCTGTATAATACCGGCATTCCTTTATCTGTTCTTCTGTATCATCATAATCATCGACACTGGGAGTTCCGTTACAATAAAGATTAAACGCCATCCGGACAATCTTTTCACTGCCACTGGTCTGCCATCCTTCCTTCAGACACTCTGTTTTCACATAACCTGTTTTAAAATCATAAATTCTTTTGGCATTTTCCCTTGTGTCTCTGTCAATCCCAAGACAATAAACCAATGCTTTATGATATACATCCTGGTATCTGCACTTCGTCAGGTATTCCATATAGAATTTTTCGTGTTCCTTGCTTTTGAAAGTAATTGTGCAAAATTCATTTTTCTCTGCTCTTAACGCTGTGTTTGTCATTTTCTTTTCCTCCTGAAATTAATTTCTTGAATTTAAAAAAGCACTTCATTTTGAAATGCCCTAATATAAAAATAGGGACACTCGTTCTCAAGTATCCCTATAATCTATCAATTATTTGATAGTTCAATATTCACTTTCATATTCAGGATTTTTTGTATTCCCTGTACCGAGGTCTAAGGCAACAACTACAGTTACCTTTCTCACAAGCACTTTTTCTTTGTGGTTTTCACCCAATCTGTTGAAACTGAAAAACTCTACAAAGTGCGTAAATTCAAGGATTTCTACATATCCTTTCTTTGTAGCAACACCACCGTCTCCACATGTTTACTCATCCCAAACATGTCGACCGGTACTGCGGTTACTGCTTTATATCCATGTTTTGTCAGCCACTGCAAGTCTCTTTGTAATGTCACCGGATTGCAGGAAATATACACGATCCGTTTTGGCGCGGCTTTTGCCAGTGCTTTTAAAAACTCTTTGCTGCATCCGCTTCTTGGCGGATCTGTAAATACAACATCCGGCGCATCCTCGCCGTCGGCTTCCCGTTTTTTCATAAAGTTACCGGCATCCTCACAATAAAACCGCACATTTTCCTTATGATTGATTTTCGCATTGCTGCGGGCATTTTTTACAGCATCACTGTTAAGCTCCACGCCGATGACTTCACGGACGCTGTCTGCGCAGATCAGAGAGATTGTACCGATACCGCAGTATGCATCAAGAACCGTCTGTTTCTTATCCAGTTGTGCCAGTTTTATCGCCAGCTGATATAAAACCTCTGTCTGTGCAGGATTTACCTGATAAAATGATTTCGGTGATATTCTGAATCTAATGCCGCAAAGCTCATCTTCGATATATCCCGGTCCATAAACAACCTCTTCTTTTTCTCCCAGTATCATACTTGTTTTTCGGCTGTTTTCGTTGATGACAACGGTTGTGATTTCCCTGTGTTTTCTTGTCAGCGCATGTACAAAATTTTTCTTTCCCGGAAAATAACCTGAACCTACAACAAGAACTACCATGACCTGACCGGTCTTAAAACCTGTACGAATCAGCACATGACGCAGAATTCCCCTGCCTCTGTCCTCATCATAAGGCTCGATACGTTCTGACTGCATCAGTTTTTTAATCGATACGACAATATCGTTGGCTTTCTGATCCTGTATACAGCAATTATTAATATCAATCACCCGGTGCGACTTCGGTTCATAAGTTCCGGCAATGACACGTCCGTTTTTCCCTTTTGAAAATGTAGCATGGACTTTTGTCCTGAAATTTTCGGGTATTTCCATACCCAAAACAGGCTCCACTTTGCAAAAATTTCCGATTAAACCTTCGACGATCTGCTGCTTCATATCAAGCTGGGCATTGTATTTCATAAACATCAATTGACATCCGCCGCATCTGTCATAATACGGACAGACCGGTCGTACTCTGTCTTTTGAAGGTATTTCCACATCTTTCAAAATACCGATAGTGCCCTCATTTGTATGCTTCAGCGCAATATGAGCCATTTCACCGATAATCAGGCCCTCAACAGGTATGTTCGAACCGTTAAAATGAACGATTCCGCGACCTTCACTGTCGTAGGCTTTACATTTGACACGATAAATTTTTTCCTTTTTATCCGCCATTTTTACTCCTCTTTATCTGATAAAATTAGTCTTTATTTTACTTTCCCTGATCGGCGGTTCAATTCCGGCAGCTTTGCCGGCTTCAATACATTTTAAAAGCCATGCCATATTTCTGCCGAGATTTCTCATAATCTGAAGGCCCTCCAGATCCTGTTTCACCTCGTCCGGTGTATTACCGTGAACCATGTTCCAGTAATTTGACGATACAACCGGCATATTGGCAAACTGAAGATATTTATTCATCTGATCCAGCGTTGACGTTGTCCCTGCACGTCTGGCAGATGCCACACATGTTCCGGGTTTTCCCTGGAAATATTTGCCGCCGGCATAAAACATACGATCCATCAGCGCCAGCATCGCACCATTGGCAGATGCATAGTAAACAGGACTTCCGAACACAAAACCGTCCGCACCTGCTGCCGCCTTTAACGCTTTATTCACAACATCATCGTTAAACACACATTGTCCGTCAAGCTTTGCGCAGGCACCGCAGCCGATACAGCCGCGGATTGGATCTTTACCGAGCTGAAAAATTTCTGTTTCCACACCGCTTTCATTTAAAGCTTTTGCCACTTCGCTCAAAGCCGTAAATGTACAACCAAAAGGCTTTGGACTGCCATTAAATAATACAACTTTCATACATCATTCCTCCGTTTCAATACAACATTATCACATATGTGCCCGATTTCATCCCGCGCCCGGTATGCCTCCGGCACTCATACGCATTCTGTCATGACACACTTCCATGCAGCTATAAGCTTATCCATGCCGGAAGCAGCATTGGCCGGGCTTGTTGACGGAAGTTTTACCGCACTTTTTCCTGTGATGGGTTCACAATACTTTTTATATAAGTTAAATGACTTGGCGCCATTGCAGTAAATCTGACGAATATCCGCTTCCTCAAGGATTTTACAAATATCATTGACTTTAACATTTTTAATGCTGCTGTCTGAGGAGCCTTCAATATCGCAGCTGGCAATCACATCCCACACTGCGATATGATTTCTGAGTAAAAATGCCCGTTTATCCTCAATACTTAATGGCAGAGGTTCATTTGCCAGTGCTGAAAGCACCTTCCAGAAACGGTTTTGCGGATGACCGTAAAAGAACCGGCTCTCTCTTGACTTAACCGACGGAAATGACCCCAGTACCAAAACTCTTGATTCTTCATTATACACCGGTGCTATTTCATGAATCACATGCTCCATTGCCGTCCCTCCGAAATTCAGGTTTGATCGGATGACGGCTGATGATACTCTTTTATCCATTCATCACGACCATGTTCACAGACGGGTAGCCGCTGACCGCCTGACGATACATCTTTTATACATTAATCACGGCTTTGATACCAAGCAGATCTTTATTCTCTTCCAACACAGGATATACATCCCCTTCAAGAAATTCTGCCACCTGCTGCGGTGCCCTTCCCACAAAGTTTTCCGGTTTCATGATTGCCTCGAGCTGTTCCATAGTCATGCCAAAGGCAGGGTCAGCAGCAATTCTTTCCAGCAAATCATTGGCCTTTCCTTCAACTTTGACCATACGGCCTGCTTCCATGGAATGTACACGAATCTTTTCATGAAGCTCCTGACGGTCACCACCGGCTTTAACGGCATCCATCATAATATTTTCCGTTGCCATAAACGGCAGTTCATTCATCAGATGCTGCTCGATCACCTTCGGATAAACGACAAGGCCATCCACAACATTTAAGTATAAATCAAGAATACCATCAACAGCCAGGAAACCTTCCGGTACGGAAAGGCGTTTATTGGCAGAATCATCAAGCGTTCTCTCAAACCACTGTGTGGAAGCTGTCATCGCCGTGTTCATCACATCAGACATCACATATCTTGAAAGAGACGCGATTCGTTCACTGCGCATCGGATTGCGTTTGTAAGCCATTGCTGAAGAACCGATCTGATGCTTTTCAAACGGTTCTTCGATTTCTTTCAGATGCTGAAGCAGACGGATATCATTTGAAAACTTGTGAGCACTCTGAGCAATCCCCGCCAGTACATTGACAACTCTTGAATCCAGTTTTCTTGAATAAGTCTGACCGGACACCGGATAACAGGCATCAAAGCCCATTTTTTCGGCAATCATCTGATCGGCTTTTTTACATTTCTCATGGTCACCGTCAAACAGTTCAAGAAAGCTTGCCTGTGTTCCCGTCGTTCCTTTGGAACCTAAAAGCTTTAACTGAGAAATCATATATTCCACATCGGAATAATCCATCAAAAGATCCTGCAGCCACAATGTGGCACGTTTGCCTACAGTTGTCGGCTGTGCCGGCTGAAAATGGGTAAACCCGAGTGTCGGCATATCTTTATATTGATCTGCGAATTTTGCCAGTTCATTGATAACATTCAAAAGTTTTTTACGGACAAGATATAACGCTTCCCGCATAATAATCACATCTGTATTATCACCGACATAACATGATGTGGCACCGAGATGGATAATTCCCTTTGCATTCGGACACTGCTGTCCGTAAGCATAGACATGGGACATAACATCGTGACGGACTAAAGCCTCTCTTTGCTTTGCCACTTCATAGTTAATATCATCTTTTGCCGCAATTAATTCATCGATCTGCTCCTGAGTGATCGGAAGGCCCAGTTCTTTTTCAGTTTCAGCCAGGGCGATCCAAAGCTTTCGCCATGTTTTAAACTTCATCTCAGGTGAAAAAATGTACTGCATTTCCTTACTTGCATATCGTTCTGATAATGGACTGTTATATCTGTCGTAACTCATACTTAACCTCCGCTTGTTTTCAAAATAATAAGCGGCCTTATGCAAGACCGCTTGGGCTTTTATATTTAGATTGTACATGATTTTATTTAATTGCGCAAGTCACAATCATTCTCACATTTTACAAGTCGTTACAGCCTGTAATGATATTTTTATAAATATTTTTTAAATTGTTTATATGCACATTTTAAAAAATATGTTAAAATTTGTGAAACAGCCGGTTTATGCTTCTGTTTAAATGCCGCACATAAACGCTTGACTGTATTTGACATGAACAACAAAAATCAATTTTAGAATCTGTCACCGTTAAACATAAACGCTGACTGTATTCGACATGAACCATCATAAAGGAAGGATACACCACATGAAAAATCCATTTGAAGGAGATCTGGCAAAATTAAAAACAATGACCTTCAAGCAGAAATTCGACTATATCTGGGGATATTATAAAGGTCCGATCATTGCTGTTGTTTTCGCCATTATTTTTATTGTCAGCCTCATAAAAACAATTGCAGGCAGCAACCGGGACGCAATTAATATTATTATCTGCGACCAGCAATGTCCAAGCTACGAAACAGCCTCTCAGGTCATCAATGAAGCCTTCACTGAATACATGGGAGATGAAGCTGATGAAAAGGACATGATTGTCATTGATTCGTCGCTCTCCCTTTCTGACACACAGGATAACTACACCCAATCGATTATGCAGCAAAAGCTTTCGGCACTTGTGAGCAGCAACACAGCCAATATGATGATTGCCGATAAGGAAGATATCATTGGATACGGCACACTGGGCATGTTCACTGATCTGGAAGAAATCCTTGACGCAGATACATTCGCCGCTTTAAAGGAAAGAAATCTGTTAATCACGTCAACGGTTCCCGCTGATGATACACTGAAGGAACCGACTCCGGAATATACATATTACAGCGGCATCGATATCAGCAGTCTGGACATAAAACTCCTTGACGATGCCGGCATTACACTCAATGAAAAATCTGCCCTCGGCATTCCGGTCAACGGCAGAAACGAAGACAGAGCCGTTGCATTTTTAAATCTGCTTTTAGCCGATTCGCTGTCTAAATGATGCACTTTGCAGGTTTCTAAACAGTTTTGACCGTTTTTTACAATCAAAAAAAAATGCATATCCCATTGCTTCAAACAAAAAGGTATCCTTACAGATACCTTTTTTGATGCATTTAACAAAGTATCCCGCACCCGGCACTTGAAATACCGAACGCAGGACACCTGTTTACTACGTAACTTATTCGATCATAAGTACTCTTTGCCGTTTAATTTGTTTTCACGTTCAAGGTCTTCCTCGGACATATACTTCTTGTATATCCTTTCAAGAATTAATGATGCCGTCGTTCCCCATACACAAGGAACAAGAAAGACTAAAAGCGGAATCAGCATTACAAGTAAAACACTGACAACCTCAAGAAGAACCAGAAGAATTGTCCATGGCAGATGTCTGAATGCAAGAATCAGGCTGTTTCGCACGATTTCTTTTAACGGCAGTGAAAATCTTGCAATGTATGTAAATACATACTGTGCGATCATAATCATAATCACCTGAACCGCATAAAAGAATGCAATGCCGATCGTCTGTAAAGTGCCTTCACCGATGATATAACGCATCAGCCGTATATCCATCTGCAGGATCATTGTCGTCAGAGCGAAAATCAGCCATGCCGCTGTCGACTGCTTAAAACATGATTTAAAACTGCCCCAGAATTCTCTGAAAACATAGCTTCTGTTATGTCTGATGACTTTATTCGCCGTATAATAAAGTGCCGACGTGGAAGCACCGATCGTAATCAGCGGTATTGAAAACAACAGCCACAGCAAACTTAAAAACATCGCATCCACAAACTTATTGATTCCCTGAAAAAGAGGATTATCAAGATTGAAAAACTTACCCATACCCATCGCCTCGTCATTTGTCTGAATTTTCTAAAAGTATGATAGCATAAAATCCGTCAAATAACAACCTCAGCCCCGATTTTTATAGATATTTAATGTATTTTCTTTTTATGCCTGCGCCACAGTTTTCTGATGATCCATATAACGGCTGCCGCGACTGCCGCAATAATGATAAAATAAGGAATCGAACTGATGAACCACACAAGCAGATCCTGACCGTCTTCACTCAAATCCATTAACGTTTCTTTAAAAGCATCCTGAATACGGCGGCCGATGCCGATATCCTCAGACGGTGTTTCTTCTCTGACTTCTCTGATGCTCAATGTTACCGTACTGTAATTCACCTGATTGTCATATTGCTTCTTCGTTGATTCATAATACTCAAGCTGATACCTGACATCAGACAAAGCTTCTTCTATTTTAAGGACATCTTCCATGGAATCCGCTTTATCCATAAGTTCCATCAGCTTTTCCTGCTGTGCATTCAATGCTTCGATATGGCTCTGTGTATCGATATATTTCAGTGTGATATCTTCGGTATTTTCGCTTGTGTACAAAACATTTCCGAGATTTCCGGTATTTTCCACAAAGCTGTCCAGTTTATTCTGTGGTATTCTGATGGTAAAACTGCCATATTTAAGACTGTCTCTGAAAGTACTGCTGCCGCTGATATCCGAATATTCGAAATAACCGCCGTTATTTTCAACAGCTTTTTTCAGTTCCCCGATGGTTTTGTCAAAATCAAGGGTTTCCATATCCATCGATACCGTTTTGATCAGCTTTCTGCCTGTTGTTTCACCGGCTGTTGTTTCACCGGCTGACGTTTCACTGCCATCTGATGCGCCTGTTTCTTCCATGGCAGTACCGGTAAAATTAATATCATTTTCACCGTATTCGCCGCCATCATAAGCTTCTTCAGATGCCATATCCGCCATCTTATATTCATCAGCAGCTTCTGCCGGCATATCATATTCCTCAACAGCACCCGCAGCCATGTCATAAGAAGCACCCGCAGCTGCTGTTGACCGTGCCGAATCCCCGCTTCGCCATGACAATAAAGTAGCGACCGGAACAGCAATAATCAACAAACATGCAGCCGCAGCAGCGATACCGATGTATTTTCTTTTTCTCTTCTTTTTTGTACTGACCTGCTTGTATATGTCAAATTGCTCCGGTTGTTTTTCCTGCTCCGGCAATGCTTTTTCAATTCTATCCCATACATCCGGCGTTTCTTCCGTCTTAATCTGACAATATAAAGCCTCAATGGTTTTATCGTCCATATTCCGACCTCCTTAACTTTTCAATACTTCTCTTATATTTCCAAGTTACCGTACCCATAGGCATACTTAAAATCTCTGCGATTTCTCTGAATGTACATTCGCCCATAAACTTTAATGTTAAAATAGCTTCTTCATGTTCATCAAGCTGCTTTAACGCTTCTTTAAAGGAAATTCTCGTGACAACATCCTGTTCTGTATTTTCTAATGATTGCGTATCCGTCGGAACTTCCCCCTCTGTCATGCGGCTTTTGATCTTTCTTAATTCATCCAGAGCCATATTTCTGGCAATGGTTAATAACCATGCTTTATGTTTGCCGCCTGACCGATATTGCCCGGCAATGGTCCAAAGCTTAATGAAAAACTCTGATGTCAGATCCTCCGCCGTTTCTTTATTTTTGACAATTGTAAAAATCGTCGTATAAATACATGCGGTATAGGCCTCATAAATCTCTTTTAAGCCATCTTTATCACCATGCCTGATTTTTTCCACAGCTATTTCAAAAGACCGGTCATCCAAACTTATCCCTCCCTGCTTTTTCTCCTGATGATTTCACCATCATTGTAACCTTTTTTACAAAAGTTTTCCACATATATGCTTCTATATATGATACGAAATATGACTGTCTTTTTTATGGAGTTTTTATAAAAAAGAAATGAGGACCAAAAAACAGCCTTCGCACATTTTTAGTCCTCATTCGTGTTATCGGATTACTTTACCCGGATTCATAATGTTTTTGTCGTCAAATGCGGCTTTAATAGCCTTAAATAATGCAATCATCCGCGGCCCCATATAGTTTTCAAGCGCCTCTACTCTTGCATGACCGATACCGTGTTCACCGGAAACCTGTCCATCCATGACTTTGGCTTTGGCATACAGATCAGCCATCAATTTCGGACACCTCTCCTCAAATAACTGCTTGTCCATGTCATCCCGCATCAACTGAATATGCATGTTACCGTCACCGGCATGTCCCTGAATCGATATACGGATACCGTACTCCGCCATTTTCTGATCTGCAAATCTGGAGAAATCCGCAATTTTATTTCTAGGCACGACGATGTCACATTCATCCATATCTGTTGTTGACGCTTTCAGTGCTTCCAGCGCGGCGCCCCTGACAGACCATACAGCTTCCTTTCGTTCATCGGTATTGCACAGGAACACATCTTCTGCGCCATTTGCCAGACAAATAGCTGCAGCCTCGTCGCAGCGGCGTTCCACATCTTCTGCAGTCACGCCGTCAAACATTAAAATCAGATAAGAATCCGCTGTTTTGTGAGGCATGATTTTATTCAAATAATATGCGGCATCATCAAGCAGCGATTTCGGCATATACTCAATGGCTGTCGGGTTCAGATCTGAATTAATAAACTTCGGAACTGTACCGACACAAGACTCCAGCGAACTGTAAGGCACAAGCAGTGTGTAGGATACTTTTGGCTGAGGAACAACACGCATCCGAAGCTTTGTAGCAATACAAAGCGTACCCTCGGAACCGATAATCAGATCTTTGATATCGTAGCCGGAAGTATTTTTCGCTACATTACTGCCAAACTGCATGACCGAACCATCCGGAAGCACACATTCCATGGCCACGACATAATTTCTTGTTACACCGTAACCGACAGCCTTCATACCGCCGGCATTTGTCATGACGTTGCCGCCGATGGATGCTGTTTTCTCCCCCGGCTCCGGCGGATAAAATACACCTTTTTCAATCGCCGCATTTGCCAGCTCCATCACAAGGACACCCGGCTCAACAACGACTGTCATATTATCCAGATCCCATTCAAGAATCTTATTCATTTTTTCCGTACTCAAAACGATTCCGCCATAAATCGGAACCGCACCGCCCGAAAGTCCTGTACCGGCGCCACGCGGCGTTACAGGAATCATATGTTCATAAGCATATCGCAAAACTTTTGAAACTTCATCTGTTGAAATAACCTGCACAACAACATCCGGTGCATGGGTCCCGAAATCCGGCATTTCATCATGATGATAGTCATACTCAATCTCTTCACCGTAAAAAACACGCTCCGGAGAAGTTACACTTTTTAAATATGCCACACCTTCCGGTGTAATTACCTGATAATCCATCATTTCTCCTCCTTACTGCCTTTTTGCCTTCACAGCTCTGATTAATTCCGGCACCACTGCATACAAATCTTTCGTAATACAATAATTTGCTATTTTAAAAATCGGCGCTTCCTTGTCTGTGTTAATGGCTACAATACATTCCGCGCCATCCATACCGGCGGCAAACTGCACCGCACCGGATACGCCGCATGTAATGATCAGTTTCGGCTTGACGGTTCTGCCTGAAAGGCCGATCTGCTTTGTCACATCATTCCATCCTTTTTCCACAAGCGGACGTGTCGTTGCCATCTGCCCGCCGAGAGCCTCTGCCAGCGCCTTAATCATCTCAAGATCTTCCTGTTTTTTCACGCCTCTGCCTGCGACGACAAGCACATCTTCTTCTTCAATGCCTTTTGTCTTTTCAATAACTTCGGTACTGATTACTTCTATATCTGATACAAGCATCTTTTCTGTCACCGGACACAGGATGATCTCACCGGCTTTTTCAGTCTTTTCGGCAACATTCATCACTTTATAGCGCACTGTCGCAAACTGCGGTCTTGTGTTTGTCGTAATAATCTGTGCCATAATATTGCCTCCGAATGCCGGGCGTATCTGCACAAGGTCCGTATTTTCCTTGATATCAAGGACTGTACAGTCCGCCGTAAGTCCTGTACGGTAACGTGTCGCACAGGCCGGTGCCAGAGATCGTCCAAGAGAAGTCGCACCTACTAAAACGACCGACGGTTTAATCCTGTTGATACAGTCTTCCATCACATTTGTATAGACATCGCCGCGGAAATTTGCAAGAGCGGCATGAGCATACACAAATATTTTATCTACACCGCAATTTTGCAGTGCTTTTGCCTGCGCATTTGCCTGTGTTCCTCCGATAAGCACCGCGTATACCGGATGATGAATCTTTGCAGCCAGTTCTCCGGCTTTACCGATCAGCTCAAAGGCCACAGGATGAATGCCTGTTTCTTCCTGCTCTACAAATACCATAATGCCTTTCCACGCATTTTTATCCACTGCCTTTTTTGCTTTATCTTCCACAAGGCTCACTGCGCTGACCGGACAGTTTTTCACACAGAGCTTACACATCTTACACGATGCATTGATTTCTATTTTGTCATTTTTTATTTCCAATGCACCAAAAGGACATTTTTCCACACATTGCCCGCAGAGGGTGCATATATCCTGATTAAAATATAATGATGCCATCTTATCACCTCTCCACTTCAATGTATTTTCTGTCAGCAAACAATTCTGTCAGCTGTGCTGCAATTTCCTCATCGCTGCCCTCAATAAATATCTGCCCTTCATGACTTGCCGGCGGAAAAATACGCTCCACAGATGTCGCTGAGCCTTTAAGTCCATAATGACTTGCCTCCTGATCTTTAAATTCGGTAAACGGAATCATATGAACTTCTCTATCCTTTGTCGCTGCCTTTAATCTGTAGGACGGCAGTCTCGGTGTAAATATATCTTTTTCAACCGTAATCAGGCACGGCAGCTTCATTTTCGCCAGCTGCTTTACATTGACAAAATTCTGCCCGACTGTCATCGTATGCTCATCAACATCCCCAATTTCACCAACCCATGCCGCGCACGGAATTCCGAGGTATTCCGCCATCGCCGGTCCTACCTGGGCTGTATCACCGTCAGTCGTCTGCTTTCCGCAAACAATAATGTCATAGTCACAGATTGAAGTAATCCCCTGTGCCAATGTATAGGATGTTGCAAGTACGTCTGCGCCAGCAAATGTTCTGTCTGAGAATACATAAGCCTCATCGACACCCATCATATAAGCTTCCTTCATCATGGCTTTGGCCTGCGGCGGCCCCATCGTCACGGCTGTCACAGTCCCGCCGCACTTTTCTTTCAGACGCATCGCTGTCTCCAGTGCATATAAATCATACGGATTGATTTTAGCAGCGGCACCGTCACGTTTTAATACGCCTGTTTCCTCATCAATTTCAACCTGGCTTGTACCAGGCACCTGTTTGATACAAACTACGATTCGCATTTTCTTCTCCCTTCCAATCATCAAAAAAGTTGCCATCAAAGTTTTTGTCAAATTGTTTAAAGTGGTCTTACCAGTTAGATAGCTTAATTATAAGCTTTTAACGAAAAAAATGCAATATCCTGCATAAAATTTTATGAATAAACATGAAATCCAGCAAATTTTCTCAAAAAAGAACAAAGAGTTTGCACATCAAACTCTTTGTTCTTTTTTGTTCATATATTCCCGGCGTCCTTTTCACACGTCGTTAGCTAAGTCTTCTTTTTAATATATCATCTTCCGCGTCCGCAAGATGATTCTTCATATTCTTTGAAGCCATATCCCCCTGACCTTTTTTGATAGCTTCATATATTGCGCAATGCGCCGCATGAATCCGACGGTAACGTTCTTCTCTTTCCTGATTTTTGCCTGTACCAAGAATTTCTGTCAGTGACTCATCAATCATATTTCTGCAAACCTGAAGCATGATCACATACATGGCATTATGTGAAGCTTCGGCAACCGCCAGATGAAACTTCAGATCATAATCTTTAAACTGTTCTGCGTTTCCAAAAGCTTCGCCTGACAGTTTTAAAATATCCTCGATTTTTTTAAGACCCTCTGACGTACCGCGCTTTGCAGCCAGTTTTGCTGCCTCACTTTCCGTCATACGCCGAAACTCCAGTACATTTTCAACAGTAACAAGATTCATCTGCATCACGGTCTCCAGTGACTGCACAGCATTGTCCACATTAATTTCCTGTACAACGGCACCGCTGCTGCCGGAAAAAATCTTTATATAGCCATCCCGTTCCAGCATACGCATAGCCTCTCGGATTGTCGGCCTGCTGCGCTTCATCATATCCATCATCTTACGCTCCGAAGGCAAACGATCTCCCGGTTTTATCTCCCCGTCAAGAATCAGCTGTCGGATCTGATCATAAATCTTTTCACTTGCCCGTCTTGTTTCCACCGGCTGCAGCGATACACTAATTTCATTTTTCATCACAAACTGTCCCTTCCTGATTGCTGTCACTCATATTGCACTCACTTCTTTCTTTCATGGGTTACTCTTTTTCTTACAATCACTCTAATTCCAGCCGCATCAGTACAAGTTCCTGCCATCCTGCTGTCCGTGAGCAAAAACCTCTTGGATTGCGTCCATATTCTTTAAATCCCAAACTTTTATATAATGAAACAGCCGCCGTATTTTCATCGACAACATCAAGTTCAAGCTGTGCATAGCCGGCAGCTTTTGCGCATTCAATACACGCCTCTGTTAAAGCCCGGCCGATACCTTTCCCCCAGAATTTTTTATCAATGGCGATACCAAATTCTGCCCGGTGTTTTACCTTGTCTTTTGCGCCGATTGCTTCGATACCGGCTGTACCTGCCATTATGCCATCAACAATGGCGCATATTTCGATTTCATTGTCACTTTCCGTTTTTTTAGCAAGGAACTCGCTCTCCTGTTCAACCGAAAAACTGTTTTCATCAGGATAAGATAAAAGATAATCTGTCTGCCCGTGTGTCAGATTAAAAACATCAAAAACAGCTTTTCCATCATCCC
>JALEHN010000115.1 GCA_022770525.1 Clostridiales bacterium
AGTCAGGCTTATTAAAATACGCCTAAAATCTGATGTTTTATGTCAATTCAGAAACAATTCTGAATAATGACCTGTTTTTTCTCCTTATATAGCGGAGAGTTATCCACACTCACCGCAAAAAGCATTTATCAATTACCTAAAAATAGAATGAATTTCGACTGATTACCAATCATCTTTCAGATTTAGTAAATCGTTATACTAAAATAATACCTCATTTTGTATGTCAAGTCAACGCGAACCGGAAATAAAAATAGAAGAAAAAATCCTGCACGAAGCGTTTTCATATCACAGGAAAATCAACGGACTTTTCTGCGATATGAAAAGCCAGAGCATCCGATTTTTTGAATACTCCGGCTTTTCATTATATTGTTTCACTTTATCTTCGCTTTAATTGCCGAATGCTTATTTTATAGTTACCGGTCCGTTTTCTCTGATATAGTGATATCGTCCGTCAGCTGCTTTTTCCACTTCAAGGCAGCACTGCACATTCTGTGACGGATCCGGATGATTTTTCCATAAGTCATAAAGCTTCGGTAAAAATACCGGCCACTGGCTCGCTTCATAATCTTCATGGTCTGTGGCAAAATTCGGCACAATTTTTGCATCAGGATTTTCCTTCAGCATATCAATGATAAAAGACGGCGGCATTGAAGCCTTTGTATTCTGTACAGTTGCTGTAATATGTACACAGCCGCCTTTGGTATCTTCCCACATATGAATCGTTGAATCAATCATCTCACCGAGATCATTGAACACACCTTCGCAGATCACATGCTTTAAAGAAGTTGTAAACGGGAAAAAGTCTTCAAGGGATAATCTGTGGATTTCCACACCATTACCGCCGAATACCGGCAAGCCTTTTTCTGTTGTCTCTGAAATCATATGTACAGATTGATCCATTCCGTATTCAGCCGGTGATTTTACCCAGCTGAAGCGCTTATGTGATCCCGGTGCCCAGAGATAATAACATTTTTCCATATTTGCCCAGAACCAATCCATCATTTCTGATGTGACACCCGGCAGAAAATGCTGTTTCTGAGACGGTAAAGCAAAACCCTTTTCAATATAATCCGGTCTCAGTTCAAGTTCCGGAAGCAGCGGTTCCGGTTTGGCAGGCTTTTCATACGGTAAAAAATCAACATGAATATTGTCTTTAAACGGCATGTAAGTCTGTCCTGCATTTGCAATATAATCCATAGTTTTTCCTCCCAATCATCAGCGGTATCATCTGTTGATCCGCATGCTGTGCGAATTCACTCATTTCCGCGTTTTTTATTCATAAAACTGCCCATACAGTTTCAATGACTTATAAAATCAAATTCAGCAGCACTGCTGTCAACGGTATCGTGACCATTGAAAACAATGTCGTTACAACAACACCAATGGATGCAATCTTTCCCTGCTTTTCAAACGCACTTGAACCCATGGCAACAAGGGCACCGACCGGCATACCGACAGTCATTACAACAATACTGATTAATGTTGCATTATCCGTTACAAGTGACATGCCAAATCCGGCAAGCAGCGGAAGAATCACAAGACGCACGATCACCATTGCATATATCTTTTTTTCTTTAAATACATCTGAAAGTTTATAGGAAGCCATGTTGCTTCCAATAACAAGCATAGACAGCGGTGTTGTAATATTACCCACAAAACTTAACGGGCTTAAAATAATTTCCGGCACCTGTATACCGGCAAAATAAATAATAAGCGCAATAATACTGGCAATAACCCCTGTATTGATCAGCCGCTTTGGATTAAACTTTGAAACCGCGCCGGCATCTTTAGTCATAATAAATGTGCCGTAAGTAAAGAACAAAAAGTTAAAGCCCATGTGGAAAATCGTTGTATAAAAGATAGCAAAGCCTCCAAATAAAGCTTCCACAACCGGATAACCCATAAAAAAGTTATTCGAAAACATCACCATGCACTGATAAACGCCCCTGCTGTCTTTTGGCACACGCAATATCTTTACAACGAGCATGGCAATAAACGGCAGCAAAATATACACAGCCGCACCTGTAATTAATAGTAAAAGCACATCTTTTGCATCACCCGAACCAACCGAAGATGCCGAACTGATAATCAAAAACGGACATGTCACATCCACAATCAGAGAAGATAGTTTTTTATTGATCTCAGGATTCAAGATATCTCTTTTATTCAGATAAAAACCGACAGCCATTGCAAAAAACAGCTTGCACATTGTAATAACAATCGTCATAGTCATTCTCCGTTCATCCTGTATTTATGATGGCCATTTCATGATTTGTATTTAATCATGCAGTCATCAGTGACTTGCCTTTTTTATCCCGCCATCTTATCATCTATATATAGAATAAACCCTGCCACAAGGGCAGGGTCAAGCTTTATTTATAAATTTTTACCATGTGTACAATAACTACCAGCGTCCGAATTCGGAAAGTTTAAGACCCGGATTTTTATCAAGTACTGTATTGACAGCCCAGCTGTGAATAAATAAAAGCAGCGGATTGCCTTTTAAATCTTTGATACGTTTCATATCCGACGTACCGATAATCTTAGCTGTATCAATTTCATCTTTATTTTCAACCCAGCGGATATATTCATGAGGCATCGTTTCCATGCGGATTTCCACACCGTACTCGGTTTTCAGACGATGAACGAGTACATCAAACTGAAGGACGCCGACAACACCGACAATAATTTCTTCCATACCGGTATTGTACTCCTGGAAAATCTGAATCGCACCTTCCTGGGCAATCTGATTGATGCCCTTGATAAACTGCTTGCGCTTCATTGTATCCACCTGGCGCACTTTTGCAAAATGCTCCGGAGCGAAAGTCGGGATACCCTCAAAGGCAAATTTCTTTCCCGGTACACAAAGTGTATCTCCGATAGAGAAAATACCCGGATCAAAGACGCCAATAATATCGCCGGCATAAGCTTCATCAATAATCTTACGCTCCTGAGCCATCAGCTGCTGAGGCTGAAGGAGCTTTTGTTTTTTATTGCCCTGAACATGATAAACTTCCATACCGCCCTCAAACTTACCGGAACAGATACGCATAAAAGCAATACGGTCACGATGGGCTTTATTCATGTTGGCCTGAATCTTAAATACAAATGCCGAAAAATCCTTATCAAATGAATCGATTTCACCACAGTCCGACATTCTGGGCATCGGTGACGAAGTCATTTCAAGGAAATAATTCAAAAACAGTTCGATACCGAAGTTTGTCAGTGCTGACCCAAAAAATACAGGGGATAACTGCCCTGCGGATACTTTTTTAATGTCAAACGGTTCGCTGGCACCGTCAAGCAGTTCCACATCTTCCAGAAGCTTCTCGTATAATTCATCACCGATCACCGACTGAAGCTCAGGTGAATCCATCGTCAGATCGTTGTCATCAACAGCCCTCTGTCCATTGCCAAATGCGGTAAAAGCATGGATATGGCGTGTCCGTCTGTCATAAACGCCTCTGAAATCCTTGCCGTTGCCGATTGGCCAGTTCATCGGACATGTCTTAATGCCAAGGACAGATTCAATCTCATCCATCAGATCAAACGGATCATTGGCTTCACGGTCCATTTTATTGATAAATGTGAAAATAGGAATGTGACGCAGCAGACAGACCTTAAAAAGCTTGATTGTCTGTGCCTCAACACCTTTAGATGCATCAATAACCATGACCGCCGAATCCGCAGCCATAAGTGTACGATACGTGTCCTCCGAGAAATCCTGATGTCCCGGTGTATCCAGAATATTAATACAATAACCATCATAATTAAACTGCATCACCGACGATGTGACCGAAATACCTCTTTCCTTTTCGATTTCCATCCAGTCGGAAACTGCATGTTTTGCGGTTTTCTTTCCTTTAACCGATCCGGCAAGATTGATGGCACCGCCATAAAGCAGGAACTTTTCCGTCAATGTTGTCTTTCCGGCATCGGGATGGGAAATAATCGCAAATGTTCTTCGTTTCTTTATTTCATCTTCTAAACGAGCCATAATCGTGCCTCCCTGATCATCTATGTCAAACTAAATAATTATATCTATAATTATCGACCCTTGTCAAGCACTTCGACGAAGTTTATCAGCGTTTTATTAAAGTTCACCTGCTGCCTTGTTTTTTGTCTGAAATGTTCTACGGATTTTTTTAAGAAAATGTTTTACAATCAGCCGACCGGATGTTAATATGAAATTCATTAGAGAAATCTTTTAAGTAACTATCGTATGATATCGGGGCAAAAGTTTTTGCCCTCAGTGTTTCTCACGGATTTATTTTTATATACTTAGTGGAGGCGAATACATAATGAAAAAAACTGCAATTGTGACGGACAGCAACAGCGGTATCACACAGTCACAGGCAAAAGCTTTGGATATATATGTCCTTCCGATGCCATTTAATTTTGGAGATCAGACATTTTTAGAGGATATCAATCTTACCCGGAAAGAATTTTATCAGAAACTTGGAGACGGCGCGGATATCAGTACTTCCCAGCCATCTCCGGAATCTGTCCTGGATTTGTGGGATGCATTGCTTAAAGATTATGAAGAAGTGGTTCATATACCGATGTCCAGCGGGCTTAGCAGCTCCCATGACACTGCCGCCATGCTGGCTTCCGACTATAACGGCCGGGTTCATGTTGTCAACAACCAGAGAATCTCAGTCACACAGCGCCAGTCCGTACTGGATGCAAAGGCTATGGCTGACAAAGGTATGCATGCCGCTGAGATCAAAAAAGTTCTCGAAGATAATAAATTTGAATCCAGTATTTATATCACTGTGGATACTTTAAAATATTTAAAAAAGGGCGGACGCATCACACCTGCCGCGGCTGCACTGGGCACACTGCTTAAAATCAAACCGGTGCTTCAGATTCAGGGCGGAAAGCTGGATGCCTTTGCCAAAGCCCGCACGATGAAGCAGGCAAAGTCGATCATGATCAATGCCATCACCAAAGATTTTGAAACCCGTTTCGGTTCAGATGCCACAGCTTCCAACATGCATATTGAAATTGCCCATACACAGAACCCTGAACTTGCCGCCGAATTAAAAGAAGAGCTTGACAGACAATTTCCGGGGCACGATATCTATGTTGACCATCTGTCCTTAAGCGTTGCATGCCACATCGGTCCCGGTGCGCTGGCTGTTGCATGCTCGAAGAAACTTGATATTTAATGTGTACCTGTTCAGAGCCGGGCAAATTTGATATTTAATATCTACCTGTTTAAAGCCGGGCAAAATTTGATATTTAATATCTATCTGTTTAAAGCCGGGCAAAATTTCATAAAGCAGGATGGGTTTATAAAAATCCCATCCTGCTCTTTTCGTCTAAATTCCAACTTTGCCGATCAAAGCCGCAAAGTTTTAATTGTTTTCTTTTTATCTCTTTTCACCGAGGAAAAACAATGCCACTGTACCGGGACCCGAATGTGAACCGATTGACGGGCAGATCATATTGATCATGAAGTTCTCGATACCGAATTTTTCCTGTACTTTTTTCTTCACATAAAGAGCATCGTCCAAAACGTCACCGTGACTGATAAAGACAATCTGATTTTTATCTTTAAAACTTCCCATCGTTTTTTCCATATTATCAACCAGTGCGTTCAAAGCTTTTTTACGTCCTCTGACATTATTCAATGAAACAAGATGTCCTTCATCGTCAACATGCAGTACCGGTTTAACATTGATCAGTGTTCCGATGACTGCTGTCGCTTTGGACACACGGCCGCCCCGATGCAGATGCATCAGATCATCCACGGTAAACTGATGACAAATATTGCCTTTATACTTTTCCACCCATTCAGCGACCTCTTCGATTGTTTTTCCTGCTTTTTTCTGTTCGTTTGCAAGATAAACAAGAAGTCCCTGTCCCATGGAAGCACAAAGTGAATCAATCACAATAATCTTTCCGTCTTTAAATTCTTCGGAAAGCTCCTCGCCTACAACGACTGCGGAACTGTAACTGCTGCTTAAACCTGAAGAAAATGAAATATATAAAAGGTCTTTGCCGCTTTCAAGCACCGGACGAAATACCTGCTCAAATGTATGCGGATTTAATGCCATTGTTGTCGGCATACATCCTTCCCTCATTTTATCATAAAAGGCTTTCGGCTCCATATCTTCCTCTTCACCGTAAACTTTTCCATCCATATTAAAGCACATCGGTACAAGAATAATTCCCTGCTCGTTTGCGTATTCTACAGGTAAATCACTGTTTCCGTCTGTCATAATCACAAATTCTCTCATAAAAAATACCTCTCTACATCGTTTTTAATACCAGATATTATGTTAATTATAACATTACTTATTGTTCTTGTATAGTCTAAAATCCAGTATTTATTGCAGAAGATACTTCCATAATTTCCTTTGAAATCCGGAAATTCTGTAACATCCTGCGAAAATTTCAAAAGATAAGTTCAAATTTTAAAGTCAATGGCAAATTTTTTCATCGATATTTTTCTTGATTTATCAAATTAAATAGTATAAGATTATAGTAGCGCCAAAAAGCAAATAATTCCCGAAAGGCAGGTGGTTTTTAATGAAACATCGAATACAGAAAAGTTGTCCGGAAGTTCCTGTTCCCGAACCTCCCTCTTGCTTAAAAACCACATATAAAGGAGAATTATTACGATGCTTGAAAAGATTACAGAACTTATTGAAAGCAGGCAATATCTGAAACTTCGTGAACTGATTCAGGACATGAACGTTGCTGATATTGCCGCTGTTTTTGAAGACCTCTCCAACGACTACGTCGTCAAAGTATTCCGCATTCTTCCAAAGTCTCAGGCTGCTGACATTTTTTCCTATCTTCCCAGTGAAGACCAGCAGTATATCGTCAACAGTCTGACCGACAAAGAAGCCGCCAACATCATCGATAATCTTTCATCCGATGATGCTGCCGATCTTATGGAAGAACTTCCGGCCAGTGTTGTTAAAAAGCTTTTATCTCAGACAACACCGGAAACACGAAGAGACATCAATCATCTGCTGCAGTATCCGGAAGATTCCGCCGGCAGCGTGATGACTGTGGAGTTTATTGATTTAAAGGAATATTACACAGTCAGGCATTCCATTGACATTATCCGCCGTGAAGGTATTGATAAAGAAACGATCAATATCTGTTATGTCCTTAATCCCCGGCGAAAGCTGATCGGTACCGTTTCTTTGAGAAAGCTTTTGTTAAGCGATCCCGATGAAACGATCGGCAATATTATGCACGAAAATGTCGTTACAATTAAGACACTTGATGACCAGGAAGATGTTGCGCATACTTTTAAAAAGTACGACTTCACATCGATGCCGGTTGTTGACAGCGAAGGCCGTCTTGTCGGTATTATTACTGTCGATGATATCGTGGATATCATGGAGCAGGAGGCCACAGAAGATATCGAAATGATGGCTGCCATCACACCGACGGACAAGCCATATACAAAAACCGGTATTTTTGAAACTTATAAAAAACGTATTCCCTGGCTGTTACTTTTGATGATTTCGGCAACCTTTACCTCAAAAATCATTCAGACCTACGAAGAAGCGCTTGCATCTTATGTTATTTTAACTTCCTTTATCCCGATGTTTATGGACACTGGCGGTAATGCGGGAGGACAGGCTTCTGTTTCTATTATCCGAAGTATATCCCTCGGTGAGATTGAATTTCGTGATATATTTAAAATCATCTGGAAAGAAATTCGTGTCGCCGTTTTGTGCGGTCTGACTCTGGCTGTGATCAACTTCGCAAAATTGATGATTATTGACCGCGTCATTGTTCCGGTTGCTTTTGTTGTATGTATTACGATGGCTATTACAGTGCTTTTTGCCAAAATAGTCGGCTGTTCTCTGCCGTTACTGGCCAAAAAAATCGGGTTTGACCCGGCAGTGATGGCCAGTCCGTTCATTACAACAATTGTTGATGCTGCTTCACTGATGATTTATTTCCAGATTGCCAAAGCATTACTGCATATTTAATATGAATCTATGATCAATCATTTACCTGTTAAACGAATTTAGCCTGAACGCATCAGATCATCACCGATGCATTCAGGCTATTTATTTAGCGGATACGCACACCGACGAAACGCAAAGCATTTTGAAAGCCGGCTCTGAACAATGATTCTTTGATTTAAATTTCATATGCTTTTTTAATGAGGCAAATCATTGAATCGTTTATGGGTTATTTCATGCATCACACTTTAAACCTATAGCCCACACCCCAAATTGTCTCGATATACTGCGGTTTTGATGTGTCGAATTCGATTTTTTCACGGATTTTTTTAATGTGAACCGTGACTGTGGCAATATCACCGATGGATTCCATATCCCATATTTTATTAAAAAGCTCTTCTTTTGTAAAAACATGGTTGGGATTCTCCGCAAGAAATGTCAGTAAGTCAAATTCTTTTGTTGTAAAAGCTTTTTCCTCACCGTTCACATAAACTCTCCGCGCGGTTTTATCGATTTTTATACCCCGGATTTCGATAATTTCGTTTTTATGGATATTACTGCCCACAAGCCGCTCATATCTTGCCATATGCGCCTTTACTCTGGCCACAAGCTCACTTGGACTGAAAGGTTTTGTGATATAATCATCTGCGCCCAGTCCAAGACCTCTGATTTTATCAATATCTTCTTTTTTAGCTGATACCATAAGCACAGGAATATCCTTTTCCTCCCGGATCCGCTTACAAACTTCAAAACCGTCCATACCCGGAAGCATTAAATCAAGAATCACAAGATTCACATTTTCTTTAAGCGCAGCCAAAAGCCCCGTATCTCCCGTGGTTTCTATCATTACCTCAAAACCGCTCAGCTCAAGATAATCTTTCTCCAGTTCGGCAATACTTACTTCATCCTCAATGATCAATATTTTCTTACTCATAAATCCTGTTCTCCTCATATTTTCTAATAACAAAACAAATACTCGTTCCGATACCGACCTTACTTGTGGCCCATATCCTGCCGCCATGTTCTTCAACAATTTTCTTTGCGATGGACAGCCCGAGACCGCTGCCGCCCTTTGCGGAATTTCTTGATGAATCCGTGCGGTAGCATCTTTCAAAGATATGGCTTAGTTCTTCCGGCGCAATGCCTTTACCGTTATCTTCAATCTCCACCTGTATATACTCAGGTTCCTCGTGAAGCCTTATGTTCACAAGACCTCTTGGATTATCAATATATTTTGCCGAATTATTGACAATATTTAATATGACCCTTTTTAACTGCTCCGGATCGGCAATAATCACGCAGTTTTTATCAACATAATTAAAAAATCCGAGCCCAATATGTTTTGATTCCAGATCTACACTGATTTCTTCAATACAATCCTCAAAATAGTCATTGAGATTGACTTTCTGGAAAGAATATGTCATTGAATTACTGTCAAGTTTTGAATACAAAAACAGCTCTTCAATCAGTTTCTGCATATCGTTTGCCTTTGTGTAAATTGTCCTGAAATACCGTTCCTGCTTTTCCGGCGTGTCAGCAACGCCATCCATAATACCCTCGATATAGCCCTTAATGGCCGTAATCGGTGTTTTTAAATCATGTGAAATATTGCTGATCAGCTCTTTATTATCTTTTTCATACTGCATACTGATGTCGATCTGTTCTTTCAGCTTCAGGCGCATTTCCTCAAATGCAACGCACAGCTCGCCAATCTCATCGTCTGCCTGAGCATCTATGCTGAAATTCAAATTGCCTTCTTTAATATTTTCCGCTGCAGCCTTCAGTTTATCAACAGGCTTAATAATACTTTTATAAAGCCAGAACATCAATACCGCACCCACAAGCACAAAAATACAGACAATCGAGAGCAGCATCTGGATCAGCGTTGCCTTCAGCCTTGGAACCAACTTGTCAATATTGGTCACAACAAACAATCCGCCGGCACTGCCGTCGGAATAAGTAAACGACTTCATACGCAAATGATACGGCACATCATCAAGAACAAATAAATTGCCTTCATCTGCGTGTATATCCAAATAGGCGCCATCAATCATCATACCCGTGTCCCTGACGCCTGAATAGACAATTTGGTCATCCTTTTTTACAACCAGATAAGATGACTTCGTCCCAAGCTTGGCATTGATTTTATCAAGATAAACCATGTCCTGCATTTTATCGGGATCATCCGCAATCGTTTTTTCAATCTCACCGATCATCGTACTGGTAACATTACCAAGGAGACTAAACGGGTTGTAGATAGCCTCCATTCCCGCAGCCTCACTGACATCATACTGTTCTTCAATGGCATTGAGACCTACAAAACTGATGCCCAAAACAGCAGCAGCGATCAAAATCAACGGCACAACGCTCATGACAACGTATGCAATCTTAACCTTTGTCAATAATTTCAAGTCAATCACCTGCTCGTACTTAATAACAGTATTCTATCACATTTTTATACAATTATAAAATAATCAATGGTAATTTATTTATAAACTTTTCATAAAAAGTTTCATGCATTCAAATATTCTTAGCAGACACTTTTTGAATTTCTGTCCATGATTTTGTAAATTCCGAATTTTTTTCGGCTCTTAATGAAATTGTAAGGAAAATATAGTAAATACAAATGTTTTTTCCATCAATGAGTATGTTATAATGACTATAAAGCAGACGTGCAAAAAACTATATTCACAGGAGGCATTTACTTATGCATAAAAAGAAAAAAGTCATTATCATCGCAGGAATCATCATTGCCGTCGTACTCATTGCTGTTGCGGTACTGTTTTTATTTCTGCGGTCAGGCAGTACTTCATCAGGTGAAGCTGCCGCTTATGTCAGCTCTGTCAAAGAAATCACCAGCCAGGGCAGTGCCGGTATGATCAACCGGTTTACAGGTGTTGTTGAACCACAGGAAACACTTGACATCGAAAAAAGTTCAGAAAAAACAGTTAAAGAAATTCTTGTCAATGAAGGAGATTCTGTCACTGTCGGAACACCTCTGTTTTCATATGACACAGATGAAATCAACTTAAAGCTCAGCCAGGCACAGCTTGATCTTGAGGGCTTTGTTAACGAAATCAATTCTTTGTATACACAGATCGCTTCTCTTGAAAAAGAAAAGCGCAGCGCACCGGCCGACGAACAGCTCAGCTACACAACACAGATCCAGGAAAAGCAAAATGATGTCCGCCGCGCTGAATATAACAAAAAAAGTAAAGAAGTTGAAATCGAACAGATTAAAAAATCTTTAAATAATGCGACGGTTACCTGTGAAATCGAAGGTGTTGTCAAATCCATTAACCAAAACGGCGAAGTCGACAATATGACCGGAAATCAGCTGCCGTTTATGACGATTCTGGCCACCGGGAATTACCGTATCAAAGGAAAAATCAACGAGACAAATGCATGGACGATTAATGAAGGCGCCCCTGTCATTATCCGTTCCCGCATCGATGAAACTGCGACATGGACAGGTACCATTACCAAAATAGATTTTGAGAACCAGATCACAAATAATAACAACTACTATTATATGGATGGCGGAAACGGTGAACAGTCCACAAATTATCCATTTTATATAGAACTTGCCACCTCCAGCGGTCTGATGCTCGGTCAGCATGTATTCATTGAACTGGATAACGGCCAGACTGAAGAAAAAGAAGGTTTATGGCTGACGGAAAGCTATCTTGTCACTGAAGACAATGATACTTATGTGTGGGTAAAAAATGATAAGGACCGACTTGAAAAACGCAGCGTTCAAATCGGTGACTACGACAGTGACCTGATGGAATATCAGATATTGTCCGGCCTTAATGACACGGATTGTATCGCCTGGCCTACCGGTATTCTTAAAGAAGGCATGCCATGTATCGTCAGTTCCGTATCTGATATGATTCAGAGAAACATGGAAGCAGAAATGAATCAAAATATTGATGACGGCAGCATGGATGGTATGGATAATGCCGGCGATATGGGTGATATGAACGGTATGGACGAAGCCGGCGATATGGGCGGCATGGACGGCGACATGGGCAATATGGATGATGCCGGGGATATGAGCGGTATGGACAGTGCCGGGGATATGAACAATATCGATGGCAACGGCAGTATGGATGCCGGCGGCACTTCAGACGGTTCGGATATCAGTGTGGAGGAAAACAAATGATTCTGGAATTAAATCATATTTATAAAGATTACATACAGGGCAAAATGACGGTTCCGGTTCTTAAAGATATTTCCTTATCGGTAGAAAAAGGTGAATATGTGGCCATTATGGGTCCGTCCGGCTCCGGAAAAACGACGCTGATGAACATCATCGGATGTCTGGACAGGCCTACATCCGGAAGCTATATTCTCGACGGCGAAGATGTTTTGCAATACAAAGATAAAGCCATGTCCGATGTCAGACTTCACAGTATTGGCTTTGTATTTCAGAGTTTTCATCTTTTGCCGCGCCTAAGCGCCCTTGAAAATGTATGCCTCCCTCTAAGTTATGCGGGCATACCAAAAAAAGAAAGACACCGGCTGGCAGCTTTAGCTCTTGAACGCGTAGGACTGGCTGACCGAATGGATTTTATGCCGACACAATTATCCGGCGGTCAAAAACAGCGTGTTGCCATAGCCCGTGCCATTGTCAACAACCCGAAAATTCTTTTAGCCGATGAGCCAACCGGTGCTCTTGACACGAAGTCCGGTCGGCAGGTCATGGAGCTTTTTCAAAGTCTTAACGATGAAGGCGTCACAGTGATTATGATTACCCATGACCCTGAAATTGCCGGCTTTGCCAAAAGGAAAATTTTAATACGTGACGGTGAAATATCTACCGATCCGCATATTACTGCAACGGAGGTGACAAAACCTTGAAAAAGCAATTATTGATTCCGCTATGTACAGTCATCGGCATCGCTTGTGTCGGCGGCGCGGTTTTTGGCATTACAAAGTACAATGAAAGCAAAACCGTCATTGATGTTATCCCTGTTTCCAATATTTCTGCTTACTATTACGGTGATGAAAACTCAAGTGACGGACTTGTGACTTCCAATGTATCTCAGGAAATTTATCTGATGGAAAACCAGCTTGTCAAGGAAGTATATGTTAAAGAAGGTGATCAGGTATCCATCGGTGATAAATTGATGGAATATGATACAACACTGACCGAGCTGGATCTTGAAGCCAAGAAAATATCCTTAAACAAAATAAATCTTCAGATCAAAGACTTAAACAAACAGATTACCAATTTAAAAAACGGTAATTACGCAGGTGGATTCGCCAAAGTTCCAATTGAGCATACGCTTTCGACAACCGGTGAAATCACTGATCCGGGCAGCACATCAAATCCGCCGGAATCCGAAGGTACACCGGATTCTTCTGACCCATCCGGTTCACAAAATACGGATAATCCGCCGGTTCAGCCGCAAGAAACACCAAATCCGCCGACACCTTCAGATCCTGTGCCGACTGATCCCGTGCCGACCGACCCCGTACCGACTGATCCCGTACCGACTGACCCTATACCTACCGACCCTGTACCGTCACCGTCTAAAAAGCTTGACTGGAACACAGAGTTTGTGGAGTCCGGCTCTGACCTGATTGTAGAATGCGGCAGCGACTGGGAAATTACACCGGAATTTATATACAAAATCATGGGATACGATGAAACCGGCACAACCCAGGATGAATCAAAAATCGTCAATGTCACCTTAAGAATCACAGACAGTGAAACAGGTAAAACTTATGCATGGACATTAAGAGGCGATCGTCTTGAGATTCCGGAAGACCCTGTAGACACTACAACCGTTGGCGATTACATTGATAACCATCTTGTATTTAACATGCCCGATCCGGATGACCCCGGCTCTGATTTTCCCGGCGGTGATTTCGGTCCGGTCTACACACAGGAAGAAATCAACCAGATGATTAAAGAAAAACAGCAGGAAATCGCA
Source organism: Clostridiales bacterium (assembly GCA_022770525.1). Lineage (GTDB taxonomy): Bacteria > Bacillota > Clostridia > Lachnospirales > Lachnospiraceae > CAKRHR01. The sequence goes on from JALEHN010000115.1 coordinate 13,883, forward strand.
TCACTGCAGCTTTCGATCAAACAGGCCAACCTTGATATTACAAAACTGGAAAATACATTAAAAGAATCCACAGTTAAAAGCACCGTCAACGGTATTGTAAAAAGTGCCGGCGATCCTTTAGAAGGCGCCGAGGAGGGCAAACCTTTCATGGTTGTGGACAGTGAAGAAGGACTTTACCTGACAGGCTCTGTTTCTGAGCTTCAGCTTAACTTAGTTAACGTCGGGCAGCCCGTTTCTGTCATGTCCTGGAACTCCGGAATGACATATGAAGCAACCATAACAGAAATTTCACCTTATCCGTCTTCTGCAAATTTCTATTATGGCTCCAATCCCAATGTATCTTCCTATCCTTTTAAAGCATACATCGAAAATTCCGATGGCCTGAGGAATAATGAATATGTTCAGATTTCCATGAATACACAAAGCAGCGACACCGATACGAATGCGCTTTACATTTACAAAGCATATATACTCAGCGAAAACGGACATTCTTACGTCTATATACAGGATGAAAATGAAAAGCTGAAAAAACAGGAAGTCACGACAGGCAAAACAATTTATGGTTCATATATAGAAATAAAAACAGGACTTTCCGAAGCTGATTATATTGCCTTTCCTTACGGCAAAGGCCTTAAAGACGGCGCACATACCACAGTCCAGACAGATATTTATTATTAACAGGAGGCGCACATGTTAGAAAATATTAGAATTTCATTTCAGGGAATATGGTCTCATAAGATGCGCTCCTTTTTAACGATGCTTGGTATCATTATAGGTATTGCATCTATTATATCCATAGTTTCTACAATTAAGGGAACAAATGAACAAATTAAACAAAACCTGATCGGTTCCGGCAATAACACCGTCGAAATCAAATTATACCAGGGTGAATCACCTTATCAGACGGAATATTACGGGCTTCCGACAGGTGTCGGTACAGTCAGTGATGATACATTGACCTCCATCAAAAACATTGAGCATGTTGATAATGCTTCAATGTACGTTACAAGAGATTATGCTGACAGCATATTTTATCAGTCCAGACAGTTAGAAGGCGCGCAAATGTACGGCATTGATAAAAACTTTTTTGATACTGCCGGTCTTGTGATTACCAACGGCCGCGGCTTTTATGACTATGATTACCAAAATTATATGAAAGTTGCCGTTCTTGACAAAAATGCTGCCGAAGCTTTATTTTCCAATGAAAATCCACTTGGAAAAACACTTGAGATTAAAGGCGAGCCTTTTGTGATTGTGGGAATATGTGAGAAATCATCTTCATTTGCTCCGGTCATTAACTCTATTGAAGATTATATAAACTATGTCGGCCGTGAAAGCGGTATCGTCTATCTTCCAATCAGCTCATGGCCAATCATCAATTGCTATGATGAACCGGAAAACGTTATGATTAAAGCTTCTTCCACAGATTTTATGAGTGATGCGGGACACGCCGCAGCCGATATTTTAAACAGCACCATTCAGACTTCAGGTATGATGGGCTTTTCAGAAGTATCTGTAGATGAACAGGCTTCTGAAGATGACGGCTCCGTTGAAGCTTCCTCCATGGACAGCTCGGCTTCAAACACGATCTCCTATAAAGCTGTTGACCTGACTGAAAAAGCCAAAAATCTTCAGAAACTCAGCGAAGCCACAAATCAGCAGCTGCTTTGGATCGCAAGCATTTCTCTCCTTGTAGGCGGTATCGGCGTTATGAATATTATGCTTGTTTCTGTCACGGAACGTACCCGCGAAATCGGCCTGAAAAAAGCAATCGGTGCAAAAAACAGTACGATTTTATGGCAGTTTTTGACAGAGGCCGCTGTACTTACAAGTTTCGGAGGCTTACTCGGAATTGTCGTCGGTATTATTTTGGCTCAGGTCATATCCCGTTTATCATCAACACCTGTTGCCATCAGCATACCTGCCATTATAGCTTCCGTCGTATTTTCAATGGTCATCGGTATCATATTCGGACTGCTGCCATCAGTCAAAGCCTCAAAACTTAACCCGATTGATGCGCTTCGCCACGAATAAATGAT
>JALEHN010000146.1 GCA_022770525.1 Clostridiales bacterium
TTCCTCAGTAATTTTAATAAACTTAAAACGCCATATTTCTGTACCGGGCGTTAAAAACAGATTCAGCACCGCAGTAAATATCAAAATAAATAAAATAGCTTTAAGTCCTTTGACCATATATTTAAAAGGCACCTTTGATACAATAATCACCGCACCAAGAAAAAGTGTGATAAAAATATACGAAAAAGCATTCTTTGCCATAAAAATGCCTATAATAAATAAAACCGTACCGGCAAGCTTTACCCGGGGATCCATTTTGTGGAGTACAGAGTCCGCCGGATAATACTGACCAAGCGTAATATCTCTAATCATTGCTTTCTCCTCCTGAATCCTTTATATTTTCTAAGTCTCTTGTATCTTTGAATTCCTTTATATCTTTGAATTCCTTTGTATTTATTTCTTCTGAATGCCCCGCACAGATATTTTCGTGCAGATCTGCATTACTGCCCTTTTGATCATATCCGAGACATTTTAAAATGGCGCTCTTTGCTTCTTCAACAGTCGTCACCTGATCCGGTACATCAAATCCGTCTTTTTTCAGCATGTCCATCAGATATGTTACCTGAGGTGCCGCAAGGCCTACAGATTCCAGTGTTTTATAATGTTTGAAAACTTCTTTCGGTGTATCATCAAAAAGTACTTTTCCGTGATTCATTACAATAATGCGGCCTACATACTTGGCCACATCCTCCATGCTGTGTGATACAAGCACGACCGTCATATGACTTTCATCGTGAAGCTTTTTAATCTGGTCAAGAATATCATTTCTGCCTTTTGGATCAAGGCCTGCTGTCGGTTCATCAAGAATAAGCATCTCCGGCTTCATTGCGATGACTCCGGCGATTGCTGCCCTGCGCTTCTGACCGCCCGACAATTCAAAAGGTGACTTATTCCAGTACTTTTCTTTAAGCCCGACCATTGTCAGTGCTTCCTTTGCCCTTTTCTGGCACTCTTCCTCTGAAAGCCCCAGATTTGAAGGACCGAAACATACATCTTTCATCACAGTCACCTCAAACAGCTGATGCTCCGGATACTGGAACACAAGACCGATTTTTGCTCTCAGATTCTTCATAGAAAACTTTTCATCATAAATATTTTTGTCATTATAGTAAATCGCACCTGACGTCGCTCTTATAAGTCCGTTAAAATGCTGTATCAGCGTTGATTTTCCCGAACCTGTATGCCCGATAAGTCCGATAAATTCACCATCATTAATTTCAAGATTCACATCATCCAGCGCCTGCTTTTTAAAAGCTGTATCCGGACTGTATATATAATTCACATGTTCAAGTCTTAATGCCATATCTGCCTCACATTTCATGTATTAACGCAGAAAACTTTCTTTGAACTGCTGTACGTCGTTTTCTGCAATCAGCCCTGCAATCTGCCTCACATCCCACATTTCAGGGCAGCCACTGCCTTTTCAAGTTCTTCTATTGTTAATATACCGCTCTCGATCGGTACACCGGCTTTCTTAAGTTCATAAGCCAGTTCCGTCGCCTGAGGCACATCAAGCCGCAGTTCTTTCAGCCGATCCACCTGAGTAAATATTTCTCTTGGTGTTCCATTCATCACAATATGGCCGTCATCCATGACATAAACCTTGTCTGCATGAATAACCTCGTCCATATAATGGGTAATTAAAATTACTGTGACACCGGCCGTCCGGTTAAGCTCCGTGACTGTCTGAATCACTTCTTTACGTCCGTTTGGGTCAAGCATCGCCGTAGGCTCATCAAGAACGATACATTCCGGACGCATCGCCATAACACCTGCAATTGCCACACGCTGCTTCTGTCCGCCTGAAAGCTTGTTCGGTGAATGATGCCGGTAAGACATCATATCAACTGCTTCAAGGCTTTCAAAAACACGTTTCCATATCTCATCAGTAGGAACACCGATGTTTTCCGGACCAAATCCCACATCTTCTTCGACGATACTGCCGATGATCTGATTGTCGGGATTCTGAAAAACCATGCCGGCACTTTGCCGTATATCCCATAAGCGGTCATCATCAGAAGTATCCATACCTTTGACCCATAAAGAGCCTTCTGTCGGCTGCAAAATCGCATTCATATGCTTAGCCAGCGTCGACTTGCCGGATCCATTATGCCCGAGAATAGCAATAAAATCACCGGCTTCAATATCAAGATCAATATGATCGACCGCTCTGTTTTTAATCTCTTTTTCTGTCTCATCATCCCGCGTAATATAATCGTACACAAGATTTAATGCCTTAATAATACCCATCTCAAACCTCACAGTCTGGCTTTATCCGCCTTCAAAGCACTTTCGCAGCGCATGATGTACCTTCAGTTTCCTGTAACATGCCGGATTTTCCGCCTACAATGCACCGATTGCAACAACCAGCGGAATCGTTATAATTGAGAGAATCGTTGTTGCCGAAAAAATTTCCGATGCATATACATCGTCCCTTCCGTACATGACCGAATATAAAACTGTCAGTGTCGCTGACGGACAAGCCGTAGCAAGCAATGTTGTCATATAAACTGTCTCCGGAATCGGGAACCATTTTAATACAAGTGCAAAAATAATCGGAATAATTAAAAGTTTTATGGCACATACATAATATAACCGGCCATTTTTTAAAAGCTTTTTAATGTTTGTCTGTGCAACAGAAACGCCTGCCGCAAGCATCGCTGTCGGTGTATTCATATCCGCGATCATGCTGATCGGGCTGGCAATAATCTCCGGAATCCTGATCTGAAAAACAAACATAATCACACCGATAATTGACGCTACCGTCGCAGGATTAATCATTTGTTTAATAATCTCTTTAATACCATTGGCCTTTTCGCCTTTCATTGTACGCTCACCGACAGAAAATACAAGCAGGTCAAACAGTAAATTAAAGCCAACAATATAAAATACACCTTCACTGCCAAGAACGCCGTAAGCCAACGGTATTCCCATAAAACCACAATTTGAATACATGGCGCCGAATCTTTCAATTACGGCATCATATTTTTCGTTTTTTCTTATAAGTATTCTTACAACTATATATGCAAGCCCCAGACTAAAGGCTGTTAATATCAAACTTAATACAAAACCGCGCACAAGTTCTGCTTCGAAATCACGCTGAAATGATGTAATAATCAGCGCCGGTGTAATCACCTTAATCAATAAATCCGATAATGTTTTTGATTTTTTTGTATCCAGTAATTTAACTTTAAAACATAGAACACCGACTAAAATCAAAATAAACATTTTAATAATCTGCTGTATTGTAATCGAAACGATTTCCATAAATACCCCGCTTTCATTTTAGATCCATAACCCCCGATCAGCGTATCTGCCTGATCAAATAAAACATTCTTTCCCCGATTCTTTCATAAAATAACAGTAACTATTAAGAGCAAGCCTCCGAACAGTTATAAATAGTAAATAAAGCGTAAAATACAATGTATTCTACGCTTTATAAGACTATGCCATATACTGTTATACTAATTCGATAAGTACTTCCATTGCAGCATCGCCTTTACGCTGACCGATTTTGACGATTCTTGTGTAACCACCCTGACGGTTAGCATACTTTGGAGCGATTTCATCGAATAATTTCTGAGTCAGATCAACAGACTTTGTATTCTGTTTTCTCTTTGCACCATCTGCAGGAACTTCTGTTACGCCGTAAAGCATTTTTAACATCTGTCTTCTTGCATGTAAACGTGAAGGATTATCTTTTTTAATCTTCTTTTCTACTGTATCGAATACTGTTACTTTCTTGCCGTCAACAACTTCTTTGACTCTCTTGCCGTCTTTATCTTTACGTGCAACTTTAGCCTGTACTGTAACTTCTTCGAAGTTGTCTTTTTCCTTAACTGCAAGCGCAATCAGGCCTTCAGCAATCTTTCTGATTTCCTTTGCCTTAGCTTCAGTAGTTCTGATTTTGCCATGGTATAAAAGGCTTGTCACCTGGCTTCTCAGTAAAGCCTTTCTTTGGTTGGAAGTTCTTCCAAGTTTTCTATATCCTGCCATTTTAATTTCCTCCATTTGTGGAACACCTGTTAATGCACTTCGGGCTTACTTAACAGATGCTTTCAAGTCCATAATGTTATCATTCATCACTCGGATTTAACTGTAAACCGAGTTCTTTCAATTTAGCGAGAACTTCTTCCAGAGACTTACGTCCAAGGTTTCTGACTTTCATCATATCCTCAGCAGTTCTGTTTGTCAGTTCTTCTACTGTATTAATACCGGCACGTTTCAGACAGTTGTATGAACGTACGGATAATTCAAGTTCGTCGATGTTCATCTCAAGAACTTTTTCCTTTTCATTGTCTTCTTTTTCTACCATGACTTCTGCAGTCTTGGCATTTTCAGAAAGATCAATAAATAAGTTCAAATGTTCACTTAATACTTTTGCAGCAAGACTTACTGCTTCATCAGGTGCCAATGTGCCGTTAGTATAAACATCCAATGTCAGCTTATCGAAATCTGTGATTTGACCCACACGAGTATTTTGCACTGTAAGATTAACTCTTTCCACTGGTGTGTAGATCGAGTCCACAGGAAGAACACCTATAGGCAAATCTTCTTTTTTATTCTTATCTGAACTTACATAGCCTCTGCCTTTAGTAATTGTCAGTTCCATGTAAAGTTTGCTGTCAGTACCGCTCAAAGTTGCGATGACCTGATCCGGATTTAAAATCTCAATATCAGGATCCGCCTGAATATCAGCGGCTGTAACAACACCTTCGCCTTCATATTCAATGTAAGCTACCTTAGGCTCATTTGTATCACTGCTGTTTTTAATTGCCAGACTCTTAATGTTCATCACAATCTCAGTAACATCTTCCTTAACACCAGGAATTGAGCTGAACTCATGAACAACACCGTCAATCTTTACATGACTGACTGCAGCGCCCGGAAGAGATGAAAGCATAATTCTTCTCAACGAATTACCAAGTGTTGTGCCGTAACCCCTTTCAAGAGGTTCTACGACGAAACGACCGTATCTGTTATCGTCTGAAAGCTGTGCAATCTCGATTTTTGGTTTCTCAAAGTCAAACACTATAAAAGCCCTCCTTCTTATGGGTTAGATTAATTGAGGGTTCTAACTAATCTTATTTAGAATACAACTCAACGATAAGCATTTCGTTTACAGGAACATCAATCAGTTCTCTTGTAGGCAGCTCTTTCACTGTACCTGTTAAAGCTTCGTGATCAGCTTCAAGCCATTCCGGAACCATTCTTGCGTCTGTAACTTCTAAGATATCTTTGTATCTCTGTGAAGATTTGTATTTTTCTCTGATTTCAATAACATCACCCGGTTTAACCTGATATGATGGAATTGAAACTGTATTTCCATTTACACTTACGTGTTTATGTCCTACGATCTGTCTGGATTCTTTACGTGTACGTCCGTAACCCATGCGGAACAAAACGTTGTCAAGTCTGCACTCAAGCAGAACCATCAGGTTTTCACCTGACTGACCTTTCATACGTTCAGCTTTTGCGAAGTAGTTTCTGAAAGGCTGTTCTAATACACCGTAAATAAATTTAGCTTTCTGTTTTTCAGTTAACTGAAGTCCGTATTCACTTTTCTTTTTATTTCCTCTAATAGACTGTCTATTAGATTTTTTATCAACGCCTAAATAAATAGGGTCAAGACCGAGACTTCTGCATCTTTTTAATACTGGAACCATATCTCTTGCCATATCTAACTTAACCTCCTATCAGACTCTTCTTCTCTTTGGCGGGCGGCATCCGTTGTGAGGAACCGGAGTTACGTCTCTGATGCTTGTAACTTCGATACCACAAGCCTGAAGTGCACGGATTGCAGCTTCACGTCCTGAACCAGGACCTTTAACCATAACTTCTACTGATTTCAAACCATGAGGCAGAGCAGCCTTTGCTGCTGTTTCTGCAGCCATCTGTGCTGCATAAGGTGTTGATTTTCTTGAGCCTCTGAATCCTAAACCGCCGGCACTTGCCCATGATAAAGCATTGCCTTCTGAGTCTGTAAGTGTAACAATTGTATTGTTAAAAGATGACTGAATATGTGCCTGTCCACGTTCAACGTTTTTCTTCACACGTCTTTTAGTCACTTTCTTAGTCACTTTCTTAGCCATTGACTAAACCTCCTATTATCATTTGTCATCATACGCTAAAATATCTGATGACCTTTCTGCGCATTAACGCCTTGCAATATATTATTCAGGTATTATTTCTTCTTATTAGCAACTGTTTTCTTAGGACCTTTTCTGGTTCTTGCATTTGTCTTTGTCTTCTGTCCGCGAACCGGAAGACCTTTTCTGTGTCTGATGCCTCTGTAGCATCCGATTTCCTGAAGACGTTTGATGTTTAATGCGATTTCACGACGTAAATCACCTTCAACTACCTGAGTTGCATCGATAACGTCACGAATTCTTGCAACTTCTTCGTCAGTTAAATCTCTGACACGTGTGTCAGGATTAACATTTGCTTCTTTAAGGATACGGTTTGAACTTACTCTGCCGATACCATATACATAAGTAAGACCGATTTCTACACGTTTTTCTCTTGGTAAATCTACACCACTGATACGAGCCATGTAATAATTACACCTCCACTAGTTGTAATAATATAAGAAAACACACGTATAACACACTCGTATGAGTGTGGTGAAATGCTTATACTGTAAATTCTCATATTGTGAATTTTGTTTCATAATAATCAAATTTCATACGGGGCTAAAACCGTACAAATATTTAAAAGTGTCTACAACACTGCCTGGTGTTGCATCACTGCAGCCGCATAATTAGCGTCATCTGAAATGCTTATTCAACTTCAGGATGACATGACAAAACGAGCGGTATCTTCCGCTCTGCAAACAGGAAACTCAATTAGCCCTGTCTCTGTTTGTGCTTAGGGTTTTCACAGATAACTCTGATGCTGCCCTTGCGTTTGATGATTTTGCATTTTTCGCAAATAGGTTTAACTGATGATCTTACCTTCACAACAAATCTCTCCTTTCGAAATGTCCGCTCTATATTATAGCACCTGTTTTTACCAAATGTCAAGCATCTTTTTATTTATCTCTCCAAATAATTCTGCCTTTTGTCAGATCATAAGGTGACAATTCAATCGTTACTTTATCACCCGGCAGAATCTTGATAAAATTCATTCTGAGCTTACCACTGATATGAGCCAACACTTTGTGACCGTTTTCAAGTTCCACCTGGAACATCGCATTCGGTAATTTTTCAACAACAACGCCTTCAACTTCAATTACATCTGATTTTGACATTTTTTCTATCCTTCCTCGTTATCAATTATATCCGGGCAGCGTCAGAAGTTCAAATCCATCTGCAGTTACAAGAACTGTATTTTCATAATGCGCAGATAATGAACCATCCGCAGTTACCACTGTCCAATCATCATCAAGCCATTCGACTTCATAACCGCCTTCATTAACCATCGGTTCAATAGCCAGGGTCATGCCAGCCATCAGCTTTAATCCCCTGCCCCGACGTTTATAATTCGGAATCTGCGGATCTTCATGAAGGTGTGTGCCAATGCCATGCCCGACCAGGTCCCTCACAACAGAATAGCCGTGGCTTTCCACGTAATTCTGTATTGCTGCTGAGATGTCATGCAAATGATTGCCTTCTTTTACAAATTTCATACCTTCAAAAAAGCTTTCCCGGGTGACGTCGATCAGCCGTTTTGCTTCTTTTGATATTTCACCGATGCCCCATGTTCTTGCTGCATCCGAGTGATAACCTTTGTAAATCAGGCCGGCATCCAGGCTGACAATATCGCCCTCCTGCAGGATTCTGTGTTTTGACGGAATACCGTGAACCACTTCATCATTGACAGAAACGCAAATTGACGCCGGATAGCCGTTGTAATTTTTAAAATTAGGAATACATCCAAAATCGCGGATAATTTTTTCACCGAGTCTGTCAATGTCTAACGTTGACATTCCCGGTTTTAAAGCTTTATGAAGTTCTTCATGCATAATAGAAAGCAGTCTGCCCGACTCCCTCATTAACTCAATTTCCGCTTCTGACTTTATCGTCACCGACATATTATTTTACTCCTAATACTTTTAAAATGTCATCAAAAACTTCATCCATGTTCTTTGTACCGTCAACAGATACAAGGATACCTGCCTGACTGTAATAATCGATCAACGGCTGTGTCTGCTCATGGTAAACATCAAGACGTTTCTTTACAGTTTCAGGCTTATCATCATCACGGAGAATCAGTTTCTCGCCGCATACATCGCAGATACCTTCTGTTTTTGTCGGATTATATACAATATGATATGTTGCTCCACATCCAACACATGCTCTGCGGCCAGACATTCTGTTAATTATATTTTCATCAGGGACATCCACGTTGATCGCGTAGTCCATGTTTTGTCCGATAGCCTTAAGGGCATCTGTCAAAGCTTCCGCCTGCGGAATCGTCCGCGGGAAACCATCGAGAATGAACCCGTTTTTACAGTCATCTTGTTGAATTCGATCAACAACGAGATCACAAACCAATTCATCAGGTACAAGTAACCCCTTATCCATATATTCTTTGGCTTTTGCGCCAAGTTCCGTACCGTTTTTAATATTGGCTCTGAAAATATCTCCAGTTGATATATGTGGAATATTGCAGACTTCTGCAATTTTTTTCGCCTGTGTGCCTTTACCTGCACCAGGAGCGCCTAACATAATTATTTTCATAATTATACCTCCAATCATATGTCCAACAAAATCTCAATAAATGAAATAAGACCAAGGCCTGTCCATGGCTTTGTCAGCCGTTTTCCGTTTCTTAAACTTTGATGCGGACATACGTCTGTCAAAACCAAAAAAGACAAATCCTTGACTTTTCTTTTATCAATGTTTTATTAGTCGTTTAAAAATCCTTTGTAATGTCTTACTAACATCATGGATTCGATTTGTTTAATAGTTTCAAGCAGGACACCGACAATAATGATCAGTGACGTGCCCCCAAAAGAAACATTTGCGCCGAATACACCTGAGAAAACGATAGGGATAACGGCTACAATACAAAGACCAACAGCACCGATAAAAATGATACTGTTCAAAATATTTGTTAAATAATCCACTGTTGGCTTTCCAGGTCTGATACCCGGAATAAATCCGCCCTGCTTTTTCATATTATCCGCAACTTCCAGAGGATTGAAAGTAATTGATGTATAGAAATAAGCAAACAGGATAACTAACACAATATATACCACAAGGCCGATGGAATACCAAGGTGCGCTGATGACACACCAGTTATTGCTGTTTAAACCTGCAATGATGGCACCCCAGACACCGCTTGGGCTCTTACCAACAAGATTGACGATTAATCCCGGCAGTGACATCAGTGATGATGCGAAAATGACAGGAATAACGCCTGCTGTGTTGATTTTCAGCGGAATATGTGTTGACTGACCGCCGAATGTTTTTCTTCCGACAACCTTCTTTGAATACTGTACCGGAATTCTGCGTTCAGAATCCTGAAGGTATACAACAAGAACAACTGTCAGAATAATAACAGCAGCAATGACAATTGCCGCAAGACCTGCAGTTACAATGTTTGATGCGTTTTTAATAAACTTATCATACAGTGTTCCGAAGTCATTAGGTATTCTTGAAAGAATATTGATCAGGAGGACAATGGAAATACCATTGCCTACACCTTTAACTGTAATCTGTTCACCGACCCACATAAGGAATGCTGAACCTGCAGTCAGTGAAAGCACAGTCACAATAACACCGAAGGCATTATTGTAATCCAGATATCCGCCTCTTGCAAAGCCGATACCCATTGCAAGTGATTCGATCAATGATAACGCTATTGTTACATATCGTGTATATTCACGAATCTTCTTACGTCCATCTTCGCCGTCTTTCTGCATTTCCTCAAGCTTCGGAATTGCGATTGTAAGCAGCTGCATAATGATGGAAGATGTGATGTACGGTGTTATGCTCAATGCCAATATGGACATTTTTTCAAATGATCCGCCGGTCATGGCGCTGAAGAAATCAGCAATACCGCCGCTGCCGGCAAGATTGGCAAAGAAATTAGCGAAAACACCTTCTTTAACACCAGGTGTAGGTATGTTACTACCTAACCTGATGATAATAAGCATAAAAAGTGTATACAGTAACCGTTTTCTAATGTCCGCAATCTTAAATGCATTTCTAATTGTTTTAAGCATTAGATCACCTCTACTGTTCCACCAAGTGCCTTAATTTTTTCTTCAGCGCCTGCACTGAATGCATTTGCTTTAACAGTTAACTTCTTTGTAAGTTCACCGTTGCCAAGAATCTTAACGCCGTCTCTTGGATTTGATACAACACCTGATTCAACAAGTGTTTCAACTGTAACTACAGCGTCATCATCAAATCTGTTAAGAACATCTACGTTAATACCAACGATTTCTTTAGAATTTCTATTTGTGAAGCCTCTCTTAGGAAGTCTTCTGTATAAAGGCATCTGACCACCTTCAAAGCCCGGTCTTGGTGCTCCTGAACGAGCCTTCTGACCTTTATGACCCTTACCTGCAGTCTTTCCGTTTCCTGAACCATGTCCACGGCCTCTTCTGAAATTATCGCTGTGTTTAGAACCTTCAGCTGGTCTTAATTCTGATAAATTCATGATGTGCACCTCCTTACTGAAATAATCTTAAATTAGATTTCTTCTACTTTAACTAAATGTTTAACCTGAGCAATCATACCTCTAACTGCTGCGTTATCTGGCATTTCAACTGTTTTGTGCATTTTCTTAAGGCCTAATGCTTCAACAGTCTTTTTATGTTTAGGAATTGCACCAATTGTAGATTTAACTAAAGTGATCTTTAATTTATCTGCCATCTTTAACTCCTCCTTCTTATGCAAGAATCTCTTCAACAGATTTTCCGCGCTTCTTTGCAACTTCTTCCGGAGTTGTAAGATTTGATAAGCCTTCGATTGTAGCAAGTACAACATTCTGTTTGTTGTTTGAACCTAAGGATTTTGTACGGATGTTCTTGTATCCGGCAAGTTCCAGCACGCTACGTGCAGGACCGCCTGCGATGATACCAGTACCCTGAGGAGCTCTCTTTAACAGAACCTGAGCACTGCCAAATACGCCTAAGTTATCATGTGTGATACTACCGTTATCATCCAAAGGAACTTCGATCAGTTTCTTAATTGCATCTTCTTTTCCTTTGCGAATAGCTTCAGGAATTTCAGTTGCTTTACCTAAACCAGCACCAACGTGTCCGTTGCCGTCACCAACAACAACCAAAGCTGCAAAACGGAAGTTACGACCACCTTTAACAACCTTAGTAACACGCTTAATTGATACTACTTTTTCGGTTAATTCTAATTGACTAGCATCAATAATTGTACGTTTCATGTTTCTCCTCCTTGCTAGAACTGCAATCCAGCTTCTCTAGCTGCATCTGCTAATGCCTGAATTTTGCCCTGATAAATAAATCCGCCTCTATCAAATACTACTTCTGTAATACCTTTTTCTAAAGCTTTTTTTGCGATTGCAGTACCAACAGCTGCAGCGGCTGCAACATCGTTAGTCTTTTCAACGCTTGCCTTGATTTCTTTTTCCATAGTTGAAGCAGCTACGAGTGTATTACCAACAGTATCATCGATAATTTGAGCGTAAATATGATTATTACTTCTAAATACAGCTAAACGAGGACGTTCTGCCGTTCCTGAAAAACGGTTACGGATTTTTTTGTGTTTCTTTTCACGAATTTCAGATCTACATTCTTTACTAACCATTTATTTTCACTCCTTTACTATTTCTTACCAGTCTTACCGACTTTACGTCTGATAACTTCGTCAGCATACTTAATACCTTTGCCCTTGTATGGTTCAGGTCTTCTCTTATCTCTGATTTCAGCTGCATACTGGCCAACTTTTTCTTTATCAATACCGGAAACAGTAATCTTGTTCTGACCTTCCAGAGTTGTTGTTAAACCTTCCGGATCGATCATTTCAACAGGATGTGAATATCCGAGGGATAAAACTAATTTGTTACCCTGTTTCTGAGCTCTGTAACCAACACCGTTGATTTCAAGAACTTTTGCATAGCCGTTTGTAACACCGACAACCATATTGTTGATCAATGTTCTTGTAAGGCCGTGTAATGATTTCATTTTCTTCAGATCGTTTGGTCTTGTAACTACGATATGACCATCTTCAATTTTGATTTCCATCTCTGAAGGCAATACTCTTTCAAGTGTGCCTTTAGGACCTTTTACAGTCACTTTATTATTTTCTGCTATATCCACAGTTACACCTGCAGGGATAGCGATTGGCATTCTTCCTATACGTGACATGCCCGTACCTCCATATAATTCATATTATTTACCTGTGCTCGAACCGACAGGCTGGTTTCAAGTTTCATGCCCTAATGGGCGGG
>JALEHN010000140.1 GCA_022770525.1 Clostridiales bacterium
TAAGACCCCTTGAAGACGACGAGGTAGATAGGGCAGAGGTGGAAGTGCAGCAATGCACGGAGCTGACTGTTACTAATAGGTCGAGGGCTTAACCAAGTGGTCATGGGAAGAAGTTAAAGGCAAAAGAAAAGGAAGATGGAAGTATCTTAGTGTGCAGTTTTGAAGGTGTATTGTAAAACATATTCCTCGATAGCTCAATGGTAGAGCACTCGGCTGTTAACCGAGTTGTTGCAGGTTCGAGCCCCGCTCGGGGAGCTATACAAAAAGAAAAAGAATAAAAAAGACAGGGCTCCATGGTCAAGCGGTTAAGACACCGCCCTTTCACGGCGGTAACAGGGGTTCAAATCCCCTTGGAGTCATTAAAAATATAAGAATTTTATTCTTGACGAATGAAATTCTTATTGCTATAATATAATAGCTATATAGGTATGGCGCAGTAGCCAAGTGGTAAGGCACCGGTCTGCAACACCGTTATCCACCGGTTCAAATCCGGTCTGCGCCTCTTTTAAAAAGTCTCAGAAATTGATTTCTGAGACTTTTTTATATCTTTTGTACTTTGAGTGTTTATCATTAGAATTCCATAGAATTCCTCCGTTTTACTCAAATGAATATGATTACTTAGTTTTTAATGAGCATTTCAAACTCTTCAATGGATTTTGATGCTGCGGCTTTCTTTACATAAGAACATAGAATATCAAGATCTTTTTCTTTAAGGATTTTTTCGCGAAGTTCATCCGGTACCATGCCAAAATCTGATAATAGATCAAGTATGGCTTCAGCTTTGCCTTCAGCTCTGCCTTCGGCTGTTTCTTCATCAAGCATTTCCTTAAACAGCATATAGCGTCCCTCCATTTCACGGCTTTTTATAACGTTTTCCACCGCTTTCTGAAGTCGATTTACATAAAAGCCTCCTTAATGGTCAACTCCTGCAGTTTTTTTCTTTTTGCCATTAGATTCCTCCTCTACGGAGAAATTCTATAAAATTATTATACGTGATAAAGGGAAAGGATGCAAGGGGACGGTCTTTGAATCTTACTTTACATTTTTGGGATTTTTATCGCTCTTATTTGAGCTGTCTGCTGCGGCAGATGATTTTTGAGGAAGATCGATTTCAGGGATATTGTCATCGTCATAGATATTTTTCATGGGAAGTACCTCCTGTTTATGTAAGTAAGGATATCCCGGAAATAAAAAAATATGTATCTGATCTAAGTCGACATGACCGTCAGGTTTAAATAGAGGAGGGCCGGAAGTTTTTACCTCCGGCTATATGAAAAAATCTATTTTAAAAAGCGGTTTGCTTTATACGATGATTATCTTAACAGAGGTTTGTTAAGATTTTATGTGGATTTTTTAAAAATTTAAAAAAGTCTGCGAAGCATATGAACGGAAGAATGCTGTGGTTTGACTGCAATGATGCTATGAATATTTTTTTGTTTTATAGGAAGACTAACCGAGAGGTGATATTAGATGGATAACAATAAGAAAGAAGCAATGCTGCAGCGGAAAAAATCAGACGAAGAATTTAACAGTATGACGCAGAAAGTGAAGCCTGAAAATCAGAACCAAGCACACAACGTCCGTAAAGAAGGAATCACGCCGGTCAATCAGAAAAGATAATATTATGAATTTGAAAAAAGTAGTGAGACAAATCTATTTAGTGTAATTTGCCCCACTGCTTTTTTACTTTAGTAAGTCTGCAATTGTAATTTCCAAATCATTATAAATGGTGGAAGTAACGGATTGGTCAAAACTATATTGACTTGAGTTTTCTTCTTTTTCAAAATAAAAAGTGGTAACAGTTCCGGTTGCAGGATTTACAATCCAGTATTCCCGAACGCCTGAAGATCGATATTTCATAAGTTTTATTAAATAATCCATACGTTGACTGGAAGGAGATACGACCTCGATAATAAAATCAGGCGCGCCTTCACATCCCCGATCGGAAAGTTTATTCTTATCACATATAATACTGATATCCGGTTCGACATAAGTTTGATTATCTGTATTTAGAAACACGGCAAAGGGTGCAGGATAGACTTCACAGGAACCATTGTTTTGTTTAATATAATTCCTAAATGTGGCGGATAATTCCATAATTAATTTTTGATGAACCCGGCTCGGCGGGGCCATATCATAAATTTGTCCGTCAACCAGTTCAGCACGTTTTCCTTCCGGAAGACTGTAAATATCTTCAATGGTATACGTTTGATTTTTCGGCAATGGCATAGAAACACTTCCTTTCTGTCATAGAGTATTTACCGTTTGGAAGTATAAATTCGTTTGAATTCTTATTTTGTTTGTTGGATAAATTATAGCATTTAAAACCACGTTTTTCAACAAGGAAGGACTTTCACGACTGTGGGTTGCACTGATGTTTTTTCTTATAAAAATATAAAATTGAAACCTCCAATTATAGAATTTATTCTATGTCATATAGGATTAATAATTGGCTGGTTAAAAAAATAAAATGAACCAATTGGTAAATAGTATCGTATGATTTGTCAATTGGTTCATTTTCGCTGTTTTAGAGGACGATGTAAGCTGTGTACCTTCACACAAATACATTCATACGTTACCATATTAAATTTTCCGAATAAAATTCACTAAATAAGGTTGACTTTTCTGTCGGTTAGTGGTATAAATGTTATAAACCTGTGAAGGAGAGTAAGTACCTTTTGTGAAGTGTTTCAGAGAGCTGCCGGCGGTGGGAAGGTGGTACAGGAAGCAATCGGGAATGGACTCCTGAGGGCGAGCGGAAATTTCAGTATGCAAGCCGGAGAAGACACTCCGTTACCAAAATCAGCATATTTTGTATGCGTTGAGAGGGTACGAAAGTACCAAGCCGGGTGGCACCGCAGGAGTTTACACTCTTGTCCCTGCAGCATTTGTTTGATTGCAGAGATAAGGGTTTTTTTATTTGCCGAAAAAAATGAAAAGCGGAAGTTTTCGGTTATTCTGCGGATAAATGCCCATAGTTCATGCATATCAGACAGGGAAAGTGATAACATATTTTAAGTGTGAACAGGAGGTAAAACAAAATGAAACAGGATAAGAATATTCCTTACAAAATTTATTTGGAAGAAAGTGAGATGCCTACTGCATGGTATAACGTCCGTGCGGATATGAAAAATAAGCCGGCACCGCTGTTAAATCCGGCGACTCACGAACCGATGGCGTTTGAAGATCTGCGTCCGGTATTTTGTGATGAACTGATTAAACAGGAATTGGATGACACAAACCCTTATATAGAGATTCCTCAGGAAATTCGTGATTTTTATAAAATGTACAGACCTTCACCGCTTGTACGTGCCTATTGTTTGGAAGAAAAGCTTCAGACACCGGCAAAGATTTATTACAAGTTCGAGGGTAATAATACAAGCGGCAGCCATAAATTAAATTCTGCCATTGCTCAGGCTTATTATGCTAAGAAACAGGGCTTAAAAGGTGTGACCACAGAGACCGGTGCCGGTCAGTGGGGCACAGCACTTTCCATGGCTTGTTCCTATTTTGATCTGGACTGCCAGGTATATATGGTTAAGGTTTCCTATGAGCAGAAGCCTTTCCGCCGTGAAGTCATGAGAACTTACGGGGCTTCGGTAACACCGTCACCTTCAGAGACAACCAATGTGGGCCGCAAGATTCTTGCAGAACATCCGGGAACAACAGGAAGCCTCGGATGTGCGATTTCAGAAGCTGTGGAGGCAGCGACAACACAGGAAGGCTACAGATATGTGCTGGGCAGTGTATTAAATCAGGTATTGCTGCATCAGTCTGTCATCGGTCTTGAGACAAAGGCCGCACTTGACAAATACGGTATCGAGCCGGACATTATTATCGGCTGTGCCGGCGGCGGTTCAAATCTCGGCGGTCTGATTTCACCGTTTATGGGTGAAAAACTGAGAGGTGAAAAAGATTACAGAATCATCGCTGTGGAACCGGCTTCATGCCCAAGCTTCACAAGAGGTAAATTTGCATACGACTTCTGTGATACAGGTATGGTTTGCCCGTTGGCAAAAATGTACACACTGGGCAGCGGCTTTATCCCTTCACCGAACCATGCAGGCGGACTTCGCTACCATGGCATGAGTTCAACATTATCACAGCTGTACCATGATGGTCTTATGGAAGCTGTTTCCGTTGAACAGACATCTGTATTCCAGGCAGCTGAGGAGTTTGCGAGAATTGAAGGTATCCTTCCGGCACCGGAAAGCAGCCATGCAATCCGTGT
>JALEHN010000141.1 GCA_022770525.1 Clostridiales bacterium
TAAGACCCCTTGAAGACGACGAGGTAGATAGGGCAGAGGTGGAAGTGCAGCAATGCACGGAGCTGACTGTTACTAATAGGTCGAGGGCTTAACCAAGTGGTCATGGGAAGAAGTTAAAGGCAAAAGAAAAGGAAGATGGAAAGTATCTTAGTGTGCAGTTTTGAAGGTGTATTGTAAATGAGGCCTAGTGGCTCAGTTGGTTAGAGCGCCGCCCTGTCACGGCGGAGGTCGTCGGTTCGAGTCCGATCTGGGTCGTTGGTTTTATTTAAAACCGCTAATATATGGGGTCTTAGCTCAGCTGGGAGAGCATCTGCCTTACAAGCAGAGGGTCACAGGTTCGAGCCCTGTAGGCCCCATTTATTAAATAAATATATTGTGCATATTTTATATGCCGATGTGGCTCAATTGGCAGAGCAGCTGATTTGTAATCAGCAGGTTATCGGTTCGAGTCCGATCATCGGCTTTATGGATGGATTCCCGAGTGGCCAAAGGGGGCAGACTGTAAATCTGTTGTCGACGACTTCGAAGGTTCGAATCCTTCTCCATCCATTACATGCGTAAGCATGAAAATTAAATATTGTCGCGGGGTGGAGCAGTTCGGTAGCTCGTCGGGCTCATAACCCGAAGGTCGTAGGTTCAAATCCTGCCCCCGCACCTCTTTTTTTATTTATGGAAATTTTCTATGAATGAAGAATGTGCCCAGATAGCTCAGTCGGTAGAGAACTTGACTTTTAATCAAGTTGTCCGGGGTTCGAATCCCCGATGCCTCATTATTTAAGAGAAGTACTGATTTTTCGGTACTTCTTTTTTTTGTTTGACAAAACCTCCATGACGTAATACAATCATTACAGATGAATTTTCAGTAATAACGGATCAATAAAATGATTAACAGTAATTGATAAGGGGATTGAAATATGTCAAATATATCAATGACAAGAACAGCCGCCGTTACAAAATTGTCTGTGAAGAAACAGACGCTGGCAGCGCTGGCGGCGATTGCAGGTGCTGTGGCAGTACCGCAGATTTTTCATGTTTTAGGCGAGGTATCAGGATTGGGAACAGCACTGGGAGAAACTTTTTTACCGATGCATCTGCCGATTCTTCTAGTCGGACTTATTGCGGGACCTTTTGCAGGACTTATTGCGGGTGCGTTCGGACCGTTGGTCAGCTTCGCTTTATCAGGTATGCCGGGGCTTGTGATGCTGCCGTTTATGATGATTGAATTGGCTGTTTACGGACTTGCGGCAGGATTGCTCAGAACTGTAAAAATGCCTGTGATTGCAAAAGTTGTGATTGCTCAGATTACAGGTCGTGCAGTACGTGCATGTGCTATTTTAGTATCTGTTTATCTTCTGGGAAATACGGCTGTCGGTACAGCAGTGATTTGGAACAGCATTGTGAAAGGTCTTCCGGGACTGATGCTTCAGTGGTGTATGCTGCCGTTAATTGTTTTCTGGGTGGAAAACAGAAATAAGGGTGAATAGTCATAAATCCATGGGTTAAAGGGTGAATAATTCATAAGTTCATGGATTAAAGATTTGGATTGAGCAGGAGCATAATGGCAGATATGATAAATAAAGATTTGGACCGGGCAAAGACATTGCTGGAATTTGAAGGGTATACCTGTGTTTTGTGCAGAGATGATAAAGTTTATGTAAGCACAAAGCGCGGAGTGTCACCGCTGCTGGAATGGCTTGAATCATCAATTGATATGAAAGGTTTTTCTGCGGCAGATAAAGTCATCGGTAAGGCGGCGGCATTTCTGTTCGTGCTGGCCGGTATAAGAGAAGTTTATGCGCCTGTGATCAGCACTGCAGCGATGGGCGTATTTGAGCAGTGCGGCATAAAAGCGGTATGCGATTTGATGCCGGATAGGATCGTTAATCGTGCCGGTACAGGTTTATGCCCGATGGAAACGGCTGTGTGGGATATTGAGGAGCCGGAGACGGCGCTTAAAGTCATCAAAAGTACAGTAAAAAAGATGCAGCAGCTGAATTAATTTTGGAGGTCATCCATTTATTCTAACCTTGTTATTATAGATGGAAGATGATGGGGTTCACATTGGAATATATGTGAACCTTATTTATATCATTATTACATAACATGCATGTGTAAAGGTGAACTCTATGGATGAATTGAAGAAGATTTTAAGACTGACAGCCGGTGTCGGTGAAATGCTGATCGGATGCGGCGCGGAAATTTCCCGTGTGGAGGATACGATGAATCGCATTGCGCTGCATTATGGAATTACAAGACGGCAGATATTTATTATTGCCAATGGCGTTTTTGTGAATCTTGAAAAAGGCGATCAGGCAAAGAACGTCAGTATTCAGCATATTCCGCAGGTCAGCGTTGATTTGGACAAGCTTTGCGATATCAACAGTTTGTCCAGAGATATCGAACAGAAAAATCTTGATATAGATGAGGCATTGAGAAGATACGATGAGATTAAGTATCGGAAGCGGATAAATAGAACCGGCCATATATTGGCATCCGGTGTGGGGGCCGGTGCGTTCTGCTATCTTTTCGGAGGTGATCCGGCGGATTGTGCGGGGGCGCTTTTGATGGGACTGATTCTGTGGGCATTTTTTATAGCAGTAGAATGTCTGAAGCTTTCAAAAGTATTACTGCATATTATTGGCGCGTTTATTGTCACGTCGGGGTGTATACTGATGATGCGTGCGGGTTTGATCCACCATTTAAATCAGGCAATTATGGGTGCGATTATTCCGATGATTCCGGGTGTTGCTTTTACAAATGGTATAAGAGATATTGCAGACGGTGATTACATTTCCGGAGGTATTCGCCTTTTGGATGCGGTACTTTTATTTATATGCATTGCGGCAGGGGTCTGCATTGCTTTAAAGATCTTTCATGCGGGACTTGGCTGATGAAATGTGAAGTATTTTGGAAGTTGGCTCTGAAGGGCTGCTCTATTTCCATAGTAATCAGCGTTTTGCTGCACAGGAGGAAATTATGAAAATATTGTTGGAAACAGTGGCAGCGTTTATTGGAACGATTGCCTTTTCAGTTCTTTTTATTGTGCCGAAGAAGCAGTACTGGATATGCGGGCTTGTGGGCAGCGCGGGATGGATTGTGTATGCATTTGCTGCATTAAAATTTTCTGAAGTAACAGCTTCATTTCTGGCGACTGTGGTGATTGTACTTCTGGCAAGAATACTGGCAGTGATTCGTAAGGTACCGACCAATGTGATTATGATTCCGGGTATTTTTCCGATTGTTCCCGGTATCGGTATTTACGATATGATTTATAATTTGATGATGGGCGATACGGTTCTCGGGATGCATAAGGGACTTGAAGTGATGAAAATCATAGGCGCCATTGTCCTTGGAATTATCGTTGTCTTTTCTTTGCCGAACCGTCTGTTCAGGAAGCCCAAAAAACTTCGTTCGACAAATTTTGTACATAATGCCGATTAGAAAAATTGTGCTGTAAAATACTTGACAAATGAAAATAAGGCTGAAAATGCCGTAGAAATCCATATTTTTGAAAACAAAAAATGATACACAAGATATAGTATTGGAACTTTTTTAAAAAACTATATTTTGTGTATTTTTTTTGTGGATTTTTAGAAAAGTCAGTGGTATAATTTATCAGGTACGCAGCAGAATGATATAAAAGAGTCTTGAAAAAGGGAGTTTAAGCAGAAATTTTGCGCAGAGGTTTCTGTTTTATTCTGAAAGGGAGATTATATAAAATGAGGATTATCAAAAGAGACGGACGGGATGTGGATTATGACCGCAGTAAGATTATTACTGCGATAAGTAAAGCGAATGCGGAAGTTCCTGAAGAGGAGAAGATTTCGCCTGAGAAAATTGAAGAGATTGTTACTTATATTGAAGAACGCAATCGTAAGCGGATGCTTGTGGAGGATATTCAGGATATTATTGAGCAGAAACTGATGGCTGAAGGCAAGTTTGTGCTGGCAAAAACGTATATTATTTATCGTTACACAAGGGAACTGGTACGAAAGGCCAATACAACAGATGAATCCATTTTAAGTCTGATTAAAAACCGCAATAAAGATGTCATGGAAGAAAATTCCAATAAAAATGCCACTGTGGCTTCAACACAGCGTGATCTTATTGCCGGAGAGGTTTCAAAGGATCTGACAAAACGTCTTTTGCTGCCGGAAAAGATTACAAAAGCCCATGAAGAGGGTGTACTGCATTTCCATGATGCGGATTATTTTGTGCAGCCTATATTTAACTGCTGTCTGATCAATATTCAGGACATGCTTGATAATGGCACAGTGATGAACGGCAAGCTGATTGAGAGTCCGAAGAGCTTCCAAGTGGCATGTACAGTCATGACACAGATTATTTCAGCGGTGGCCAGCAGCCAATACGGCGGTCAGTCGGTAGATGTCCGTCATCTCGGTAAGTATTTGAGAAAGAGTTATAATAAATATAAAAAGAGCATTCTCGATGAGTTCGGAGACCAGTTTGACGAAAATACGCTGGAAGCGCTTGTGAAGAACCGGCTCAGAGACGAATTGAAGTCCGGTGTTCAGACGATTCAGTATCAGATTAATACGCTGATGACAACAAACGGGCAGTCACCGTTTGTAACGCTGTTTTTAAATCTTGATCCAAATGATGAGTATATTGAAGAGAATGCAATGATCATCGAGGAAATTCTTCGTCAGCGTCTGGAAGGTATTAAGAATGAAAAAGGTGTTTATGTGACACCGGCATTCCCTAAGCTGATTTATGTACTTGATGAGCATAACTGCTTAAAGGGCGGAAAATATGACTATATTACAGAGCTGGCTGTGAAGTGTTCAGCAAAGCGTTTATATCCGGATTATATTTCAGCAAAGAAAATGCGGGAAAATTATGAAGGCAATGTATTCAGCTGTATGGGATGCCGAAGCTTCCTGACACCGTGGAAAGACGAGAACGGCAATTATAAATTTGAGGGACGTTTTAATCAGGGTGTTGTCAGCATTAACCTGCCTCAGATCGGTATTATTGCCAAAGGCGATGAGGAAGTCTTCTGGAAACTGCTTGATGAACGGCTTGAGCTTTGTTATGAGGCGCTGATGTGCCGTCATGAGGCTCTGGAAGGTACATTGTCCGATGTCAGTCCGATTCATTGGCAGTACGGCGCTATTGCCCGTCTGAAAAAGGGTGAGAAGATCGATAAGCTGCTTCATAACGGTTATTCTACGATTTCTCTCGGATATATCGGTCTTTATGAAGTGACAAAGCTTATGAAGGGCGTCAGCCATACACAGCCTGATGGTCAGGAATTTGCACTGAGAGTTATGAATCATCTTCGTGAGACAACAGACAGATGGAAAGCTGAAACAGGTATCGGCTTTGGCCTTTACGGAACACCGGCAGAATCACTGTGTTATCGTTTTGCGAGAATTGACCTTGACCGTTTCGGTGTGATCAAAGATGTTACAGATAAGGGATATTATACAAACTCTTATCATGTTGATGTCAGAGAAAAGATTGATGCATTTTCTAAATTTACATTTGAAAGCCAGTTCCAGAAGATATCTTCCGGCGGTGCTATTTCATATGTGGAAATTCCGAATATGCGTCATAATCTTGAAGCGCTCCGCGAGGTTGTTAAGTTTATTTACGATAATATTCAGTATGCGGAGTTCAATACAAAGTCAGATTACTGCCATGTTTGCGGTTATGACGGAGAAATCATGGTTAACGATGATTTCGAATGGGAATGCCCGCAGTGCGGTAACAAAGATCATTCCAAGATGAACGTAACAAGAAGAACATGCGGATATCTCGGTGAGAATTTCTGGAATGTCGGAAAGACAAAGGAAATCAAGGCAAGAGTGCTTCATTTATAATGATAGACAACAGGTCGGCGGCAGCAGATGCCGCCGATTTTTCACCGGTGGCGGGATTTTGCCGGTGGCGGATTTGAAGCGGCCGATGAAGCAGGAAGCCCATTGGCTTTAGACAATGGGAAGTTCACATGAAGCCCATTGATGTTAGATCACGGGCGGTCTGAAAAGTGGAGGAACGCTATGAATTATGCGGATATAAAACAATATGATGTGGCCAACGGGCCGGGTGTGCGGGTATCCCTTTTTGTCAGCGGATGTACCCATCATTGTAAAAACTGTTTTAATCAGGTGACATGGGATTTTAATTATGGTAAACCATTCACAGAAGATACGATCCATACGATCATTGAATATTTAAAGCCGTCTTATGTGGCGGGGTTAACACTTCTGGGCGGTGAACCGCTGGAACGAACCAATCAGGAGGGACTTCTGCCGCTGCTTCGGCAGATTCGTGAAGTATATCCTGAAAAAAATATATGGTGCTTTACCGGTTATGATTTTGAAAAAGATGTGATCGGTCGAATGATGAAGGCATGGCCGGTGACAGAGGAATTGATATCCTATATTGATGTCCTTGTGGACGGCGAGTTTATTGAAGAATTAAAAAATCTGACACTGAGGTTTAAAGGTTCTTCCAACCAGCGGACGATTGATGTTAAAGCTTCGCTGAAGCAGGGGAAGACAGTATTGATGGAAGGATTTTGATACAATGAGGTATATTAAAACGGGAAGCCCATTGGTCCGGTAAATGGGTCATACACTGCCAATGGAAGTGATATAAGTAAAGAATGACAGGAGTATTTAGTTATGGAAACAATTAAAATTAAGTATTTTTCGGATAAAATTGAAAAATTGAGATATATTGACGGAAAGTCAGACTGGATTGATTTAAGGGCAGCAGCGGATATAGAACTGAAGGCCGGTGAGTTTAAGCTGATCCCCCTTGGCGTGGCCATGGAGCTGCCTAAAGGCTATGAGGCGCATGTAGTGCCGCGGTCCAGTACATTTAAGAATTTTGGGATTATCCAGACAAACAGTATGGGTGTGATCGATGAGACTTACTGCGGCGATAATGATCAATGGTTTATGCCGGCGCTGGCAGTCCGTGATACAAAAATATGTGTCAATGACCGGATCTGCCAGTTCCGTATTATGGCACATCAGCCGGCGATTACTTTTGAAGATGTCGAGAAACTGGAAGGTTGTGACAGAGGCGGATTCGGTTCCACAGGAAAAAATTAAGACAGAGGCGACAAAAGAATGAAAAAAATCGGGAGAAATGATCCTTGCTGGTGCGGCAGCGGCAAAAAGTATAAAGTCTGCCACGAAGCTTTTGATAATAAAATTTTAAGATTTAAAGATGCGGGGCATATCGTTCCGACACATGAGATTATTAAGACAAAGGCACAAATTGCCGGCATCAGGGAAAGCGGAAAGGTTAATGTGGCGATTCTTAATGAGGTTGCGGCCAGAATAAAGCCAGGTATGACAACGCAGGAAATTGATGATATTGTTGCCGCGGAAACGAAAAAATACGGTGCTATTGCGGCACCGCTGAATTATGAGGGATTTCCGAAAAGTGTCTGCACATCCATTAACAGTCAGGTGTGTCACGGAATACCGTCTGAGGAAGATGTGCTGGAAGAAGGCGATATTGTCAATGTGGATGTATCCACGATTTACAAAGGCTATTATTCGGATTCTTCAAGAATGTTCTGCATTGGAAATGTTTGCGATGAATGGCGCAGGCTGGTTGATGTGACGAAAGAAAGCATTCAGATCGGTCTTAATGAAGTAAAGCCGTGGGGATTTTTAGGTGATATGGGTGAAGCCATTCATACATTTATCAAGGCCCATGGTTATACCGTGGTTCAGGATATCGGCGGTCACGGTGTCGGACTGGAGTTTCATGAAGATCCGTTTGTAAGCTATGTGACAAAACGCGGAACCGAGATGCTGATGGTGCCGGGTATGGTATTTACCATTGAGCCGATGGTCAATATGGGTACGGATGAAATCTTTGTGGATGAAGATAATGACTGGACCGTATATACTGATGACAACATGCCGTCTGCGCAGTGGGAAGTGACAGTAGCTGTGACGGAGGATGGGTACGAAGTGCTGGCGTGGTAAATGGTTTGGCATCGGAGAATGAATCATATTGGACATATAGGCCGTATTGACGAGATGTGAAGTGTTTTTCGGGATGGCTCTGAATGGGTACTCTGATATTGAAGAAATGTTTTAAAGGTAAGGATGTGGCTTGAAAGGGCGGCATCCTTACCTTTTTGATTTGGAATCATCTGTTTATGCAGCAATACTTTTCAGCTGACGCCTGAACTGGTATATAAACATCAGTCCTGTGACGGAAGCTGCGATGAAGTCTGATATCGGTTCTGCCAGAAATACGGCAAATACTTTATCCTCGAAGAAATGGGGAAGTATAAATATCAGCGGTATGAGCAAAATGATTTTTCTGAGCAGGGCAAGAAAAATGGAGGTTTTTGCCTGACCGATGGCAACAAAGGTCTGCTGGCAGGACAGCTGTATGCCCAGCATAAATATTGCTCCCAAATAAATGTGCAGTGCCCATGAGGCGATATCGATCAGCGACTGATTGTCTGCAAACATTGATACGAAAAACCGCGGTAAAAGCTGATTAAACAGCCAGAATGCCGTGGAGAAGGAAGCAGCCAGTGCGAACAGCAGACGGAAAGCCCGGCGCACACGGTCGGCATTGCGGGCACCGAAATTGTAGCTGATGATGGGTTGGGCGCCCTGGGTCAGTCCCACAAGAATCAGGGAACAGATCTGTATGACGCTGGAGAGTATTGTCATGGCGCCGACAGCCAGATCACCGCCGTATTTCTGCAGGGAGGTATTGAAACATATATTGAGCAGGCTCTCTGTGCTTTGCATGATAAAAGGTGACAGCCCAAGCGCCAGCACCGGCGTAATGATTTTCAAATTGATCCTGCAGTTTTTAGGATAGATGCGCACTGTGGATTTTGGCCCTGAGAGAAACCGAAGTACCCATAATGCGGAAACGGCCTGAGCAATAATCGTAGCCAGCGCTGCGCCGGATACGCCCATATTGAATCCGAGAATGAACAGTGCATCAAGGGCAATATTGATCAGAGCGCCGATAATCGTTGTCATCATGCTGATTTTGGCAAAGCCCTGGGCAGAAATAAACGGGTTCATACCGAGGGTAATCATGACAAATACAGTACCGATGACATAAATACGTAAATAAGACAGACTATAGGGAATGGTCTCGTTGCTGGCACCGAATAAAAAAAGCAGAGGTCTTGCAAAAATCAGAAATAGCGCGGTCAGCAGAAGTGAGATGATTATCAGCACAGTAAAACAGCTGCCGATAATGTTCTCTGCCTGTTTTATGTTTTTTTGTCCAAGCTTCATGGATACCTGCGGGGCACCGCCCATACCGATCAGTGCGCTGAAAGCGGATATGAGCGTAAGGACAGGAAGGCAGAGCCCGACACCGGTCAGGGCGATATGGCCGATGCCTTCAATATGGCCGATAAAAATCCGGTCGACAATGTTGTACAAAAGATTCACAAGCTGGGCTGTAATTGATGGTACAGCCAGCTGCACCAGTAAGCGGCCGATGGGCTGTGTACCAAGATTATTGGTTGTATTTTGTTGTTGATCCATAGAAATACCCTCTTTATTTATTAAATCGTTGTAACTATTCAGAGTCAACCTCCAAAATGCTTCGCATTTCGTCGGTGTGGCAATCATTAGTATAACATGAATTGACACAGGTGAAGTATATTAATTTATGTGTTTTGTATGTTATTTTGCTTTTTGCATCATTTTTTCTTTGTTTTTTTACATTTATTTCATTTGACGGTTGCTATTTAAAAGGTTATACTTACTGTGTGTTATTATGCAGTTTGATGAAATGAGCCATGTACCGGAAAAAGCGGGACATGCGGGATTTGATTTGTCGCGAGGTGTTATTTATGGAAAAATATGATGTTATTATTATCGGTGCCGGTCCGTCAGGCATTTTTTGCGCGTATGAACTGATGCAGCAGAAACCGGATTTAAAAGTATTAATGATTGAAAAGGGCCGTGCTATTGAACAGCGTAATTGTCCGAAGCGTGTAACTAAGAAATGTGTCGGCTGTGTTCCATGTTCCATTACGACCGGTTTTGCGGGTGCAGGTGCTTTTTCTGATGGTAAATTATCACTTTCACCGGATGTGGGCGGCAATCTGCCGGAAATTTTAGGCTATGATAAGACAATTGAACTTATTAATGAAGCAGATAAGATTTATTTGAAGTTTGGCGCAGATACAAAGGTTTACGGTATTGATGATTATGAATCCATAGAAAATATCCGTGCAAAGGCAATCCGTGCCAACTTAAAGCTGATTGAGTGTCCGATCCGTCATCTGGGTACGGAAGAAGGCTATAAGATTTATACAAAACTGCAGCATCATTTACAGGCTCAGGGTGTTGAAATAAAATTCATGACCATGGTTAAGGATATTATTATTGAGGATGGCTGTGCAAAGGGCGTTATCACAGATAAAGGCGATACTTATTATGCCGATGAAGTTGTGGCAGGTGTCGGCCGTGAAGGTTCGGAATGGTTTTCAAAGCTTTGCAAGGAGCATAATATTGATACGAAGGTCGGTACAGTGGATGTGGGTGTCCGCGTAGAAGTCCGCGATGAGATTATGAAAGAGCTGAATGAAAAGCTTTATGAAGCAAAACTGGTTTATTATACACCGACATTTGATGATAAGGTTCGTGTATTCTGCTCAAATCCATCCGGAGAGGTGGCTACAGAATATTATGACGACGGACTTGCCGTTGTTAACGGACACGCCTATAAGTCAAAAGAATTTAAGACAAAGAATACAAACTTTGCGCTGCTTGTTTCAAAGAATTTTACATCACCGTTTAAGTCACCGATTAAATACGGCAAGTATATTGCGCAGCTTGGCAATATGCTTTGTGACGGAAAGATTCTGCTTCAGAGATACGGTGATTTCAAGCGCGGACGCCGTACAACAGAGGAACGTCTTGTGCGCAATAATATTACGCCGACTTTAAAGGATGCCGTTCCGGGCGATCTGTCACTTGTATTCCCGCATCGTATTATGGTCGATATTGCGGAAATGATTGAAGCACTTGATAAGGTAACACCGGGTATTGCCAGTGATGAGACACTTCTTTACGGTGTGGAAGTTAAGTTCTATTCAAATAAAGTGATGGTGAACAGCGATTTTGAAACAAATATCAAAGGACTTCGTGCGATGGGTGACGGTGCTTCTGTGACAAGAGGTCTTCAGCAGGCATCTGCCAATGGCATTTCAGTTGCAAGAAGTATTCTTGCTTCTATGAAGTAAAACGAATGAGAATTATTGCTTCCATGAAGTAAGTATTGATGAAAGCGTGTGGCGATTTGTTTTGTCCATACAGTTTAAAAAAGCTGAATATTGATCAGAGACAGGGAGAACATATGGAGAAATATGCTTTGGAGGCATATGTACAGCTGCTTCAGAAAAATCAGATGACCGCATCGTTTGATTTAATGGGCAGGGAAGATATGCCCGTTGAAAATATAACTTACAATTCAAAAGAAGCCGGTCCGGGGACTTTGTTTATCTGCAAGGGGGCTGCTTTTAAAAAGGACTACCTGAAGATGGCGGTTGATGCCGGAGCGGTGGGTTATGTCAGTGAGATTGACTATGGTATTGAGGTGCCGCATATGATTGTTAAGGATGTGCGGGCGGCGATGCCGGTGATCGCGGACTTTTTCTATCATCAGATATGGAAGAAGCTGAATCTGATCGGACTGACAGGAACAAAGGGAAAATCAACGACCGTATATTTTATTAAAGCGATTCTTGATGATTATTTGATAGCGAATGGTAAGCATGACAGTGCGGTGCTGTCGTCCATCAGAACTTATGACGGTGTGATTGATGAAGTTTCTCATCTGACAACACCGGAGGCTGTGGAGCTGTACCGTCATTTTTCAAATGCTGTGGGATGCGGCGCCGAGTTTCTTGAGATGGAGGTTTCAAGTCAGGCGCTGAAGTATAACCGTGTGGATAATATTGAGTTTGATGTCGGTGTGTTTTTAAATATTTCCGAGGATCATGTCAGTCCTATGGAGCATCCGGATTTTGATGATTATTTTCATTCAAAACTGAGACTTTTTAATCAGGTCAAAACGGCCTGCGTCAATCTGGAATCAGATCATCTGGATGAGGTTATGGCGGCAGCAAAATCCGCTTCAAAGGTGATTACATTCGGTCTGCGTCCGGAAGCGGATATTTATGGGTATAATATTCATAAAGACGGCCACGAAACTGTGTTTAATATTCGCTGTGATAAGTTTGACATGGAATTCAGACTGTCTATTCCGGGGCTTTTTAATGTGGAAAATGCTCTGGCTGCGGTGGCTGCGCTGTATATTTATGATATTCCTGTGGAGCATATTTATGCGGGACTGTACAGGGCACATCCAAGCGGCCGTATGGAAATGTATACGACAGAGGATCATAAAATTATTGCTATTGCGGATTTTGCCCATAATAAATTAAGTTTTGAAAAGCTGTTCGGTTCGATGAAGGCTGAGTATCCGGATTATGAAATTGTGTCATTTTTCGGATGTCCGGGCGGAAAAGCTTTTCTGCGGCGGGAAAGCATGTCAAAGGTTGCTGCCGCTTATTCAAAGAAAGTTTATATTGTTGCCGATGATCCGGGGCCGGAGCCGTTTGAAAAAATCGCGGCGGAACTGGAGTCCTATATTAAGCCGACCGGTGTTGATTATGAAGTGATTGAAAGCCGTATTGAAGCGATTGAAAAAGCTTTCGGACAGATTACAAAGCCGACAGTGATGATTATGGCAGGTAAGGGCAGCGATGAATTTATAAAATACGGTACTTCTTATATTCCGTGTGAATCTGACGGACAGTGTGTGGCACGTCTGATCCGCGAATATGATGAGAATCAAAGAAGTAAGTAGCGGTCTGAGGTGCGGTCCGGTGAGAGAGAAGGAAAGTGACAGCAGGCATCAAAGCCTGTATGAGCAGCTGAAAATATACGGCGACAGTGATTATTATCCGTTTCATATGCCCGGACATAAAAGAAATCCGGAATTTCTGGATTTCGGTCGGGCAGTGAAGATGGATATTACAGAAATCGACGGGTTTGATAATATGCACCGGCCGGAAGGCATCATCCGGAAGGCCCAGCAGCGGGCAGCGATGCTTTATGGCGCGGATGAAACATTTTTTCTTGTCAATGGAAGTTCGGCGGGGATTATTTCGGCAATTCTTGGCAGCTGCCGCCGGGGAGAAAGGATTCTGGCGGCAAGAAACTGTCATAAGTCCGTGTATCACGCCATAGAAATGGGCGGTTTAAAGCCTGTGTATATTTACCCTTCGGTGCAGCAGCCGCTGGGGGTGTACGGCAGTGTATCCGCAGTATCGGTGGACAGGGCACTGAAGGCATATCCGGATATAGCGGCTGTGGTGATCACGTCGCCGACCTATGAAGGTGTGATCTCGGATATCCGGGGAATTGCTGAAGTCGTGCACAGATATGGCATACCTCTGATTGTCGATGAAGCCCACGGGGCGCATCTTGGTTTTGCGCCGGGTTTTGGCCAGACAGCGGTGCGTCTCGGTGCAGATATAGTGATTCAGAGCGTCCATAAAACGCTGCCGTCGCTGACGCAGACGGCGCTGATGCATTTCAAAGGCCGGCTTGTACGGCGGGCGCAGGTGATGAAGTATTATTCATATATACAGACGACAAGTCCTTCTTATCTGATGATGGCGTCCATTGACCACTGCATGAATCTTCTTGAAAAGGAAGGAAAAAAACTTTTTGACAAATATCGACAGCGTCTGACAGAATTTTTGAATCAGTGCAGACATTTGAAGCATCTGAGAATTTTAGACAGGCAAAGCTTTGATACGGAGCAGGCTTATGATTTTGACATGTCGAAGATTGTCATCTATGTGTCGCCGGTCAGGGCTTGTGGGAAATGGCTGTATGATATATTATTAAATAAATACCATCTGCAGATGGAGATGGCTTCAAGAGATTATGTGATTGCAATGACAAGTATCTGTGACACCGAGGAGGGCTTTAGACGGCTGTATCAGGCTCTTGAAGAAATAGACGGTATGGATATGTCGGCACTTTCGGCTTATCCTGTATATACGCAGGAAGATGCGTCATGGATACCTGTGCAGGAAGACGCGTCAGGTACCTGTGAAAACGGGAGCGGCCATTGCCGGCAAAACGATGCAGCCTGTGCGTGTTTAGAACCGCTGCTGACGCCTTATGAGGCATCGCTAAAGAAAACAAAGACAGTCACTTTTAAGGCGGCGGCAGGAAAGATTTCCGGGGAATATGCTTACGTATATCCGCCGGGCATACCATTTCTTGTTCCGGGAGAAAAAATTACTGAAAAACATCTTGAAAAGATGAAAAATTA
The DNA here is from genome assembly GCA_022770525.1 of Clostridiales bacterium. Classification (GTDB taxonomy): domain Bacteria; phylum Bacillota; class Clostridia; order Lachnospirales; family Lachnospiraceae; genus CAKRHR01. The sequence continues at coordinate 14,344 of JALEHN010000141.1, forward strand.
TACCCTGGAAGGTTTTACAATTGAAGGCGTCAGCGATGATTCACTGAATAGCCTTAATATTCTTGACGTATAGGAAATCCTGATATACAGGAGGTTTTTGGGATTTCCTGTATACAGAGGGATGAATAAAAATGAACAGAGGAAAGTATGAGGAATATTTATGGGAAAACTTTTTTGTATGATGGGAAAAAGTGCGTCGGGCAAGGACACGATTTATAAGGCACTTATATCTGACCGGTCGCTCGGATTACATACGGTTGTTCCTTATACGACCCGACCTGTCCGTGAAGGAGAGGCAGAGGGTGTGGAATATTGGTTTGTTAATGAAAAACAGTTTCAGCAGTTTAAAGCTGCAGGAAAAATTATCGAAGACCGGTGTTATGAAACGGTTTTCGGGCCGTGGCGGTATTTTATGGTCGATGACGGTCAGATTGATTTTTCCAAAGGTCATTTTATTGTAATCGGGACATTGGAATCCTACTGTAAAATCAGAGATTATTACGGGGCTTCACAGGTTGTTCCGCTTTATATAAATGTTGAAGACGGTCTGCGGCTTTTTAGAGCGCTTGAGAGAGAGCGCCGGCAGACAGCGCCGAAATACGCGGAAATGTGTCGGAGATTTTTGGCAGACAGCGGGGACTTTTCAGAAGAAAAGCTTGAGAAGGCCGGTATACATACCGTTTTTGACAATGAAACACTGGAAACATGTATTGCGCAGGTTAAGGCTAAGATCCGGTGCTATTTATAGAGCCGGACAGATCGAAAGGAGTGACAGAAGATGGCTACATTTAAAGATGTGGTAGGACATGAGCAGATTATTGCACATTTGAGCAGCGCGCTGAAAGCTAAAAAAATATCCCATGCGTATATATTTAACGGCGAAGACGGTGTCGGGAAGAATATGCTTGCGAAAGCTTTTGCGAAAGCGCTTCAGTGTGAAGCCGGTTACGGTGATTCATGTGATATGTGCCGTTCCTGTCATCAGGTGGATTCGGGCAATCAGCCGGATATTAAGTGGGTCGTTCATGAAAAGCCCAATTCTATCAGTGTTGATGATGTGCGTGTTCAGCTGAATAATGACATTGCGATTAAGCCTTACAGCAGTAAATACAAAATATATATTATTGATGAAGCTGAAAAAATGACACCGCAGGCGCAGAATGCACTGCTGAAAACGATTGAGGAGCCGCCGGCATACGGTATTGTGATGCTTCTGACAAGCAGTATCGATGCGCTGCTTCCTACGATCCGCTCCAGATGTGTGACGCTGAATTTAAAGACAGCACCTTTTGATACGGTTGTTCAGTTTTTAATGGGCAAGTATCAGGTGCCGGATTATAAAGCGCGGGTCTGTGCCGCATTTTCACAGGGAAATATCGGGAAAGCCATAAAAATGGCAATTTCCGTAGATTTCAATGAACTGCAGGAAGATATTCTGCGCATTGTGAAAAATGTGGATGACATGGAAGTTTATGAAGTCATGGATGCGGTTAAGAATCTTTCGGAGCATAAAGCGAATATTTATGATGTCATTGATATGATGCTTGTATGGTACAGAGATGTACTGATGCTTAAAATTACAAATGATTTAAATTTACTGATTTATAAAGATGAATACAGAGCACTGAGCAAACGGGCTAAAAAATCATCCTTTGACGGTCTGGATCATATTATTCAGGGACTGGAAAAGGCAAAAGTCCGTCTGAGAGCCAATGTCAATTTCGATGTTGTGCTGGAGCTTATGCTTTTGACAATAAAGGAGAATTAATATGGTTTGTGTGATTGGTGTCCGCTTCAGACGGGCAGGAAAAATCTATTATTTTGATCCTCTGGATTATGATATTGAAGCGGGACAGAATGTTATTGTAGAGACAGCAAGAGGCGTAGAGTACGGACATGTACTGATCGGCCGCCGTGAGGTTGAAGACAGCAAGGTCATTCAGCCGTTAAAGCCGGTGATTCGTGTGGCAACACCGGAGGACGATGAAATTGCCTTTAAGAATAAAGATAAAGAAAAAGAAGCATTTAAGATTTGTCTTGAGAAGATTGCCAAGCATGGTCTTGAGATGAAGCTGATTGATGTGGAATATACTTTTGATAACAATAAAGTGCTGTTTTATTTTACCGCAGACGGACGTATTGACTTCCGTGAACTTGTTAAAGACCTGGCCAGCGTATTTAAGACAAGAATCGAGCTGCGCCAGATCGGTGTCCGTGATGAGACAAAGCTGATGGGCGGAGTCGGTATATGCGGCCGCTGTCTGTGCTGCCATTGTCATTTGTCGGAATTTGTGCCTGTATCCATAAAGATGGCCAAGGAGCAGAATCTGTCCCTGAACCCTTCAAAGATTTCCGGTGTGTGCGGGCGTTTAATGTGTTGTCTGAAAAATGAAGAGGAAACTTATGAATATCTGAACAGCAAACTGCCGAATATCGGCGATACAGTGACAACAGATGACGGGTTTAAAGGTGAGGTGTCCAGCGTCAATGTGTTAAGGCAGCTTGTGAAGGTGATTGTTACACTGGAAAATGACGAAAAGGAAATCAGAGAATATAAAGTAAAACAGCTGAGGTTTAAGCCGAGACGCCGAAAAGAAAAACTGAATCTTTCACCGGAAGAATATAAAGAACTGTCAAAGCTTGAAAAAGACAGCAGTGGACCGTCGGTATTTTAGTATGGATGCAGATTTTTCGGCAGGTTTTTTAAAGGAAGATGAAAGACTGGATGATTTAGAGCGTAATGGCTACAAGATTATCCAGAATACAAAAAAGTTCTGTTTCGGCATGGATGCCGTACTTTTGTCCGGCTTTGCGAAGGCTAAAAAGGGCGAAAGGGTGATTGATCTCGGTACAGGGACGGGAATTATTCCGATTCTTTTGGAGGCAAAGACTCAGGGACAGTCTTTTACCGGTCTGGAAATACAGCCGGAAAGTGCGGATATGGCGAGAAGGAGTGTGGCGCTGAATCATCTGGAGCATAAAATCTCCATTGTGGAAGGCGACATAAAAACGGCTTCGGCTGTATTCGGAAAGGGAACATTTCAGGTTGTCACAAGTAATCCGCCGTATATGACAGATATGCACGGATTAAAAAATCCTGATGAGCCGAAGGCCATTGCACGGCATGAAGTATTATGTAAACTTGAAGATGTTGTGCGGGAAGCATCGGCACTGCTTGTCCCGGGCGGACGTTTTTATATGGTTCACCGGCCGTTTCGTCTTGTGGAAATATTTTCAGTGATGACGGCTTATAAGCTGGAGCCGAAGCGGATGAAAATGGTTCATCCCTTTGTGGACCGGGAGCCCAATATGGTGCTGATTGAAGCTATTAAAGGTGCGAAGTCAAGAATTACTGTGGAAAAGCCGCTGATCGTATTTGAAGCGCCGGGGGTATACTCCCGTGAAATATACGATGTGTACGGATATTAAAGGATGCCGGGGTCAAAAGGAATGTTTGCATCAAATGTGACTTTTGACCCTGATATTATATTTACTGCAGATCATCAATAAAAAGATAATTTGGAGGCGTTATAGAATGAATTTTGAAGAAAAGTTACAGCAATATGCAAAACTGGTGGCACGATGCGGTGTCAATGTTGAGCCGGGGCAGGATGTGGTGCTTCGCTGTCCTGTTGTGTGTCAGGATTTTGCCAGAATGATTGTGAAAGAACTGTATGAAGCAGGCGCACGTGAAGTCATCGTTCACTGGAATGATGATCAGATTGCCAGAATGCGTTATGATTATGCGCCGATGGAAGTTTTTGAAGATTTCCCGCAGTGGCGTGTGGATTCTCTTTTGATGTATGCAAAGAAAGATGCTGCTTTTATTTCGATTACCGGAACAGATCCGGAAGCATTTAAGGGCGTGTCCCCTGAAAAAATGACGGCAGCAGGCAGAGCATCGGATAAAGCAAATAAAGAGTTTTATGATATGATGTTGTGCAGTCAGTTTAAATGGAATGTATCGGCTGTGCCTTCAGAGGCGTGGGCGAAAAAGGTATTCCCGGATGTTCCTGTGGAGGAAGCTGTGAAGAAGCTGTGGGAAGCTATTTTTAATACACTGCGCATCGGTGAAGGAGATGCGGTGGAAAGATGGCTTGAGCATGGACGTATTTTAAATGAAAAGTGCCGTATGCTCAATGCGTATCAGTTTGATTCACTGCACTATAAAAACAGCATAGGCACAGACTTTACGGTTGGCCTTGTGAAAAATCACAGATGGGAAGGCGGATCCGATACGGCGGCAAACGGCATCAAATATTTTGCCAATATGCCGACAGAAGAAGTGTTTACAATGCCTGACCGTATGCGGGCAGACGGAAAGCTTGTCAGTGCCCTGCCGCTTTGTTACGAAGGAAATCTTATTAAAAATTTTGAGCTGACTTTTGAAAATGGCAAGGTTGTTGATTTTAAAGCAGAGGAAGGGTCAGATGTTCTGGAGCGTATGCTGAATATGGACGAGGGTGCTGCCTATCTCGGTGAAGCAGCTCTTGTACCGTGTACTTCACCGGTTGCTCAGCAGAATATTTTATTTTACAATACTTTATTTGATGAAAATGCTTCCTGCCATTTTGCACTGGGTGCATGCTACCCGACAAATCTTCTGGGCGGTGCTGATTTGTCTGATGATGAATTAAAGGCAAGGGGCGGCAATATATCCATGAATCATGTGGACTTTATGGTCGGCACAAAAGACCTGTCAGTGACGGGAAAAACAGCTGACGGCAGAGAAGTTCAGATATTTAAGGATGGCGTTTGGGCAATCTGATGCCGGATTAAAAGGTCATGCATTTCATGCGCGCATGAAAATGCATGACCTTTTGATATTTTGGGCGTATGAATACGAAGAAATCCGTAAGCATCATGGAGTCAAAGGCATTTGACTTCGATATCATAACATTTAGCATACTGAATCAATGTATCGGTGCTGCTGTTTTGGTGTCCGGACTTAAGAGCGGCAATGCCGACAGAGAGCGGCGGTGCTTCTGAAACCGGTATGCCGGTCAGTGAGTCCTGCTGAAACAAAAGAAAATTTTTTTCAGGCAGCAGACTGATGCCTTCACCAAAGCTGACGGCGCCGATGATGGATTCCATGCGGGCGGTCCGTCGTATGTCCGGATGAATATGCAGTAGGTCAAATAGCTGCAGGCACATTTTATAAACAGCGGTATAAGGTTTCATTAAGATAAAGGATTCTCCCGACAGCTCTGTCAGGGAGATTTCTTTTTTTTCGGCAAGCGGATGACGGATCGGTAAAATGGCCATCAGCCGGTCTTTTGCGATACATTCAAAGCGGTGCCGCTCCGGCGAGACAGTATTTTCCCTTGTGATGACAAGGTCAAAGCGCCCGCTGTCCAGTCCGTTTGTTAATTCTTCTTCCTCAACGTCGTCAAGGATAAGATGAATCTGAGGATACTGTTTTGAAAAATCTTTGAAGAGGGCGGTCAGATGGTACTGGGTAAGTATCGGAAGGAAACCGATATGAAGCTCCTGCGTTTCACTGTTCTGGTACTTTTGCATATTTGCCAGTGCTTTATGGTACTGAGCCGAAAGCTGCAGGGCTTCGGTGTAAAAATGCTGACCGGCTTCGGTCAGAACGGCTTTGCGGCGGCTTCGGTCAAAGAGACGTATATTCAATTCTTTTTCCAGTTTCATGATCTGCTTGGATAGTGTGGACTGGGTCATATGGCATTGTTCTGCCGCGTCAAAAAATGTATCCGCATTGACAAGCGCAATAAAATAATCAAGCTGTTCAAAAGTCATAAAATCACCTGCCTGTTCCTCTTTTTCGCTGATGTGCCGGTATTTCAATATATCATGCAGATGTTCTGAAAAACATCCAAATATTTTTTACATAGTCAGCAGCTTTGCGGGCGGTCGTTTTTTATAGTCAGTATACCACAGGGAGGGATAAAAATAAATGTTTTGGTTATAAAGCAGCCTCCCTATTCATAATATAGATTAAGGTGTCAAAGATTTTCTGGCGCGGGATTTTGGCGCCTTAATCCCGCATAAATCAGAAGGAGGTACGTTATGACCGAGTATAATCGTTTTGTATCTTATATCTATGTATATGAGAATAATCAAAAGACATTAAATAACGGTTTTGTACGCGTTGAAACAAGGGATAGCCGCTGCTTTGTTTATGTACATATGAAAGATATGTATGGCAGTCTCCAGACAGTATTTGATGTGTATATGGTCAAACGGTACGGTTCCATAATAAGAGGTATTCACCTTGGCATCATGAAGCGTGATGGTAATCAGGGGGAATTTTATATTGAGACACAAAAGGACAATATTGAAAATTCCGGCATTTCTCTGGGAGAGATGGCCGGAATTGTTATTGTCAGCAGTCAGGGACAAAAGTATGGTACATGCTGGGATGACGAAATGCTGGATATGCGCAGTTTTCAGGCCGGTACAGAAACAGAGATAAATATACCGGTTAGGAAAAGCGTTCCTTCATCGGAAAGAGCAGCTGAAAAGGAAAATATGCAGGCAGAGGTAAAAACAGAAGAGACTGGGAAGCAGGCCATAACAGGAGAAAGGGCACAGGAAAAGAATCCGCGGCAGTTACAGTTTATCACAGCACCCATTGAAGAAAAGGAACCGGTGACAAAGGTGCCAAAAGAAAAGGGCATAATCATCGGACCGGCAGACGAAAAAGCTGTAAAGGCAGAGTCGGCAGACGAAAAAACTGTAAAGACAGAAACGGCAAAGGAAGTAAAAGGAAAAGCGCAGACATCGGTAATAGATTATAAAAAGGAAAAAATACCGAGTGAAGAAAATAATAAGAGAGAAATGATAGAGGAAGAAAATAAAAATCAGCCCGGCCTGCATTCGGAAAGTATTGCTTTGTCAGTCAATGAGTCGCCTGAAAATCTTGTGAAGGAAGCGGCGTTGGCGGCAGTGCCGATGGATTATCGTGATTCAGTAAAAAAATTGACGCTTGAAGAAAAACTGCAGAAAATCATGGATCAGGGCATGAAAATGTATCCGTTTGAGGATAATGAAGTTGAGCAGTGCATCCGGCTTGAGCTTCAGGATATCGGTATGATGCCAATGAAGTTCTGGACGTATGTCAGCAACAGTTTTTTACTGCACAGTTACTATAGTTACAGACATCTGATTCTCGGCTACTTGAAAAAAGACGGATATTTTCTCGGTGTTCCCGGCATGGGACAGCAAAAAGACCGGTTTATGGCCCGGCAGTTCGGATTTACAAACTTTAAAGCCATAAGAAATGATGAAGAAGGACGGAGCGATTTCGGCTACTGGTATGTGCTGTTAAAGTGAAATACACAGGAAGCTTTAAGGGCAGGTACTGATTGGCAGTACCTGCCCTTATTCGATGGATTGTTAATGAACGTTACTGTCATCTTTTGCTTTCCAGTTCGGAAATTTTCTTCATAAGTTCCTCTATTTGTTTATCCTTTTGCTGGAGCTGTACTTTGCTTTGCTGGAGCTGTTCTCTGTTTTGCTGAAGTTCTTCGTCTTTACGCTGAATCTGGCTTTCCATTTTATTGATCTCATCCTGCATCTCATCAATCATATACTGTACTGTATTTCTGTCCAGTTCACGCAGTTCTTCGGAAAACATTGTCATCACCCCTTCCACATTCAGGCACATCTCATAAATTTGTCTGTACATGGCCTCAAACTGTGGATAAGCTTTGATGACCTTTATGATCCATTCCGGCTCGTCCATACATAAAAATGTAAGCCATGCATCTAACTTGCTGTTTATATCCTTATTGTGCAGTTTCATTTTAAAAATGTCAAGTGAAATAAAGACATAGTTTTGAAGAAGATCAAGCTTAAGACCTGTATCTGACATCTGACTGAAGTGATGGATATATGTATCGGGAAACTGATGGAATTCTCTCTGACTTGATTCGAATAACACGATGGTATAGACCGGTTTGATGTTTTTGAAGCTGAATTTCTTTTTCTCTTTATCATTACCGCCGCGTACCCGCTTATACTGACGCAGCAGCAGATCCGACGAATAACAGGCACTGCGCTGTCCGGGAAATGCATAGCCTAACTTCTGGACTTCAATATTGCTTAAGCTGCCGTCTTCTAATTTTACAACGATATCCATGATGACAAGGGTTGTTTCATCGGCAATGCGGGTGCTGTCATTCGGAAGTGCTTTTAGTACTTTGACGTTCTGGCCAATCAGCAGTGAAAGCAGCTCATTGAGCCGTTCCGGCGTATATTCAGGGTTCATAATTTCTTTAAAAAATGAATCATATAACATTTTAACCCCTTTGGTACCGGTACAGAAATCCAGAAATTCTTCCTGATTATCCGGCTTCCAGCTTTGAAACATTTCGTCAAATTTCGACATTCTCTCTATATATTTAAATAAAAACGTATTGAAAATAAAATTATTATCTGATACAATATATTTAGCAATACTAAGTATGCTGCGGCAGATAAGAGGAGGGATAAGATAATGAAGATTGATAATTACAAACGGATTAACACATTAATTATTGTATTGTTGATTGCAGTAACAATCATTTCGGGCTGCAAAAAGAGTAGTGATGAATCCGAACAAAATGCCAAAGCGGTTCTTGATCGGGTTTTAAACTGTTCTCTACAGGAAGCCGGGGATTTTGATGCATTGTACGCAGAAATGACAGAAGCGGAAACAGGTCATGAACCCGGGATTTCATCAATAAACGAAAATGAAATGAAAGATTATTTCCAACAACAATTTGGTGACAGCATAACAGATGAATGCCTTGAACAAATGATGAAAAATCGTACATGTACGCTTAGTATGTCACTGGCAAAGCAATATTCTTCTGACATCGCCGCTGAAGAAATTCAGTTGGAAAGAAGATCCGGAGAACAGGTTGTTTTTGATTTCACTGCCAGATTAATGGCTGTTACAGACAAAGAGGAAGCTGCATATATAACCGGAAACATTACAATGATCTATGATGAATCGGCGTGGAAAGCTTCCGGTCTGACCGTCAAAGCAGAGGATTCAGTGAAGTAGAGAATATATCAATAAATAAAAATAACAGTAAAAAATAGAAATAGCAGAACTAAAAGTATAATCACAGAGGAGCACATTTTGGAGGTCAGATATCAAAATTCTGATTTTTGAAATGTGTTCTTTTTTGGTGAAATATCCTCCGGAATCTGCATAAAAACGTTGCAGTATCCGTCATAATCCGCATAAAAATGGTGTGGTTTAAAATATTAAACTTTTTGTTAAAAATTTGTTGACTTTTTAACGATGTTATGTATAATATAATTTGTTTAGAAATAGTGAACAAAATGTTTATAAAATGACGCGGGCACTTATGCTTTGCGGCTGAGTGTTATGCGCAAATATGCATCGGCTTGATTTGGAGAGTCGAATTAAAGAATAAGGAAGGATTTTTATGCAAATCGGAGAGAAGATTAAGCAGTTACGGGTGAGAAATCAGCTGACATTGGAGGAACTTGCCAACCGGAGTGAACTGACAAAGGGATTTTTGTCCCAGGTTGAAAGAAATCTGACGTCTCCGTCGATAGCCACACTGGAAGATATTCTGGAAGCATTGGGGACAACGCTGGGTGAGTTTTTTGCTCAGGAAAAAGAGGAAAAAATTGTATTCACGTCCAATGACTATTTTGAGAATTTTCAGGAAAACTATGATATTTATTATGTTGTGCCAAATGCACAGAAAAACAAGATGGAGCCGATTCTGCTTCATTTGAAAAAAGGCGGCGTGTCGGAAAAACTCAGACCAAATGAGGCTGAGGAATTCGGCTATGTGCTGCAGGGAAAAATAAAACTTCACTACGGTGATGATGTGTATGTTGTGAAAAAAGGGCAAACCTTTTATTTTAAGGGCGGAAGGGATCATTATATCAGTAATGACTGGGAAGGAGATGCCAAAGTTTTGTGGGTATCAACACCGCCATCCTTTTAATTTAATAAAATTTAATGGAGGGAAATGGGATGAATAAGCTGATTGAACTGAAAAACCTGACGAAGAATTTTGAAGATCAGCAGGTTTTAAAAGGTATTAATCTGGATATTCATGAAAATGAATTTCTGACGCTTCTCGGACCGAGCGGATGCGGAAAAACGACTACGCTTCGTATTATTGCCGGCTTTGAAGAGCCAAGCAGCGGGGAGGTCATATTTAACGGTAAGGATATTTCAAAAGTGCCGCCGTATAAGCGGGAGGTCAACACGGTATTTCAGAAATATGCTTTGTTTCCGCACATGAATGTCTATGATAATATTGCTTTTGGTCTGAATATTAAAAAGATGGACAAGACAGTGATTAAAGAAAAAGTCAATAAGATGTTAAAGCTTGTCGGTCTTGAAGGCTATGAAAAACGCGATGTGACATTGCTTTCCGGCGGTCAGCAGCAGCGTGTTGCCATAGCAAGAGCGCTGATCAATGAGCCAAAAGTTCTTTTGCTGGACGAGCCGTTAGGTGCACTGGATGCAAAAATGCGTAAGGAAATGCAGGGCGAACTGAAAAAAATCCAGAAAGAAGTCGGCATTACCTTTGTTTTTGTTACCCACGATCAGGAAGAAGCCCTTTCCATGTCGGATACGGTTGTTGTTATGAATGACGGTGAGATTCAGCAGATCGGATCTCCTATTGATATCTATAATGAACCTGAAAACCGTTTTGTGGCAGGTTTTATCGGGGAATCCAATATCATCGAAGGCGTAATGATTAAAGATTACCTTGTGGAATTTGACGGGGTTCATTTTGAATGTGTAGACAGAGGTTTTGAAGATCATGAACCGGTGGAAGTTGTACTAAGACCTGAGGACCTGGATATCGTTGAACCAGAGAAGGCGAGCATCACAGGAACTGTAACCAGTGTAACTTTTAAAGGCGTTCATTATGAGATTATGGTTGAGACAGAAATGCGTACTTACATGGTGCAGACAACGGATTATGCTGAACCGGGCCGTAAAGTCGGTCTTTCCTTCGGCCCTGAAGATATCCATGTAATGTGCAAGATGGGTAACTACTGATGAAGCATTTCCGTCATCTTGCAAAACCTTATATTCTCTGGTCTTTTTTATTGATTGTTATACCGCTGTTTATGATTGTTCTGTATGCATTTATGGGCAGCGGCAATGCGGTGCTGACGTTTAGTTTTACGCTGGAAAATCTGGCAAAATTTATTGAGCCGACGTACTTAAGCGTGTTCTGGAAATCCATTAAACTGGGGGTTGTGACAACGGCGATCTGCCTTGTTTTTGGCTATATGCTTGCGTATATCATTTCTAAAATGAACGAGCGTACGCAGGATATGATGATTTTGCTTGTAACAGTACCGATGTGGATCAATATGCTTTTGCGTACTTACGCATGGATGAATCTTTTATCAGATAATGGAATTGTTAATTCACTGCTTGGACTTTTGGGAATTGAGCCGATCGCCATGATGTATACAGATTTTTCTGTCATTGTCGGCATGGTCTGCAATTTCCTGCCGTTTATGATTATTCCGATCCATACATCTTTGCATAAAATGGATAAATCTCTGATTGAAGCGGCATATGATCTGGGCGCCAACAGAGTTCAGACATTTTTTAAAGTCATATTTAAACTGTCACTGCCGGGGGTGCTCAATGGTATTATGATGGTTTTCCTTATGGCGATATCTACATTTGTAATTCCGAAGCTTTTGGGCGGCGGACAGTATGTGCTGATCGGAAACCTGATTGAAACACAGTTTGTCACTGTCGGTGACTGGAACTTCGGCAGCGCGATTTCACTGATTCTTGCGATTATCATTATTTTGTTTATGCGTGTCATGAAAAAGATAGATCCGCAGGAAGATAAGGAGGGCTGACATGAAAAGAAAAAACGGTATTTTTGCTAAAATCTATGTCGGCATTTGTTTTGCCTTTTTTTATCTGCCTATCCTTGTAATGATGATATTTTCATTTAATGATTCAAAGTCATTGTCCAATTTTACGGGATTTTCATTACAGTGGTATGAAGAACTGTTTGAAAATTATGAAGTTATTCAGGCGGTCATCGTGTCGGTAACGATTGCGATTCTGGCCACAGTGATTTCTACGGTGCTCGGCACAATGACAGCCATCGGCCTCAGTAAATCAAGAAAGTTTTTAAGAGACTATCTTTTGAATGTAAATAATTTCCCGATTTTAAATCCGGAAATCGTGACAGCCATCAGCGTGATGCTTTTGTTCTCTTCACTGAGAATCCCGAAGGGTTATGTAACGATGCTTCTGGCGCACATTATGTTTTGTACGCCGTATGTGATTACAAGTGTTTATCCGAAGGTAAAAAGTCTTGACCCGAGCCTTGCCAATGCGGCCATGGACCTTGGTGCAACCCCTGTGCAGGCGCTGATGAAGGTGATCGTGCCGATGATCAGACAGGGCATATTTGCCGGTGCGCTGCTGGCATTTACGATGTCCTTTGATGATTTTGTTATTTCATACTTTGCTACAGGCAATGGTGTTAAAAATATTTCGATTGTTGTTTATAATATGACCAAGCGTATGAATCCGACGATTAATGCATTGTCGACAATCGTTATTACAGTGATTGCTCTTGTTGTATTTTTTGTGAACATTATTCCAAGTATTAAAAAGGGCAGAGTAAAGGAGCAGCACGTATGAAGAAAAGATGGTTAGTATTGATCATGCTGCTGGCGGTGATGCTGCTTACAGCATGCGGATCAAAGCCGAAGCTTAAAATCTATAACGCAGGCGAGTATATCGATCAGGAGCTGATTAAAGAGTTCAAGGAAAAATATGATTGCAAAGTCGTCTATGAAACATTTGAATCCAATGAAATGATGTATACTAAAATCAGCAGCGGAGAGTTTTATGATATTCTCATTCCGTCGGATTATATGATTGAGCGGATGATTAAAGAAGAAAGCCTTGTGCCGATTGACTGGAGCCGTATAGAAAATAAGGATAACCTGATGGATATCGTTATGGATCAGGCTTATGATCCCGGAAATGTTTATTCGGTGCCGTATTTTTGGGGCAGCGTTGGCATTTTGTATGATACCACTGTCGTTGATGAGGAAGATCTTGAAGATGGCTGGGAGCTTTTGCGCAACGAAAAATATGCCGGAAATATTTATATGTATGATTCAGAGCGTGATGCCTTTATGATTGCTCTTAAAGCATTGGGATATTCGATGAACTCTACCAATGAAGCGGAGATACAGGAAGCTTATCAGTGGCTTGTGGATCAGAAAAAAATGGTCAACCCGATTTATGCGGGTGATGATGTGATTGATAATATGATATCCGGCAACAAAGCCATTGCAGTTGTTTATTCCGGTGATGGTGCGTACATTATGTCTGAAAATGAGGACTTGTCCTTTTTCGAGCCGGAACAGGGGACAAATATTTGGACTGATGCCATGGTCATAAGTAAAGAGTGCCAGAATTATGATCTGGCCTATGAGTTTATCAATTTTATACTGGACAATGAAATTGCCTACAGAAACAGCCAGTGGGTCGGTTATTCTTCAACGGTTCAGTATGCATATGAGCAGATGCGTGATGATGATTATGAAGGCATTAATGCGTATGTGCCGGGTGTCGATAACCCGAATAACGAAGTGTTTGGGTATCAGGATCCGGAAATCAAAGCAATTTATTCAGACCTCTGGACAAAAGCAAAAGCTGCGGAATAAAATGGAATACATGAACAAACCTCTGATTTTCTTTATGATTATCGGAGGTTTTTTTATGATATAGGAAAATTGCGATTTCCTGTATCATAAAAACGCTCCGCAAGGATGCGACCCGTGCGGAGATGAAGATGCACTTGTGTGCCCGTACGGGTGCGCAAATTTCAATTTCCGGTTGGCAATTGAAGGTAAAAATCAGATTGACAAATGGTTTAAAATCGTTTAATCTAAACGAAGAAGCTGTGTAACTGACGGATTCAGGAGTACCTGAGGGGAGCACAGCGATTCTTAGCAGGCAGGGTGAAG
>JALEHN010000002.1 GCA_022770525.1 Clostridiales bacterium
AATCACCTGGAAATTCTCCATCGCCTCGGTTATCCGATACTGCTGGGAACATCGCGCAAATCCATGATCGGTCTGACACTGGATCTGCCTGCGGATGACCGTGTGGAGGGCACTCTGGCCACCACAGTCCTGGGGGTCATCAAAGGCTGCGCTTTCGTGCGCGTCCATGACATCAGGGAAAACAAGCGCATCATCAAAATGACAGAGGCCATTCTTGCCCACTAAATAAAAAAATCGTAACTGTTCAAAGCCAACCTCCAAAATGCTTCGCATTTCGTCGGTGTGGCGTATCCGCCAAATAAAATTTCAAAAACAGTCTTTAAAATGCAAGCATTTTACGTCTGTTTTATGAAATTTTGCCTGGCTCAAAACAGTTACAAATTCACAGTCATTGTTACAGTCGTTCCGACGCCAAGTTCAGTTTCAATATGCATGTCATCGGAATATTTTTTCATGTTAGGCAGGCCCATACCGGCACCAAAACCGAGGGAGCGTATATTGTCCGGTGCTGTTGAATAGCCGGCCTCCATCGCTTTTTCGATGTCAGGTATACCGGGACCTGAATCTTTTAAAATCATTTTGACCTGTGACGTGCTGATAAAAACGGTAATGGTGCCGCCGTTGGCATGGATGACCATGTTGATCTCGCCTTCGTACATGGCGATGGCAATCCTTCGGACAATATCCGGAGCCACATTCAGCTGTTTGAGCATATTTTTCAGGTCACTGCTTGCTTCGCCTGCACGGGTAAAGTCATCCGGTGAGACGGTGTAATCAATTTTAATGGTATCGTCCATGATTATTCACCTCCGCGCAAACCTGCCGCATAGAGCAGGCCGCAGGCTGTAAACATGGTGTGCGGTGTTGTCAGAATGCAGATGTTGCGCTGACGAGCCAGGGCGATCATGTCTTCTCCGGGCTGTTTATTGCGTACAAATACAAGACACATGATGTCCATCATTTCCGCTGTGCGGACAACCTGGGGATTGCACAGCCCTGTTAAAAGGACCGGCTGGTCTTTGACAAAAGCCAGTACATCACTCATCATATCGGAACCGCATCCGGAATGTACTTCTCTTGTGTCAATGTCTGTACCGTAAACCAGAGTAGCGTCCAGTAATTCAATAATATCTTTTATAAGCATATGAACCTCCTGTGCAAGTTTTCTTTCTGCAGTTAGTATATCACGATGAATCGTGAAATTCAACAAAAAGCACAATAATAGTGCTTGTTAAATTGGTAACAATTCAAGATTGTATTTAAATAAAAACAATTTTTAAACAAAGATTGTTAAAAAATAACCAAATAAAATGAGAAAAAAGTTAAAAAATATGTTGAAAATTAATAAACACAGTGATACTATAAATGATAGATGCAGTGCCGCACATTTTGCACCGCAAAGTGAAACGAAATGTATAAGTGAGAAGAAAAGCGAGATCATGGTGTACTGCAGATAATAAAAAATAACTTTTAAGGAGGGATTCTTATGGCTTCAAGTCAGAAAAAGGTGCCGTTTTACGGTACGCCAAAGCAAGAGGAAGAATTGCGGAAAGTCATTGAAGAACTTAGAGATGAAAAAGGCTGTCTGATGCCGATTATGCAGAGAGCGCAGGATATTTACGGATATCTGCCGCAGGAGGTTTTGACGATCATATCCGATGAGTTAGGGGTACCATTGGAAAAGATTTACGGGGTCGCAACGTTTTATTCACAGTTTAATCTGAATCCGAAAGGAAAATATCAGATTTCAGTCTGTCTTGGTACAGCATGTTACGTTAAAGGTTCGGGAGATATTTATAACAAAATTAAAGAAATTCTCGGTATCGACGGCGGAGAATGCACCCCTGACGGCAAATTCTCACTGAGTGCCTGCCGCTGTGTCGGTGCCTGCGGTCTTGCACCGGTAATGATGATCAATGGCGAAGTCTATGGACGTCTGACGGTTGATGACGTTTATGGCATTCTGCAAAAATATAACTAGCCATGATGCCGGAAATTGCATTAAATGTACTGGATGTGGCACAAAATTCCATACGGGCACAGGCTTCACTGATACAGATCACAGTGGAAGTGAATCAGCCGGCGGATATGGTAAAAATTATCATCGAAGATGATGGATGCGGCATGACAAAAGAGCAGATCGAACGTGTGGAAGATCCTTTTTATACAACGAGGACGACCCGTAAGATCGGATTGGGTGTGTCATTTTTTAAGATGGCAGCGATCAGTACCGGCGGCAGCTTTTCCATTGAATCGGAGCCGGGAAAGGGAACCGTGGTGACAGCGGTCTTTGGATTGTCTCATATCGACCGTATGCCTCTTGGCGATATCGGCGGCGTTATGCATACATTGATTACATTTAATACACAGATTGATTTTGTATTTACATATATATTTGATGGCAGGTCGTTTACTCTGGATACGAGACAGTTTAAAGAAATTCTGGAAGGTGTGCCCCTTGATACACCGGAAGTCTCACAGTACATACGTGAATTTCTTGACGAAAATAAGACAGAAACAGACGGCGGAACAGTTATTTAAAAACAGGAAAAGTCACCGTAATGACGGCTGCAAAGCGGAGACTTTATTATCAGTTAGGAGGAATCATCATGAAATCGCTTGCGGAGCTTAAAGCTATTCGGGATAGAATGCAGGGACAGGTAAATATGAACGGCGAAGACGGAAATAAGATCCGTGTACTTGTCGGTCTGGCAACATGCGGTATTGCCAGCGGGGCAAGACCGGTACTTACAGCGCTTGCCGATAAGGTAAATGAAAAACAGCTGGATAATGTGACGGTAACACAGACAGGCTGTATCGGTTTATGTCAGTATGAACCGATTGTTGAAATCTATGAACCGGGAAAAGAAAAAGTCACATATATTAAAATGACACCGGAAAAAGCGGAAGAAGTTGTGGAACAGCATCTGATCCGCGGCCGTGTACTGACACAGTATACATTAAATGAAACAAAATTGTAGGAGGTGACAGCGATGTATCAATCTCATGTATTGGTTTGCGGCGGCGATGGCTGTACCAAAGCCGGCAGTGACAGGCTTATTTGTGTATTAAAAGAAGAAATAGAAAAAAACGGACTGAAGGATGATGTGGCGGTTGTGCAGACAGGCTGTCAGGGCCTTTGTGAACAGGGACCGATCGTCGTCATTTATCCGGGCGCCGTTTGTTATTCCATGGTAAAACCGGAAGATGTTCCTGAAATCGTCAGTGAGCATCTTAAAAAAGGTCATATTATCAAGAGACTTTTGTATCTTGAAAATGACGGCAAAGTCAAAGCACTGAAGGATACAGATTTTTACCGGCTTCAGCATCGTGTTGCCTTAAGAAACTGCGGTGTGATCAATCCGGAAAGTATTGATGAATATATAGGAAGAGACGGTTATGAGGCACTTGGACGGGTGCTGACGCAAATGACACCGGACGAAGTGATTGATGTGATTCTTGAGAGCGGTCTCCGCGGCAGGGGCGGTGCAGGCTTCCCGACCGGAAGAAAGTGGAAATTCGCTTCAGGCAACAGAGGCAATGTTCAGAAATATGTCTGCTGTAACGCTGACGAAGGTGATCCGGGCGCATTTATGGACCGTTCTGTACTTGAGGGTGATCCGCATGTCGTCCTTGAGGCGATGGCAATTGCAGGTTATGCCATTGGCGCATCTCAGGGGTATATTTATGTGCGTGCGGAATATCCGATTGCTGTTGAGCGTCTGAAACTGGCGATCAGTCAGGCAAGAGAATACGGGCTTCTCGGCAAAAATATTTTTGATTCGGGATTTGATTTTGACATAGACTTAAGACTTGGCGCAGGTGCGTTTGTATGCGGCGAGGAAACAGCCCTGATGACTTCCATTGAAGGCAACAGAGGCGAGCCGAGACCGAGACCGCCGTTCCCGGCTGTCAAAGGTCTGTTTGAAAGTCCGACGATTTTGAATAATGTTGAAACTTATGCGAATATCCCGCAGATTATATTAAACGGCGCAGAATGGTTTGCGTCTATGGGTACGGAAAAGTCAAAAGGTACGAAAGTATTTGCATTAAACGGCAAGATCAACAATACGGGTCTTGTGGAAGTGCCTATGGGCACAACGCTTCGGACGATCATTGAAGATATCGGCGGCGGCATTCCAAACGGCAAAAAGTTTAAGGCAGCTCAGACAGGCGGCCCTTCAGGCGGCTGTATCCCGGCAGAGCATATTGATATTCCGATTGATTATGACAATCTGATCAGCATCGGTTCCATGATGGGTTCCGGCGGTCTGATCGTTATGGATGAAGATACATGTATGGTGGATATCGCGAAGTTCTTCCTTGAATTTACTGTTGATGAATCCTGCGGTAAATGTACACCGTGCCGCATCGGAACAAAGCGTCTTTATGAAATGCTTGATAAGATTACAAAAGGTGAGGCGACCCTTGAAGATCTGGACAAGATGGAGGAACTGTGTTACTACATCAAGGATAACGCACTGTGCGGTCTCGGACAGACGGCACCAAACCCGGTATTGTCGACACTGCGTTATTTCAGAGATGAGTATGTGGCACATATCGTTGACAAGAAGTGTCCTGCAGGTGTATGCAAGGCACTTGTAAGCTATAAGATTGATCCGGATAAATGTAAAGGCTGTACGGCATGTGCAAAAGCCTGTCCGAACGGCGCGATTACCGGTAAGCTTAAAGAAGCCCATGCAATCAACCGCGATAAATGTATTAAGTGCGGTTCATGTATGGAAAAATGCCGATTTGGCGCAATCTACAAAGATTAATGGAGGCGCGGGACATGGAAAATATTACAATTAAAATTAACGGTGTTGAAGTAAGTGCGCCGGCAGGCTCAACGATTCTTGAGGCAGCAAGGCTTGCGCATATCGATATTCCGACATTATGCTTTTTGAAAGAAATCAATGAAATCGGCGCCTGCCGTATGTGCGTTGTTGAGGTTAAAGGCGCAAGGTCTCTTGTCGCTTCCTGTGTATATCCGATCAATCCGGGGATGGAAGTGTGGACAAATACACCAAAAATTATTGAATCACGAAAGAAGACACTGGAGCTGATTTTATCAAATCACAGAAAAGAGTGTTTAAGCTGTGTGCGCAGCGGCAACTGTGAACTTCAGCAGTTATGCCGTGAGCTTGGTGTGGAAGATGAAAATTATTATCACGGTGAAATGACACCGTCACTTTTGGATACATCAGCCGCTCATATGGTGCGCGATAACAGCAAATGCGTTCTCTGCAGAAGATGTACGGCGGTTTGTGATAAGGTTCAGGGTATCGGCGTCATCGGACCGAATGAGCGCGGTTTCAAAAGTTATATCGGCACAGCATTTAATATGGATCTGGCAGCAACAAGCTGCGTATCCTGCGGTCAGTGTATCGCAGCCTGTCCGACGGGTGCACTTTATGAGAAGGACTGCACCGATCAGGTATTTGAAGCGATAGCGGATCCGGATAAATATGTGGTTGTTCAGACAGCGCCGAGTGTGCGTGCAGGACTCGGTGAAGAGTTTGGCCTGCCGATGGGCACCAACGTGGAAGGCAAGATGGCGGCAGCCCTTCGAAGACTTGGATTTGATAAAGTGTTTGATACAGATTTTGCGGCAGATTTAACAATCATGGAGGAAGCCCATGAGTTCCTTGACAGAGTTCAAAACGGCGGTGTGCTGCCGATGATCACTTCCTGTTCACCGGGCTGGATCAAATACTGCGAGCATTATTTCCCTGATATGACAGAAAATTTGTCCACATGTAAATCGCCTCAGCAGATGTTCGGCGCAACATTAAAGACATACTATGCTGAGAAAATGGGCATCGATCCGAAGAAAATCGTCAGTGTCAGCGTGATGCCATGTACAGCGAAGAAGTTTGAAATCGGCAGAGATGACCAGGATGCCGCAGGTGTGCCGGATGTGGATATTGCGTTGACGACCCGTGAACTTGCCCGCATGATCAAGAAAGCCGGCATTATGTTTAATCAGCTTCCTGAAGAAACCTTCGATGACCCTCTCGGTGAATCCACAGGCGCAGGTGTTATTTTCGGCGCAACAGGCGGTGTTATGGAAGCGGCGCTTCGAACAGCAGTGGAAGTATTGACCGGAGAAAGTCTTGAAAATCCTGAGTTTAAAGAAGTCAGAGGTACTGAAGGCATTAAAGAAGCTGCATATGATGTGGCAGGCATGACCGTTAAGGTTGCGGTTGCTTCAGGTCTTGGCAATGCAAAGAAGTTGCTTGAAAAAGTTAAATCCGGTGAAGCAGATTACCACTTTATTGAAATTATGGGATGTCCGGGCGGATGTGTCAACGGCGGCGGACAGCCTCAGGTCAGAGGCAGCGTGCGCAACTTCACAGATGTCAGAGGTATCCGCGCAAAAGCTTTATACGATGAAGATGAGGCAAAGGTTATCCGTAAATCCCACGAAAATCCTTCAATCAAAAAGGTTTATGAAGAATTTTTCGGCGAGCCGGGCAGTCATAAGGCTCATGAAGTTTTACATACAAGCTACGTGAAGCGCAGTGTTAACGGAAATTAAATCAATGATCAATGGTTAACAAAAGGTGTCCGATAAAAGGACACCTTTTTTGTGTGTGTTTATGATGCAATGTTTTTATTTAAGTACAATCCCCTGATTGTGAAAAATTTCTCAATTTAGTATTGAAAAAATTTAAAAAAATAGGTATACTAACTGTGTTAAACTAGCGGCTGAATACGCGCTGCAATTTAAGGACATTTATTATGAATATACTTTTAATCATATGATGCCGGAGTCGGGAGAGCAAAGTTTACATGTCTGTATGAAAAAGTATGACTTGGTGATTTGAAAGCATCATGGGGGTGCAGGCTCAGACCCCTAATCATAACATGTCAGGGAGGATTAGTATGTACAAGATTACAAAAGCCGAAAAACTGGCAGATAAGATTTATCTGATGGATGTTGAGGCAAAACGTGTTGCACAGGCTTGCCAGCCGGGTGAGTTCCTTATTGTAAAGACAGATAAAGTCGGAGAAAGAATTCCTTTGACAATCTGCGATTATGACAGAGAAGCAGGGACAGTGACGATCGTATTTCAGGTTGTCGGCGCTTCAACAGAAAGAATGTCCCATTTAAAAGCAGGGGATGCATTCGAGGACGTTACAGGACCTCTTGGATGTGCTTCTGAATTTATCCATGAAGATGTTTTAGAACTTAAAAAGAAAAAATACCTTTTTGTTGCCGGTGGCGTCGGTGCCGCACCGGTTTATCCGCAGGTAAAGTGGATGCATGAACACGGCATTGATGTTGATGTCATCGTCGGAGCCAAGACAAAAGATCTTGTGATTCTTGAAAAAGAAATGGAAGCTGTTGCGGGAAATCTCTATGTTACAACAGATGACGGTTCCTACGGCCGTCACGGCATGGTGACTTCAGTGGTTGAAGAACTTGTCGGCGCAGGCAATAAGTATGATGTCTGTGTTGCCATAGGTCCTATGATCATGATGAAGTTTGTATGTCTTCTGACAAAGAAGCTGGAGATCCCTACAATCGTCAGCATGAACCCGATCATGGTTGACGGTACCGGTATGTGCGGTGCCTGCCGTCTGACAGTCGGCGGTGAAGTGAAGTTTGCATGTGTTGACGGTCCTGAGTTTGACGGTCATCTGGTTGATTTTGACCAGGCAATGAAACGTCAGACAATGTACAAAACTGAAGAAGGCCGCGCGATGCTGAAACTTCAGGAAGGTGATACACATCACGGCGGATGCGGACATTGCGGAGGTGACGAATAATGGCAGCAAAAATGGCAAGAGTACCTGTCAGAGAACAGGATCCAAAGGTAAGAGCAACGAATTTTGAAGAAGTTTGTTTAGGTTATAACGAAGAGGAAGCAATGAAAGAGGCATCAAGATGTCTGAACTGTAAGAATCCGAGATGCCGCAGCGGCTGTCCTGTTTCTATCAATATTCCTGCATTTATTCAGGAAGTTAAAGTTGGCAATTTTGAAAAAGCGGCAGAGATCATCGGTGAATCATCAGCACTTCCAGCAGTATGCGGACGTGTGTGTCCACAGGAGACACAGTGCGAAGGCCAGTGTATCTTAGGTATTAAAGGTGAGCCGGTAGCGATCGGCAAGCTTGAAAGATTTGTGGCAGATTGGGCAAGAGAGCATAACATTGACCCGATCCCTGCAAAGACAAAACTGGGTAAAAAGGTGGCAGTCATCGGATCAGGCCCTGCAGGTCTTACATGTGCCGGAGACCTTGCAAAACTGGGCTATGATGTGACGATTTTTGAAGCACTTCATGAAGCGGGCGGCGTACTTGTTTACGGTATCCCGGAGTTTCGTCTTCCGAAGCAGACAGTTGTTGCGCATGAAGTGGAAAACGTAAGAAAACTGGGCGTTAAGATAGAGACAAACGTTGTTATCGGTAAATCTGTAAAGATCGATGAGCTGATGGAAAATGAAGGCTTTGAGGCTGTATTCATCGGTTCAGGCGCAGGTCTGCCTAAGTTTATGGGTATCCCTGGCGAGCAGGCAAACGGCGTATTTTCAGCCAATGAGTTCCTTACAAGAAACAACCTGATGAAAGCATTCCGTGATGATTATGACACACCGATCCACAGAGGACAGAAAGTAGCAGTCATCGGCGGCGGCAACGTAGCCATGGACGCTGCAAGAACAGCCCTTCGTCTCGGTGCTGAAACATATATCGTATACAGAAGAAGTGAAGCAGAGCTTCCGGCTCGTGTGGAAGAAGTTCATCACGCAAAAGAAGAAGGCGTACAGTTCCACCTGCTGACAAATCCAAAGGAGATACTTGTGGATGAGAACGGCTGGGTTAAAGGTATCCGCTGCGTGAAGATGGCACTTGGTGAGCCTGACGCATCCGGCAGAAGACGTCCTGTTGAAGTTGAAGGTTCAGAATATGACATCGATGTGGATACAGTGATCATGTCTCTGGGTACATCACCAAACCCATTGATCTCATCAACAACAAAGGGCCTTGATATTAATAAGTGGAAATGTATCGTTGCCGACGAAAACAATGGTGCGACTTCAAAAGAAGGCGTCTATGCCGGCGGTGATGCTGTGACAGGTGCCGCAACAGTTATCCTTGCCATGGGTGCAGGTAAAGCGGCCGCAGCAGGTATTCACAAATATTTATCAAATAAATAATTTGGCGGATACGCCGCACCGACGAAATGCGAAGCATTTTGGAGGTTGGCTCAGAATAGTTTCAGTATTTAAAATTGACAAAAACGGTTTGACAAAAGCGGTTCGCTCATGAGGGCGGGCCGCTTTTTATGTGCCAACACTTTCTTTGATTGTTTGTTATTTGGTCTTCGCAGAAAATTTGGTCTGAGAAGAAAATATGGCATATGATGTTAAAGCGTAGACATAAATAAGAAATCAATAGTGGAAATGGGTTAAAAATATGGAAAAGATGGTTAAAATATTGTTTATTTATTGCATAAAAATATGAAAATAACTTGAAAATCTGTGATTCACGCCGAAAATTAGTAAATATCCAAAATGATGTTGTTTTTATTTTAACAATATGGTATAGTCATAGGTGGTTAAAAAAGTAACAATATTTCGGCGAAAAGATATTTATATTTTGGAACAGAAGTTGACTTCCAGTCGTTTAAGTGATACACTAGTAGTTGATTTGATTTATTTTACAATATTTGTTTTGCATGATGTTTGGTCAAAACCCCAGACTTAAACATCTGTATATAAATTAGCAGAATTCCTACAGACATAGATCCATGATAAGTGCGCATACCATGAGGTTCTTCAGGGTCGGTTGAACTTCATGTGCGCACGACCCCAAAATTTAGTTCATACGGATATGTATGAATGTACTCCCTTGAAACAGCAGAGAAATCTGCTGTTTTTTTATGATACAGGATTTCCTGTATCATAAAAACGCTCCGCGAGGATGCGACCCGTGCGGAGACGAAGATGCACTTGCGTGCCCGCACGGGCGCGCAAAAAGTCACTTAGTGACTTTTTGTTCAGGTGCGTAAATCAGATGCTTAAATACGCAATTTTTGCGTGTTATAGAAAACATCTATACGCAATTTCTGCGTGCTTATATGATGATATTATGTGCAGCTTCGAAAGAACTATTCATATAAACAAAATGCCACGGTCATCGTTGACCGAAGCATTGTTGGCATTGCCGTATTCTTTGAAGCCTTTGGTTGGGACAATGTTTACATTTACGACATTGATAATAAGATACTTTTTTGGTACAATGGGTTTTAGTGGAGGTTGCTGGGTGTTGCTGCGAATCACTGACCACCACCATTTCGTTGATGAACGTTATGCGTCGAATTCTTGAGTATTACTTCCTGCAACTCTGCGGCTATGAAGGCCACAATACTTCATAGAAAGAGAAGGGTCATTGTGGCAGGTAGGATAGACGTATTCGTTATAACCGACTTTTTTAAGAGAACTTTCAATTCTTGGATTGTAGGGGATCAGAGCTTTTGAAAAATGAAAATCATGAATTAAGGAACCATAAAGTGTGGCAGAATCAAAAGCGGAGTCACCTAATGAATCGTCAATGAGTTTATTTTGACAGTCTGAAAAAAATGTGACTTAGAACAATCCGATGGTATTTTGTAGGCATAAATTTTCTCCTCTATAGGTGTTAAAATGATTGGTGTCGTAACCTATATTTTACCACTTGTGGAGAGAAAATTTATATAAATTGGAGTATCTGTTCAGAGCCAACCTCCAAAATGCTTCGCAATTCGTCGGTGTGGCGTATCCGCCAAATAAAATTTCAAAAACAGTCTTAAAAATGCAAGCATTTTACGTCTGTTCTATGAAATTTTGCTTGGCTCTGAACAGTTACAAATTGGATAAGAAAACTCAGTAAAATTAATGGGTTAGGGCATTTATCAAGTGCCTGAATATTTATTAAAAAGGGAGAGAATATGCAAAATTTTGTGGGGTACCAAAAATACGCAAATGAAGTTGAACTAAAGGTAGAATATTTGTCTTTGGGAAAGAAAAATGAGGAGGCTGCTATATTATTAGAAAAACAAGGATTATATAATGAAGCTGTGTACATGTATATACAGTCAATGGAAAAGAAAATAAAAGGTTACATATGTGGAAAAATAAATGTTACAACTCCTTATTTTGCAGAAAAGCTAAGAGAAATTGGTCATTCTTTAGATAAGAGTACTGATTTTTTAATAGAAATACTTGCTGGTGGTAATAATATTTTAAAAATGCAGTTAAATGAGCAGATTAAATCAGGAGTATTTCAAAATATCAATTTTTCACAGTTACATAATAATTGTAGATATCCTAAGTACAACTATCATAAAAAAAGTTATTCAGTTTTATATATAAAAAAAGAAGATTGTTTAAGAATTTCTGAAATTAATAGGAAATTAGATAGCTTTATAAATAGTTTTGACAAATTATGAATAGAAACGGATGTGATGATATGTTATCAAATGGTTTGATCGAACGAAAGGATGTACCGGAAGAATTCAAATGGAAGATAGAGGATCTTTATGCAGATGATGATTTATGGCAGGAAGACTATGAGAAGCTTTCCAAAAGCTGCGTAAGCCTTAAAGATTATGAGGGCCATCTGACTGAAAATGGTAAGAAGCTTTATGATTATCTCTCCCAAAAAGATGAGACAGAACTGCGTTTGAGCCGACTGTATGTTTACGCCAATGAAAAATCCCATGAAGATCTTGGCAATGGCAAGTATCAGGAGATGGCGGATAAAATCGGGACGCTGGCGGTGAAAATCGGCAGTGTATGCGCTTTTGAAAATCCGGAGATTCTTAAGATGGATGAAGAAAAACTGGAGCAGTTTATGAAAGATGTGCCAAAGCTTCAATTGTACAGACATTATCTTGAGGATACTTTAAGAATGAAGCCGCATACGCTGACTTCGGAGATGGAAGCGCTGCTTTCTGAACTTGGCGATTTTGCGGAATCACCGTCAACGATTTTTGCAATGTTTAATAATGCGGATATTCAGTTCCCGATGGTTAAAGATGAATCGGGCAAAGAAGTGCGGCTGACTCACGGCAACTATATATCCTTTATGGAGAGTAAAGACCGCGATGTGCGCAAAGGTGCTTTTAAAGCTATGTATGATACTTATGGCCGTTATAAGAATACACTGGCGGCGACATTCGCTTCCAATGTCAAAAAAGAGCTGTTTTATGCCGGTGCCCGGAAATATCAGTCGCCGCTTCAAATGCATCTTGATGGCAATGCCATTGATACAGAAGTTTATGACCGGCTGATTGAAACAGTCCACAGGTATTTGCCGGCGATGTATGACTATGTGGCGCTTCGTAAGAAAATGCTTGGACTTGATGAAATTCACATGTACGATTTGTATACACCGATTATTCCGGAAGTATCCATGAAGTTTACCTTTGAGGAAGCGAAACAGACAGTGCTGGAAGGGCTGAGCGTCCTTGGTGATGATTATACAGCACTTTTAAAAGAAGGCTTTGATGGCGGCTGGATCGATGTTTATGAAAATAAGGGCAAGAGAAGCGGTGCTTATTCATGGGGAACTTATGGCGTGCATCCTTATGTGCTTCTAAACTATCAGGATAATCTGGACAGTGTCTTCACACTGGCACATGAAATGGGCCATTCGCTGCACACTTATTATTCAAATCAGAACCAGGAACCGGTGAATGCGTCTTACTGTATATTTGTCGCAGAAGTGGCTTCCACATGCAATGAAGTACTGCTGACAAATCATTTGCTGAACACGGTAACTGATGAGAAAGAAAAGGCCTATATATTAAATCATTATCTTGATACATTTAAAGGAACACTATTCAGACAGACGATGTTTGCGGAGTTTGAAAAGAAAGTTTATGAAATGGCAGCATCAGGTATACCGCTGACGGCGGATGTACTGTGCCGGGTTTACCATGATTTGAATGTGCTGTATTATGGACCGGAGATGGTGGTGGATTCGGAAATTGATATGGAATGGGCAAGAATACCGCATTTTTATACGCCGTTTTATGTCTACCAGTACGCAACGGGAATATCCGCTGCCAGTGCCTTTGCTTCTGCAATTTTAAATGAAGGTGACGATGCAGTAAAAAGATATAAAAAGTTTTTATCCGGCGGCTGTTCAAAATATCCGCTGGATCTGCTGTCGGAGGCAGGCGTTGATATGCGCACCGAAGCGCCGGTAGTCAGTGCTCTTGAAAGCTTCGAAGCGGTTTTGAAGGATACAGTTCTTGTTTGTTTGAAAGAAGGATAAGTTTATGAAAAAAATAAAAATTGCGATGATTCAGATGAAAGTTGTTTTCAGTGAATTGGAAAAAAATATAAATCATGCTAAAGAATTGGTACAGACTGCCGCGCAGTTGGGAGCTGATATTTGCGTTCTTCCGGAATGTCTGGATCTTGGATGGGCAAATCCGAAAGCAGGTACGCTGGCATACCCAATTCCGGGAAAAGTCAGTGATGCATATTGTAAAATGGCAAAAGAAAATAGTGTTTATATGGTAGCCGGGCTGACTGAAAAGTGTGGGGATCGGATATACAATGCTGCACTTTTGATTTCGGATAAGGGTGTAATTTTGCATAAGCATCGGAAAATCAACGTTTTGACAGGTGTTGAAGATGTATATTCTGTTGGTGACAGAATTGCCGTCACAGAAACACCGCTTGGAGTTATTGGCATCGATATCTGTGCAGATAATTTGATACAAAGTTTATCAATTGGTCATACATTAGCAAGGATGGGCGCGCAGATGATTCTGTCTCCGACTGCCTGGGCGGTAACTGCGGATCGTGATCCGGTAAAAGATCCTTACGGCCAGGAATGGCACATACCGTATTCAGAATTGTCTGAAATTTACGGTATTCCGGTAATTGGCGTCAGCAATGTGGGCAGTGTGACCGATGGTGCGTGGAAGGGATGGAAAGCTATCGGGAATTCTATTGCTTATGGCAGTGATGGAAAAATCCTTAAGGTGCTGCCTTATGGAGATACTGCAGAATGTGTGGAGATTGTGGAGGCAACAATTCTGAAACCAAAGCGTTTTGGAACAGAACTTTCCGATTATGTCTATGAATACAATGAAAAACGAAACGATTTGTAATAGATTGTGAAAGCATTCGTCGGAGGATACTGTTTTTGAAGATAATTTTCAACGCACAGGATATATTTCTTTTGTGTATTTTAGGATGACGGAACTGTAAAAAAACGGTTGCTTTTTTGCGCTTTCTTGCTATAATGGGAATTGACAATAAAATAATGGGAGAAATATTACAGATAAGAGGTTAAACGATTATGAAAAAAAGAGGAATTCTTTTAGGCGTAATGGTGCTTTTAGTATCTGCTGCACTTTGTGCATGCGGCAAAGGCGGCAAGAATACAGAGTCTTCCGACACTGTGAATAGTTCTTCAGAAGTACAGGGCACGAGCGAAGCTGCACAGACAGAAGAAGCGACTGCCGGCGAGCCAGTACAAGGCGGTCATGTTGTTTTAGGTATGACACAGGACCTTGTAAGTCTTGACCCCCACCAAGTAACGGATGCAGGAACCAGAGGCGCGGTATTTAATTTGTACGAAGGTTTGGTAAAACCGACATCAGACGGTGATATCGAACCGGCTGTAGCTGCAAGCTATGAGATTTCAGATGATGCAAAGACATACACATTTACATTGAGAGATGGTGTGACTTTCCATGACGGCAGTGCAGTGACAGCAGACGATGTTAAATATTCTATTGAACGTTATGCGGAGATTCAGGGCGAATCTTCCGCATTTTCTATTTTGGATAAGGTGGAGATTCAGGACGAAAAAACAGTTGTTCTGGATTTAAAGGAATCTTATTCCGAGTTCCTTCCGTATCTGGCTTCAGCGGCAATTATTCCGGCATCCAATGAAGATCCGGAAGGCAATCCGATCGGTACAGGTCCGTTTAAGTATGCATCTTACAAACCGGGACAGAGCCTTAAGATTGAAAAATATGACGGCTACTGGAAAGAAGGTTATCCGTACCTTGACAGCGCGGAATTTAAATTTGTTGCCGATGTGGATACAGCCTACACAGAACTCAAAGCAGGCACAATCGATATTCTGAATTACCTGACCATTGACCAGACCCAGGCGTTATCTGACGACTTTAAGATTGTTAAAGGAAGTATGATGCTTGTTCATGCTATGTTTTTGAATAACGAGTATGAACCGCTTCAGGATACAAAAGTCCGTCAGGCACTTTGCTATGCTGTTGACCGTCAGGCCATTAATGATTTCCTGTTTGGCGGTGAAAGTGAACTGATCGGTTCCCACATGATTCCTGCAATCAAGAAATACTATGAGCCTGAAGCAGCAAATCAGTACAGCTATGATCCTGAAAAGGCAAAAGCATTGCTGGCAGAAGCCGGTTATGCAGACGGTTTTGATCTGGAGATTACAGTTCCGAGTGCTTACTCACAGCATGTGGACACTGCTCAGATTATTGCCGAAGAACTTAAAGCTGTAGGCATCAATGCGACACTTAAACAGGTTGAATGGGCAACATGGCTTTCAGATGTTTATTCAAAAAGAGAGTATCAGGCAACCGTCGTTGGTTTTGACGGTACTTTAGCGCCAAGCGACTGGCTGAAAAAATACTGCACAGATGCGGGCAATAATATTGCCAACTTCAGCAACAGCGATTATGACGCGGCATTTGAAAAAGCTTTCGCAGCAGTTGATGATACCGAAAAAGCACAGTATTACAAAGAGTGTCAGATGATTCTGGCTCAAAACGCAGCTTCAGTTTATATTGAAGACCCTGCGGATTTTGTTGCTGTCAATGCAAAATTATCCGGTTATGTTTTCTATCCGGTGGCAGCACAGGATTTATCCACTGTATATTACACAGAACCGGTGAATGAATAATCAGGCATTTAGCATCTGATTGATGAAATTTTACCCGGTTTCAAACAGGCACAAAGCTCTTTGGGAGCGTGCCTTTGGAAAAGTACGTCGGCGGCGTACTTAAAATCAAACAGACAAAATTCAGGAAAAGGCACAGGAGGCATTTTTATGAAGTATTTTATTAAAAAATTAATAACTCTCATTATAACATTGTTGTTCATATCAATGCTGACCTTTGCCGCGTTTTCCGTAATTCCCGGAGATGCGTCACTGACAAAACTCGGTACCGATGCATCTCCGGAACAGGTTGAGGCGCTCAGGGAGCAGATGGGATTAAACGATCCGATGCCGGTGCGGTATGTCCGATGGCTTAAAGACGCGCTTCGCGGAGATTTTGGTGAATCTTATCAGTACAACGGCACAGCAGTGTCCGAGCTGCTTGCCCAGAGACTGCCGGTAACGGTCGTATTGTCCGTAATGGCATTGATCATTATTCTTGCGTTGTCGATCCCGCTTGGGATTATATCCGCAAAACATTCGGGGAAATGGCTGGATACATTCATCAGCCAGGTGACACAGATTACAATGGCGATACCCGCGTTTTTTCTGGGTATCCTTTTAACATATATTTTCGGTCTGGTACTTCAGTGGTTCCAGCCGGGAAAATTTGTCGGACTCGATGAAAGTGTTTCAGGCTGTCTGAAATATCTGATTTATCCGGCGATTGCCATTGCATTGCCAAAGATTGCGATGGTTGTCAAGTTTTTAAGAAATTCAGTTTTAAGCGAAGTTAAAAAAGACTATGTACGCACCGCTTACAGTAAAGGAAATACGAAAAACGGTGTTTTATATAAACATGTGCTGAAAAATGCACTGATTCCGGTTATTACTTTTGTAGCATTGATCATTGCTGAAATATTGGCGGGAAGTATTATCGTGGAGCAGGTGTTTTCTGTTCCGGGGATGGGAAGACTTCTGATCAGCTCCATTTCCAATCGTGATTATCCTGTCGTGCAGGCCATCGTGACTTACATTACAGCGATTGTTGTGATTATTAATTTTATTGTTGATATTTTATATCAGCTGGTGGATCCGAGAGTCAATGCGCAGTAGGAGGAGCAGTCGTGAAAGTAAAGAAAAAACATAATTACAACTTAATCATCGGCTGTGTGCTGACCGGCATTTTACTTTTGATGGCAATCATCGGACAGTTCTGGACGCCTTACGGCGAGACTGAGATGAACGCGGCCGCTAAAAACATGGGACCGTCACTGGCACATCTGATGGGAACAGATAATTTCGGCAGAGATATCTTCAGCCGTGTCATGATCGGCAGCGGCAATACTTTTCTTGTGGCACTTTGTACCGTTGCCATTGGTGCGGTATTTGGCACGATCATCGGGGCACTGACCGGTTATTTCGGCGGATGGATCGATGAAGTGATTATGCGTATCAACGATGTGATTTTATCTTTTCCAAGTATACTGCTGGCACTGATTTTTATCAGTCTTCTGGGCGGCGGTACATATAACATTATACTGGCGCTGGGTGTTTTATTTATACCGAGTTTTGCAAGAATTGTCCGCAGTGAAATGATTCGGTGCCGTGATCTTGATTTTGTCCGCAGTGCGAAAGTCATGGGGGCAAAAAGCTTTAGGATTATTTTTGTGCATATCCTTCCGAATACATGGGTCAGCATGCTGACTGCAGCGATGATCGGTTTTAATAATGCCGTGCTTGCTGAAGCAAGTATGAGCTATCTTGGTCTTGGCGTTCAGCCGCCGCAGGCAAGTCTGGGACGGATGCTTTCCGAGGCACAGTCCTATCTGTTTAATGCGCCGTGGTACGCCATTGCGCCGGGTATTGTAATTATATTAATTATTCTCGGATTTTCGATGATCAGCGAAGGTCTTCGCAAAATCAGCTGACAGGAGGGGTATTGTGAAAAACATTCTTGAAATTAAGGATCTGACTGTCGGCTTTTGTGAAAATACAGGCTGGCATCAGGTACTGAATAAAATCAGCTTTGATATCGGCGAAGGTGAAATTGTCGGTATTGTCGGCGAATCAGGTTCAGGAAAATCCATGACGGCGCTTACCATCATGCACCTTCTGGCAGAAAATGCTGTCATCAAAGAAGGGGAGATTCTCTTTGACGGACAGGATCTTTTAAAATGCGGCGATGACAGGATGCGCTGCGTTCAGGGCAACGACATTTCCATGATTTTTCAGGAGCCGATGACATCGCTTAATCCGGTTCAGAAAATCGGGACACAGATTGGCGAAGCACTCCGTCTTCATACAAATTTAAATAATGATGAAATACAAAAAAGAGTCATAGAATCCATGGAGAATGTGGGCCTTCCAAAACCCGCGGAGCTTGCCGGGAAGTATCCGTATCAGTTATCCGGCGGTATGCGCCAGCGCGTGATGATTGCTATGGCTTCCATTTGCAGTCCGAAGCTTTTGATTGCCGATGAGCCGACAACGGCGCTTGATGTGACTGTTCAAATGCAGATTTTAAAATTATTGCGGCGGTTTCATGATGAAACAGGGACTTCCATACTGTTTATTTCCCATGATCTCAATGTTGTCCGTGCACTGTGTGACCGGGTCATTGTCATGTACCGCGGGGACATTGTGGAGACCGGTGACGCTGTGGAAGTATTAAGACATCCAAAGCATGATTATACAAAAACACTTGTGGCTGCAATTCCGAAAAACACAAATGTGCCGGTGGAAAAAAATCCGGTTGTTTCTGTTAAAAATTTGAATGTTTATTATAATGAGGGAAGACATCTGTTTTCGGCTTCAAAAAAGAAAAAACATGTCATTAAAAATATTTCTTTTGATATTTATGACGGTGAGATTCTCGGTGTTGTCGGCGAAAGCGGATGCGGTAAATCAACACTGGGGAAAACGCTGACGGGCCTTAACAGAGATTATACAGGGGAAATAACAATGGCCTGCAAACGTCCTCAGATGGTTTTTCAGGATCCCTTCGGTTCGTTAAATCCGGCAAAAAAGCTTGGCTGGATTATGGAGGAACCGTTAAAGCTGTCGGGAATCAGAGATAAAAAGTCAAGAATTGCGATGGTTGACCAAATGCTTTGCCAGATAGGGCTTGACGAAAGCTATAAAAACAGATATGCTCATGAGTTATCAGGAGGGCAGCGTCAGCGTGTCAGTATCGGTCTTGCGCTGTTGGCAGGAACAAAGTTTATTGTTGCCGACGAACCGGTGTCCGCACTTGATGTTACGGTA
The DNA here is from genome assembly GCA_022770525.1 of Clostridiales bacterium. GTDB lineage: Bacteria > Bacillota > Clostridia > Lachnospirales > Lachnospiraceae > CAKRHR01. The sequence continues at coordinate 19,150 of JALEHN010000002.1, forward strand.
CAGAGCCAGATTCTTGATCTGATTTTGGATATCCATCAGAAACAGAATGTGACGATGATGTTTATTTCCCATGATTTAAATGTTGTGCGGGGCATCTGTCACAGGGTGATCGTCATGTATCTCGGTGAGATTGTTGAAGTCGCGGAAGTTCATGAAATATATGAGCATCCGAGACATCCGTATACGCAGCTTTTATTGAAAGCTATTTTAAATGGTGACGGGCGCGTACCCGCCGGAACAAAAAATTCCGGAAAAACGACGGAGGAAGTCAATAATGAAGGATGCGCCTATTATCCGAGATGTCCGTATCATTCCGATGAATGCCTGTTTCACCGTCCGGAAATGAAAAATGCGGGAACTGACAAAAATCCGCATCTTGTGAAGTGCTATCATATGCTGACGGTTGATTGAATTAAAACAGGTCTGATCAAAAGCTGATTCAGAAAGGTGTTTTAGACCTTTAGCTTCCTGACGTAAATTGAGATTGTTGAAAAGCAGAGGAAAACGATGATGAGAAATATTAAATTGACAATAGAATATGACGGCAGCCGGTATGACGGCTGGCAGCGTCTTGGTAAGAACAGCGGTCAGATGACGATTCAGGGAAAGATTGAAGAGGTTTTAAAAAAGATGACCGGTGAGGATATTGAACTTGACGGTTCGGGACGGACAGATGCCGGTGTCCATGCCTATGCCCAGGTGGCCAATTTCCATACAAATACAACGATGAAGTGCTATGAAATCAAGCATTATTTAAATCGCTATCTTCCGCGGGATATCGCTGTGTTTGAAGTGGAAGAAGTTGATGAACGCTTCCACAGCCGGCTGAATGTAAAGTCAAAAAAGTATATCTACCGTATAGCCATCGGTGAAGTGCCAAGCGTCTTTGACAGAAAATATACGTATTATTGTTTTGACAGACTTGACGTGGCAGCCATGAAAAAAGCGGCCGTCTATCTGATCGGCCGTCATGATTTTAAAGCTTTTTCTTCGATTAAAAAGACAAACAAATCAACGGTCAGAGAGATTTATGATATAGATATATATAACGACGGACGTGAGATTCAGATCACTGTTCACGGCAGCGGCTTTTTATATAATATGGTGCGCATTATCGCAGGTACGCTGATTGAAGTTGGTAAAGGCGAAAGAAAACCGGAAGATATGAAGTGCATTCTTGACAGCAGAGACAGGGAGCAGGCAGGTGTGACAGCACCGGCTCAGGGACTGTTTTTGCTTGAAGTTGAATATTAATGATACCCGGGACAAAAGTTTTAACCGGGGAATCGTTATAAATAGACACAGCGATTAACAGGATGCATGAAAAAGATGCATCCTTTGGTATTTATGTTGAAATTTCCCGGAATCTGAATCGATGAGATTCCGGCTAAAGTCAGGAGGAATTTTAATGACAAAATTGCAGACTGAAAAATTAAATGTGAACGAAGTTATCCATGACAGGGAAAAATTTGCAGCAGTGTTTGACCATACGATTCTGCGACCGGATGCCACATTTGATGATGTCCGGAAAATATGTGCGGAAGCAATCAAATACCATTTTGCGTCTGTCTGTGTCAATTCATGCCATGCGGCCCTCGTATCAGATATGCTTAAAGATACGGGAATCAAGACGTGCTGTGTTGTCGGCTTTCCGCTGGGGGCCTGCACTTCACAGGCTAAGGCCTTTGAGGCGAAGTGTGCCGTGGATGACGGCGCCGAAGAAATTGACATGGTGATCAATGTCGGGTATTTAAAATCCGGGGCATATGATATGGTGCAGAAGGATATTGAGGCTGTGGTCGCAGCTGTTTTTGGGAGAGCCGCTGTAAAGGTGATTATCGAAACATGTCTTCTTAATGATGAAGAAAAGGTGGCCGCATGTAAGCTTGCAAAGGCAGCAGGCGCCCATTTTGTGAAAACATCAACAGGTTTTTCAACAGGCGGCGCAAAAGCTTCGGATGTACGGCTGATGCGTGAAACGGTCGGTGAAAAGATGGGGGTTAAAGCTTCCGGCGGCATCAGAGATTTTGAAACTGCAGAGGCGATGCTTGAAGCCGGGGCCAACAGAATCGGCGCCAGTGCGTCTGCAAAATTAATTGAATCTATGGTATAAAAGTGGTATTCTGTAAAAATGCATAAGATTTTATGACGGGAGGTTTTATCTTGACAGATTTATTGGTGAAGTTATTTGTAAAAGATTATAAAAATATTGAAAACAGTACTGTGCGGACGGCGTATGGCGTGATGGCAGGCTTTGTCGGTATTGCCTGCAATATACTGCTGTTTGCGGCAAAGGCGATGATCGGTATGTTTTCGGGTTCTATTGCTATTATCGCAGATGCGTTTAACAATCTGACGGATGCGGTTTCTTCGATTATTTCACTGGTCGGTGCGAAGCTGGCAAACCGTCCGGCAGATGATGAGCATCCTTTCGGACATGGGCGTTATGAATATATTTCGGCATTTATTGTGGCATTCCTCGTTGTGCAGGTCGGTTTTTCATGTGCCAAAAGTGCCTTTGATAAAATACTGCATCCTTCGGATCTGACATTTAGTATGGTATCAGTGGCTGTTTTACTGTTGTCGATCCTTGGTAAGATATGGCTCGGATTATTTAACAGAAAACTGGGAAATCGCATTAATTCTTCTGTGATGAAAGCAACGGCAGCTGATGCTATGGGGGATGTGCTTACCACAAGTGCAACGGTTGTATCTATATGCGTTTATCATTTCTTTGCACTGAACATTGATGGTATTGTCGGACTCATCGTAGCACTGATCGTTATATGGGCAGGTATCGGCATTGCAAAGGATACATTAAAGCCTCTGCTGGGTGAGAAGGCCGATCCGGAGACGGCAAAGAAGATTAAGCAGATGGTGGAAAGCTATGAAGGTATTTACGGCAGCCATGATCTGATCGTTCATAATTACGGTCCCACAAACAGTATGGCAACCATTCATGCGGAGGTTTCCAACAATGCGGATATTGAAGTATCCCATGAGCTGATTGACAGAATTGAGCGGGAAGTCACAAAAGCAACAGGTATTTTCCTTGTTATTCATATGGACCCGATCGAAGTGAATGATGTACAGGTTTTATATTATAAAGAACAGGTCGTTGAGATACTGAAAAATATTGATGAAAACCTGAGCTGTCATGATTTCCGTATGGTCAATGGCGAGAACCAGATAAATCTGATTTTTGATGTTGTTGTGCCGCATACTTATAAAGAGGATAAAAAGAATGAACTGCTCCATAGAATCATGGATGACGTACAGAAGTTTGACAGCCGCTGTCAGTGTGTGATCACGATGGAAAATAATTATGTCGACCTGTAATGTATGGGATATATGCTAAATTGAGTGCAAAGTTTAAATTTTTAAAAAAAATAAAAAAAGTACTTGCATTTTGATTCAACTTAGTATATAATTCATTTTGTTGACAAGGTAATGGGCTGTCGCCAAACGGCAAGGCACTGGACTCTGACTCCAGCATTTGCAGGTTCGAATCCTGCCAGCCCAGTTGAGGACATCTTAAAGTATATAAGATGTCCTTTTTTTGTGGTACATGAAATAGTGATTGCCTATATCGCAAAGCGTCACAAAGCGTCACAAAACGTTTGCAGGGCTGCACACGATATGCAGCATGAAGCATTTTACAGGTTGACTATGAATAGTTACCGGAAGTTTTATGAACGGAAAAACAGGAGGAATAATTAATGATTCGTTTAGGGGAAAAACAGAACCTTTTAGTTGTGAAGAAAAAAGATTTTGGCGTATATCTGGCAGAAACTGAAAACTCGGAAGAAAGCATTTTGCTTCCGAACAAGTATATACCTGAAGGCCTTAGTGTCGGCAGCCGGATTGAAGTTTTTGTATATAGAGATTCCAGTGACCGGCTGATTGCCACAACACTGATGCCGAAAATAACGCTGGGAGAGATGGGACCGCTTCAGGTGAAGCAGGTGACAAAGATTGGTGCGTTTCTTGACTGGGGGCTTGAAAAGGATCTTCTTCTGCCATATAAGGAGCAGTTATATCCGGTTGAGGAGGGAAAGACTTATCTGACAGCTTTATACATTGATAAGAGCAACCGTCTTTGTGCTACAATGAAAATTTATGATTACCTGAAAACCGACCATGATTATCACAGAGACGATACAGTCAAAGGTATTTTATATCAGGTCAATGAAGATATCGGAGCTTTTGTGGCGGTGGATGGCAAATATCACGGGATGATTCCAAAGAAAAATTATCATGGCGGATACAGACCGGGGACGGAGATTACTGCAAGGGTCGTGACGGTGCGTCCTGACGGAAAGATGGAACTGAGTCTGTCACAAAAGTCATATATTCAGATGGATATTGACGCGTCTGTGATTATGCAGCTTCTGGACAGCTACAGCGGTGTGCTGCCGTTTACGGAAAAAGCGACACCTCAGGTCATCGAAAGAGAGACCGGTATGAGTAAAGCGGCGTTTAAACGTGCCGTGGGCAGACTTTTAAAACAGAAAAAAATTGAAATTGTTAACGGAAAAATACGCAGTATTTAATATCTGTGAAGAATTTTTTGGATAAAGTGCCTGTTTCAGGCAGAAACAGCAGACTTTTTCTGCCTATTCGTTACAGATTTATAAAAAAACAGGGGCTAAGGTTGACAAGTTCTTTGGACATTGATATAATTAGTCTGTAACAAATTTGTAATATATGAAAAAGTTGGTGGTTAAATGATTAAATGGAATAGATTCGTAAGAAATACAGCAGGCGCATTGGCGATGGTCATCGCCGTATCCGGTATCTTTGCCGGTTATTCAATCAATGCATATGCTGATACAGAAGGTACAGTGAATGTTTACGCGCTGAATATCCGCAGCGGTCCGTCAACAGATACCGCGGTTGTCGGAAGTTTAAAACAAAATCAGAAAATTACTATTATTTCTGCTGAAGGTGACTGGTATAAGATCAGTATTAACGGTACGACAGGTTATGTTGCCGCAAGATTTGTGACAACAGGCGCAGCAGGCGATAACGGCAGCCAAAGTACAACACCTTCGGGAAGTACGGGAACAGTAAATACTTCCGTGTTGAATGTTCGTGCCGGTGCAGGTACAGATACAAACAGTCTGGGATTTATTTACAGCGGTACAAAAGTCAATATTCTCGGAACGGAAGGCAAGTGGTACAAGGTTACGGTCAGTGTCAACGGCAAAGAGACAACCGGTTATGTCCACAGTGATTATATTAATGTGAATGCTTCTTCAGGCTCAGACAGCAATGCCGGAAGTGGTGATACAGGCAGTACACAGACACCTTCAGTGACGCCGTCAACAGGCAAAGGAAAAGTTGATGTCAGTGCATTGAATGTCAGAAGCGGAAATAATACGCAGTCAAGTATTCTCGGCGTCATTACTTCGGGTACGATTGTTAATATTACCGGAGAAAAAGACGGCTGGTATCAGGTGACGACAACCATCAACGGCCGCAGTGTTTCAGGCTATGTTTTTGCACAGCATATCAAACCGGTCAGTGACGGCAGTTCTGATAACGGCTCAAACAGCACAGATAACGGTAATACCGATAATAATACAGATAACAATAATACAAACAGTAACACAGACAGCAGCACAGGTACTGTAAATTCAGGCACACTGCCGCTTAATGTCAGAAGCAGTGCTTCAAAGACAGGTGCCGTGATCGGTTCTGTGAAGCATGGCACGACAGTGACGATTCTTGCAACAGAAGGTGACTGGTATAAAGTTAAAGTCCAGATTAACGGAAAAGAAGTTACAGGCTACGTGTTTAAGTCTTATGTGAAGACTTCCGGTTCTTCGGATACTTCAGGAAATATCGGTGATGCGACAACAGATAAAGACGGCTACACAGAAGTCAATGAAACTGTATGGGCAACAGACGGTGTTAATATCCGTAAAGGTCCGGGTACGGAATATGGCGTCATTGCAGGTCTTGCAAAAGGTGCCTCAGTGACAAGAACAGCAGTCGGAAGCAATGGCTGGAGCCGTGTTTTATATGGTTCTGCTACAGCTTATATTAAGAGTGATTATCTGACAACGACAAATCCGAATCCATCAAGCGCAAAAGGCGCCGAAGTCGTTGCTTATGCATTACAGTTTGAAGGTAATCCGTATGTCTATGGCGGTAACGACCTGATCAACGGCGTTGACTGTTCAGGTTTTACACAGCAGGTATACAAGCACTTTGGCATTACACTTAACCGTACAGCCGATGCACAGAGAAGCAATGGTGTACGTATCGCATCAATCGACGATGCACAGCCGGGTGATCTTATTTTCTACGGTGACGGCGGTTATGCAGGGCATGTCGCTTTATATATCGGTGATGGCAAAGTCATTCATGCCAGCAGCCCAAGTGTTGGTATTATTATTTCAAATTATAACTACAGAACACCGATGCAGATCAATCGGGTTTTGAACTGATTTTTGTACATATTAAGTAACATAAATATCTAACATAACCGAAAGGGAGACGCTTCACGGAAAGTCGTCTCCTTTTTGTCTGTCTTTATGATACAGAATCGTGCCCGAACAGGCACGCAAAGCATCGCTTAGCAATTCTTTGTTCTGCTTTAATTGACTGATATTTCAACATTTTTTCCGCTGAAAGCCACACCATATTTATAAATTGTATGGACACCCAGAGCGGTCATTTCAATTTGATTTTAGTACTGTTCAATGGGGTTTCATGTATAGTATTTTAGGTCAAGAATGGATTTTTATCTATTCCATTTTTGAAAAATGATGATACTCACATTATACCCATAAAAAAGAATGATGTCAAATTTCATACGGAATATTTCCGAATTTCTGAAGAATGCAGGTAAAAAAGCGCTTTTGTCAGTTTTGCACAAAAAAGACGTTGAAGTTTACATAAGGTTCACCAAAGAAAGGCAACTTATTCAAAAGTTATCCACATCGGGGTGATGCTAAAAAATGGCTTTTTTTCAATATTTCTGACTTATACACAAAGTTATCCACATTGTCCACAGGATATTTATCCACTATTGTGGGTAAAAAATGGAGGTAAAATCCAAATATATGTTTTGTTTATAATGTAAAATCGACATCATTTGACAAAAAAATCTCAAATTAGTCTTGACTTTTTTGGAGTGCGATAACAGAAAAAAATAGGGTCAATTAATAGTTTTTTTGCGCCAAAATCGAAATTTATTATTAAATAATTTGAAAATTTGGTAAATTGACTTGTAATAATACGCGAGTATTGATATAATTAGCATATAAAAATAATGCCCCGGATATCGTTAGAAGATGACTGTATCCCGGGTGTGCAAAGGAGTTGGAGCATATGCGTTATATTATAAGCGGCAAAAACATTGATGTTACAGAAGGGTTGAAAGAAGCTATATATGAAAAGATCGGAAAGCTTGAAAAGTATTTTAATCCGGACACTGAAGTGACTGTAACACTCAGTGTGGAAAAGACGAGACAGAAAATCGAAGTAACAATTCCTGTAAAAGGCAGTATTATCCGTGCGGAGCAGGTCAGCGATGATATGTATGTATCCATAGACCTTGTTGAAGACATCATTGAAAGACAGATGCGCAAATATAAAACAAAACTGGCAAACCAGATTCATGCGGCATCAGCATTCCAGCCGTCTTATCTTGAAGAAGAGAGCGAAGACGAACCAATCAGGATTGTCAGAACAAAACGTTTTGCCATGAAGCCGATGGATATCGAAGAAGCATGTGTACAGATGGAACTTCTCGGTCACAGTTTCTTTGTTTTCAGGAATGCGGATACGGACGAAGTGAATGTTGTGTACAAGCGTAAAGGAAATACGTATGGTCTGATCGAACCGGAATATTAATCTGAACAGTTAAATGAATTTTAAAAAAGTTATTGACAAAGCGGCTGCGGTATATGCAGCCGCTTTAAAAATCCTTTGACATAATGTTTAAATGTTGTTACTATGATATTGGTGTAAAAAGATGCCAAAGGGATCCGGGTACACCGGTTTGCGATGTACCGGGGGCTGAAACGACCTTCATGCAGACACGGTGTGGTTTCAGGTTTTTGGATTCCGGCATCATCATATAAAAAAGGAGAATAGTTATTATGGACAAGTTGGAATTGCAGAAAATGGCTAATGAGATCCGCAAAGATATTGTCCGCGCAGTACACAGTGCAAAATCCGGGCATCCGGGCGGTTCGCTGTCAGCGGCAGATATTTTCACATATCTTTACTTTGAGGAATTAAACATTGACCCGAAGGATCCAAAAAAACCGGACAGAGATCGTTTCGTATTATCTAAAGGGCATGTTGCGCCGGGGTATTATGCGGCACTGGCGCACCGCGGTTATTTCCCGGTGGAGGATCTGCTGACACTGCGTCATGTCGGTTCTTATCTGCAGGGCCATCCGGATATGAAGCATATTCCGGGGGTTGATATGTCCAGCGGTTCGTTGGGACAGGGGATTTCTGCAGCCGTTGGCATGGCTTTATCGGCAAAATTAAGTGATGAGCAGTATCGTGTATATACACTGCTCGGTGACGGCGAGATTCAGGAAGGACAGGTTTGGGAGGCTGCCATGTTTGCGGGCCACAGAAAATTGGACAACCTTGTTGTGATCGTGGATAATAATGGCCTTCAGATTGACGGCAATGTGGCAGATGTTTGTTCACCGTATCCGATCGACGAAAAGTTTAAAGCATTCAATTTTGAAGTATTTCATGTGGATGCCCATGACTTTGACGCACTGGCGGATGTATTTGCGAAAGCCAGAGCAGTTAAAGGCAAACCGACAGCAATTATCGCTGAAAGTATCAAAGGAAAGGGCGTTTCATTTATGGAAAATCAGGCAGGATGGCACGGCAAGGCACCAAATGATGAGCAGCTGGCCATTGCCCTTGAAGATTTGGAAAAGGCAGGTGCGGCATTATGTCAGAAGTAAAAAAAATAGCAACGAGAGAAAGCTACGGCAATGCCCTTGTGGAGCTTGGCAATGCCCATGATGATATTTTTGTGCTGGATGCCGATCTGGCCGGTGCGACAAAGACAGATATATTTAAGAAGGCTTACCCGAACCGTCACATTGACTGTGGTATTGCTGAAGCCAATATGATGGGTATTGCGGCAGGTATCGCCGCGACAGGCAAGGTGCCGTTTGCCAGCACATTTGCCATGTTTGCGGCAGGACGTGCTTTTGAGCAGGTCAGAAACAGCATTGGCTATCCGCATCTGAATGTAAAAATTGGTGCTACCCATGCCGGTATTTCTGTCGGTGAAGACGGTGCGACCCATCAGTGCAACGAGGATATTGCCCTGATGCGCACAATTCCGGGAATGGTTGTCATTAATCCGTCCGATGATATCGAAGCCAGAGCGGCAGTGAAAGCAGCCTATGAATATGTCGGACCTGTTTACATGCGTTTCGGACGTCTGGCTGTGCCTGTGATCAATGATCGTGAAGATTATAAGTTTGAGATGGGCAAAGGTATTGTTTTAAAAGAAGGTAAAGATGTGACAATTATTGCCACAGGTCTTTGCGTAAGCAGTGCTCTTGAGGCGGCGAAGATGCTTGAGGCTGACGGTATTGACGCCAAAGTGATCAATATCCATACAATTAAACCTTTAGATGAAGACCTGGTTGTTGCGGCAGCCAAAGAAACAGGCCGCGTGGTAACTGTGGAAGAACATTCGGTGATCGGGGGTCTTGGCAGCGCTGTATGTGATGTACTGAGTGCAAAAGCACCGACGAAGGTATTAAAAATCGGCATCAATGACGTTTTCGGTGAGTCAGGACCTGCAGTGGAACTGATCCATAAATATGGACTTGACGGCGAGGGCGTTTACAACAGCGTTAAAGCATTCTGTAAATGATCGTAAACAGGGGGCTTTTGCTCCCTGTTCATTTTTTATCCGGGAGGTGACTCCTGCAAAAAAGACTCCCAGGCGAGTTTTCAATGGCAGAGAATAAGTGATTGCATTAAATATCGAAGATATGAAAGGATTCGTCAGCAAGCTGCTTGTACATGAGACTTTTGACAAATTTTATGTCGGGGAATCCGTTGTACGGACTTGCGCGGATTTTAAGATGGGCGGAAGCCTGAATAAAGATTACTATACAAGTGATGAATGGGAAGCACTTGAAGGCAGAACATTGTGCCTGTGGTCGGAGGTGAGACCTTTTGCCTACAGCCTGATTAAAGGCCGCAAGCTTCCGGTGGCATTTCATTTTGTCTTTCAGCTTTCAAAAGAAAATCAGCAGTGGCTTCTTGAACGCAATACATCGGCAGTCTCACCGGACGAGGTGAAGGGGCTGTACATGAATATCCGTTATGAGAATGGGAAGCTGCAGTGCATTTCAGGAACATCTTTAAAAACATTTATTCCCGATAAAACTGTGGAGCATCTGTGGGATGAGACGGTACGGCAGTTTTTCAGACAGAATAAAATAGCATTTACAGAAGCATAATATCAAATGACATAAGCGAAAGCTTACAGTTTTAAAGATGCCGGCATTTTACATCTGTGTTAGAAACGTTGCCCGTGCTGTATTAAAACACTTTATTAGCACTCACATAAAATGAGTGCTAATTTTTTCTTGACATTCCTTTTGAGTCGTATTACAATATGTTCTAGACAGTCGGCAGAGATGATTGAAGTCATCAGGCCTTTCGGCCAAAAAAGTAAAGAACATTGTGTATGATTTTAAAAGGAGTGTTTGCAATGAATAAACAGGGTAATTTATCAATTAATAGTGAAAATCTGTTTCCGATTATTAAAAAGTGGCTGTATTCAGACCATGACATTTTCTTCCGTGAATTGATTTCAAACGGATGTGATGCTGTGACAAAGGTTAAAAAGCTGGAAGTGATGGGTGAATACCAGTTAAAAGAGGATGAGAAGTTCAAAGTTCAGGTAATTGTAAATCCTGATGACAAGACATTGAAGTTCATCGATAACGGTATTGGTATGACAGCCGATGAAGTGGAAGAGTATATTACACAGATTGCATTCTCAGGTGCGACAGATTTCCTTGAAAAGTATAAGGACAAGACTAGCGAAGATCAGATTATCGGTCATTTCGGTCTCGGATTTTATTCAGCATTTATGGTTGCGGATAAGGTTGAGATTGAGACATTGTCCTACCAGGAAGGTGCGGCTCCGGTACACTGGGAGTGCGACGGCGACAGCGAATATTCGATGAGCGAAGGTTCAAGAACAGAGAGAGGTACAGAGATTACACTGCATCTTAATGAAGAAAGTCTTGAGTTTGCAAATGAATACAGAGCAAGAGAAGTTATTGAAAAGTACTGTTCATTCATGCCTGTGGAAATTTATTTGTCAAAAGAGGGCAATGAGCCGGAATATGAGACGATCGATGAAGCTGATGTGACAGAAGAAGATACAGTCGTTGAGACGATTGTTGAAGAAGCAAAAACAGAAGAGCGTGAAAATGAAGACGGTACGAAAGAAACTGTGGAAGTGACGCCGGCAAAGACAAAGGCAAAGATTTTAAGACGTCCTCAGCTGATGAATGATATCCACCCGCTCTGGACAAAGCATCCAAATGACTGTACCGAAGAAGAATATAAAGAATTTTACCGCAAGGTATTTATGGACTATAAAGAGCCGCTGTTCTGGATTCATTTGAATATGGATTATCCGTTTAACCTGAAAGGTATTTTATACTTCCCTAAGATTAATATGGAATATGAATCTATCGAAGGCAAGATTAAATTGTATAATAATCAGGTGTTTATTGCGGATAATATTAAAGAGGTTATTCCGGAGTTTTTGATGCTGCTTAAAGGTGTGATCGACTGTCCGGACCTGCCGCTTAACGTATCACGTTCCGCTCTGCAGAATGACGGTTTTGTTAAGAAGATTTCTGATTATATTACAAAGAAAGTCGCTGACAAGCTGACAGGTATGTGCAAGACAGACCGTGAAAACTACGAAAAATACTGGGATGATATCAATCCGTTCATCAAGTTCGGCTGCATCAAAGACAGCAAATTCAACGAAAAGATGAAAGATTATATTATCTACAAAAACCTTGACGGCAAGTATGTGACACTGGATGACTATCTTGCGGCTGCCAAAGAAAAGAATCACGAAAATCAGGTATTCTATGTGACAGATGAAGTTCAGCAGTCACAGTACATCAACATGTTTAAGAAGGAAGGCCTTGACGCGGTTATCCTGAAACATAACATTGATCAGCCGTTTATCACAAATCTGGAGCAGGCCAAAGAAGGCGTGAAGTTCAGACGTATTGATACGGATCTTGCGGATGTATTTAAAGAAGAAGCGACGGAAGATGAGACAAAGACACTTGAGGAAAATGCAAATAAGCTGTCAGAAGTATTTAAGAAGGCCCTTGGCAAAGAGCAGCTGACAGTGAAGGTTGAAAAGCTTAAAAACCCTGAGGTTTCTTCAATGATTACTTTGTCAGAGGAAAGCAGACGTATGCAGGATATGATGAAGATGTATGCAATGCCGGGCATGGATATGAGCATGTTCGGCGGCGAAGGTGAAACACTGATCCTCAATGCAAACAATGATCTTGTTCAGTATATTCTTGCAAATACGGAAGGCGAGCATACAGATATTTTCTGCCAGCAGTTGTATGATCTGGCATTGCTTGCGCATAAGCCGCTTAGCGCCGATGCACTGACAAAATTCGTTGAACGCAGCAATAAGATTATGAAGCTTTTGATGAAATAATTAATAGGATTATGATGATTTTGGTCATGTAATCCGGGAACAGGAGACTGGGATATTGCTTCCCGGTCTTTTGTCGTGAAATGAAAACAGGTTGAAACGATTGATAACAGGAGGAAGATGATGAGATCAGACGGAAAATCCAACGCTGAAAGCAAATATATACGGATGACAACGCAGCCTGTGCAAAAACTGGTTGTTTCAATGGCGGTGCCGACCATTATTACGATGCTTGTGACATCGTTTTATAATATGGCGGATACGTATTTTGTGTCACAGATCAATACACAGGCAACGGCGGCCGTCGGCATTGTGTTTTCGCTGATGACTTTTATACAGGCGATTGGCTTTACTTTTGGACACGGTTCCGGAAATTATATGTCAAGAGCACTTGGCAATCAGGACTATGAGAAGGCGGAGATGATGGCTTCCACAGGCTTTTTTTCCGCACTCATATTTGGAATTCTTCTGATGATTTCAGGTCTGATTTTTCTGAATCCGCTTTGCAGACTGATGGGGGCGCCTCCGGAACTGATGGATATGACTGCCGAATACACAAAGTATATATTATTTGGCACGCCATTTATTATGTCAACCTTTGTGCTGAATAATCAGCTTCGTTTTCAGGGCAATGCTGTTTATGCAATGCTTGGTACGGTTACGGGCGCGGTGCTTAATGTGGCTCTTGACCCGATCTTTATTTTTGTTTTGAAGCAGGGCGTCGCGGGTGCGGCCCTTGCCACAATTATCAGTCAGTTTGTCGGCTTCTGGCTGCTGGTTTTCGGAACGACGCGAAAAGGAAATATTCACTTGAGCATTCGAAAGTTTAAGCCTTCGGTATGGATATACGGCCAGATCTTTAAGGGCGGATTTCCGTCGCTGTGCCGTCAGGGTATTTCCAGTGTGGCTACGATCGCACTGAATATGGCAGCCGGTGTTTACGGTGTGGCGGCCATTGCGGCAATGTCCATCGTCAACCGTGTGTGTATGTTCTTTTATTCCGCGATGATTGGTTTCGGACAGGGATTTCAGCCGGTCTGCGGTTTTAATTACGGCGCGAAAAAATACGACCGTGTGATTGATGCGTTCTGGTTTGCTGTAAAAACTTCAGCCGTAGTGCTTATTTTACTTTCAATATTGGAGTATATATTTGCCCCGCAGATTATCCGGATGTTTCGAAAAGATGATCTGGAGGTTATCGAAATCGGCATTGCGGCATTCAGGTATCAGAGCTTTGCCTTTCCTCTGGCATCATGGCTTGTCATCTGCAATATGATGACGCAGACCATCGGTAAAACGGTGAAAGCGTCGGTACTTGCCATCGCAAGACAGGGACTGTTTTATATACCGATGCTGTTCATATTATCACCGCTTGGCGTTACGGGACTGGAACTGACGCAGATGAGCGCTGATATCCTTTCATTTGTGCTTGCATTGCCGATTGGTATCAGTGAAATACGGCGCATGAAAAAACTGGGAGAGGAAGAAAAAAGTCAATAAAAAATGTAAACAGGGCATATCTGTTATAAAGTATGAAAATAGGGCATATCCGTTATAAAGTATGAAAACAGGGCATATCCGTTTCTGCTGATTAACGGATATGCCCTGAATCATTTATGTATTTTCTTTTAAGATTGAGGGGCAGCTGCGTTGAGGTGGGAAAGTCCATTTTGTCAGTTGCATTTTTCTATAACTTCATCCCAGTAAGGAATGGATGAGGAAGCCCCGGCTCTGCCAACGGCAATCGACGAAGCCGCGGAAGCGTATTTTAAGCACTCTGCATATGAAAGTCCTTCGGTCATGCATTTTAAAAAGTAGCCGGTAAAAGTATCACCTGCGGCAGTTGTATCGACGGCTTTCACAGTGAAGGCCGGGTAAAAGACGCATTGGTGCCGGTCAGCATAATAGGCACCTTTATCGCCTAAAGTCAGGATAATCTGCATTTCCGGATATTTTTCAAGCAGCGCGCTGATGATTTCTTCAGGTTCATTTTTTTTCGTCAGTAAGCTGCCCTCGATTTCATTAATAAATAAGTAATTCACACAGTTTATCGGAAATCCGGATAAAAGTGACGCCGTGATCGGTGACGGGTTGAATGCGACTTTGATACTTTTTTCATGGCACTGCTGAATAAAGTAATCAACGTGGGACGTTTCATTCTGGCATAAAGCCAGGTCACCCGGTGACAGTGCCTGCAGGTATGTATCAATATCGTCTTTTGTGATCTGCATATTGGCGCCGCCATATACAATAATACAGTTTTGCCCGTCTGGATCGACCTGAATGATTGCCTGCCCCGACGGCATCGTGTCAAGGAGAACAAAATCTGTGCCTATATGGTTTTCTTTTAATAAATCTTTTAAAAACTGTCCGTCCGCACCAATCTTTCCGGCATGAAGGGCAGATGCGCCGGCCCGTGCCAGTGCTATGGACTGATTGAGCCCCTTGCCGCCGGGATGCTTTGCAAGAGCATCGGCATGAATAGTTTCCCCGGGTTTTACGATGGACGGAACTTTGTAAGTATAATCAATATTTAATGAACCATAGTTTAATATTTTCATCGTATCATTCCTTTATAAGAAAATGTGGTTTTCCCTCAATAGCTTTTTGGTTAACATAAGTGGACGGGCATTTTTGCCCGGGAATGCCGCTTATCCACAGCGTTTTTCAGCACGGCGCGCTAAAAAACGCTGTGATTGCCTTTGTGATGTAAATTTGGTCTTTAGTTCCCATCAGTTCCCTTGCAGAATGCATGGCAAGAAGCGGCACACCGATATCCACGGTTTTTACCGGGAGCAGCGATGAAAGGACAGGTCCGATGGTACTGCCGCCGGCCTGACCGGTACGTTTGACACACATCTGGTAAGGAATATCGTAAGCCTGGCAGAGCTGCTTTAGCCCGCCCAGCGCTTCACAGTCCCACGTATACTTCTGATTGCTGTCTGTTTTAATGCAGAAGCCTTTGCCAAGGACAGGGAGATTTGTTGTGTCATAAGCGGAAGCATAGTTTGGGTGGTAACCGTGGGCAACGTCTGCAGATAAAATCATACTGTGATGCAGGTCTTCGATACACTGGATCCGTGAACGGCCGAAAGCATCCCATATTTTTTCAAGAACCAGGGTCAGCATAGCCGAATCAGCACCCTGCTTTGTGCGGCTGCCGATTTCTTCGTTGTCAAATAATACGGTCATGGCCATGGATTCTTTGGGTTCGGATTCCATGATACCGTCAACAGCGGCGCATACGGAAGTGATATCATCAAGGCGCGGCGCGGAAATAAATGCGTCGTTGATGCCGACAAAAGAAGGCTGATCGGTATTATAAACACAGAGTTCATAATCAAGAATACTTTCAGCCGGTATACCGGCATTTTCTGCGATAAAATTTAAAAAATAATTGTCCGTGTTAAGGTTATCTTCGACAATGCCAAGCAGCGGCATAAGGTGGGTCTGCTTATCAATTTTCATACCATCTTCATTGACACCCCGGCTCATATGAATCGCAAGGTTCGGCACGGTCAGCAGGGGCTTTTCAATGTTGATATATAAAATATCAGGCCGAAGAAGCGTTTTGCTTTTTACGGCAAGCTTCCCGGCAATAGAAAGCGGACGGTCAAAAAAGGTGGACAGAATCGGTCCGCCGTAAATTTCGGCGTTAGCCTGAAGATAGCCGTTTTTTGTATATGAGGCTGATGGTTTTATGCGCAGGCACGGCCAGTCTGTATGGGCAGCCGTCATGCGTACACCTTGATGCGGGTCAAAATGAGTCCCTGTTTTAAATGCAAATAATTCTCCGGAAAATGTCCGGCAGTAATAAGCGCCGCCTGCTTCAAGCTGCCATGGTCGGTCAAAATCCAGTGACACAAAACCGGCCGCTTTGAGACGGCCGGCCGCATGGTTGACAGCATGAAACGGGGAAACGCTTTTTTCAAGAAAAGTCAAAAGATTTTCAATATAATTCATAATGTTTCCTTCGTATATGCGGGTTTGATACAGAAGCTCTGAATCAGCATGTTTTGTTCAGATTTCAGGAGCCTCTATATTGTTGGGGAACGGATTAAAGTTTAATGTTTTTAAGGAGAGCGGCAAGACCTGTTGTGGCCTGGCCTTCTTCTTTGTAATCAAAAACTTCTTCAGGAATTTCTGTAACTTCATCGATGGCCTGCAGTGCCTTGATGCTGAGACTGATTTTTCCGTCTTTATTGGCGATGACTTTAACTTTGACCGCATCACCTTCTTTTAAAACTTCATGAACAGATTTCAGACGCTTTGTGCTGATCTGAGAAATATGCACGAGGCCTGAAAGATCATCGGCAAAAGTAACAAATGCGCCGTAATTTGTGATTTTATCCACAGTACCGTCAAATACATCACCGACCTGAACACGGTTGATTTTTGCGTTTTTATCTGCGATTTCCTTATCACGGGCAACAGCCTTCGCGGAAAGAACAAGTCTCTTTTTATCCGGATCAACAGTGATGATTTTTGCTTCAACTGTTTTGTTCAGCCATTCATTTAAATCTTCAACATAAGAAGTTGAAAGCTGGGAGGCAGGGATAAATCCGCGGATACCTTCGACATAAGCAATGACACCGGCATTGACGATACCGCCGATTTTCAGTGTAAGGACGGTATCATTTGACATCATTTCAGACAGTTTGCTCCATGCAAGTTCATCGTCTGCTTTTTTTCTTGAGAGCAGGATATTGCCTTCACCGTCATCTTCCTGAATCACAACGGCAGTAATTGCATCACCGACATTCAGTGATTTAATGGAGAATCTCGGGTCGTTGCTCAGTTCATCGATTTTAATGATGCCTTCACAGTAAGCATTTAAATCCACAGCAACTTCTGTGTCTGAAACACCGATAATCTGGCCTGTGATGATATCGCCTTCTTTAAGCTTTTTAAATGAAGCATTCAGCGTATCCTTGTAATCATCCATGGATTCTGCCGGTTCTTCCGTGACAGGTGCTTCTTCTGCAACAGGTGCTTCTTCTGTGACAGTTTCTTCGTTTAATACTTTTTCTTCTTCCATGAGTAACCTCCGATTTTAATTTATGATTTGACGCAGAACATCTTAATCAACAGTTTAATCGATTGTTTTAAATTCGTCAAGTTATTGAAGCCAGAATGGATATCTGATATACTGGATTGTATGGAATAAGGTGCGACTCGCACGGGACCGAAGATGCACATGCGTGCCCGAACGGACACCCAAAGAGTCACTTAGTGACTCTTTGTTCAGTAATCTAAAGGAGTTTTGCAAATGTCAGAATATTATCAGCCAAAGTACATGGGCGATGGAATATATCATATTTATGAACCGGGCGAGGTTTATACATCATTGATTATCGGTACAAGGCAGGCAATGCTTATTGATACGGGATATGGATTTGACGATTTGAAAAAAACGGTTGAAGGGCTGACGAAGCTGCCGCTGATTGTTGTCAATACCCACGGTCATTTTGATCATGCCGGCGGAAATTTTCAGTTTGAAAATGTATATATGCATCCCGGTGAGCGGGAGATTTATGAACGGTATATGAAAAATGTACGTCCCGTAGCTGTCGGCAATTTTATACGTCAGGACCGGGAAAAAGGGACACATGTTTTGCCGAAAACTCTGGATATTGAACAATATCTTGAAAAACCGTGTCAGCAAACACTGCCGCTTGAAAATCACCGGAAGTTTGATCTTGGCGGGCGTACAGTAGAGGCGATTGTCCTCCCGGGACATACAAAACATCATGTTGTTTTCGTTGACGACAAAAGCGGTATTTTATTTGGCGGCGATGATATTGCTAAAAACGTCTGGCTTCAGTTTGATTTCAGTGTGCCGCTTCATGAATATGCCCATAACCTTCAGGCCGTGTCAGAATATGCAGGTGATGTCCGCATTTTGTCTTCCCACAGTGATATGCTGTATCCGAAAAGTCTTTTTACATGGCTTTTGACGGCGATAGCGCATATTGATGACAGTCAAAGCCGCACATTTATTCATCCGAGAACCGGAGAAAAGTCACTTTTGCACACGGAATATATTAAAGATGAAAAAATGCCCGAAGTGAAAAAAGTACATATTATTTATAATAAGGATAATAAGTGATTGTAATGCCACCGTGACAGAAGCAATAGACAAGATATATGATTGATGATAAGGATTATAAGTGATGATAAGGAGTGTGTGAAATATGAAGCACAAAAAATATTTAAATTATGCAGTGGATACCCTTGAGAAGCTTGTGAATATACCAAGCCCTTCGGGATTTACCGAAAATGCCATGAAGTTTATGAAAAAAGAAGCCGAGCAGATGGGATACGCGGCGAAAATTGAGCATACAGGCTGTCTTGTGGTTGATGTTCCGGGTGAAAGTAAATCTGAAGATATTCTGTGTCTGGCTGCCCATGTGGATACACTGGGGGCCATGGTCAGTGCGGTGAAACCTTCGGGTTTCTTAAAATTCAGCCCAGTTGGCGGCTATACGATGCAGAGTATCGAAGGGGAGTATTGTAAGATCCATTCAAGGAGTACCGGTAAGGTGTACACAGGAACTGTTTTAACGACAGCGCCGTCCGTGCATGTGTATGACGATGCGAGGACGCAGGAACGTATTGAAAAAAATATGGAAATACGGCTTGATGAAAAGGTATTTTCTGCGGAAGATGTTAAAAAACTTGGTATCGGTGCCGGTGATTATGTCAGCTTTGAACCGAGATTTGAACATACAAAGAGCGGATTTATTAAATCAAGACACCTTGATGACAAAGCTTCGGCGGCAGTGCTCTGGGGCGTATTAAAGTATATGAGTGATAAAAAGTTAAAGCCAAATCAGCATGTGAAGATGATGCTGACAGGCTTTGAAGAGGTCGGTTACGGCGCCGGATGGCTTCCGGAAGGTGTGACAAAAATTCTCGCTGTGGATATGGGGGCTGTCGGTGAAGATCTAACCGGTGATGAATACCATGTTTCCATATGTGCGAAGGATTCCGCAGGCCCGTACAATTATGCGATGACTAATCAATTGATTAAGCTGGCGCAGGAAAATGAACTGGCCTATGCTGTTGATGTGTTTCCGCATTATAGTTCTGATGTTGCGGTGGCCATTAAGGGCGGCAACGCTGTCGCAGGTGCGCTGATCGGCCAGGGTGTCCATGCCTCACACGGTATGGAAAGAACCCACGAGGAGGGGCTTTACAATACAATGATGCTTGTGATGGCATACATCGGACTGAAATAGAAGCGTCAGATAAAGACATAAAGACACATTAAAGAAATAAAGATACAAAGAGATAAATCGATTAAGAGAGGCAGAGTCTGTGATTAAAGCGGTTATTTTTGATATGGACGGTGTTCTTTTGGACACAGAAAAGTATTATTCAAAATATTGGACAATTGCGGGACAAAAGGCAGGTTTTGCGATGACCCGTGAGCATGGCTGCTGGCTGCGAAGCTTTGCCGGTAAATTTTCAAGTCAGATGACAAAGGTCGTTTTCGGGGAACAGTTTGATTACTGGAAAGTGCGGGATATGCGCAAGGCAATGATGGAACCGATGCTTGAGAAGCTGGATATTCAAGCAAAACCGGATGCAGTAAAGGTCCTGGAAGGATTGAGGGCAAAGGGGCTGATGACTGCAGTGGCAACCGCTACGGATGAGAAAAGGGCAAGAGCGCTTCTTGATCATGTGGGGCTTTTGGATCAGTTTGACCGGATCATATGCGCTGAAATGGTCGACAACGGAAAGCCGATGCCGGATATTTACCGTCTTGCCTGCAAAAGACTGAATTTGAAACCGGGTGAATGTATCGCTGTGGAAGATTCACCGAACGGCGTCATGGCAGCTTACGGCGCAGGATGTAAAACAGTGATGGCTGTTGACCTGACAGAGCCTGACGAAATATTAAGCCTTATGCTTTATGCAAAAATCAACGGGCTGAAGGAATTATTAAAAGCAGCAGAGGCTTAAAAAGCTGTGTGGTCCAAAATCAACTTGAAAAATACAATTATGAAAGAAAACATTAAAACAAGCATTAAAATAAGCATGAGCGGCAGTTATTTGATACTGCCGTCTCATGCTTTTGTATTTTGTTTGTGTTTTGCCGGAGTAACTCCGCGCTTTTGTCGGCGTTACTCCGTGTTTTTCCCAGGATTACTCCGGAGCTTTTTCGGTAATATTCCGTGTTTTGCCGGTGTTATTTCGGTGTTATTTCGTCGACGATTTTTCCGTTTGCGACAGTGAGAATTCTGTCGGATACATTGTTGACGAAAGGTATGTCATGGCTGATGATCAGGACGCCCATACCATCGGCAGCCAGGTTTCGGATAATTTTGGTCATTTCTTCTGTTGTCTGCGGGTCAAGGGCAGCTGTCGGTTCATCAAAGCAGATCAGCTTCGGGTCTGTGACGCATGAACGGGCAATGGCCACACGCTGTTTCTGACCGCCTGAAAGCTCAAAGGGACGCTGACGGGCTTTATCGTCAATGCCAAGCATTTTAAGCATCGCCATGCCTTTAGTTACGGCATCTTCCCTTGACATTTTCCGGACTTCGGTCAGTGCCAGTGTCACATTGTCAATGACTGTCATGTGAGGGAAGAGGTGATAGCTTTGGAAAACCATGCCGAGGCTCTTTCTTATATCGAATAATTCTTTTTTATCGGCATATTTCATCACGCCGTTTTCTTCTTTGCAGATATTTTTATCGTCAATGGCGATGCTGCCTTTGTCCGGACGTTCAAGACCGGTGATGCACCGGATAATGGTTGTTTTTCCGGCGCCGGACTGGCCCAGCAGTGACACAACTTCACCTTCGGAAACGTTAAAATTGATATCATTTAAAACCTGAGTATCTTTAAAAGCTTTATATAAGCCTGTAACTTCCAATAACATATCATCACTCCTCATAATAAACTTTCTTTTCGGCAAGGCCAAGGATTTTTGTTATGATGGCCGTGATTAAAAGGTAAATGCAGCCTACCACAAGGTAAGGCGCGATTGTAACGTCTCTTGTGGAAATGCTTCGTGCGATTTTAAAAATCTCCGTAAGACCGAGGGCATAGACAAGGGAAGTATCTTTAATCAAAGTAATGATTTCGTTGCCGATGGAAGGCAGCGTCCGCTTGACGACCTGAGGCATCACGATTTTTTGATTGATCTGTGATGATTTAAAACCTAACAGCCGGGCAGCTTCAATCTGGCCTTTTTCAACGGACTGTATGCCGGAACGGAAAATTTCCGCAAAGTAGGCGGCATAGTTTAACACAAAGGCAAGATAGACGTATGGCAGACGCATGCGTCCGAATAACTGAATGCCGATGGCCGGAAGGCCAAAGAATACAAAGAACATCTGCAAAAGCAGCGGTGTTCCGCGCAATACCCAGGTGTAAATGCCGGATATAGAGGAAAGTACTTTATTTTTTGAAACACGGCACAGGGCAATCAGCATGCCAAGAGGCAGAGACAATACAAGAGTGACACCGAAGGTGCCGAAGGTGATGCCGAGACCGTCAAGAATCTGAGGGATAATTTTAAAAATATATGTCATATCTTCAACTCCATATGTATTCGATGAGTGATAACTCCCGCCTTTGGGAGGTGAGCGGGAAACGGGGGGCTTGTGTCGATTTTCGCCGGATATAATCTGAACAAAGCTTAATACGGAAAAACCGCATTAAGCTTCGTTATCCAGCAATATTCTTAAATATTTTCAAAGGTTTGAAACCATTGTAACTGTTTTTTGTTTGTTATTGTAACTGTTTTTTGTCTGGTTTGCGGGATTTTGTCCGGCTTTGGACAGTTACAAATTATTTTACAATGTCTTCACCGAACCATTTGGTTGAAACTTCTGCAGCCTGACCGTCTGCTTTCAGTTCTTCGATGGCTTTGTTGATGGCGTCACAGAGGGCAGTGTCTTCCTTTCTGCATCCGATACCAAACTCTTCAGAACCGAAGTCTTCGTCAAGAATACGGTACTGTGAAGGGTCATCTTTGTGTGAAATCACATAGTTTAATAATACGCTGTCGGCAACGACTGCGTCAGAACGGCCGGCTTCCATATCCATGATAGCCATATCATTGGTTGAAAATTCTGCTAATTCAGCGAAAGAATCTTTGATTTCCGGCATTGTATTGATGGCATCGATGGCACTTGAATCTTCCTGAGCGGCAACAACCTTGCCCGCAAGGTCTTCCAGTGTCTGAATATCAGAATCAGCCATAACAACAACAACCTGTTTGTTGTCAAGATACGGATTTGTAAATAACACTTCTTCTTTTCTCTGCTCCGTAATTGTATAACCATTCCAGATTAAATCGATATTGCCCTGGTTGAGTTCCTGTTCTTTCATAGCCCAGTCGATGGTCTGGAATTCCACTTCAACACCAATCTTATCGGCAACCAATTTGGCAAGTTCGATATCAAAACCTGTTAATTCATTGTTCTCATCAAGAAATCCCATAGGTGCGAAAGTATCGTCAACACCGATGATTAATTTGTCATAACCGATACCGTCTGCGGCTGCGCCTTCATCTGCAGCTTCTGTTTCAGATGCCGCTGTATCTGCAGCTGCCTGTGTCTGTGCTGCAGTGTCCGCTGTTGTGTCAGCTTTTGTATCCGCCGAGTTGCCGCATGCTGCTAAAGTTGTCATCGTAAGCACTGCAGCTAATAATAAAGATAATTTTTTCATATGTTCATAGTCCTCCTGGTTCAATTTATTATCACTTTATCAGAGTAGTGCAAAAACGGAAAAAAGTCAAGGGGAAATTACATTTTTTTATAAGACTATAATTTTATCATCGGCATGTTCTATATACAAATTTTTAAGCTTTATTATCAAACAGACTTTAACTGTGGGGGCAGACTTCCGATTTATGTAGCAAAAGCAAAGAAAAAATGCAGTTGACAATGCTTGAGTCTCATGTTAGATTATAGGTAATGAAAAGCTTAAGTGCTTTTGCGGCGATAGAGAGGAGCTACCCGTCCCGACTTTGCGGGCAATAGAAATACAAAGGTCGTCTCTGCCTATGGAATTATCATAGGACTGCTCCCAGAATTGCAATTCAAAGAAAGAAAAGTTAAGCCTGAGCCTAACAGCTTGGGCGTTTTTCTTTTTTGGAAGATTCCTATAAATATAACAAAAGGATGATAGCGGTGCAGTCAATCATTGATATTTTTCAGAAAACAAAAGATGTGTTGTGCAAATATGATTATTATATTTATACATCAAAGCGAGTTTTACATCTGACAAATTCCGAATTGAAAATACCTCATTTAATGGGATTGCAGTATATTGGCAGACCGAATCAATTTACTGGAGATTTTGGTGTATATTCTATCAAGAAAAAAAGAATTACGCATAACTCTATTGAAAAATTGGTAGGGAAGTATTATAAAACGGAAGAAAGACAGCGGGTAATATTAGAAATGATTTACCGAAAACTGAATAATCTGCATTTGCTGGAAGAAATGTTTCATTCCTACTCAAAATTGTATTTGTATGAAAAAGCAGAGGGTACAGAATTTGATTGTGACTATTTGATGATACACGAGAGTGGAAAGGCAATTCTGCATTTGGGATTAGTAAGAGATGCTGATAATAAAGGCTTTTATCATTGCAACTCGTTTATGACTACCTATCAGACTGATCGTGAAAAAGATTTATTTTTCTGTCATTTGGCCCATAAATATGAGATTAATAAGATTGTCAGAGAAGATAAAATGACGAAAAGATCTACGACGATATATTTGAGTAGTGAGGCAGAATATAGGGAACGCACAGGTATTGAGAAAATGTTGCTGACAGAGGGACTTGATTCGGATGATAAACTCATAAAAGAGATTATTAGAGCGAATTTGAAATTTGGAAAATATCATTTACTGTCCGAAATAAATGATTTGTCGGCTATGCTTGAAAAATGTGAGGATAAGAGAGAACAAGCTCTTGTTAAGTCAGTAAACAAGTTGCTGAAGGCGGCATATAAACGGAAAGCAGATAAGGATGTCGCAGAAGAATCATAAAATAATGGTAAATGACAGACTACCCCAGCCACAAAACAGATATTTCTCCCAGTGTCGGTACAGCTATCGGTTTTGTGGCTGGCAGTGTTGCAGGTTATACAGTCGGTGTGGAAATGGATGATAAGGATATGAAGGCAACGAGCAGGGCAAGGAAGGAGTTGTAGGTTTAGGCTTCTGCCCCAAACCGGCACTCGGTCACTGTTTCAAAGGTTTCGCCCGCTTTAAGCAGTGCGGAAGGAAACTGAGGCATATTCGGTGCATCCGGATAGCGCTGTGTTTCAAAGCAGCAGCCTCTGTGGCGGCCGTTTTTCAGACCGTACTTTCCGGTTTCTTCAGCCATGAAGTTGGAAGTATAAATCTGAATGCCGGGCATGTCTGTCCATACTTCCAGTTTGCGGCCGCTTTTTGGTTCTGTGAAAATGGCAGCCTGAGCAAAGTCGCCCTCTTTATTGCGAAGGCAGAAGTTGTGATCGATACCGCCGGTGGCAGCAATATCCGGCATATCAGCAAGAACACCGTCACGCAGCGGTTTCGGTTGGGTAAAGTCCATCGCTGTGCCTGCAACCGGGCGTATTTCTCCGGTTGGCGCATTGATGCTGTCAATCGGTGTGAAAGCATCGGCATTCAGCTGCATCACATGGTCATAAATGGTGCTTTCATCACATGCCAGATTAAAATAGGCGTGGTTTGTAAGGTTTACATAAGTATTTTGATCGCATTCTGCTTTATAAGCGATACGCAGTACGTGATCTTCGGTCAGCGTGTATGTCACTGTGCATGTGAAGTTGCCCGGGAAGCCGTCTTCCATATCAGGACTGAAAAATGATAATGTCAGATGGTCATCGGCTGCTTCATCAACTTTCCAGATATTATAGGATAAACGGCCGTTGCCGTGAAGGCAGTTGGCGCCATTGTCATTTAAAGGCAGCTGGTATTTTATACCGTCCAGTGTGAAAATACCGTTTCTGATGCGGTTGGCGAAACGGCCCACAAGCAGTCCCAGGTACCCGTTGTTTGGGTCAAGATAAGGTTCCGGTTGATCAAAACCGAGAATACAGTCACCTAAAATGCCGTTTTTGTCAGGCATCATCATTTTAATAAGACCGCCACCGAGGGTGGAAATAGTAACGGATGCGCCGTCGGAAGTTGTCAGTGTGTATAAATCAACCGGGCGTCCATCGGGCAGGTTGTCCCAAAATTCTTTAATCATTTTTTGCATAGGAATTCCCCCTTAAAATTTTTGGCAGTGTCAAAACGACCTGCTTTTTCACTACAAGTATATCAGCAGTGTTATTGAAAAGCAATGCCTGCATGAAACGCTAATATGCAAAATTATTAAATGGCGTGCCAAAAAGACGAAACATCAGGCAAATCATCAAAATGATATATTTTTCACACAGTTTTCATATTTCTGTCATACGCCCTCCACTAAGCTTTGTTATGATTTTATCACAATAAAAAATACAAAAGTTTAGGGAGGAACAGATTATGGTTTTAAGTATGATCGGTATTATTCTTGGAATCGTCTTCTTAATCTACTTCGTAATGAAGGGATGGCCGCTGATGATTGTCGGCGCACTGGCATCAATGATCGTTGCTGTGTTCAGCGGTATTAATGTTATTTCAGGTTATCTGGAAACCTATATGAGCGGTGTCGGTGGTTTCCTGATCGGACAGATTCCTATTTTCCTGTGGGGCGCAATCTTCGGAGAATGCTATGGCGTCACAGGCGGTGCAAAATCTCTTGCACAGTGGATCGCAAAGATTTTCAAAGGAAAAAATGAAACACTCAGCCCTCTGGTTACAATTATTATCGTATTTTTAGCAGGTCTTCTGTTATCCTACGGCGGTGTAAGTGCCATCGTTCTTATGTTCGTTATGGCACCACTGACACTGGAACTTTGCCGTGAGTCACGTATACCTCAGTATATGGCACCTGGTATGATTTTAGGATGTATCGCAACATCAGCACTGTCAATGCCTGGTTCACCTCAGATTCAGAACGTTATGTCAACTTCAACTGTTGGTGTATCTTCAATGGCAGCAGCGCTTCCTGGTTTTATTGCCGGCGCTATTATTTTAGTACTTAACGTTTTATTCTTAAATCTGGCAGCTAAAAAAGAGATTGGCAAAGGCAATGTTTATGACATCAACGCTGAGGCAGCTTTTGAAGAAAGCTCAAACGAAAACCTTCCAAATCCTCTGATCGCTTTAATTCCGATGATTATTGTATTCGTACTTTACAATGCCGTCGGCCTTGATGTTAACTTCTCACTGATGATCGGTATTATCGCTGCAGTCATCCTTATGCATAAAAACTTCGGGGATATGAAAGTGTTCATTAAATGCATGGGTAATGCATGTACAAACGCAGCCATCGTATCCTGCGGTGCGGCAGCTGTTGCAGGTTTTGGCGCAATCGTCGCTGTAACACCTGCATTTAACGGTCTTACAGAGGTCCTTGCCGGTTTCAACGGAAATCCTCTGATCATCTCAATGATCGCGATGATGATTATGACACTGGTTGGCGGTTCAGGCCCTGCAGGTCTTGGCGTAGGTCTTCCGGTATTCATGCCGCTGGCTCAGTCCATGGGCGCAAATATGAACGCATTTGCACGTATTTCAGCATTCTGTGCCACAACATTTGATACACTGCCAACAAACGCCGGCTTTATTGCAGCAAATGAAATCTGCAAGACAAAAGCAAGCAAATCTTATAAATATGTTGGTATCTGTACAGTACTTAATACAACCATCGGTACAATTATCCTTTGTATCCTTTGCATGCTGATGCCAAACCTTTAATAAACAGGAAATTTGTTTAAAAACTTAATGCCATTAGGAAAAGAACAGCAGATTTTGTTGTTCTTTTTCTGCGTATGAATTATAATATGTGATAATACCAGTGACTAAAAGATAAACACAGTTAAAGATGTCAGAAAAGATGTCAGAAAAGACGTCAGCAAAGATATACTTGCTGCCCTGTTTTTTCAGGTGCGGCCGTGTCGTGAAAAAGATTGGAGAATGTTATGGAGAAAATACTGATTGTTGATGATGAGGAAGCGATTCGCCAGGGTGTGCGCGAGTTTGCGGAATTTGCCGGATATGAAGTATGTGAAGCCTGTGACGGCAGTGAAGCCGTGTCGATATGCTCCCGGGAAGATTTTGATCTGATCATCATGGATATTATGATGCCAAAGATCGATGGGTTTACGGCATATCAGAAAATCAAGCAGATGAAAGATATTCCGGTCATCATGCTGTCGGCGCGGGGTGAGGAATATGATAAGCTTTATGGCTTTGAACTGGGGATTGAAGATTACGTAGTCAAACCTTTTTCTTTAAAAGAGCTGATGGCGCGGGTAAAGGTCGTCATCCGCAGGCATCAGGCATCGGCACCGAAGCTTAAGTCAAAAGATGTACTGGAGTTTGGCGGTCTTACGATTAATATACCGGGACGCAAGGTATCTATTGACGGAGAGCGCATAACAATGACGCCAAAGGAGTACGACCTTTTATTCTTTTTGGCAAGCCATGAGGATATTGTTTTTTCAAGAGACGAATTACTGGAAAAAATATGGGGCTTTGATTTTTATGGTGACGGTCGGACAGTGGATTCACATATCAAAATGCTTCGGCATTCCCTTGGAAAATACCGTCATTTCATTGTGACCCATCGGGGAGTTGGATATAAATTTGAAGCTGAATAAAATAACAAGCCGCATGAGTTTTCGTATGTGGATCAGTTTTACTTTAATGGCGGCGGCCATAGCGCTGTCGTTCTGGGTCATGCTGGTGACTTCTCTGCGGTTAAACTATAAAAAAGAAAATTTAGAGACGCTGGACCGAATGACATGGACAGCCATGCGGGAATACGGCACATCGGAATTTTTCAACAACCTGAAGTTTATTGCCGGCGGCGAATCGTGCTTTATTCAGGTTTTGTCCGAAGAAAACAATGAGCTTTTGCTGTCACTGGACAGTGACGGGGAAAAAGCTGATGTTCAGGCAGACGGGATTATTCCTGATGATCTGTTTAAGCTGCTTGATGAAAATGCCGGATGTTACAGTTTTTGTGTGGAGGATACGGCCCGTAATGCGGAATGGGCTGTCGAGGCCATTGTGATTGCCGCTCATGAAGGCAGCAGGGAAGTACTTATACTCAGCAAGCTGCTGACAAATATTGATTATTTACTGCATGTTTTTAATACGCGGGTCATTTATGCCCTTCTCATTGCGATTCTTATAGCTTCCGTTTTGTCATTTTTGATTACAAAAGCCTTTGCCGGACCGGTGAACCGGCTGACAGATAAGGCTCAGCAGCTGGCTGCGGGAGATTACAAGGTGACATTCCAAAAAGAGGGATGCTGCGAAGTGCGGCAGCTGTCTGAAACCCTTGAGATGGCTGCTCAGGAATTTAATGCGACAGAAGAGCTGCGCCGTGAGTTTGTGGCCAATATTTCCCATGATATGAAAACGCCGCTGACGGTGATTTCGATGTATGCGGAAATGATACAGACAGTTTCCGGTGATAATCCGGCAAAACGGGAAGAACATCTGGAGCGTATTATTACGGAGGTTGAAAAACTGACCGGATTTATCAATGATACAATGGAGCTGGCGAAGCTGCAGTCAAGGACATGGGAAGTCAAAAGGGAATGCTTTGATATTTCCCATTTGATTCAGTCATCGCTGATGTCATTTGAAATCCATCATGAACTGAATGATTTTGAAATCGAACAGGATTTGGAGGAAGGCTTGTTTGTCAATGCAGACAGAAAGCTCATCAGCCGTGTGCTGGAAAATTTTCTCAGCAATGCGCTGAAGTTTTCTTTAAATGAAAAGAAAATAACAATTAGTGCCAAAAAGGAAAACGGTGATGTGAAAGTTTCTGTACGGGATTACGGCACGGGTATTGAAGCGGATAAACTGCCGCACATATGGGAGCGGTATTATAAGGTTGACCCGTATGGCAGCAATAAAGCAGGTACAGGTATTGGGCTGCATATTGTGAAGGAAATTATGGAAATGCACGAGGCAGCGTACGGTGTGGAAAGCCGGATGGGTGATGGCAGCTGCTTCTGGTTTTGCTTAAAAGCAGTACAAAAGACTGAGCGTTAGTGTGAGGAAGGGCGGATATGAAAAAAAGACTTAAAATCATTGGTATTGTATGTGTATTGCTGCTTTGCGGTTCCGGTATTATTTTTTATATGAATATTACCCGGAAAAAGACTGACGAAAAGCTTCAGGCTGAACCGCCGTGTTATAATCTGACGGTACTAAGCCCCGTGACCGGTGAACTTGCCTATATCGGTGAGCCGGCAAAGTGGGCTGTGGAATATGCACAGGATATCATTAACAATGAAGGCGGAATCAACGGTATACCTGTGAAGGTCACTGTGCTTGATACGGAGTTTTCAACGGAAAAGGTCAAAAGATTTGAAAAAGAGATACTTAAACAGGAACGTTTCTTTATAGGTCCCCTTGATGCACCGGGAACTGAAGCCGGAGCCGAAGGCGTGGTTGAAAACGGGGTGCCGAATATTGCGGCCTATTCTTATGAAACTGTGCGGGAGGCTGCGGCACCTTACGGTATTTCGTATATGAGCGATTCCACAGAGGGTGAGATTGAGGCTGTAAAAATGTGGAAAAAACTCAATCCCGATATCCGGACGGTTGTCATTCTGGCAAGTCCTTCAGATACGTCACAGATGGCAACGGCGGGACTGTTGGAAGCTGTTTTAAGCGAAATGGATATGGAGCTTCTGGAAATTATCCCGGTGGAACTGGATAAGAATAACGGGATGAATGCGGTCGTGCAGGCACTAAACAGCAAAGCGGACGGGTATATTTTTCTGGCCAGGGCCGAAGAATACGGACTTGTGGTGTCAGAACTCAGAAAGCGGGGGATTAATGAAGGCCGAAGAATTACGGCGTCATTTTCCAGCTTTGAAAACAGTATCGTTGAGCAAAACAAAGCAGCCCTTGATGACACTTATATATGGAATAAATTTGATGTGAAGTACGAAGGGACAGAATGGAAAAAGCTTGTACAGTCATATCAGGAAGATCATGAAGGTAAATCGCCGGACAGCAGTGTTGTATCGGATATGTATAATGCAGTTATGGCATGGCGGCGGTGTATTGAGTCGCTGGATCTTAAGCCGGAGATAAAGAATTTGGAGCAGGAGCGGCAAAAAATCAGCGAATGGTTTTATAATTCATCAGTACAGGCAGGAATCCAGGGAAAATATCAGTGGATTCAGGGAAAGAAAATATCTTCCATATATTATTTCCAGTTTGACGAGGAGGGAAACAGAATTTCTGTGTACCCGTAAAGATACCGAACAGATTGTGAAAACTGCAATTTGCATCCGCCAAAATACAAATAAATCATTGTATTTTGCCAAAAAAAAGTATAGAATATAAGAGACATCATGTTAAATATGTCAAGAGTACAAAAAGATGGGAGAATTGGATCATGTTTGGATTTGGTATGTTAATTGACAAATTAAAAAAGAGTCCTAAGTCAATCGTATTTACAGAGGGTACAGACCCACGTATCCTCGAAGCATCATCCCGCCTTCTGGCAGGATATTTCCTTCATCCGATTTTAGTAGGCAATCCTGATGAAGTGATGAAAGCAGCAGAAGAAAGCGGTTACAACATCCGCGGCGCTCAGATTATTGACCCACAGAATTATGACCGCATGGATGAAATGGTAGAAATGTTCTGCGAACTTCGTAAGAGCAAAGGTGTGACACCTGAACAGGCAAGAAAGACATTGCTTCAGGCAAACTATTTCGGTACAATGCTTGTTAAAATGGGTGTAGCGGATGCGCTCTTAGGCGGTGCTACATATTCTACAGCAGATACAGTTCGTCCGGCACTGCAGCTGATTAAAACAAAACCGGGCAACAAGATCGTATCATCATGCTTTATTATGGTTCGTCCTTCAGCCGTTGGTGACAACGAAGTGCTTGCGATGGGTGACTGCGCGATCAACATTAAGCCGACAGAAGATGAACTGGTTGAAATCGCACTGGAATGCGCACAGTGTGCAAAGATTTTCGGTATTGACCCTAAGGTTGCATTTTTAAGCTACTCAACACTTGGTTCAGGCAAGGGCGAAGATGTTGATAAAGTGCGCAATGCAGCAGCAAAGGCAAAGGCTAAAGCACCGGATCTTCCGATCGAAGGTGAGATTCAGTTTGACGCAGCCGTTGATCCTCGTGTGGCACGTACAAAATGTAAAGATTCAAAAGTTGCAGGTCAGGCAAATACATTTATTTTCCCTGATATCAATGCAGGTAATATCGGTTACAAGATCGCTCAGAGACTTGGTAACTTTGATGCATACGGCCCGATCCTTCTCGGTCTGAATGCACCGATCAATGATCTTTCCAGAGGCTGCAACGCTATGGAAGTTTATTCAATGGCTATCATTACTGCAGCACTTGCGGAATAATCTGAGAAGAACGCTGCAAAAATGATTTGAGAAGAAATCAGAAGAAATAACAGGCATATGAAAGCCTCCGATCCGAAATAAAGATCCGGAGGCTTTCATTTTATGACATCAAAATGTAAAGAATGGAGAATCAAAGAGATGGAGCTTGTTAAGAAATTATTCGGCCCCGTAGACATGACGGAGGGAACGCCGTGGCAGAAAATTGCTCTGTTTACTGTGCCTATGCTGCTTGGCAATATTGCTCAGCAGCTTTATAATGCGGTCGACAGTGTTGTCGTCGGTAATTATGTGGGTGATAATGCACTGGCGGCGGTTGGAAGCGCAGGTCCGATTTTAAATTTATTGATTGTATTGTTTGTCGGTATCAGTATGGGCGCCAGCATTATGGTTTCACAGTATTTCGGGGCACGCAACCGGGAGGCGCTCTCACACACTGTCGGGAATTGTATTGTTTTAACGGTTATTGCTTCTGCGATCGTTATGGTGGCGGGAACAGCCGCGGCAAGACCGCTTTTATGTTTGTTAAATACACCGGACAGCATCCTTGACTGGTGTACGTCCTATTTGCATATTTTGTTCCTCGGCTGCATCGGTATGGCTTTTTATAATATACTAAGCGGTGTTTTGAGGGGACTGGGCGATTCGGTATCGGCACTGATTTACCTCGTTGTGGCCAGTGTACTTAATATTATACTTGATCTTGTTTTTGTACTGATGTTTCAGATGGGTGTCATGGGTGTGGCGCTTGCAACAGTGATCGCCCAGACGATTTCAGCCCTGCTCTGCTTTTGGAAGCTGATGCGCATGCGGGATTTGTTTGACTTAAAATGGCGTTATATCCGATGGCACAAAAAGTATGCCGGTAAAATCGTACAGCTCGGTCTGCCATCCGGCGTCACCCAGGCGATTATTTCAATGTCAATGATTATTGTGCAGTCTTTGACCAACAGCTTTGGTGAGCAGTTCATTGCGGCCAATGTCATCGTACAGAGGGTCGACGGGTTTGCCATGCTGCCGAATTTTTCCTTCGGAACGGCGATGACGACTTATGCGGGGCAGAATGTCGGCGCCGGTGATTATAAACGTGTCAGCAAAGGCGCAAAGCAGGGGACGCTGCTGGCTGTGGGGTCTTCGGCAGTGATCACAGGTTTGATTTTACTGTTCGGCAAAGGGCTGATGGGTATTTTTACAAATACAGCATCGCTTGTGGACTTAAGTATGCGGATGATGTGTATTCTTGCACCCGGTTACATTGCCATGGCTGTGATTCAGAGCTTTTCCGGTGTTATGCGGGGCGCCGGCGATACAATGACGCCGATGTGGATTTCCATATTCCAGACACTGTTTTTAAGAGTGCCTCTTGCATACGGTATGTGCTATGCCACGAGAACAGAAACACTGCCGAATGGACGCTGTGAGTGTCTTTATCTGTCATTGCTCCTTGCATGGATTATCGGTGCGATCATTACATCTGTTTTTTATGTCAAAGGCAGATGGCGTAAAAAAAGCATTACAAAATAAATATAAAACCGCGCTTTACTCTATTGAAATACTGGTATTATGATGTTATAAT
This sequence comes from Clostridiales bacterium, assembly GCA_022770525.1. Classification (GTDB taxonomy): domain Bacteria; phylum Bacillota; class Clostridia; order Lachnospirales; family Lachnospiraceae; genus CAKRHR01. Next base: position 52,938 of record JALEHN010000002.1, read on the forward strand.
ACAAGCAGATATAACATTAAGGAGTGAAGCGTGATGACAGCGATACAAAAGAAAATAAATTGTACAGAACAGTCCAATAAAGTGCCTGCAAAATCAAAACAAATAGGTATTTTAAGTGCAGCTTTATCGGCGTTAATCTTCGGGTTTAATCCGCTGATTGCAAAAAGCGCCTATGCCGGAGGGACCAATGATGTGGCGTTTATATTCTATTCAACGGCCATTGCGGTTCCGGTATTAATCGTCGTTCTGCTGATTTTAAAACTTCCGCTGCTGCCTGATCGGCGTCAGCTGATGCCGATTTTAGTGACGGGAATCTTTGGCGCGCTGACAACGATGCTTTTGTTTGCGTCCTATAATTTTGTGGCAACGGGTATAGCGACAACGCTTCATTTTACATATCCGACCTTTGTGGCTGTCGGAAGCATATTTGTATTAAAGCAGAAGCTGACTAAAGGCAAAGTGATGGCACTTGTTTTAAGCCTTGGCGGTATTTATCTGGCTGCCGATTTTACAGGCGGTGTTGACGCAAAAGGCATTTTGCTGGCACTGATTTCAGGAATGACTTATGCATCGTATATATTGTGTATGGACAAAACCGGTCTTAAAGATATTAATTTTTTGCAGATCTGCCTCTGGCTGTCTGTGGTAAAACTGATCATTACCGGAGGGTATGGGATGGCGGCAGGCCAGCTGAATGTGCATATGAATGGAACAGCCTGGATCATGACGCTG
>JALEHN010000031.1 GCA_022770525.1 Clostridiales bacterium
CAATGTCAGTTAGTTAAGGACTTTGAAAATTGAACAAACAGTCTGAATATTGGAATAAAGTGTCATTTAGGAATGAATCTCGAAACAAATGGCGTGGATCATACCGTTTGCCGAGCAGTGTTTTTGTTTTATTGCATGACAAATAAGCAGGTATGAAAAATGCCTGCCATGTGGTACAATGATTCTGTCAGTCAAAATCGGTATGTAAAGCTGACTGGTACTTGGAATCTTTGCTGGCGGGCAAAGTTCCTGTCAGGCCTGACAGGAAGCGTATGCTTTCTGATCAGGCCTTCCACATCAGGCGGTTTTTCACCGGAATGCAGTCGCAGAAAATAACGGCAGGTTTTGAAGGCAATCGAAAAATCAACCTGATGGATATGCTTCCGTTTCTGCTTCTCAAATGCGACCTGCTCTGTTATGTAGGAGCAAAAGTTAAAAAGTATGAGCCGGGCCCATATCTCATGGGTTATCATCTGTCTGCTCTTTGAGTGGAAATTCACGGTAGCTATTGTGTGTTTCAGCGTGCAGAATGAAGTTTCAATACCCCATCTGAGATGGTATATTTCTTTGATCTCTTTCGCACAGAATTCGTTTTCGGGAAGGTTTGTTATGATATTTTCATACGTGCCGTTCCCGAGGGGAAAACGGAGAACACGGAGGGATATTTCATATTCCCCGTACCCTTCATCTGGGAAATAGTCAAAAGTGACATCTCGGCAGATGTATCGGTATTGGTCTTCTGATTCAGGATGCAGATATTTCTGTTTCGAGTGGCTTCGGGTAAGATACCTTGTCACTCTGATGTCAAATTCATCTTCATTTGGGAGGTCACAGCCAAGGAGCCGTTTCATTTTTGTATCGGTTGCCCGGATCACAAAAAAGGCTCTGTTCTCAATGGCATGTGCAAAAACATTATAGGCATGGAATCCCCTGTCGGCAATGAATATGGGGACTGTGCCGCTGTAAGGGGTGTGTCTGTCAATCAGCTCATATAGTGCGGCAAACTCATTTCTTTTCCGCATGGGCTGGATGACTGCGTCGGTATAAACCTTATTCAGCAAGTCGTACAAAGGGACGAGGTACATCTGGTTATAACCTTTTTCAGAGCGCCCGCTCGGGTTATAATAGCTTTCGGTGTCCTTCGGATTTCTTGTAAAAGTAAAGCCTGACCCATCACATGCGAGGAGCTGGTACCTGCCTTTTAACAGAGATTTTGGTTTGAAGTGCGTGTTGAAGTTGTAAAAAAGTTTTTGGAACACATCATCGGAAAGCTTGGCGCGTTGCTGGTAAAATGCAGAAAGAGACGGTGTTTTAGCATCGAAGTTAAAATATTTGAGCAGTTCATGGTTGACGGAGCCGCTTTCCATGGAAATCTGGAAATGGAGAAGCGTATCGAAAGCAATTTTTCTGTCACGGGTAAAATCAATCCCAGGACGTTTGCAGAAATCCTTACGGTGCTGGTTCATTTTTTCAATTTCAGACAACAAGATCTGTTTGATTTTTTCAGGGTTTGTCATAGTGTGTCTCCTTTGGTCAAAAGTGATATTATCCTCTGACTAAAGGGCCGCTCTCGCTACTTCTCGTAATAGATCCATAGCGAGAGCGGCCGCACATTTTGAACTCTGTGTCAACCCCTTACAGTATTTTTTTTAAATTTGAGTTAGACCCCTATTCAGAGTCTAGCTCGATAGCTTAACTAACTGACATTGATAATGAAGAGTAAGCCAATTGTGATGGATCATTTTTCAACGGTTCATACCTCATATGTACTTAATTTTGACTTTACAAATAATATTACGATTCTTACTGGTTCATCGGCAACCGGAAAAACTGCTTCCTTTTCATTTATGAGAGAGTGTATGGCGGTGAATCCGGATATCGTGTGTATTAATTATCAGGATTATCAAAAGGATATTAAGAAACTTATTGCTGGTGAAATAGGAAAACTTATTGTGATTGATAATGCTGATATATTGTTGGATAATGATACAAGAAAGTATATTTCACTGGATGATAAGAATCAGTATTTGATTATAGGAAGAAATCCAAAGAATTTGTTTGCAACAAGTGATAATTTATTTGAACTTGTGAGTGAGAAGATTGGGGAGCAGACGGAGTTTAGGCTAAAAAAGTATTTGTAGATATCAAGAGATTGAAGTAATTTGGAGGCGCACTATGAGAAAAAAATGTGAATTATTAATGAATCAAATCAATGAAGGAAAGTACACTGGTCGTGAAATTATGCTTGCAGGCGCGGTTTTATTTTTGGCGGGAACGTTGTTAGGGATGTTTTTTTCGCCGCGAAAGTATCAGGTGATTGGAAGTCATAACGGAAACGGAAGAGAGAATGTAAATGATGCAAAGGCAGAATCGAAAAAAGATACTGATCATTGATGATGTTATCATATGAATGATTGAGGTAATAATCTGTGAAAACATATAAAACTGCCGAGGTTGCTGCAAAGATTGGAATACATCCCAATACGGTACGATTATATGAAAAATTGGAACTCATTACCAAGCCTGAAAGGTTACCAAATGGTTATAGAATATTTACAGACTTTCATATAGAACAGTGCCGTTTAGTGCGGATTGGGTTCAAGGTAGAAGTATTGCAAAATGGTTTGCGAAAAAAAATGATTAAAGTGATTAAAGCTTCTGCTCACCGTGATTTTGATCTGGCCATTATACTAACCAATGAATATATTGAGCAGGTGGAGAAAGAACTGATTAATGCAGAGGAATCGGTTGAGATTGTAAAACAGCTTTTGTCTGGATGCGAACAGTCAGACACGCAGTGCCTCAAGCGGAAAGAAGTATCGAAAGCTCTTGACATTTCTATGGATACCCTCCGGAATTGGGAAATGAACGGACTTCTTAATGTGAAAAGAAAAGAAAACGGGTATCGTATCTATACGGATGGTGACATGAGGCGGCTGAAAGTTATTCGTGCCTTGCGATGTGCAAATTATTCACTGGAAGCCATTTTGCGTTTATTAAGGCAATTATCGCAAAATCCGGATACGGATATTCGAGCTG
>JALEHN010000049.1 GCA_022770525.1 Clostridiales bacterium
CAGAACCTGCCGTCTTTTCTTCCCACGCAGAAGCTTCGGGCAGCTTTAGCTTATCTTTCCCGGTACGATTCGTTTTGATAAAACTGTGGGATTCACCCATCATTTTTGACATCGTCGGCGGCAGATCCGTAAGTCCGATGACCGGCTTTCCTACATAATTAAAATATTCTGCCGCATTATGCAGCTCCCTTATATTTCCCGGCCATGCATAGCTTTCCAGAAACTGCTTCGTTTCATCTGCCAGTGTAAAACTGCCGTCCAATTCCTGTTTAAAATAGTCCAGCAATTCAAACATATCCTGTCCCCGCTCCCGTAAAGGCGGAAGAACCACTGTCAGCGCATTTAGCCGGTAATACAGATCACGGCGAAAGCTTCCGTCTTCCACTTTCTCTTCCAGATTTTCGTTTGTTGCCGCCACGATCCGCACATCAACCTTGACGATATTGCTTCCTCCGACGCGCATCACTTCCCGCTCCTGCAGTACACGCAGCAGTTTGATCTGCATAGACATACTCATCCCTTCAACTTCGTCGAGAAACAGCGTCCCATGGTGCGCAAATTCAAAAAGTCCGGGCTTTCCACCCTTTTTAGCACCTGTAAATGCGCCGTCGGCATATCCGAACAGTTCACTTTCCAGCAAATTTTCCGGCATCGCAGCCACATTGATCGCAATAAACGGACCGTCAGCCCGCCGAGACGCCTGATGTACGGAATGCGCCATTAATTCTTTTCCTGTGCCTGTCTCCCCTACGATTAAAACGGGACTTTCTGTAACGGCCATACGTTTCAGAATCGCTTTTGTCCGGCAAATCGCCTCCGAACTTCCGATGACATCATCAAAACAATATTTGGCATAATGTCCCTTTTTCAGCAGCTGGCTTCTCAGCTCATTCTGCCGGTCCTCCTGCTCGCTGAAATACTGGAGTGTGGCAAAGGCTCCGATGCATTCCTCTTTTCTAAGCACAGGTATGACTGCAATAGATATATGAACCCCAAACAGCTGGATGACTTTTTCAGGCACTTCCTTTTTGTCTTTCAGCGCACGATTAAAGGGAATATACGGAAACACATCTTCACCCCTTTTTCCGATGACCAATGGACCGGAAACTCTGGCAATCCGGCATGCTTTTTTATTACATGCAAAAATTTCCCCCATTTCATTAACGCCGATCAGCCCTTCATTCAGAATCTCCATTAAAATATGAAACTGACTCTCCTGCCTTCTGGCCCGCGTATACAGCAGATCAAAGCTGTGATGTTTTGATGCAACGGTTTTCTCGTAGTCCATAAAAGGTTCCGTTTCCAGCAGATGCTCCAGACCAAGGCGCATGGCAATTTCAATCATCATGCTGTATGTACACGGACGCTGTCCGCAGTCGATCAACGGTTTATCAATGTCCGGTACATACCGTGCTTCCCCCGGTGTAAATATCATATCTACCGGTTCACTAAGCTTTGCCCCCGGATAATATGGTATAAATTTCAAATGATTGACACCCAGTGAATTCAGCTGGGCAATGGCTTCCCTTGCCATTGTCTCTGTCATATTCACCAGGAGCACCGACCTATTCTTCGGAATCTTCCAAAGCTGTTCCAGCGTTTCCCACCGAAACGTCACTTCCACAGACATCACCTCGCTGTCAATAGGTACATGTCTCGCAACTTCCACCGCCGATCCGTAGGCATCTGTGGAAATGACAAACAGATCCGCCCTAGGCAATTTTCCTGTTGCCGAACCGTCGCGGACACTATACCCCGTCACTTTGGCATATTCCCCAAATAAATCTTCAATTTCCTTTGTATAAGAAGCTCCTGCCAACGGATCCAGAGCCACCACTGTGATTGTTTTTTTCACTGCACATTCCCCGTTCATCCCCGGCCGCCTGACCGGTTATTTTCCTTATTTATCTTATATCATAGCAAAAAAAACAGAGCCGTCAACTCAAGAATGCGTTCAGTTTAGTTTCAGTCAAGAATACATTCAGTTTAGTTTCAGTTTAGTTTTCTGTTGTACCCTATGGAACATAAACAAAGCAGATGGCTTTTATATTTCAATAAGCACATCGGAAAGGAGCAATACATATATGCTGAAACTATTCAAAAATCTCAGCCGGAAAGACTGGTTATTTGCCGGTATCAGCCTTATCTTTATCGTTGCGCAGGTATGGCTGGATTTAAAAATTCCGGATTTTATGTCAGAAATTACAATGCTTGTACAGACCAAAGGCAGCACCATGGGCGACATTCTTACAAGCGGCGGCAAAATGCTTGCCTGTGCCCTCGGGAGTCTTGCCGCCTGTGTTCTCGTGGCTGTATTTGCTTCAAGGATCGCTTCCAATTTCGGAGCTGCGCTTCGTGAACGTCTCTTTGACAAGGTGCAGTCCTTTTCTATGGAAGAAATCGGAGGATTTTCCACAGCCAGCCTGATTACCCGTTCGACCAACGATGTTACACAGGTGCAGATGCTTGTTGTCATGGGGCTGCAGGTCATCATTAAAGCGCCGATCATGGCCGTCTGGGCAATCTTAAAAATCTCCAATAAAAGCTGGCAATGGACGTTATCTACGGCATCAGCCGTCGTTCTCTTACTGACGATCGTCATTATATGCGTCAGCCTCGCCATGCCGAAATTTAAAAAACTTCAGCGTCTGACCGATGACATTAACCGTGTTACCCGTGAAAACCTCACAGGTCTTCGCGTCATCCGCGCATACAACGCAGAAAATTATCAGGAAACAAAATTTGAAAATGCGAATACGGAACTGACAAATACCAATCTTTTTACGGCCCGCACAATGTCTGTCATGATGCCTTTGATACAAATGATTATGAACGGTCTGTCACTGGCTGTCTACTGGATCGGTGCGGTGCTCATTGACAAGGCAGACATGACGAAAAAAATGACTTTATTTTCCGACATGGTCGTTTATTCATCATACGCAATGCAGGTTGTCATGTCTTTCATGATGCTTGTTGTGATATTTATTATGCTGCCCCGTGCTTCCGTTTCCGCGAAACGTATTCTCGAAGTACTTGAAACAAATCCGACAATTACTGACGGCACAGTTAAAGAAACACCGGGCGATATCAAAGGTGAAATAGAATTTAGAAATGTCAGCTTTAAATATCCGGATGCTGATGATTATGTGCTCCAAAATATTACATTTACCGCGCACAAAGGTGAAACCATCGCTTTCATCGGCGCAACGGGATGCGGCAAAAGTACCGCCGTCAATCTTGTTCCCCGTTTTTATGACGCTACAAAAGGTGAAATTCTCGTAGACGGCATCAATGTTAAAGACTATACACAATATGCCCTGCGCAATAAAATCGGTTATGTTTCCCAGAAAGCCACACTTTTCGGAGGCACCGTCAAATCAAATATCGCTTTTGGTGATAACGGTAAAAACAGCTTCCTTGAATCGGATGTTGTCAGCGCCGTATATACGGCACAGGCGTCAGACTTTGTTGAAAATATGGTTGACGGCTATGACGGCTTTGTCGCTCAGGGCGGCGCCAACTTCTCCGGCGGTCAGAAGCAGCGTCTTTCCATCGCCCGTGCCATTTGCCGCCGGCCGGAAATTTTTATCTTTGATGACTCTTTCTCGGCGCTGGATTATAAAACAGACAAAAAACTTCGGGAAGCATTAAAGACAGAATGCGCCGATGCCACAAAACTCATTGTCGCCCAGCGTATCGGCACAATCCGCGACGCAGATCAGATCATCGTTCTTGATGAAGGTCAAATCGCGGGTATGGGCACACATGACGAACTGATGAAAAACTGTGAGGTTTACCGGCAGATCGCTTATTCACAATTGTCAAAGGAGGAGCTTGCATAATGAAACATCATCAATCTAAAAATTTTAAAGCTGCCTGGGGCAAACTGCTTGTATACTGCAAAAAATACTGGCCGCTGATGATTTTAGCCATTATTGCTTCTTCTCTGGGCACAGTATTTACACTTATAGGTCCTGATAAACTGTCTGAAATGACGGATTTAATTACGGAAGGTATCATGACCGGCATTGATATGGACGCTATTGCAAAAATCGGCTTTACCCTGATTGCTTTTTACGCTGCCAGCGCCTGTTTGTCTCTTTTTCAGGGACTTGTCATGGCTCAGGTCACTCAAAAAACAACAAACCGGCTGCGGCATGATATTTCCGTAAAAATCAACCGTCTGCCAATGTGGTACTACAACCGGACAACAACCGGTGATATTTTATCCCGTATTACAAACGATGTGGACACCGTCGGACAGTCATTAAACCAGAGTGTCGGCAATCTTGTTCACGCCGTCACACTTTTAATCGGCTCACTGATCATGATGCTCATCACAAACGTTACAATGACGATTACGGCCATTTTGTCCACATTAATCGGCTTCGGCCTGATGATGACCATTATGGGACACTCCCAGAAATATTTTGCCGCACAGCAAAAACATCTCGGCGAAATCAACGGCCATATCGAAGAAATCTATACCGGACATACCGTTGTCAAAGCATACAATGATGAAGCGGCTGCGAAATCCACATTTGACAAAATGAACCGCGACCTCCGTGAAAGCGGCTTTAAAGCACAATGTCTTTCCGGCCTCATGATGCCGCTGATGTCTTTCATCGGAAACTTCGGTTATGTCGCTGTCTGCATTGTCGGCGCCATGCTCACAATGAATGATAAAATATCTTTCGGTGTTATTGTTGCATTTATGATGTATATCCGTTTCTTCACACAGCCATTATCCCAGCTGGCACAGGCTGCCCAGTCTCTCCAGTCTGCCGCCGCTGCCGGTGAACGTGTTTTTGAATTTCTCGAAGCCGAAGAAATGCCGGATGAAAGCGGGAAACCATCGATGCCTCAGCCGGTTTCGGGCTATGTTGAATTTGACCATGTCCGCTTCGGTTATGAAGATTCAGATAAAATCGTTATTAAAGATTTTTCTGCCAAGGCAAGGCCGGGCCAGAAAATAGCCATTGTGGGACCGACCGGTGCGGGGAAAACAACACTGATCAATCTGCTGATGCGTTTCCATGAACTTCAGGGCGGCGAAATCCGTATTGACGGCACACCGACAGGCGCTGTTAAACGTGAAGATATCCATGCCCAGTTTTGCATGGTTCTTCAGGATACGTGGCTATTTGAAGGTACCGTTCGCGAAAATCTTATTTACTGTACTAAAAATGTTTCTGATGAAAAAATGCGTCAGGCCTGCAAAGCTGTCGGTCTGGATCATTTTATCCGAACACTGCCCCACGGCTATGACACCGTCTTAAATGACCAGGTCAATCTGTCACAGGGACAGAAGCAGCAGCTGACCATTGCCCGCGCCATGATTGCAGATAAACCGATGCTTATTCTTGATGAGGCCACCAGCTCCGTGGATACCCGTACAGAGCTTCTGATTCAAAATGCCATGGACGAATTAATGAAAAACCGGACATCTTTTGTCATCGCCCATCGTCTTTCAACAATCAAAAATGCCGATTTGATCCTCGTCATGAAAGACGGCGATATCATTGAAAGCGGCACCCACAGACAGCTGCTTGAGAAAGGCGGATTTTATGCCGATCTGTACAACAGCCAGTTTGATGCCGCCTGACAGATTAAGCTCAGAAAAAATGGTATTACTCTTAAAAATCAGGCTAAGTCATACAAACGTATGAATGATTTGCCTTAAAAGGAGTACGCATTCCTAATGCCTGAAGATTCACTTTAGAAAGGATTTTATTTATGAAATATAACTTTGTAACGATCGAGCGGGAATTTGGCAGCGGCGGAACTAAAATCGCCGGACAGCTGGCAAAAGAGTGCGGGATGAACTGCTACGGCAAAGAAATCCTTGAAGCCGTCTCGAAAAAATATGACATTTCGGTTGACCAGATCAACCGCTATGAAGAAAATGTAACAAACAGTTTTTTATATTCTATTTTTGTCATAAGCCGTGCCAGTTCGGGCGATACAGATATGCTTGCCAGTGAAGGCCATATCTATGTCGCCGAACAGGCCATTATTAAGCAGCTGGCAGCCGGCGGTCCCGCAGTATTTCTCGGTCACTGTGCCAGCGAAGCGCTAAAGGACCGCAAAGGTGTCCTTAAAGTCTTTATCCGCGCCACCGAAGATGATAAAACATGGCGTACAATCACCGACTACGGCATTCCCGAAAGCAGCGCCGCCGCTACAATGAAGCGGTACAATAAAAAACGGGCCAATTACTATTATGCCAACACTGCCAGAAAATGGGATGATTATAAAAACTACGACATGATTTTAAATAGTTCTTCCCTTGGCATCGACGGATGCGTTGCCGCGCTGAAAGGGCTGATCACAGCATAAGCGCAGAACAAACACAATACATACACAATATAAGCACAATATAAGCACAATATAAACACAATATAAACACAGCAAGTACATTGTTAATTGTTAAACCCCATCATAAATAAAACGCAAATGCAGCGTATTTTTTACGTTACATTTGCGTTTCGTTTGCATTTCTTCTGCGTTTCGTTTTATTTGTTATATATTACTGTAACTATTCCTTTTGATCATTTTACAGCTCTGACACTTTTTTTATTATTGTAAATAAACATCCACACTGCCATGGCGCAGATAACAACATATCCGATCCAGCTGTAAACATCAGGAATCTGCCCGAAAACGAAAAATCCCAGTATGGCAGAAAATATAATCTGGGAATAATCATACACCGATATTTCTCTGGCAGGCGCATAACAATAGGCCGCTGTAATGGCAAACTGTCCGCCGGAGGCTGCAAGCCCTGCCAAAAGCAGTATTCCAAACTGCACCGGTGTCATCGGGTGATAGTCAAAAATCAGAAACGGCAATGTCACAAGACAGGAAAAGCCCGAAAAGAAACATACGATCAAAGGTCCTTTTTCACCCCGCTCGCCAAGCATCCGGACCATTGTATAGGCAATCCCCGCACTGATGCCGCCAAACAGCCCGATCAGTGACGGTACAAAATCCATATTCATAAATGTCGGTTTGATAATAAACAGACTCCCAATAAAAGCACCGGCCACTGCCGTTGCCTGTACCGGGGTCACCTTTTCCTTTAATATCAGAAAACTGAAAACAATCGCAAAAAACGGAGACATTTTATTAAGCATTGAAGCATCTGCCAGCACAAGATGATCCACTGCGTAGAAGTTGCATAAAATACCAACCGTACCAAAAGCTGACCGAAGCAGAAGATATTTCAGATTTCCCGTTTTGCACTTTGGCGGTATTCGGTTTTTCCACAAAAGCACCGCCGCAAACACAAAAGCTACGATATTTCTGAAAAAACTTTTCTGCACGGACGGTATATCACCGGCCATCCGCACAAACATATTCATCAGCGCAAAGCAAAACGCTGACAGAATAATATAAACAATGCCTTTATATCGTTTCATTTGACTCATACCGCATCTCCCCGATCACCGACAAGTATATATCCGGCGGACGCAACCCGCCGTTTTAGACATCCCCGGCATTCCGCCGCTTCCTCGCCGGTACAGATTTTATTATCATAAAGATCATACTGTTTTCTGTTTTTTACAGGTGACAAATTCGGCATCACAACATTGGCACCGGCAGCCAGTCCCTTTTCGCGTCCCTTCGGGTCGATTGTTCCAAGGGCAGTCGTTGCGGGGAGCAATACTTTCGGCAGTAAAATTCTGATGACTGACAGTAAAAACAGTGTCAGTTCAACACTTCCCGCCGGCATATCCGCAAACGGCGTCTCATGATGCGGTATGAACGGACCAATGCCCACCATCTGGGGCTCCAGCGCCTTTAAAAAGATCAAATCCTGCGCAATGGTCTCATAAGTCTGACCCGGTGATCCGACCATAAATCCTGCGCCGACCTGGTATCCAAGAGCTTTCAGATCATACAGGCACTGCTTGCGCACTGAAAGGCTCATCTCCTGCGGATGCAGTTTTTTATAATGTTCTTCATCGGCCGTTTCATGCCGAAGCAGATAACGGTCCGCACCTGCTTCCCGAAACAGCTTATAGCTTTCATACGACTTTTCGCCGATAGACAGCGTCAGCGCACAATCCGGATATTTTTCTTTGATTAATCGTATCACATCCGCCATCCGCGCATCGGTATAATACGGGTCTTCGCCGCCCTGAAGCACAAATGTACGAAATCCCAGTGCATACCCCTGATCGCAGCATTCGAGAATCTCCTCTTTTGTCAGACGATATCTTTTTGCATGAGGATTGCCCCGCCGTATACCGCAGTAATAACAATTATTTTTACAATAATTGGTAAATTCAATTAATCCTCTCGTATATACCTTCTTCCCGTAATACTGCTCTCTCAGCCGTACAGCCTCCTTTGTCAGCCGCTCCCGCACCTCAGACTGTTCATGGTTTTTCAGAAGAAAAACATATTCCTCCGCCGTCAGTTCACCAGTCATAATTAATTTTTCAACAATATCTTTAACACTATCCATACGCATCCTCATATTATATTTTATATTTTCAGGCAATCGTTCCCCCGCCGACAACAATATCACCATCATACATGACTACTGCCTGTCCTTTTGTAATTGCCCGCTGCGGCTCATCGAACTCAAGTCTTAATGTATCTTCATCGGTCTGCACCGCCGTCGCCCACTGAGCTTCCTGACGGTAACGCACCTTTGCTTTAACCCGCATCGGCCGGTCAATAGCCGCCGCAGAAATCAGGTTAACATCCTTAGCCACAAGTGTCTTTGTAAAAAGGTCACTGTCATATCCGAGAACAACTGTATTGTCCACAGGGTTTACCGCCGTCACATACATTGGTTTTGCCAGTGACAGTCCCAAACCTTTCCGCTGTCCCACCGTATAATGAATAATGCCTTTATGTTTTCCGAGGACATTTCCCCGAACATCAACAAAATCACCTTCCGGATAATGCCTGTTTCTGTAATGCTCAATAAAATCCGCATAAGAACCGTTCTGAACAAAGCAGATATCCTGGCTGTCATGCTTTTTCGCATTGATAAACCCCTGCGCCTGTGCAATTTGTCTTGTCTCTGTTTTATTCATACCGCCCAGCGGAAATATCGTGTGTGCCAACTGCTCCTGAGTCATTGTGTAAAGCACGTAACTCTGATCCTTCGTATCATCAACAGTTTTTTTCAACAAATATCTGCCTCTGGCCTCCTCATATACAATCTGCGCATAATGTCCCGTTACAACATAATCATAATCCAGTTCTTTTGCTCTTAAAAACAGCTTTTCAAACTTTAAATAACGATTGCAGTCAATGCACGGATTAGGTGTCTGCCCATTTTCATAGGCACATACAAACTTCTCCATCACCTGCCACTCAAAATGTGTTTAAACATACATAACACATCGAGAAATTGAAGTCCTCACGGATACTTCTTACTGTTTCGCAGTGTATGCTTTGGCGGTTACACGTAACACGCTACTCACAAGTTCATCTACACTCCACAGTC
>JALEHN010000060.1 GCA_022770525.1 Clostridiales bacterium
AGCTCAGTAGGCAGAGCACCTGCCTTTTAAGCAGGGTGTCCGGGGTTCGAATCCCCGCTGGAGCACCAAAAAATCCCTGAGATCTCAATGGTTTCAGGGGTTTTTGTTTTTTCCTATTTTTCGTTTTGTTAGTAACCTGTAAGTAACCGTCGATTTTGCTTCGTTTCTGTATTTTTGACCTTCTGGCGATTCTCCGCAGCCTCCACAAGAGCATCATCCCACAGCTTTGTAAGCTCATCCATGTAGTCCAGCATTTTAATTTGAATTATCGTTAAACTGCAACACTGCATTTTTAGCGTAGGTAGAACCAGCAGGCGAAATATCCCTTTCAAAAAACCATTTTTTAGAATCTTTCCCTTGCTCTTGATTGCCGCATCTGGTATAATCACATTGTAAACAATTAACTACATACAATATGCCGACAGCTCTATAGGAGAATCGTAGTGACTGAATTTGACAGCAGCATGAGCGAACAAGATTTTCGCTCACTTGTATATTTCACTTCGTTTTCAAAGCATGCTTGGGTTCCCGGTATGCTTGTAATCGGTATGGCTTTCTCTCTCACCGTGATCTTTACGTATTTGTTGCATGTATGGGTTCCTTCTAAACTTCTTGTTTTTTCAGCATTTAGTTATGCGCTTATTGTAATCTTTCTTTTTGTTTCGACAGAAATAAAAGTTGCCCGTGCTATCTCAGAGCGATCTGTCCCGATAGACATCCCCTATCATATCACTGCCAATAGTTGTTCGATGACCTGCACAATACTTGAAAGCGGCAGGCAGAAAAATTATCCGTGGGAAACAATTGGGCAAATTTATGAAACGCATGAACACTTCATCATTTACCTTAGTAGTCGTAACGCATTTATCTTTAACAAAAATGTATAGACCCCAAGCGAGTCCAGGAATTTCATCAGATTCTAAAAAGCCAAAACGCCAGCAAATACCATGATTTGAGGGGAAAAAAGTTTCTGCTATGTAAGGAAAAGGATTGAGAGGTTTATAATTGAGCTATAAATTAAAACGTGAACCCATGAAGTCGCTAAGGGATATTGCATATGATGCAATCAAAGAAGCGATTCTGCGAAGCGACATTGCTCCTGGTGAGAAGCTAACAGAAGCAAAGATATCTGAACAATTGGGGATAAGTCGTGGCCCTATCCGCGAAGCTCTCCGCCAATTGGAACGCGATGGTCTGGTTCAAAGCCAACCATATAAAGGAACCGTCGTTGCGGAATTCAGTACAGAAGAAGCAGAAAGAGTATATGTTCCTATTCGTCAGTTGATCGAAAGCTATGCCTTTTGCCGCGCCGCGGACATTTTTGAAGATTCTGACTATGCATTTTTAGAGGAATGTATCGCTGAGATGGAGACAAACTGCGAGCAAAGGAATATAGAAGGGATTTCCCGCAATGACGCAGAGTTTCATCGTTACGTTGTCTCCAGATGCACAAGCGGCGTATTGGTGTCCATCTGGGAGTCTCTTGCTGCCCACTTCTATGGGCGTATCTTTTTTCAGAACAGGTTGAAATGGAAGACCCCGGAGTTTTCTTATATTCCGGAGGAACACAGGGAGATCCTTGTTGCAATAAAAACTGGGGATCAGTCGGCTATTACTGATATTGTTAAGGTGCATATACATTGATTTTACGGAATATCGCGCCCTCTCCGATGTATGTTGGAGAGGGCATTTCTGTTTATGGAAAATATGAATGGCCCTCCGATATTCAGGAGGGCCATTCATATTAACAGTCTCTTAGAAGATTCCTGCCCGGCCGTTGGTGGGTGTGCTCGCCATTTGCGATGACCGGGACGCCATTTACAAGAACATAACTCATTCCTTCTGAGTAAACACACGGGTTATCGAATGTTGAATGGATTGCCAGTTCTTCCAGGGCAAAAACATTGATGTCCGCAAAGAAGCCCTCATGAATTTGACCGCGGCCTTTCAGCCGATAGAAGTTTGCGGGCATGGAGGTTACTTTGCTTACAGCTGTTTCGAGAGACATAACTTTCAAATCCCGAACATAATGAGCAAAGAAATACATCATCCCCATATAATGGAGGGGCATTGCGGTCTTCTCTCTCAAGTCGCCATCTGTTTTCGTTGTAAATCCGTCAACCGCCATCATAAACATGGGATCTGTAATTGCGTCAATAATCATTTGTTCGGGGAACAGATGGCCCAGCATAATACAGCTTGGCATCTGGTCCTTGGCAGCGGCCAGAATGTCAAAAAAGCAGTCCCATTCATCTTTTCCCCAAAGCTTTGCAATTTCCGGAAAAGTCATTCCGATAGTCTCTGGAAAGTTCGGGCTGGACTGCATCCGAACACGGTTCCACTCTCCCCGCGTAATGAAACGCCAATAACGATCACAATCTGTCCGCAGGAGTTTCCGCTTCTCAGGATCAGAAAGGATTCTGCACGTCTCCTCCCAGCCGCCTTCCATGGCCCATGCAGGTAAGATCGCCTGCATCTGCCCAATACCAAATTCCAGCGGCGTCATATCAGAAAGAATGTCCAACCCTTCTTCCCTGGCAGCGTGCATCATTTTGTTGCCACGCCACCAGGCATTTTCCGGTGCTCCCGTATTGGAGCGGATATTGAAGTGGGACAGGACGCCCCTTACATGCGTCTTTCTGACTGTCTCGACGAATTCCTGAATAGACTCAAGTACATTGGAATCACGGCTGCGAATATGACTGGTGTATACCCCATGACTTCCTATAACCGGGTCAATGGTACATATGCCCACGAGCATCCCCATCTGCTCCGGGAGATTCTCTATGGGGAATGGGGCTTTGACGGCGCTGTGGTTTCGGACTGGGGCGGCAACAATGACCGGGTCGCGTCGGTG
>JALEHN010000066.1 GCA_022770525.1 Clostridiales bacterium
TTGTAATAGTCAAACTCAACTTCCGGGCCCTCCACAACTTCATAGCCCATGCCGATAAAAATTCTTTCCACTTCTTCAAGGGCTATTGTGTTTGGATGGCTGTGGCCGATATTGTTCTTTTTCGCAGGTAATGTCACATCAATGACCTCCGCCTGCATCTGAAGCTCTCTCGCCTTTGTGGAAAGCTTTGTTTTCATCTCTTCAAGCTTTGATTCTATATCTGCTCTGGCCTGATTGACCATCTGGCCAAAAGCCGGACGTTCTTCCTTTGGAACATCTTTCATGGACTTCATGATGGAAGTCAATTCACCCTTTTTACCTAAAAAAGCAACTTTAATATCATTTAAAGCATCCAGGCCGCCTGCCGCTTCAATCTGACGCGCTGCTTCTTCACGGATTTTAAGCAATCTTTCTTTCATTGTCCTATTCTTCCTTTCAAATTAAAATAATCAAAGGCACATAAGTGCACCTTCGGCTCCGCACGGGTCGCATCCTCGCGGAGCGTTTTTATGATACAGGAAATTCCAATTTCCTGTATCATATCAAAGAGTCATTTAGTGACTCTTTGCGCGCCCGTGCGGGCACATAAGTGCATCTTCGGCTCCGCACGGGTCGCATCCTCGCGGAGCGTTTTTATGATACAGGAAATTCCAATTTCCTGTATCATAAAAAAAGTCCCTGACAAAATCAGGGACGAAAAAGCCGCGGTACCACCCTTGGTTTTTCCGGCATATACCGGAAACGCTCTTTTCGGTGTAACGTACCGAAAAACGTCACTTCCTACGCACGGCTGTATGCACACAGCCATTTCAAAAGTGCAGCTCCTGTGGGAAAGTAAGCACATAACCGAACTTAAAGAAGCTTTCAGCCGATGACTTCTTCTCTCTGGAAGGAATTATACGCCCATACACATTCATCGCTTTTCACTGAATATTATTCTAATCAACATTTGAAAAAATGTCAAGAGGATTATATTGTATTTTGGTGCTAAACATGGTAGCATTATTACTGTACACAGGTAGGTAATTTCGGCACCGAAACTACCGTATGAAAGTCTTTTGGCTTCGGATTTTGGCCATTTTAAATGCGAAGCATGGCCAAAATCAGTTACAGTACGCACAGGGTGTATACTGTAACGCAGCATTATGTATATTCAGCGAAAAATCCGTCCATGCTGTTCTTATAACAGCAGTCTTTTTGATACACCGGGCTTTTTCGACAGTACCTTTGATCATTGACAGAGCAAAACGGAGGTTCTTATGCTTAATCTGATTCAATGGATAAAAAATGTAACAGCAAAAATACGGCACGACAATGTCAGTGCTTTCGCTGCCCAGTCTGCCTATTTTATTATTTTATCATTTTTTCCATTTATTATGTTCGTGATGACTTTGATAAGGTTCCTGCCCATTGACATTGATGCGCTGGTCAATGCTGTCATAAGCATTATACCGTCATCTTCTGTAAGCACAGTTTCATGGCTTCTTAATGAAGCCATGGATAAATCGTCAGGCACCTTGCTGTCATTGACCATCATCACCTTATTATGGACAGCAGGCAAAGGCATCATGGCCATTGCCAGGGGTCTCAATGCAGTGAATGATATTGATGAATCCCGTAACTATTTTATTCTCAGGATTCTGGCAACCATATACACACTTTTATTTGCCATCATGATCCTTTTCACACTGGCTTTTCTTGTATTCGGCAACCGGCTTTATCTGCTCATTGTCAGTTATTTTCCGATGCTGAATAATATTGCTGCTTTTGTGATCAACATACGAAGAATTACGGCATTTATTTTATTAACTTTTTTCTTTGCATGTTTTTATAAAGTGCTGCCTTCTAAAAAAATGAAATTTCTGCACCAGGTTCCGGGCGCACTCTTTTCATCGGCAGGCTGGCTTGTATTTTCCTACTTTTTTTCAATTTATGTGGACTTTTCGAAAAACATATCCTACATGTACGGAAGTCTTGCCGGTATTATTTTGTTAATGCTGTGGCTTTACTTATGTATGTACATTATGTTTTTCGGTGCGGAACTCAATATTCTCATATTCGGTAAAAAAGAAATAACAAAAGGTC
This sequence comes from Clostridiales bacterium, assembly GCA_022770525.1. Lineage (GTDB taxonomy): Bacteria > Bacillota > Clostridia > Lachnospirales > Lachnospiraceae > CAKRHR01. Next base: position 2,086 of record JALEHN010000066.1, read on the forward strand.
TCAGATATTAAAGGTGATGCCGGCTGCGGCAGATCACCTTTTTTTCTCGTATAGGAAACTTTGTTTTCTATACGAGAAATCCTTTCTATCTGTCCTTTCATTGTTCTTTAATCTCTGTTCCTGCATAAAAATGTGTCAGTACCTGCTCATAGCTCATACCTGACTGACACATGGCCACAGCACCATTCTGGCTCATGCCGACACCGTGTCCGAAACCGCCGCCGCAGATCTCAAATAGACCATCAGACGGACTGTCAACATAAAAATAGCCGCTTGGCATCATCGTCTGATTTTCAACCGTGGTACCGTCATGACAGAGAATCGTCTTTCCTGCCACAGACAATGCCTTTCGAATACTGTATTCCCCGCTTACTGAGGCTTTAGCGCCATCCGAAATAATAGTCAGTGTCTTTGCAATACCGCTTTTTCCCCTTTCTGTCACAGTAATCTCACGGACGTTCCCGATAATCTCTCCATTTTTATAATTTTCAGACACCGACGCAAAACCATGAATGATTGACGGGCTGTCAATAAGGACTGACCACCGAAACCATGAAAACTGATTTTCATAATAATATTTGCCATCTTTCAAATCAATAAAATCTCTGAAGTTTTCTTCAACGGATAAATCTGCATGACTTGTATCCACCGTCTGAAATACCGGAATGAGATACGATTGTCCCTCTCCGCCCCATACATCGCCGACATCTGATGTGACGCCGCATGATGTCGAAAAAAAGTATGTCTTTACGATACTGTCACCGGCATACAAAACCTGTCCTTTTGTTTCGTCTACAGCCTGACTGGCCAGCGAATCCTCACCGATGTTTTGATAAACCTGACTGGATGTACTGTCATCGACGTCTGCTTCATATGATTGAAACTTAGAACTTTCATTTAATGCAGCGGTGACAAAGCTTCTTGCACAGACAGCCTGAACCTTCAGTGCCTCCAATCCACCGGAAACAGGCATTTCACTTGGAAGTACGCCATACAGATACGCTTCCAGCGGTAATTCATTGACAATCACTAATCCTCCGTCTTTTTTAATGATTTCGATTTTCCCTCTATACATCGGATGTCCCTGGGCACGATTTAATGATAATACCTGTATTCTGCCGTCAGAGCTTTCCGGCCGGATTACAGCTTTGCCATCCGACAAACGCATATCTTCCGGTTCAAAAGAAACAGCTGCTCCGCCTTGATATGATTCTTCACTGCCGCCGGCACTGATGACAAACGGCTGATCCGAAGAAACAGTGACATTTGTGTGTACTAAACCGCTAAACCCGTCTGTATTTAAAACAACTCTGACAGTTTTATCCTGTGTCTTATCCTGTGTTTTTTCATTGGCATCCGTATTTGTTTCATTAATGGTGCCGCCATCCACAGTCTCTTTAGCCTGTTCATGCTCTTTGGCAACTGCCGATTCAAGACTTTTCTCTTTGTCTGTCTGCTTCTTTGGATTCGATTCACTGACAGTCAGCACCTGCGCAATTTCGTTTTCTCTGACATAAAATTCAATCGTTTCGCCAATAAAACCGTCCAGTGTAAGTCCTGTAAATGAATAATCTCCTTCACTTGTCCTGCAAATCCATGGCGCAAGTTCGGCGATTGTTGACGACGTTCCAAGTAACACTGCTTGTTTCTTTGTAAACACTTTCTTCTCTTCGCTGCACAGACTGACAAAACGGTTCCAGCAGCTTAAAGTCACAAAATCTTCTGATTTTTTTTTGCTCAGATCAAATTCCGGTCCCGATATGTCAATATCCAGTTTATTGGCAATCAAACGGAGATTTTCGTATGTAAGCAGCTTCATCGGGTAAAAAAATTCACCGTCACAAAGCATCACCCCATCCGATACAACGGTATGAATGTATGGTGCAAGACTCATTGTATCACTGACATCAGGCATCGGCTCTGCTTTAGCTAAAAGGCACTCTGACGGACTGTGCATTAAAAGCGCCACAACCTTAGCCGCAGATGCTCTGCTGATAAAACTTTCTTCCGGCTGATGTCTTTTATACAGCCAAAACCCCAGTGAAGCCGCAATGACGACCATCAAAAACCCGATCATTAACCGTTTTTTCCCCATAAGCCCCTCCTATATATTCTGTCTCTTTTCTATAACGCAGGAAAACCACCAGTCATTCTTATGATAATAGAAAAGAGACACTGCAATGCAATGTCTCTCTTTTTCTTTTGTATAAGTTACCCAGCATGCCGTTTCCTGCTATTTTGACGCCTAGCCTAAAGCCAGGTGGGTGTTCTCATCGATTCTTCTGCCTTCCACTGCAAAATCGGAGGCCTGGCATATCTCCCGATATACGAACTCCCGTCAAAATAAATGTAGGTTCAAAATTGCAGGAGCCTCGTACACTCCAGGTAACTACTAAACCTATTATAACTTACCTACAGGCATTTTTCAAGTAGTAAATCTTGGTTGGATGCTCATTCATATAATGGATACTTCTTTGTCAGTTCTGCAACGATTGACAGCGCTTTTTCCTTATTTGCATCAAAATCTTTTAATGCCAGTGCGATTGCTTCCGCAATCTGATCCATATCTTCCGTATTCATGCCCCGTGTTGTTGCCGCAGGTGTTCCAAGGCGGAGACCGCTTGTAACAAACGGAGACTGAGGATCATTCGGTATTGTATTTTTATTACAGGTAATATGCACTTCATCAAGCATTTTTTCAGCTGCTTTTCCTGTAAGGTCCAGCTTTCTTAAGTCAACGAGCATCAGATGATTATCTGTTCCGCCTGAAACAATATCAAGTCCGCGTTTTTTAAGTCCTTCACACAGTGCCTGTGCATTTTCAACAATACGTTTCTGATAATCTTTAAAATCATCGCTTAATGCTTCTTTAAAAGCCACTGCCTTAGCCGCAATAACATGCATCAGAGGACCGCCCTGAGTGCCCGGGAAAATAGCGGAGTTCAGCTTTTTAGCGAATTCTTCACTGCTTAAGATCATACCGCCTCTTGGTCCGCGCAGTGTCTTATGGGTTGTTGTCGTCGTCACATGCGCATACGGAATCGGACTCGGATGAAGTCCCGCAGCCACAAGACCTGCGATATGAGCCATATCGACCATCAGATAAGCCCCAACTTCATCGGCAATTTCACGGAAACGCTTAAAATCGATTGTTCTGCAGTACGCACTGGCACCGGCAACAATCAGTTTCGGTTTTGCTTCAAGCGCGATTCTTCGAACTTCATCATAATCTATAAATCCTTCGTCATTGACACCATATGGCACGCATTTAAATACTTTACCGGAAAAATTTGCAGGACTGCCATGGGTAAGATGGCCGCCATGGTCAAGGTTCATACCCATAAATGTATCACCCGGCTTTAAAAACGCCTGGAAAACCGCCATATTTGCCTGAGCACCCGAGTGCGGCTGAACATTCACATATTCTGCACCAAATAATGCTTTTGCGCGTTCAATAGCCAGATTTTCAACAATATCCACATACTGACATCCACCATAATAGCGCTTGCCCGGATATCCTTCTGCATATTTATTTGTCAGCTGACTTCCCATTGCTGCCATCACTGCCTTACTGACAAAATTTTCTGACGCGATCAACTCAATATTCTCACGCTGTCTGCCTATTTCTTTTTCCATCGCATCTGCGATTTCCGGATCAAATGCTTTCACTTCATCAAATGTGTACATTGATCTTCCTCCATTCTTCCTTTTATATTCATGATGCGTCTTAGTGTCTCCAAACGGCTTTGACCTGTAAACGAGGCAAATATCTGTTTGACTTACCGTCAAAGAGACAGACGACATTTTCTATCTGATGTAAATTATCGCTGCCGCAATAAGCAGCTGGCACAGCAGTATCGCCGGCATACCAATGACAAACTTTAAATGTTTCGTTTTATGATGAAACAGATACATGCCGGCCCACACACCGATACTTCCGCCGACTGCAGCCGTCAAAATCATACGCCGTTCAGGAATACGCCACCTGCCCTTCACCGCCCGTCTTTTATCAACGCCGCAAATGATCAGACCTGCCAGATTCACAATACATAAATAGACGGCTGCCGCAATTTGATAATCATGTATCATATTTACGCTTCGCTGTCTTTGGCAATTTCGATGCCAAGTTCTGTAAGCTGTTTGTCATCGACAATATTTGGTGCATCTGTCATCAGACATGATGCATCCTTAACCTTCGGAAAGGCAATAACATCGCGGATACTTTCCTGTTTTGCAATCAGCATCACCATACGGTCAAGACCATAAGCAAGACCTGCATGCGGCGGTACACCATACTTAAATGCATTTAACAGAAAACCGAAACGTTCATACGCCTCATCCTTTGTGAACCCGAGGACTTCAAACATTTTCTCCTGAACATGATTCTGATGGATACGGACACTGCCTCCGCCAAGCTCAGTACCATTTAACACGATATCGTATGCTTTCGCCCGCACTCTGCCCGGATCTGTATCAATATACTGTAAATCTTCTTCCATAGGCATTGTGAACGGATGGTGCATCGCTGTAAAACGGTTTTCTTCTTCTGACCACTCAAGCAGAGGAAACTCTGTCACCCACAGGAAATTATACTGATTTTTATCAAGCAGACCAAGCTGTCTGGCAATTTCTATACGCAAAGCACCAAGGCTGTCATAAACAACCTTATTTTTATCTGAAACAAATAACAGCAAGTCGCCGTTTTCGCCATCCATGGCCCCAATCAGTGCTGCCATCTCTTCCTCAGTCATAAACTTGCCAAATGATGACTTCACAGTACCGTCTTCGCCGATGGCAATATAAGCAAGACCTTTTGCGCCGTAATCTTTAACAAATTTGACAAGGGCATCGATCTTCTTCCGAGGCATGCTGCCCTGTCCTTTGGCATTAATACCACGAACACTGCCGCCGGCGGCAATGGCATCGGTAAATACAGCAAAGCCGCAGTTTTTAACGACATCCGTAACATTACAAAGCTCCATGCCAAACCTTGTATCCGGTTTATCGGAACCGTATCTGTCCATCGCTTCCTGCCATGTCATACGCTTAAACGGAAGTTCTAAATCAATATCCAGTACTTCTTTAAACACCTTTGCCAGCAATCTTTCATTGACATCAATCACATCGTCCACATCAACAAAAGATAATTCCATGTCCACCTGTGTAAACTCAGGCTGTCTGTCCGCACGCAGGTCTTCATCACGATAACACTTTGCCAGCTGGAAATATCTGTCATAACCCGCAACCATCAAAAGCTGCTTAAATAACTGCGGTGACTGAGGCAGTGCATAAAAGTTGCCCGGATGGACACGGCTTGGTACAAGGTAATCTCTTGCACCTTCCGGTGTCGACTTTGTCAGTGTCGGTGTTTCAATTTCCAGAAAACCTTCTTCCGCAAGAAATGCCCGTATAATCATTGCAATTTTACTGCGAAGCATGATGTTTCTCTGAAGATCCGGACGGCGAAGATCAAGATAACGATACTTTAATCTCAGATCTTCTTTTGTCTTGCTGTTTTCTTCGATTGGGAACGGCGGTGTCTCAGACTCTGAAAGAATCCGAAGCTGCTCTGCACGGATTTCTATATCACCCGTCGCCAGATTTTTGTTAATACCGCCCTGACGCGCCTCAACTTTACCGACAACAGCTATGACGAACTCACTGCGGAGTTTTTCTGCTTTTTTAAATCCTTCTTCACTAATCTGTCCATCTTCAAAAATAATCTGCAAAAGGCCTGAACGGTCTCTTAAATCGACAAAAATAATGCCGCCTTTGTTTCTGCTTTTCTGCACCCACCCCATCACTGTCACAGTTTCGCCGATATTTTTACCGGATAATTCCGTACAGCGGTGGCTTCTCTTTAAGCCCTGCATTGACTCTGCCATTTTTATTATCCTCCAAACTTTAATAATGATCGTAACTACTTAGAGCATGGCTCCGGACAATTACAATTTATCTATAAAAAACTCCTCGATTTCAGTATAACCTTCGCTAATCAGCTGGTCCTTCTGGAACTTTTTATTCTTTTTCATCATGTTAATATTGACCTGAACGCCTTTGGCTCGTTCCTCACATGCCCTGGCAATAATGGTACACATCTTATCAGACGGCATGTTTTTTTCAACAAGATAAGCCTTTTTAGCTGATGCACCCGGAATTTGATAGTTGCGTTCAAGCAAAAGCATAACGATACGTTCAAATCCAATCGAGAAACCGCATGCCGGAACATTATTTCCGGTAAACTTTCCGATCATCTCATCATAACGGCCGCCGCCGCCTACAGATCCGCCATACTCGTCCATAGATATTTCAAAAATCGGACCCGTATAATAGGACATACCGCGCACAAGCGTCGGATCAAAAGCAATTTTAAACTTTGCACTCTTGACTGCATCAACATTTTTCATAATGCTGATCAGTCCGTCTGAATATTCGCTGTCAAGATAATCGCCGAGTTTGTCTTTTACAAAACGGACACCGTCAATATCTTGCGTAACTTCGGCAAACAAAGCGAGATATTTATCAATGACCGCTTTGTCAAAGCCTTCTTTTTCAAGTTCTTCGGCAACGCCGTCAAGACCGATCTTATCCATCTTGTCAAGAATAATAAACACTGTATCATAAGAAGCTTCATCAAAACCGCTGTAAGCTGCCATCGCTTTTAAAATACGTCTGTCATTGATCCGTATTGTAAAATTTTCAAAATCAAGCTTTCCAAGCAGCGTTGTCGTTGCAAGTATCAGTTCTGTCTCTGCCAGATTTGAAGCCTCACCAAGAATGTCGATATCACACTGCATAAACTGACGGTATCTTCCTCTTTGCGGACGATCTGCACGCCATACATTGCCCATCTGGAGCGCCTTAAACGGACTCGGCAGCTCATTGGCATGGTTGGAATAATATCTGCACAAAGGTACTGTCAGATCGTAGCGAAGACCGCCGTCCACAAGATCAGCCTCGCATGATGCCTCATCAATTTTAAGTTTTTCTCCGCGTTTTAATATTTTAAATATTAATTTTTCATTTTCTCCGCCCTGTTTACTGGACAGATTTTCAATATGCTCCACACATGGTGTCTCCATGGAGGAAAAGCCGAAGGTTTTGTAGGTTTCTTTAATCAGTCCGATCACATAATCACGAATCGCCATCTCCTGCGGCAAAATATCTTTCATTCCCGTTACCGGTTTTTTCTTTAATGCCATGACTTTTTTCTCCTCTCCCGTGTACTGACAACATTCATGCACACTGTCTTTGTCTATTTTAGCAACATTTGATTTATTTGTCCAGTATAACCAACGTTAAATAGCGTATTGTTTCGTTGATCGGCTACAGTACACACCCTGTGCGTACTGTAACCGGTTTTTGCCATGCTTTGGCGCGCGTTTTATATTTTCGCATTATACCACAATATTTAACTGATCATCAGCACGGCTGTACCTGTAAACACTTCCGCTTAATCGCTCCTCTTTTGAAACAACTGTTTCATTGGCATCATGAACCGCGCACTTTAACAAAGATACATCTTCACAGTCATCACACGGCACAACCATCATTTCATGAATGCTGCTTGGCATGAGATAAAGATCTGAACCGATTTTTTCAGCCAGTGCTTTGAGCACACCGGGATAAAATACCGCAGTTGCGCCATTGATCTTTCTTTTGTTTGTAATGGCAAAGAAATTCTCATGCACATCTTCCAGGTCATCCCGCTCAAAATCATCTAAAAATGAATTTAAAAATTGAAAAACAGATATAATATCCGCCGGAAATTTACGCATTGTATTCTTCATGGCATCTTTTTTAAGCGTTTCAAAATCTATCGCCCAGTTTTTAAAAATATTCTGATCGACGGTCATAGACAGCAGGCTATCGTTCACATCACTGATTTCAATTCTGAAAGTCAGTGCCAGATCAACGACCGGAATATGAGGACACAAAGATAATAGCATCTGATTATCATTATAGTTAACAACACGAAGAAAAATACGTGATTTTACAGTTTCATAATTTCTGATATTTTTCCATATATGACTGATTTCCTCAGGTTCCTCCTTAAGATAAAAATCGATGATCTCATCTGCAAGCTGTTCAATCTGTGTTCCTGCCAGATGCCTTTCAAAAAAAGGCTTCGGATCCAGAACCTTTCCGATCTTACGTTCCGGTGAATAAATCTGCAGTTCTTCATTGACCACACCGTTATTTTTCATGTAATAAATACTTCCGACCTTTACAGGCTGCAAATCTTCAAGCATTTCACTTAAAGTATCCTCCAGTTTTTCCATAAAACTTCTATATTCTGTGTATTGCAATCGCATCGCTCACTTTCTTTAAATTGTTGTAACTGTTTAATATTCAGTCAAAATGACATTTGTACAGCTGTAAAATTGATGTTGGGAAATAAAATAATCGATTATCAAGAATAAAATGAATGATATCATTTTATAAAAACAGAAATGAGAACTTCAAGTTCTTTAAAATTATTATACATGAAAAATTTAAGAATGCAATCACAATCGTTCGACATCTTTCGACATATCATCAACAAAACGTGCAAGTCTTTGCACAGGCCGCATCCTCGCGAATTCCTTTGATGATACAGGAAATCGCAATTTCCCGTATCGTAAAAGCAATGTCCGCCAAACCGGCAAAACCGATCAGGCGGACATCACTTTGACTTATATCAGTTGCATTCTGCAACTATTGAATAAGATTTATTTTTTGACCAGTATATTTTTGCATATTAAACAATACCAGGGAATGCAATAACAAGAATTGCGCAAAGTATTGTTGCAACCAATGTCATAATAACTGTCTGTAAGAACATTGGCAGATATGCATCTTTAATCTTAACCTGTGCAAGACCTGTTGTTAACAGAATCAAGCCGTTAACAGGCAGTGTTTCAAATGTAGAAACAGCGATTGCTGCAACACGGGCAAGAGCATCCGGATTAATCACCGGTGCTGCAGTCCAGATATATGAGCTTGCAATGATTGGAAGCGCAATACCAAGTGCTGCTGGAGGTGAAGATGTAAATGCAACGATGATAACTAACAGGATAATAGCGATAACCATCGGAGAGATTGGAAGGCTCTGAAGCATACCAACGAAAGCAAAGAATGCCTGTGTATGCTGAACAACACCTGCAAAACCTGCAGCTGCACAGATTGTCATCAGAGCGCCGGCACCGCTGACGGCACCTTCATTTAATGAATTGATGACTTTGCCCATCCATGCGCCAAGACCTGTAGCTTCGCCGTTCTTCGGGAAGTATTTGCTCATTAAAATGATTGCAAGTAAAATACCGCTAACAAGTGCCAATGAAGCATTTTTAACAACTGCGAAAAGGATAAATACAACAATCAGTGGAATTAATGAAACTAAAAGATTTGGATGATCTTTCTGTTTCTGATCATCACCGAATCTCGGGCAGTTGCCGTAATCGAAGTTTTCACCTTTTCTCATTGCTTTAATGATCATCTTAGAGCAAATGAAGTAAACGCCGACTTCAATAACAATAAAGCAGATAAAACCTGGGATTGGTGCTGCACCAGGGCTTGTCTGAAGAATATTCATACAAATAATATTGTTGATTGAAAGTACGAATGGCGCTGAGTTTGCACCACAGCTTAAGCAAAGCATAGCCGGAACAAAACGACGCGGAATACCGATCTTGTCAGCCATGATCATAGCAACAGGGAATGTTGCGAATACAGTAACGAAACCGTCAACACCGCCGTAGCTTAAGATACATTCAATAAGAAGCATCGCTAATACGGCACGTTTTGCCTGAGCTTCTCTTTCTTTTGCAGAAAGGATCAATTTGTTTGTAAGCACATTTGCAATCGCACCTGCTGCACCGCAGTCTGTAAGCACTTTTCCGAAGATAGCGCCAAGGAAGATTGTCGGGAATACAACAAGAAGCATGCCGGCAAGACCGCCGATTTCAAATGTACCAGGAATCGACTGGCTCTCTTCTACAACACCAATGTAGAATTTTGTAAATGCATCTGTCGGATTGATTCTGTTTGTTACAGCTACAATCACACCCGCTAATGGTGCCAAGTAAAGCGTTGACACGTTCTTGTATGCGCCGTAAAGGAAAATCGCAAGCGCAATAACAATACCAATAATACCTAATGCCATAAAATTTCCTCCCTAAACTTTTTATGAATTTATAGGTCTATAATAAAAATGTATGCTGGTCTGCATACATCTTACTATACAAAATTACCTGTTCTTTTTAAAAAGAACAAATCCAATACATGCAATCAAAAGTATGCCGGCAAAAAAAATCTGGTAAAACAGTGTCACCGCAATAAGCTTCAGCAAATAAATCGCAGACATAATAAATATGTAACCGCCGGTCACAAGCATCATTTTTGCATGAATCGTCGCTCCGCTCTCCTTATATATAATCAAGCCGAGCAAAACAGCCGCTATGCCAAGAATCCCAATCACTACCATGGCATCAACGCCTGAAAAAATAATTGCCATACAAAGAATACAGCCGATCAATGTAAATAAGTTTTTGTTTTTTCTGAATTTATTCAGCATTTTCGCAAAATAACTCCTCCATATATAGACATTTTTCGTTTTTTCTTTTATAATCATAATAAACCCTCCCACTATGGGAATGTCAAGTTAGGAGTTAAAAATATGTCAAAATATTTATCAATTGGTCAGGTTGCACAAATTAAGGGCGTCCATGTTAAATCACTTAGGTATTACGATAAGATTGGTATATTAAAACCGGCTTATACCGATCCGAATACAGGTTATCGGTATTATGAGCGGCAGCAGCTGCTCTATATAGATCTGATCCAGTTTCTTGTGGATCTTGATATTCCATTAAAAAACTGGTTTTTATATTGTAATGAAGACGGAACTTTTAATTTAAAGAAACTTCTGGCAGACGGAAGGTGATTTCAGAACGAAAAATTATCAATATCCGCCGGGGACTTCAGCGTGTTGAAATGGCCACCATCGACATGGATTACGCGGAGCAATGCGCTGATTTTGACAAAAGCTATACCCGTTATATTCCGGAACGGCACTATCTTTGCATGCCGATTCCTCGCAGGTACTCACCGGAGGAATTTCAGCTGACGATGAAGCAGCTGATTGATCTCGGAAAGTCTCTTGGTATTGCTCACAACTTTCCGGCCGGTATTTTACTGGACAAAACGCCCGAAAAAGATGCTTACTCCATATTTATCAAGGTATATGAACCTGTGCCGGAGTGTCCGAACTACAGATTTTTTCCTTCCGGTTACTATCACTGTATCAGAACAGTCCCAATGACCATCTACGGCCTGAAAGATCAATATGCATCAGAATATGAACGGTGCCAAAACACAACAATCATCGAAGAAGATTACATACTGAACCTGATCAACCTTGAAACACCGATGGTGGAACTGCAGTTTCCGATCGATATGAGCCAACGGAGTTAATTAATTAATTAAAGAAGCCGCCATCTGCACGGTAAAAACACGTCAATTTTCTTGTTTTTTTCCGCCGCTTATTGATTGCTTTATCCGCGAACTCGTGCTGACGCACTCAAACACGCTCCTAAAGCAATCGCTATGCTCGAAAAACTGCGAAAATTATCCTACTGTTTTTGCCGTGCAGATGGCGGCTTCTTTGATTTATAATGAACCAAAATATTGATAAACTTTAAACGTAAATTAAAATATTCAGCTGCTCCATACGAAAACAGAAACATTTTCATTCAGAGCAGCTGACATTACTCAAATATTACAGGAACAACGGGGCAAATACAAGTGCCACGATGCTCATTAATTTAATAAGGATGTTTAATGAAGGTCCTGATGTATCTTTAAGCGGGTCACCGACGGTATCGCCGACAACTGCTGCCGCATGCTGATCGGAGCCTTTGCCGCCCGGCGTTGCTTCCACTGCTTTTTTCGCGTTGTCCCATGCGCCGCCGCTGTTTGCCATCTGAATCGCGCAAAGAACACCGACAACTGTGGCACCCACAAGGAGTCCGCCAAGGGCAGCTTTGCCAAGGATCAGACCGACAGCGATTGGTGATACGACTGCAAGAACACCCGGAAGAATCATTTCTCTAAGCGCTGCTGCTGTTGAAATATCAACGCATTTTGCATACTGCGGTTCGCCTTTACCTTCCATAATGCCAGGTATTTCGCGGAACTGACGTCTTACTTCCTCAATCATGCTGCCGGCTGCTTTTGAAACAGCTTCGATGGCCATTGATGAGAAAAGGTAAGCAAGCATACCGCCGATGAATACACCTGAAATAACTTTAGGGTCAAGAACATTCACGGATTCAAGATTGACTGTGCTGGCATAGGATGAGAAAAGTGCCAGTGCAGTAAGCGCAGCTGAACCAATGGAAAAACCTTTGCCGATAGCTGCTGTTGTATTACCGATAGAATCAAGTTTATCTGTAATTTCACGGACTTCATGAGGCAGACCTGACATTTCGGCAAGACCGCCGGCATTATCCGCAATCGGACCGTAAGCATCAACCGCGATGACTGCGCCAACCGTTGAAAGCATGCCAACAGCTGCAAGAGCCACACCGAAAAGGCCGCACACTAATGAAGATACAATAACTGCTGCCGCAATCAGAAGAATAGGAATCGCTGTACTCTTCATACCCACTGAAAGACCGGCAAGAATATTTGTCGCCGCACCTGTCTTACTCTGTTCTACAATCTGTTTAACATGTCTGTATTTATCGGCTGTATACCACTCTGTTACTGTACCGATGATTGTTCCCGCAAGAACACCTGTCATAATTGCCACAAAGTACTTCATGCTGCCAAGCATACTGTGGCTGAAATAAGCTGAAGCAATCAAAAGCAAAATCATGCTGATATATGTACCGCACATAATCGTCAGCTGCGCAGGGGCATTTTTAATAAGACGCACGCAGAGAATACCGATAATTGATGCGGCAATACCTGAGGCACACACGGCCATAACAAATGATACACCTGATGAACCGAGGGCGAGAACACCAAGCATCAGTGCAGAAATAATTGAACCGACATAAGACTCAAATAAATCTGCGCCCATACCTGCAACGTCACCGACATTATCACCGACATTATCAGCGATAACCGCAGGGTTTCTCGGGTCATCTTCAGGAATACCCGCTTCAACCTTACCTACAAGGTCAGCGCCCACATCGGCTGCCTTTGTATATATACCGCCGCCCACACGTGAAAACAGTGCAATGGAGCTGGCACCGAGGCTGAAACCGGTCATAATATTAATATCACCAAATATCATGTAAAGAACAGTCACACCGAGAAGACCAAGGCCGACAACACAAAGTCCCATGACTGAACCGCCTGTAAAAGCGATATCCAGTGCCTTGCGCTCACCGTGGGTGCTGGCTGCCTCTGCCGTACGCGCATTACATGTTGTGGCACTGCGCATACCGATAAATCCGGCAATGACTGAAAGCAATGCGCCAAAAATAAAACAAAGAGAAACTTTCCAGCCCATGCCCGGTATTACAAGAAGCACAACGGCCATCACAACGACAAACACAACGACAACTTTGTATTCACGTTTCAAAAATGCCATGGCGCCTGTACGGATATGCCCTGAAAGTTCCTCCATTCTCGGATTCGTAATTTTGATGTTTCTGTTGCGCGCAGCAAATCCGGCAGCGATCAATAGCGCAACAACCGCAATAATAATTGCAAAATAACTCATAGATCATTCTCCTTTTCAACAAGATTCTGATTTTTTATACCCCATATAAGAATACGTTATTTTGCACAAATTGTCAAATGTTTTTCATATTTTATTTAGTTATTTTTTTGTCATTCATTTGATACTGCCGTGATTTTGCACATGATTGTTACATTTTTATCGAAGTCAAATGGTTATTTTTCCTCAAAATCATCTCATCGATACGTTCGATATAATCTTTCACACTTTTCACATTCTCAATACGCTCGATCCTGTTTTCGTCATGATGAACGATTTTTGTGGAACCGCCGGCGCCAAGGGCAACAATGGACTGTTTTTCTTCCATAATCAATATATTATAAAGAGCCTCAAGGCCGGGTTTTGCATAACCGACGTTTTCAAGATTACCCGCGATATTTTTTTGTCTGTACAGATAATATGGCACAAGTCCCATATCTGATGTCGTCTCAAACGCAAGATTGATCATCGTATTGACATCATCAACCGATGCACTTTGAAGATACAGCTTTTCCCTGTTGACAAGAGCAGCCCGCTTAATGGCCAGTGCATGAACCGTCAGACTTTCAGGTGCCATTTTTCTGATTTCATCCAGTGTATACATAAAATCTTCCACAGTCTCTCCGGGAAGTCCCGCAATCAGATCCATATTAATATTATCAAATCCCAGGCTTCGCGCAAGCGCATAGGCTTCCTTAACCTGTGTCACTGTATGGCGCCGTCCGATGGCATCCAGTGTTTTCTGGTTCATGGTCTGAGGATTGATTGAAATTCTTGTAATGCCGTGATCTCTGATTGCTTTAAGCTTATCCGCAGTGATACTGTCAGGCCGTCCGGCCTCAATCGTTTTTTCACAAACATTGTCCAAATCAAAACATTGTTCCAGTTTTGTTAAAATTCTGTCCATCTGCCGGGCGTTTAAAGAAGTCGGTGTGCCGCCGCCCATATAAAAAGTCAGCGGTTTTACCCGTCCGCCAAACATACTGCTGACGGCTTCGATTTCCTTTGAAAGCGCATCAAGATAATCATCCACTTTATCCTTCCAGATGCCAAGAGGGTATGATGAAAATGAACAGTAGGCACAAATCGTCGGACAGAATGGTATTCCCGTATATAGGCTGAAGCCCTTTTGATAATCAATATCTTTTAGAATACGCCGCTCATTTTCAGCGACCGTCGTACAGAGCCTGTATTTTGCGTCGGATATTTTATACTCCCGCTCAAAAAAATCGCGCATCTGTTTGTCACTGTACCCTTCGTCAAGCAGCTGCATGGAAATCTTTGTCGGGCGTATGCCGGTTAACGTCCCCCACGGCAGCGTCCGTCCGGTAAATGCACAGAGTACTTTATAAACAAGGCGTTTCAGGTCATTTTTTGTCTGCTTATAATCCTCAAAAACAGTAGCGCCCCAATCACTTACCCTTTTTTCAGAAGCCGTATCACGAAGACTGACAAAAAGACGGTTCACAAAAAAATCGATCCGCATTTCGCACAGACATACAGTATCCGGATTCAGAACCTCTGAACCCGGATTTACAATAATCTTCTCTCCATGATAAAATGCCATAATCAGCGCCCGGACGTCATTTTCATACTTTAATTCATTCATCCATAATTTTATCATTTCTATTCACCTGTATTTTAATATCCTTAGTCCCGGACAAAATCACTTCAGCCATTAAAAAGTCACATGACTTTTTCACCCGTTCCAAAAGTCCTTTGCCCCTCTAAGACAGATAAGGGTTATACTTTTTTTCAAAGCCGATGGTCGTCGATGCGCCATGCCCCGGCAGCACCTCAACACTGTCATCAAAATTCGCAAGGAGCTTTCCTTTAATCGATTGAATCAACTGAGACATACTCCCTGTCGGCAGATCTGTTCTGCCAACAGAACCTTCAAACAGCGTATCCCCTGTAAACAGCTTATCTGCCTGAGGCATATAATAGCAGACACCGCCCCATGTATGCCCCGGCGTAAACAATACATCAAACATCATACCGCCAAGCACGATCTGATCGCCGTCACTGACCATGCAGTCGCCTTTAACATTGACAATTCTGCCGATCATATAACAGCCGTTTTGCTCTGTATCCTGCATCAGCTTATGGTCATTTTCCGATACCCAGACTTTAATACCATATCTGTCACGGAGGGCATCCACCGCCATAATATGGTCAAAATGTCCGTGTGTCAGTAAAATGCCGACCGGTTTTAGCTGTTTTTGCAAAAGATAGGCTTCGATTCTCTCCGGCGCATCTGCCGGATCAATAATCACTGCCTCTTTCGTCTCATCATTTGAAACAATATAACAATTGGTAGCCACCATGCCAAGCACCATGGCTTTGATAGATATTTCCATATATCAAAAATCCTCCTGCCGTTTTATCCCCGTGTACGCTCAATGTCATAAACAGAATCAAGATTTCTCAATTTATCGATCACTTTCTGAAGCTGGCTTCGCCCTTTAATCTCAAAGCTGACATTGATCGTCGCCGTATGATTTTTAGCCGAACGGCTGGAAACCGCCGTAATATTGATTTCCATTTCCGTAAATACTTTTGTGATCTCCACAAGAACGCCGACACGGTCCTGAACATAAATATTGATTTCAGCCTTATAAACCGTCTTTGTATCACCGTCGTCCTGCCATTCCGCCTCAATCAGACGGCTTCGGTCAGTTTCACTGATATTCATCACATTGATACAGTCTGTCCTGTGAATCGATACACCGCGACCCCTTGTAACAAAGCCGACAATCTCATCCCCCGGCACCGGACTGCAGCATTTTGAAAAACGTACAGCCACATCATGTATGCCTTTAACTACAATACCGCCATGGTGACGGGCACCCTGAGGCTTTTCATTGCCGATGGCTTTGGCCTGGGACAGCTGTTCAAGTACCTGATCATCGGTGACAATCTGCTTGGAAACCTTTTTATACTCTTCCATCAGACGGTTGATAATCTGGCCTTCCTTAAGGCCGCCGTGTCCGATGGCCGCACAGACGGCATCCCAGTTCTGAAAACCGTACTTCTTCGTAACTTTTGCGATAAACTCCGCTTTTGAAATATCCGCCCATGCAATTCCCTTTGCCTTACAG
This sequence comes from Clostridiales bacterium, assembly GCA_022770525.1. Taxonomy (GTDB): domain Bacteria; phylum Bacillota; class Clostridia; order Lachnospirales; family Lachnospiraceae; genus CAKRHR01. Next base: position 18,898 of record JALEHN010000066.1, read on the forward strand.
TATTTATCAAGCAGTTCCTTGCCCCGGATGATATTTTCTTCTTTAAATTCTGTTTTAAACCACTGATTAATTTTATTTTTCGCCTGAGCACTCTTTACAATAGACAGCCAGTCACGGCTCGGCCCTTTGGAGTTCTGCGATGTAATAATCTCGATACGGTCACCGTTTTGTATTTTATAATCAATATTCACAAGCCGCCCGTTGGCTCTGGCACCGACCATCTTATTTCCGACAGCAGAATGAATGCTGTAGGCAAAATCGATCGGTGTTGAACCATTCGGAAGATTTTTAACATCTCCGGCAGGCGTAAAACAATAAACACTTTCTGAAAATAAATCAAGGTCATTTTTAAGAAGATTTAAAAACTCACGGTTATCTGACATATCCCGCTGCCATTCAAGAATCTGGCGCAGCCATGTCAGCTTTGCTTCTTCCTGATTCGGTGTATTCACGCCGTTTGGATCTTCTTTATATTTCCAGTGTGCCGCGATACCATACTCCGCTGTCTTATGCATCTCAAATGTACGGATCTGTATTTCGAACGGTCTTCCCGAAGGGCCAATAAGCGTCGTATGTAATGACTGATACATATTCTGCTTCGGCATGGCAATATAGTCTTTAAATCTGCCCGGAATCGGTGTATACTTCTCATGAATCAGTCCGAGGGCAGCATAGCAGTCTTTGATAGAATCAACGATAATGCGCACCGCAAATAAATCATAAATCTGATCAAGTGTCTTATTCTGATTGACCATCTTTTTATAGATACTGAAAAAATGCTTCACACGTCCGCTGACTTCGCACTGAATACCGCCCTGCTTCATACAATCAGATACTTCATCAACAATACCCGAAACAAATGCTTCTCTCTCGCTTTTTCTTGAAGCTATACTCTCTGCCAGATCGTAGTAAGCTTCCGGCTCAAGATACCGAAGCGCCAGATCATCAAGTTCAACCTTGATTTTTGAAATACCGAGCCTCTGAGCGATCGGTGCGTAAATATCCATCGTCTCTCTCGCTTTTTCCTTCTGCTTTTCCGGACGCATAAACTTCAGTGTGCGCATATTGTGCAGACGGTCGGCAAGTTTAATCAAAATGACGCGGATATCCTTTGCCATCGCAAGAAACATCTTTCTTAAATTCTCTGCCTGAACTTCAACCTTATCTTTGCAGTAAGACAACTGACCGAGCTTTGTCACGCCATCTACGATCAGCGCCACTTCTTTGCCAAACTCTTCCGCAATCTCTTCGGAAGTCATCACTGTATCTTCCACAACATCATGCAGAAGTCCGCCGATAATTGTCTCCTTATCAAGTTCAAGGTCCGCAAGAATAATAGCGACACACAGCGGATGAATAATATATGGTTCACCGGACTTCCGAAGCTGCCCTTCGTGCGCCGTATTTGCAATATTAAAGGCTTTTTCAATCTGACTGACATCTGCCGAAGGGTGATACTTCTTTACCTTGTCAATCAACTGCTGATATAAAACCTCCGGCTTTGTAAAATCCCTGGTCGCCACCAGCTCTGCATTATCACCATCCACAACATCTACGTCAAACACCTTTTGGTAATCTTTCGGCTCCATATATTCACCGGCCATATGTCCACCTCATTTCAATCATTTGTGCTTACTATTATAATAATTAACTTTAAAACTTGCAACTACTTATTTGCCGTCGTCAATCCGTGTATGCATGTATCTTCATCAATCAGCATACTTATGAGTCTTCATAACCCGGCGCACTTATTTACCTTCATAAATCAGCGCTGAATCGATATCATATTTTGACAGACGTTTGCGGCCGTTAAGTCCGGCCAGTTCAATAAGAAATAAAACTTTGACGACAACACCGCCAAGCTGTTCCACAAGTCTGATGTTTGCCTCCATTGTGCCGCCTGTGGCAAGAAGGTCATCCACCAGTACAACCTTCTGGCCCGGTTTGATGGCATCTTTATGGATTTCCACCTCAGCCTGCCCATACTCAAGCTCATAACTGCATGAAACGGTTTCTCTCGGCAGCTTGCCTTTTTTACGAATCATGACGAAACCTTTATGGAGATTATAGGCAATCGGCATACCGAAAATAAATCCTCTTGCCTCCGGTCCTACGATCAGATCCGCATCGACGCCATCAAGAAAAGATGTCATCGTGTCAATGGCAAGGGCAAGTCCATCCGGATCCTGCACGACTGATGTAATATCTCTGAAAATAATTCCCTCTTCAGGAAAATCAGGAATACTAACGACATAATCTTTCAATTCTTTCATTGTACTTCCTCCTCGCATCCTATCCAAAATACGCACAAAAACGTCTTTTTTGCCTAAATAACAGTATACCGTTTATCTTGGTATTTTACAATATCCGGTGATAACAATCTGAAGCTTTTTCGTTCCCATATACTCATTCACCGACGGATAATATGTCATCGCCAGCTCCACACGGCTGCCCTGTCCGGTGTACATTTTCTTTCTTTCTTCCTCACCGTAAATTCCCGAAACAAACCTGTCAAAAGCTTCAACATCGCCAAAATACATGGCTTCCATCATCGTATGGTCATCATTGCATACGCTCATTTTAAGTACATTCTGATTTTTCCCGACAACCCTTGCCCGTAAAATATGAAAATACTTTTCAGCAAACACAGGTTTTGTATTTCCTTTGCCAAAAGGCTCCAAAAGCTCCAGCTCATCAATCAGATCAAAAGAAATATAGCCGATCGGCATCGGGACATCAACTTTGACTACCGGCATTAAATCTCTTTCTGTCAGCGTTGTATCCGCATTCAGTTTTCTTCTTAAAGGCTCCAGATTCTTTTCCTTCAGTGTCATACCCGCAGCCATCGGATGACCTCCGAATTTATCAAGGAGATCCCGGCACTTCATCAGTCCCTCAAACATATTGTACGCTTCTATTGATCGGGCCGATCCTTTAATATTGCCGTTTCCGACTTTTGTAAAAACAATCACCGGCTGGTTATATTTTTCTTTAATCCTCCCGGCAATGATGCCCACAATGCTTTCATGACAGTTTTCAAGAAGCACAAGCATAATTTTATCATTTTGAATATCCGAATTTTCTATGATATCCACAGCCTGCCTAAAGCCTTCCGCCGTCATTTCTTTTCGGCTTTCATTCATAGCCTTCAGTTCCATGGCAAGATGTATAGCCCTTTGCTCATCTTTGCACATCAGAAGATCCAGCGCGATTTTCACCGTATCAAGGCGCCCTGCCGCATTAAAACACGGTCCGATCACAAATCCGATATGATAGGCCGATATCCTGTCGGGACTAAGGGAATTGACCTGAATAAGTGCGCGTAGTCCGGGATTATCCGTATGGCTTAACTGCCTTAAACCATACTTTACAAAAATCCTGTTCTCGTCCTCAAGATCCATCACATCGGCAACGGTTGCCACTGCCACATACTGGATCAATCCGAAAAGCTCTTCATCCGGAATACCGAAACGGTCATACAGCACCTGTACAAGCTTAAAAGCCACACCGGCACCGCACAGTTTTTTAAACGTATAGGCACAATCCTCCTGTTTCGGATTGATAATGGCATCCGCCATACTGCGAAGCACCTTCCGGTTCCCATTTTCATCTTCCTCATAAGGAATATCATGATGATCTGTAACAATAACCGACATACCAAGGGCTTTGGCCGCCTTAATGGCATCAAAAGCAGCAATGCCGTTATCACATGTAACAATAAGTCCTGCCCCTTTTTCATAAGCCTCATTGACGATCCGTTCATTGAGACCGTAACCTTCCTTTACCCTGTCCGGCGTAAAGATCTCCGGTCTGCAGCCGATCCGTTCAAATGCCCTGTATAATATATAACTGGAAAAAATCCCGTCAACATCAAAATCCGACGCTATGGCAACAGGTCTGTTTTCCCGGACATACTTTTCTATAATCTGCGCGCCTTTAAAAATATCCTTCATCGACAACGGCGAATAGAGATCACCGATCGTTCCGTACAAATACTTTCTGATCGACGCATCATCACGGATATCACGGTTTACCATTAGTCTTGCAAGTACCGGGCTGATCTTATATTTTCGGGCAATAGCATTAAAATCCGCCCGTTTTGCAATTAATACCCATCTTCCTGGTCTTTCCATTTGAATCACCTGTATATTTTATCTTCTTTCGTTTTTCGGGTTTTCGTATGCAGCCCTCCGGAAACGTTTTATATCACATAAAAACTGGAAACGGGAAGTAATCCTACTTCCCGTTTTATATGTTTATGATTGTTGTGATGATTAATTCTTTTTACCGATCTTCTTCATCACATACCACAGAGCGCCTGTAATACAGATTGAAGAATAAGCGCCGCAGATGACACCTGCCATCAGCGGAAGTGTAAATTCTCTGATAGAAGATACACCCATGATGAACAATACAAATATTGTGATAAATGTTGTCAAAGAAGTATTAATGCTTCGTGAAATCGTCTGACTGATACTTGTATCAACAACTTCAGACAGACTTGCATGCATTGTCTTCATATTTTCACGGATACGGTCAAAGATAACGATTGTTGCGTTGATCGAATAACCGACAATTGTCAGCATACATGCAATAAATGTATTGCCGACCGGAATTCTTACAACCGCATAAACCATCAGGACAACCAGTACGTCATGGATCAGAGCGATGACCGCACTAAAACCGAACCGCAGATCTCTGAACCGGATCCAGATATAAATCAGCATACAGATTGCTGCGATGATCACAGAAATGACCGCATCTTTTTGCATATCATCACTGATGACCGCACTGATGCTTTCTTCAGTGATTGTTGTTTCGTCAATACTATACTTTTCGGCAAGTGCTGCTTTAAGCGCGGCTCTGCTTTCTTTATCAAGAACCGGTGTCTTAATAACGATTTCATTGGAATCCTGTACATTCTGGAGCTGAATCTCGTTTGTACCGGCTGTTTCCTCAATCAATGCGCGAAGCTCTGTACCGGCATCCGACTTTGTATCCACATATTCATTCGTCGCAACAGTCATTGAAGTACCGCCTGTAAAGTCAAGGCTGTAATTCATAGCGCCTCTGCCGCCTGCACCGTTGACCGCCATAACAACAAAGCCAATGACGATCAGTGCGCCTGAGATAATGAAAAATACCGTTTTGCGCTTAATAAAGCCAATCACCTTCGCAGGTTTCTGACGGCCGTAAGCCTTTTCACTTTTGATGCCAAGGGCATAGAAACCGTAAATAATCACACGTGTCACAACCATCGCTGTGAACATGGACAACACAATACCAAGTGCCAGTGTTGTGGCAAAACCTTTGATCGGTCCTGTACCCATCAGATACAGAACGCCTGCGGCGATCAATGTTGTAATATTACCGTCAATAATCGCGGAAGCCGCTTTCTTAAAGCCGAATCTGATGGCATCCCTTACCATGCGTCCTGCAGCGATTTCCTCACGGATACGGGTAAAGATAATAACATTGGCATCAACCGCCATACCAAGTGAAAGAATAATACCTGCGATACCAGGCAATGTCAGTGTCACGTCAAGCGCGTTGAGGAAGCAGAGCATCGATACAAGATATAAAAGCAGTGCAAGACCGGATGCAAGACCCGGAACAAGGTACATCACTGTCATGAAAACAATCACAATAGCGACACCGATGGCACCGGCTTTTAAGCTTGTGCTCAGCGCCTGTTCACCAAGCTTTGCGCCGACAACCGATGAATGGACGTCTTCCAGCTGGAGTTTCAGCACACCGAGACGGATAGTTGTTGCAAGGCTGTTTGCTGATTCATAAGTAAAGCTGCCGGTGATAATGGCTTCTCCGCCCGGAATCTTATTATTAACAGTAGGATAGCTGATCAGCTCGCCGTCATAAATAATATAAATCGGTTTGCCGATATTTCTTCCAGTGGCATCCTCAAACTTTTTAGCGCCGTCACTTGTCAGCTGAAGACGAACGACATATTCGCTGTTGCCGTAATCATCTGTCTGTGTACGCACATCGGCTGTAACAACATCTTCACCGGTAAGCACTTCGTTAAAATAACCTGCGGATTCTGTATCTGATGCTTCACTGTCCGTACTTTCGGTATCTTCCGCAGTTTCTGCATCTTCTGCGCTTTCTGTATCCGATGTACCTTCAACATATTCCTGGAAGCTGATACTTCCCGGATTACCGAGGTTATTCAATACTGCTTCCGCATCATATACACCTGGGATCTCAACTGTGATACGGTTGCTGCCTTCCTGATAAACTTCAGCTTCGGTGCTGTATACTTCAACACGTTTTTGCAGCTTGTAAATCGTATCGTTCATATCTTCCTGTGATGGTGTCTCATCGCCGACCGTCTGGTAAGTAATACTTACACCACCGGCCAGATCAAGACCAAGTTTGATATTTTCGGCACTGCCCTGATGTGTCTCGCCCACACCCTTCCATGTGACAACCGCACATGCAATAATCGCAGCGATGACAAGAACAAGACCAAAAATACTCAGTTTTTTTCGTTCTCTCATTTCTTTTTATTCTCCTTTTTCATCTGCCAAAGCAGCTTTTATCATAATTGCGCATTCCACCCGCTTACGCATAAGCTCACATCCGATATCGTAAGCATCATTAATATCATGGTGGAAATTATAAGCATTGGCCGCGCATCCGCCGCTGCAGTAAAACTTCGCAAAACACCGGCTGCATTTTTCTTTTGTATAGACATTGCAGGCTTTGAACCGGTCACGGATGTCTGTCCGTGTCACACCTTCAAAAACATTGCCCATCAGATACTCTTCCTGACCTACAAACTGATGACACGGATACAGATCACCCCAAGGTGTCACTGCCAGATATTCTGTTCCCGAGCCGCATCCGGACAAACGTTTGGCCACACACGGACCGCCGCTTAAATCGATCATAAAGTGGAAGAAGGTAAATCCTCTGCCTTCTTTTTCACGTTTGATCATCTCTTTGGCCAGCTTATCATATTCGGCACAAAGTTCAGGAATATCCGCCTCCGTGATCGCATAAGCTTCTTCCGGCGGTGCCACGACAGGTTCTACGGAAATCTGTTCAAATCCATAATCCGCAAGACTTAATACATCCGCAGCAAAGTCCTTATTAAAATGCGTATAAGTACCACGAACATAATAGCGCTTCTGTTCTCTGGACTGTGCCAGCTTTAAAAACTTCGGCATCACAAGATCATAACTTCCCTTGCCGTTTCTAAACGGACGCATATGGTCATGAACTTCTTTTCTGCCGTCTGTACTTAAAACAACATTGTCCATTTCTTTATTGACAAAGTCCATCACTTCATCATTTAACAGTACACCGTTTGTTGTCAGTGTAAATCTGAAATGCTTGTCATGAAGCTTTTCCTGTTCACGGCCATAAGCCACCAGCTGCTTCACAACATCAAAATTCATCAGCGGTTCTCCGCCGAAAAAGTCAACCTCAAGATTTCTTCTGCTGCCTGAATTGGCAATCAGGAAATCCAGAGCTTTTTTACCGACTTCAAAGCTCATCAGAGCCCGGCGTCCGTGATACTCACCTTCCTCTGCAAAGCAGTACTGACATGCCAGATTACAATCATGAGCAATATGCAGGCAGAGCGCTTTGACAACCGTCGGTCTTTTTTTAAAATCAAAAATATAATCTTTATAAATGTCTTCTGTAAACAGCACTTCTTCCTTCTCAAGCTGCGCAATTTCATCATAGGCTTCGCGAATATCAGCTTCTGTATAAGAAGCTGAAGCAAGTTGTGCAATCATATCATCCAGTGACTTTTCCTTATATAAAGGAATCATATCATAAACAAGATCGTCCACAACATGCACCGAGCCGCTGTTCACATCAAGCACTATATTATAACCATTGTTTTTATATTGATGAACCACAAAAAACTGCTCCTTTTACTTTTGTTCAGTATAAACTCAATCCTTCCATGACATTAGCGTCGGTGGACAAAGGCATTTTTTTCTCCCGTGTCCACCGACGCTAATAAGCAGCGACGCAGGCCGCTGCTTACTTTCCAATGTAAAAATTATTTATTATTTTCACAGGACTGGTTGCCAACTGTACATGAAGTTTTGCAAGCTGACTGGCATGATGTCTGGCATTCACCGCATCCGCCTTTAACCATGGAATTCTTTAAAGAGCGCGTATTTAATGTTTTCACACGTTTCATTAGACTTTCCTCCTTTTGCCTGGCTTAAATGCCGTTCATTCACATAGTATATCATACTCTTTTTATTTATAAAAGTCTTTTTTTATACATTTTATAAATTTCAGGGGACAGTACGCACCCGTTCTTTATCCGCTGATCATACCGCCGAGCATGCCGCTGCCAAGGCACACAAGCGCACTTGTCATGACATGAGATGAAAGCCGACCGTTCTTAACAGCCAGGGTAAGTCCGCACAATAAAACAAAATACAAAAGTCCTGCCACAAGTCCCCACAAAAACCTCCGGCTTTTGATCTTTTTGCCGCAGTAAAAACCTGCCAAAAGACATGATACACCGTACATTACAATGACAACGATATGTATGGTACTTTCGCTGATTCCCGTTTTATACAGCAGAAACGCCATTACAAAAACCGCAGCTGCTGATAAAAGTACACTGCCGATCAATCCTTTCATAAGTATCAACGGCAATTTCACACGTTCATTCTTCACTGTACCGACCTCCTTATTTCTGCCTGATGCATAAAAACTATAAAAAGTGTATAACCCGCGGCACTTTGATATGCGAAAGAACCACCGGTCTTTCTTCTGTAATAAAATATATGCACTTATTTCCAAAAAATGTGATATACTGTTTTTAAACGCCGGGGCAAAAGTCCCAAGTATCATTTATAAAGAGGTGATTTTTTGAAAACTATCGATCTTCACACCCACTCCAAAATTTCAGACGGCTCAATGCAGCCCGAAGAACTCATCGCATACGCTGCCGCTAAAGGCCTTAGTGCTGTGGCACTGACAGACCATGATACCGCAGCAGGTCTTGAACGGGCAGAAAATGCCGCTTTATCCTGCGGCATAGAATTCATTCCGGGCATCGAACTTTCCGCCTATTATGCCGAACGTGAAGTCCACATCGTCGGACTTTTTATCAATTACCGTAATCAGGCTTTTTTAGAGAAAATACACACAGTCTCCCATGCCCGTGAAATACGAAATCTTGAAATGATCAAAATCATGCAGGCTCACGGTATTGATATTACCTCCGAAAAGCTTAAAGCCAGTGAAGGCAAAGGCATTCTTACCCGTGCCAATTTCGCGGCATATCTTGAAAAGACCGGTGTCGTCTCCTCTTATCAGGAAGCCTTTGACCGTTTTCTTGAAAAAGGAAAACCTTTTTATGTTCCGAGAAAAAAACTGACCCCAAAAGATGCCATTGATGCCATCTTATCCGCAGGCGGTATTCCGGTACTTGCCCATCCGCTCCTTTATAAATTCAGCGATGATGCCCTCGACCGGTGTGTCTTAGAATTAAAATCACTTGGTATAAAGGCTTTGGAAGTTTACTATTCCAGAAATTTAAGCACCGATACACTTCGAATGAAGGCACTGGCTGACAAGTATGGCTTATACTACAGCGGCGGCTCTGACTTTCACGGGACTTATAAACCGGATATAGATATCGGTACGGGCACAGGCAGCCTTGTTGTCCCTTATGAAGTTCTTGATCGTCTGAAAGACCTGGTTAGCCACTGACCTTGTGTAAACATACAAATATCTGTCTAATGGTCTTACGTATCAGAATATGCGCCAAACCTGACATACTGTATAAACATATAACTGTCCGTCATAGACAAAGAAACCCGCAAAACAGCTTACATCACTCTGTCATGCGGGTTTTCTTTATTCATTCAAAAAATCTGTTTTCCGGCCTGAAATTTAAGGATCAATCTTCCGGATTTGCTTTTTCTACACTGACAATAGCTGCTTTCTGCATTGGAATTCTGCAGTTTTTATTGCTGCCGAACTCAACGATGACAACTTCATCTGTAATATCAATGACAACGCCATAAAAACCGCTTGTTGTCAGAATACTGTCGCCTGCTTCAAGATTTGCAAGCATCGCATCCTGTTTCTTCTGCTGTTTCTTCTGCGGACGAATGGCGATAAAATACATCAAAGCTGCAAAAATAGCAATATATGCAACGATAATAATGACTTGTTCCATATTTTTATCCTCCTTATATTATTCTCCTATAGAAAAGCCTTCTAATTTTGACTTTTTATATGCTGCAAAACGATGTTCATCAAGAGCGTCCCTGATTTCTTCCATCATATGATTGTAGAAATACAGATTATGCAATACGCATAAACGCATACCGAGCATTTCCTTTGCCTTAAGCAAATGACGGATATAGGCACGGGAATAGTTTTTACATGCAGGGCACTGACATCCTTCTTCAATCGGCCGGTCGTCAAGTTCATATTTTGCATTGAACAAATTCAGCTTACCGTGGTTTGTGTATACATGTCCGTGTCTGCCGTTTCTTGACGGGTAAACACAGTCAAAGAAATCCACGCCTCTTTCAACGCCTTCAAGAATATTTGCCGGCGTGCCGACACCCATCAGATAGGTTGGTTTATCCTGCGGTAAATAAGGCACAGTTTCGTCAAGAATGTGGTACATCTCTTCATGTGTCTCACCGACTGCCAGACCGCCGATGCCATATCCGTCAAGATCCATCTCTGCGATCCTTTTTGCATGGTCTACACGGATATCTGCAAATGTTCCGCCCTGATTGATACCAAAAAGCATCTGCTGTTTGTTGATCGTATCCTCAAGCCCGTTAAGCCGGATCATCTCTGCCTTACATCTGGCAAGCCATCTGGTCGTACGACTGACCGAATTTTCCATATATTCCCGCGTTGCAGGATACGGTGCGCATTCATCAAATGCCATAGCAATGGTCGAACCGAGATTAGACTGGATCTGCATGCTCTGTTCAGGTCCCATAAAAATCCGGCGTCCGTCAATGTGTGAATTGAAATAAACGCCTTCTTCTTTTATTTTTCTCAGTTTTGTCAGAGAAAATACCTGAAAGCCGCCGGAATCCGTAAGAATCGGCCTGTCCCAGTTCATAAACTTATGAAGACCGCCCATCTTTTTAACGACCTCATCCCCCGGACGCAAATGCAGATGATATGTGTTTGACAATTCAACCTGAGTCCCGATTTCATGGAGATCCATCGTCGATACCGCGCCTTTGATCGCTGCAATCGTACCGACATTCATAAAAACAGGCGTCTGAATTGTACCATGTACTGTCGTGACTTCTGCTCTCTTTGCTCTGCCTTCTGTCGTAATAATCTTATACATAGCAACCTCTCATCACTTAAAATATTAAACTAACATTACAAGTATACCTGTTATGGCCAATTTAATCAATATCATAATATCATATTTAGAAAAATTTTTTTGTGTCGAAAAAATATCGTGTATATCCTCGCACAGCGTGTGGTACTGCAGGAAATCACGATTTCCCGCAGCACAAAAAAGGTTCCGGCAAAAAAACCGGAACCTTTTTAATTCTTTAAATCAGTTTACTGCGTATTTAGCAAGTACGTTAGAAAATTTCTCATTAAAGCCGTCATACATTACTGTTAAAATATTTCTGTGGTCAAGGCTCATAATGCCGAGAATTGATTTTGCGTCAAGTACGACCTTGTTAAAGTATACATCAATATCAAAATCACAATCTGATGCAGCTGAAACAAATTCTTTAGCACCATCAATATCGTTTAATTTAATTTCCTGTCTGCTCATTATCACACCTCCTGTATTCGTGTGCAATCAACTTTTTCTGATTGCAGTTACTCTATCACAGCATCACTTTTTTGTCAACATTTTTTTGAAATATAATTTTCTCCTTCCTTCATAACAATTTATGGAAATTACATAAGTACCACCTGTGAATTTTCAAAGAAAATCCATAAGTAATCGTTCTCACCCGCATATTTCATTGTAATTTTTACCAATTATCTTTTCATAATCAGAAACAAATTAACATAATTGACATTTTTTTACATTTTCAGCAGCCATTGTTTTTTAAGTCAATGAAATTATCAGTAACAATTCTTTCATTTGTCTGAATTTTATTAATTTTATATATCATTAATCTGTCTCCTTTATCAGAATACCGTGACAAAGTAAAAGAATACAGAAAATTTGCATATGTTCACGGAACAACGTGCCGCTTAGTGATTCGTTGCGCGCCTGTGCGGGCACGCAAGTGCATCTTCTTCTCCGCACGGTTCACATCCTCGTGGGGCGTTGCTATGATATAGGAAATCGCAATTTCCTATATCATAACAAAATTCCGAAGCAAGTAGTTTAACCCACTTGCTTCGGAATTTTGTTCCATATAAATCATCTTAAAATGTTTGAATCAAAAAAATACCTGACGGATGGTTTCTCACCCTATCAGATGATGAAACCAACAATAACAAATCCGATACAAACGATGATACCTGTAAGGATAAGGTCGATGACACAGTATCCCATGATATCCCGTGCGCCAAGGCCTGCGATACCAAGTGCCGGTAAAGCCCAGAATGGCTGCAGCATATTTGTCCATGCATCACCCCAAGCTATAGCCATACATGTAACTGCAGGATCTACGTTCAGCGCCTGACCTGCCGGCATCATAATCGGTGCCTGAACAGCCCACTGTCCGCCGCCTGAAGGAACGAAGAAATTGACAATACCTGCACTTAAGAATGTCCACAGAGGGAATGTGATTCTGTTTGAGATTGCAACGAATGCTGTACTGATCACACCTGCCAGTGATACACCGTCTGCATTGGCACCGGTCATAATACCCATGATACCTGCATAGAACGGGAACTGAAGAAGAACGCCGCCTGCACCTTTAACAGCATCATTAATCGCTCTTACATAATTAATCGGTGTTTTGTGGAAGAAAACGCCAAGTGTAAGGAAAATAAGGTTAACGATATTAAGATCCAGTTTAAAGCCTTTTGTTGCAAAATGCCAGATAATATAAACAAGTGCAATGGCTACAACGAGCATTGACATAATCACACTGTGTTCAAGCTTCTGAGCCGGTGTCTTAACTTCTTCTTTTTCAATCTTCTGTTCAACAAGAAGTTTTGGATCAATCGCTACAACATGTTCTTTTGAAGGATGCATTTTAGCATTAACGATCGGCATTAAAATAAGGATAACAAGACAGATAATCAGGTTCCATGGGGAAAAGATTGTCTGGCTTGTAGGGATTGCTTCTGTGATGACACCGTTTGTCTGTGCAACGATCGTATCACTTGCTGTGGCGATCTGAAGAGGAATAGAACCTGAAACACCGGCATGCCATACAACAAAACCTGAATAAGCTGATGCAATCAGAAGACGGTAGTCAACGCCTTTGACCTGTTTTGCAATTTCTTTTGCAAGAATCGCACCAACAACGAGACCAAAGCCCCAGTTTAACCAGCATGCGATTGTAGAAATCACAGTAACCATAACGATGGCCTGGAAAGCTGATTTCGGAATGCTTGCCAGTTTCTTAAGAAGCTTCTGAACTGCAGGCGCATTTGCCATTGCTGTACCAAGTACAAGAACAAGCGCCATCTGCATTGAGAAACCAAGCAGGCTCCATACGCCGTTGCCCCAGAACTGAACGATTGCCAGTGGTCCCTGACCTGTGGCAGGCATTGCCGCAATAAATACGACTGCTGTCAGGATAATACAGAAAATAAATGGATCCGGCAGGAACCGCTGTATTAAGTTAACGCAGCCATTTGTGAATTTTTTGAACATATAAAATCCTCCCTTATTAATATGTTTTTTATCATTTGTTATTCTATTAACAAACAATGAAATAATTATACATTTTTTAATAGTTTTTTTATATATTGAATCTTTACAAAAACTATGATATATTGAACTAAACGTAAAAAAATCACAAAAAAATCACATACCTTTGCCGAATCACACAATTTAAGACTTTTGTTCCACTATTATCTGTAAATTATTACCATCAGGAGGAAGACATATGAAAAATCTATCACAAACCTTTGCAATTGACGAAAAAGTCCGTATTCTTCCGTTATATATTAACAGTGCCGGAGAGGACCTGCTGGATACCGGCTGTCGTTTATATATAAATGCGGACCATTATGTATTAATTTCCAGTCTTGAAGGTACATTTTATATAGAAAGCGAAGAAAGCACTGCCACATTAAAGAAAAATCACGGCATGATCCTTAACAAAGACAGAAATTACTGTTTTTTCACAAAAAAAGACAGATGTAAGCTCCGATATGTTACCTTTGACGGCAGCGGTGTCCTACAGATTTTGTCCTATATCGGTCTGGATAACTCAAAAACTTTTCTTATTGACTCTTACAGATTTGAAGCGGACTTTCACACGATTCAGTTAAATATACATACCAATAACGGTTACAGGGCTTCTCTCAGCTTTCAGCAGATTTTATATGAAGTTTTTAACACTGCCGCCATGCAAAAAGGCAGCAGAAACATTGATTTATTGAACAGGTATATTTTGGAAAATTATTGTTCAAATCTTGACATACAATTACTGGCAGACGTATACGGAACAAGTGTAAGTTACCTCTGCCGGGAATTTAAAATCAAATACGGAACCTCCCCCATGGCTTACGTAAATCAGCTGCGTATTAATAAGTCGAGAGACCTTCTTACCCATACCCGGAAAAAAATTAATGAAATCGCCCGTATTTGCGGTTTCATTAATACAGAGTATTTTTGCAGTGTCTTTAAAAAATATGAACACTGTACCCCTTTGCAGTACCGCCACAGCCATACCGCGCTGACAGATGATACAATAAACTAATTGTTGCAGCCTTGTTCATCTCAATGTATAATGAATAGCAAATAATTTGAATGAGGTGACAATCATGTCAGGTTCTGTTTATGGAAATATATTTAAAGTAAGTACATGGGGTGAATCCCACGGTAAAGGTGTCGGTGTTGTCATTGACGGATGTCCGGCAGGTCTTTCCCTTTCCGAAGAAGACATTCAAAAGTTTTTAAACCGCAGAAAGCCCGGTCAGTCAAAATATGCAACACCACGCAAAGAGGATGATGCCGTGGAAATATTATCCGGTATTTTTGAAGGACATACAACAGGGACGCCGATATCTATGGTCGTTTACAACAAAACCCAGCGTTCCTCCGATTACTCTGAGATTGCTTCTTACTACCGGCCCGGACATGCCGACTATACCTTTGATGCCAAATATGGTTTCAGGGATTACCGGGGCGGCGGCCGCAGTTCAGGCCGTGAAACCATCGGACGTGTTGCCGCAGGCGCAGTTGCATCGGCAATACTCTCACAGCTTGGCATCAGTATCCTGACTTATACAAGTGCTATCGGTGACGTCTGCATCGATCCCTCCCGCTTTGATGCCGGTGAAATCAATCGCAATCCCCTTTATATGCCCGATGCAAATGCCGCAAAAAAAGCCGGACTGCTTCTTGAAGAACAAATGAAAAACAAAGATTCCGTCGGCGGTATTATTGAATGTATCATCAAAAATGTTCCAGCCGGCATCGGTGATCCAGTTTTTGATAAGCTGGATGCAAACCTTGCCAAAGCAATGTTTTCCATCGGTGCTGTCAAAGGTTTTGAAATCGGCGACGGCTTTGATGCAGCCAAAGCAACCGGCACAAAAAATAATGACCCTTTCATCTGTGATGATCACGGTCATATCAAAAAAGAAACCAATCATGCCGGCGGCATACTCGGCGGCATCAGCGACGGATCTGATATTTTCATGCGTATTGCCATCAAACCGACACCGTCTGTTGCCAGTACCCAGAAAACAGTCACCACCGCCGGTGAACCGATTTCAGTACAAATTAAAGGACGGCACGATCCGATCATCGTTCCCCGCGCCGTCGTCGTCGTCGAATCTATGGCAGCCATCACACTGGCTGATTTGATGCTTTCCAATATGGGGGCACGTATGGAATATTTACAAAAAATCTATGACCGCCGGTCAGAGTAATACGCACTCCTGTTTTTCTATACAAGAACGAACGGCTTATTATTCTTAAAAAACTTCATACAGCTTTTTATTACTAAAAGAACAAGCTACAGTTTCTTATTACTGAAAAACAACGCACGGCTTCTATTAAAAAAGAATGCCGTGCGTTACTTTTCTCACTCTTCCAAAATCCTCGCAAATATTTTTGTAATCTGAGCATTTTCATCCTGCACTAAAATATTATTGGTCACATAGATTTCATAGCCGTATTCATCAAGCTTCATATTTCTTTGCTTTGCCGTCTCAATCAAAAGTTCGTACCCCTTATAGCAATCCTCATAACTGCCGCTGTAATATAGCGACAGATATCTTCCGCCGCTGATTTGATCATTATACTGTGCTGTATCCTCTGACTCAATAAATACATAGGCATATTCAAAATACTTCTTTTCCCTGATACGATCGAGGCGCATACATTCACCGATCACTCTGTCCGCCTCAACCTTATGTTCACATAAAAAACCGGCATATTCTTTAAGCCCCTGCTCATAATCCGAAGCTTTTTTAAGAATCTGGCTTCTGAAAATCTTCATTTCCGGCAATTCTTCAATAAACACCTCTCCTGTACGCATTGTTTTCATATTTTCAGACTGTCTGATCAGCTTTTCCATATACTTTTTCATCTGCTGCATTTTACGTATTTTCATTTCAATTTTTTGAATATTCTCACTGAAAAAGTCCGCAATGCCTTCATCGGACATGGCCATATAAGCTTTAATTCCTTCAATAGGAATATCCAGTTCCCTTAAAGTTAATATAAAACGCATCTGGTCATACTGCCTGTAGGAATAATACCGGTAGCCCTTTTCCGATACATACACCGGTTTGAACAGCCCGACATCTTCATAGTGATAAAGTGTATGTTTTGTTACACCGCACATTTTAGCAAAAGCATTAATCGATAAATATTTCATTAAATATCATGTCTCCTATCTTTTTTTGATTTTCCCGCTTGACTCTCGGGTCACCCTATACTTTATTATAAATGATAGAACAAATATCGTCAAAGGAGCGTTTTATATGCAATCAAACGAAATTGCAAAAGAATTTAACCTGAAGTCCCTTTTGAAATTTGCACTGCCTACAGTTGCCATGATGGTTCTTTTAAATCTCTATACAATGGTTGACGGCATTTTTGTCACAAGATTCATCGGAACCAATGCCGCCTCAAGCATTAATATCATCTGGCCTTTCGTCAACCTGACGATGGGTATAGGCATTATGCTGGCCACCGGCGGCACCGCTGTCGTTGCAAAAAAGCTTGGGGAAAATAAAGAAAAAGAAGCTTTGTCGGATTTTACATTTTTGTCCATCGTCGGCTTGATCATAAGTATAATCATCGCTGTTTTCGGACTGATTTTTCTTGAAGATATCGCCCTGATTCTCGGTGCGACGCCGATTCTTCTTGAAGGCGCATGTGTCTACGGTTTCTACTGGATTTTACTGACACCGCTGACAATTATGAAATCTATTTTTGAATATTTCTTTGTCACTGCCGGAAGGCCAAAGCTTGGTCTTTTGACCTCCGTTATGGGCGGACTTACCAATGTTGTCCTTGATTATCTTCTGATTGTTGTCCTTGAATTCGGCATCGGCGGCGCGTCTTTAGCCAGTGTTATGAGTGAATTACTGCCATGCGTCATCGGATTTATTTTTTACTGCAATAAAAAAAATACAATTCATTTTACAAGGCCCGCATGTCATTTACGTACATTATTTAAGAGCTGCAGCATTGGTTTTTCAGAAATGATCACCAACGTCTCCACAGGCATTATCACATTTTTATTTAATATTGCGCTGCTTCATTATGCCGGCGAAGACGGCGTTGCCGCAATCTGTATCATCATCTACATCGACGCATTGATGATCGGTCTTTGCCTCGGTTTTACAACCGGTGTCGCTCCGGTGATCAGTTATAATTACGGCAGCAAAAACCTTTCCCAGATCCGTCGTCTTATACGATACTGCCTGACACTGATGGGTATTTTCTCTCTGGCTGCTTTTCTCCTGATTGAGGCGGCATCGCCGTTGCTCATCGGTATCTTTGTTGATGCAGGCACTCATGTTTACAATATCGGTTTGATCGGACTTCGTATTTACGCCCTCGGTTTCGTACTGAAAGGCTTTAATACATTTATCGCCGGAATGTTTGCCGCATTTTCAAACGGACCGGTCTCTGCGCTGCTCTCGTTTTTAAAAAACCTGGCGCTTCCGGCTGCCGGCATTCTGCTGCTTCCTTCTGTCCTTGAACTGACCGGTATATGGATGGCTGTTCCTACTGCGGAAGCCATCACCTTTATCGTCGCTGTCATATTGTTTTTCGCATTCAGCAAACGTTACGGGTACAGCCGCAAGGCAAGTTGATGAAGTTTTCCTTCAATACCTGAAAAAATCCCTCTAATCAGATACACCGTACTTGATTAGAGGGATTTTTACAAAGTCTTAATGCCAATATTCATAAGCATACGGCTGCTCCAGAGGCAGCTCAAGAATGCCTTCAATTTTTAATGGTTCATCATTTTCTCCCGAAAAGTAAATATCTACCTTATCAGGATCTTTTGGCGCCGCATAATACTGAAGTGTTTTCTGAACACTTCCAAGCACGGCGGCTGTCATCTCCTTTTGGTCATCGACCTTAAATTCTTCGCTCTGACCATCGGTATGTTCACTGAATATACTGCATGATTTTGCAAATGAAACAGTCATACCGCCTTTACCGTCTGTCACAGTATCCGCCAGTGTCAGATCCCATCCTGTTTTTGCGGCAATGGCATCGATCAGTTTTTCAGGGGATACTTCCTCACCTTCATAAGGATATCTGTTAAAATTCATACCATCCGTTGTGATAAAAAGATAATACGTCTCCTGCTCATCTTCAATCAGCACACTTTCCAGCGATTCCTCTACCGTAATCGTTTGGGCTTTGGACGATACTGCAGTACCATTCATATTGCTGCCGCAGGAACATAAGACAGCCAGAAAGGCAATACATAACAAAACCACGGCACATTTTTTCATGTACCTGATATTTAAGAACTTCATCATAACCGATCTCATAACTTTTTAAGCTTTATGGATGTCGGACTGTACAGCTTGATTGGTTTTCTGTGCATGACAAAATAACCTTTTTCATAGTTCATATCAAACATTGTCATCGAATCCGACATCTGGTTCACACAAAGGAAGCTCTTTCCGTCTGTGCCAAGCAGAATATCCTTCGGGTATTCGCCGCTGATCGGAAGTACGCATACTCTTGACATTTCCTTTGTCTTTTCATCAATCTTATAAACAGCAACGCTGTTATTTCCTGAATTGCTCACATATAAATACTTATCATCCGGCGTAATTTTTAACGTGACTGCATTGCTGTAACCGCTAGATTTTTCCGGAAGTGTGGACAGAGACTGCAGCTCTGTGAAACGTCCGTTTTCCGCATCATAAGCATACTGAACGACCATATTTTTATCTTCAAGGGTCAGATAAGCATATTTGCCGTCATTTGAGAATATCATATGCTTCGGTCCCTCGCCGATTTCACACCTTAAAATACCGTGAAGTTTCAGCTTGCCTGTTTTATGGTTAAATTCATAAATTTTCACCTGATCAAGACCGATATCCACACTGAATACAAAGCGTTCATCCGGAGAAAACAATGCGCAGTTGACATGGCAGATATAATGGCGTCCGGCATCACTGCCAAGACCTGTCATAAAAACTTCATCCGTCACTTCACCGACAGAACCGTCCGGACGGATTCTTAATACTGTCAGTTTCCCGTCATGATATCCTGCCGACACAAGATATTTATTTTTTTTATCAACAGAAAGATAACACGGGCGCAGTCCATTGACATGGGCTTTATTTAACAGCTGAAGGCCGCCGTTATCAAGTACTGAAAAAGCCGCCACACCTTCGTCACAGGAAGTGTATAAAAACTTCTGATTGTGTGACAGTGTCACATATGAAGGATTATTAATCTCATAAACGACTCTCTGTTTAAAGTTAAAATGTTCATCAATGTCATAAATCGTCAGGCCCTTGCTTTTTCCTCTTGTATATGAGCCCACATAGGCTACGTATCTATCCGCCATAACAATATCCCCCTGTCTTTCTTTGGTTATATCGCGTTTATTTTTTCGCTTTGTCACTAGTTTAGCACATTGTTAAAACTTCTTCAAGCCTTTGAAAGTATCTCAATCATAAATCCCCTCACGGTACGTGTCTTTTGGCGGGAAATCTCCCACATACGGCATTTGATGTTCATCTTTAATATATAAACCGGTCATATCATCACCGACAGTTTCCTGATGATCTGTCAGATGATTTGCTTTTGGGAACCATTTTTTATAATCACTGTAATCTGACTTTCCAATCATTTTCACAAGCCTCCGTCATGCTAATTTAGCCCGGCAATGCTTGGACACATCGCCAGGCTAACATTATTATACGCAAACCTGTAAAAAATCATACTTGCCATATGTTAAGTCAAATACTCAGCTCAAAGTCTTACATTTTTGACCAGGCGAAAACACCTGCTTTTACAGCACAAGCCTTCGTTTTTACTGTGGATAAACAAGACGTTCTTCGTTTATATTTTCCAGTACTTCTTCCAGATATTTTTTTGCAAGATATTTTGCCATCGGAAGGTTAATATCAAGGAAATTACCGCAGTCTCTTGCGCAGGCACCGGGAACCTCACCTTCAAAATCCCTGATAAAAGCAAACATCTCTTTCATCAGCGGTATAATATCCAAAGACTCATAATCTCCGGCAAGGAGAAGATAAAAGCCTGTACGGCAGCCCATAGGTCCGAAATAAACTGTTTTGCTGCCATAAACCGGATGGTTTCTTAAAAACGTAGCGCCAAGATGTTCAATGGCATGCATCTCAGCAGTATTCATCACCGGCTCAAAATTCGGACGCGTCATACGCAGATCAAATGTCGTAATAACTTCCTGTCCCACATGATCTTTTCTTGAAACATAAACACCGGGATATAATTTCAAATGATTAATTGTAAAACTTGCTATCTTTTCCATAGTCTCTCCATAAATATATTTAAACACATCTGATTTTTAACAATATTTTTTGATTACCTCATGTATTTTCTTTATAAACATCTCTTTATTTCGTAAAGTATGATAAGATGCACCGGATAAAACAAATAAAAGCACGCTGTGATGATCTTATGGTTCGGCCCCCGCTTTCCGTTATAAGTAAAAATCGGCACCAAAGCCATCAGACCGTACATTTGTATCCTGCTCATTAAACCGAAAATCAGTGCTGACAGCACAGCCTGTGTCACCTTTTCACTGCCAAACTGATAAAAAACAAAAATAAGGGCAATGCCGTAATACCTGTAATCCGACTTTAACCCCATCGCCGCCAGACCGGCTAAAACAAAGGCGCCGTATCCAAGAACACCGTACCGCTGTGACGATGCCCGGATGATATCGCAAAGCCATGCAGCCATAAGCCCGAGAAACAGTGTAAAGTAAACGTTCATCCCTCTTACCGCCATTGCATTATAAAAGGCGAGATTAAAAGGGATTTCCGAAACAAGTGCAAAAATACCAAGTCTCATCAGATACTTTTTAACACTTTTTGTATGCCTGTAACCCTCCATCAGCAAAAAGCAGTACACCGGAAAGGCAATGCGTCCGATACAGCGCAGCCATCGGTACTGAGGAAATAGTACAGCACCGATGTGATCTAAAAGCATTGTAAGCGCCGCAATGCATTTTAATGTAAATCCATTCATTCTTTGGCTTTCCTGACAACGCTTTTAAATACAGTAATTGTTCTCGGATAAATCACTGTATTCTCTGTACGCGTCCTTTGGCCTGCACCGGTATCTTTTTCATTTGCCTGTCCGTCAGTCACAATGTGCGCATCCGTCTTTGCGCTGCTGATTTCTGAGGTTTTGGCATCATAAATTAAAACTTTTTCTTCATGATCAGCTGTCTCATCCCATGTCGTCACCGCCTGCTGCCATGTCATATTTCCCGGCAGTGCCGGCAGACCTATAAGCTTCGGTTCCCAGTACATATTGTAGGCAAAATACAGATAATCATCATCCCTGCCATTTTCATGGCCGTATCTGCCGTCATAGAGCACGCCGAGATATCTGCTTGGCGCAAGATCTTCAATCTGCCACGGTTTGCCGCCGTGATAAGATACATCAGGAAATCCGCAGCCAAGGTAATCCATCAGACGCACCGGTTTTGCACTGTGCAGTACCGGATGATGCTTTCTTAACGCGATCATTTCAGACGCAAATTCAAAAAACCCGCGGTTTTTATGTATATTTTTCCAGTTCAGCCATGTATATTCATTATCCTGACAATATGGAGTATTATTGCCCTCCTGGGACTGACCAAACTCATCACCGGCACAGATTAGAGGAATCCCCTGGTGAAACATGGCAAACATCCATGCGTTTTTCATCTGCCGAAGTCTCAGTGCCTTCACTTTTTTCTTTCGTGTCGGTCCTTCTTCACCGCAGTTCCAGCTATAATTAAAATCCGTACCGTCACTGTTATTCTCGCCGTTGGCCTCATTATGCTTTTGATCATACATCACAAGATCTGCAAGGCGCATACCGTTATGACCGCAAATATACTGCACAGAAGATACAAAAGCATCATTTTTCACAAGCAGACGTTCAAAAGAGCTGACCATATCCTCATCACCTTTTAAAAACCTGCGGCAGCATACGGCATATTCATCATGATACTCTGCCAGATGTTTAAAATACGGCGGCTTTTCGCCATCCTCTGCCGTTTTCCCGAAACCTTCCGTAAAAATCTTTGTCTGCGCAAGCATAGGATCTGATATGACCAGTTCCACCGGAACAACATTGCTGTTGACGTGAAAACCATCCACATGATATTCATGTACCCAGTATCTTAAGCAGTCAAGAATCATGTTTTTATTTGTATGTTTAGCAAACGCAAAGTCCAAAACGACCTCAATGCCGGCCTGATGCAGCTTTAAAACCATTGTTTTAAACTCTTCTGCGGCATTTTGCGACGCACTGTAAGACGACTTCGGCGCAAAATAATGGGCATCGCCATATCCCCAGAAATTCATCTTATATTGGATATCCGCAGGATCCGCCAGCTGATAGGAAACTTTCTTTGACGGAACCATCTCTTCAAATTCAGCGACCGGCATCAGTTCAACACAGTTGATGCCGAGATTTTTCAAATAATCAATCTTTTCTGTAACACCGGCAAAAGTTCCCTTATGTCTGACACCGGATGACAGATGCTTTGTAAAGCCCCGCACATGCAGCTTATACATCACAAGACTGTGCATGGAAAGCATCAGCGGTTTGTCGCCTTCCCAGTCAAAATCTTTATTTCTGTAACAGTACCGGAATTCACCTGCCGGTTCACCCCAACGGCTGACACCTGACACTGCCCCCGCATAAGCATCTTTGATCCATTGACCGTCATAACGGTAAGTATATTCAAAATATTTGTAATTAAAATTCGTAAGAAGAACCGAATACAAGTTACCGGATATATGAAACTCATTCATCTTAAAATCAAACTGTCTGCCGTCTTTTAAGTACACTGTTAAAATCAGTGTCTTTTCACCTTCACAGCTTATTGTAAATTCCATGCCCTTTTCGGTTTTTGTCACGCCCTGAAAAAGACCGCTGCCTTTAACTGCCTTCACTTCTTTTTTTTGCACTGTCATCGGTATAGCCTCCTGACCGGTTACCTTCCAATAGCTGACTATCGGTTATATTTTAAATGATTTTTCATTGTCCGCATATCCCAGACAAGCTGATACATATATCTTTTAATATTTCTGTCATACGGACTTAAGCCGAACCTGTAGAAATTCGTCATTTTATACGGTTTCGCATGGCTCTGCTTCAATGCAAATTTAAGCATGCATTTCGGCACAACACTGACTGTAAATGCTTTGTCGGCAATAAAAAACGGTGTATCTTTATGATTGATGTAATCATCCACAATCAGCTTCGGGAAATTCACACCGCTTGCTGCCGTATAGTAATTACTTCTGCCCTGACGGATATTCATCTCAAATACGACATAATCCTTTCTTCGCGCATCATACTGAACATCGAAATGACATATGCCGGTAAAGTCAATATGTTCCAGGAAATATTTAATCTTTTCACAAAGCTTTTTGTCACAGGCATTAGTAATGGCATTATAATTCCCGATCAGCTCCGGGGTTCTGTCATGCATCAGAATTTTGCCGCCGGTAATGGCAACGACCTTATGCCTGCTATTGACATAAGCACTGTAAACAAACATCGAATCGTCATTGCCTTCAATGTATTCCTGAAAAACAAAACTGTCCTTATAGCCTGAAGCCTTCACTTCCCCGATCACTTTTTCAAGCTGCGCCTTATTGTCGATCTTATAGCCTTTTTGCTTGCCCTCAAAAGTATATTTCGCATATTCAACCGTATTGGATGGCTTTATGAATATCGGAAATTCAAATGGTATGTTAAATTCTGACAGCTTGTCCGTACCGACATTAAAATCTTTACTTTTCGGATAATCCAGTCCGTACTTTTCACACTGTTCATAAAATGTGCTCTTATTAAAAAGCTGATCAAACTTATCTTCACCGACAATCGGTATGATATAGCTGTCGCTGATTTTTTCAATCTTATCCCTGTTATGAATAATATGACGGACATAATAATCCGTGTTTCCGAATAATATTTTCTTTTTATCCGGATATTTTTTCTGAATAAACTGAAGTGCCTTAATCAGTACCTCATCTTTTAACAGGTCTTCAAAATAATATCCTTCCACGATTTTACTGAATGCCGTCGGAAATATCGGATGCTGGCCCAACACAATCGTTTTGATGCCATACGCCTCATAAAATGCTCTGGCTACAGCATAACTGTTCATATCACCGCCAAGCACAACACCCGTAAATTGCTTATCCTTCATATTGCTGTACCTGCTTTCTTAAACGTTTATTGACCATTTTATGGTAAAATGGTATCAGTTTTTTGTACAGGAAATACATCGGTTTATTTTCAATATAATCAAATTCACCGATAAACTCCGTATATTCGCCGCCCCATTTCTTTTTAAATTCAAACAGGCCGCTTAATTTGCTCTTACTGTCCGGTTTGCCGATTGTTCCGAAAACATCGAAAATCTTTCGGCCTTCATTGTAAGCATCTTCAATCTGCCGGTTATACACAAGATAATTGGCATAAAACTTACGGTATTCCATATCATTGGCCGCATAAAGCGTCCATGACTTGTCATCATACTTAACATTCATATAGGCAGATACAACAAGATCTGTCTGAGGTTTACCCTTATGCCGGCTTATTTCCTCTTTAAGAGGCGAGAGACGCTCTGTAAGATCCCTCTTTTTATTCATCGCCTTTTTGCCTGTATTATCCTTAAGCCGCTCCATTTCAGCTTCAAGTTCCGCACATTCCTTTGTCAGTTTATCCACAAGTTTCGGAATATTGATTTTTCCGAGATACAGCTCAACCATACCGCTCTTTGATAAAATATCATAAAAATAAGTATAATATGCTTTATCATGGGAATAAAAATCCTGTCGCTTTTCAGTCATTTCCATCAGCCGTACAAATGTGTCAATATCTTTTTCGGTACCTCTGACGACTTCAACGCCGCTGTTTTTTGCTGTCTTAATGCAGTTTTTCGTTGTTCTTCCGTATTTTGCCTCGATTTCTTCAAGGGTACCGTCAAGAGGTATTCTGAATGTAAACCTCGGCTGTTCATTTTCAAAAAAGTAATTCAGCGGTTTTCTCGTATATCCCAGCGAAAGCAAATAATCTGACAATGCGTAATTATTCTCACCTTCAATGACCTGTCCGTCGATATCGATTGTATGCAGCTTGATATCCGGATCAATTTTAAAATAAATCGAATGGTGCTTTTTACAAAACTTATGTACGCTCTCCGTCATAAATTTTAACAGCTCAAGGTCTTTATAATCCATTGTAAAGCCTCTCGGAATATAAAAATATGAGAATCCAAGCAAAAGCTTTTTCTGAAGCAGCAGCGCTGTGGCCGCAAGCTCCCCGTCTTTTAAAACCCCGACATAATATGGTGTCCAGCCTCTTCTTTCTGAAACCTCACCCCACTCATAAGAGCCTAAAAAATGAGATTTCACATTTTTCTTTTCAGCTAAAGCACGAAACTGTGCTTTACTTACATTTTCAACAAATATATATTGGTGACTCATAATAATCCCCTTTGCAGCAAAAGATTGATTCAATTTACACAAACGTTCCCTATCATAGCATATTTATATGTCATTTTCAAGATTGTATACATATGATGCGGATTTAGAAACCGCTCCCCGTGATTCCTGCGGATTTCTTTCTATTAACTGTAATTTCTCCGGATTTCTTTCCTATTTATCTAAGTAAATGCACTTTTTTAAGAAGTTTTATAATCATCGTACCCTTTGGCATCTCCAAAAGCTCCTGTTCACTGACGCCGCCAAGCATCACAAGGCTTACGCAATATACGATCACTGCCGCCAGTATCGCAATGATTGTCGCCACGGCGCCCGGGCAAAACAGTGCAAATACTTTATAGACCAGCATTGCAGCCGCACCCATGATCACTGCCGCAATGGCCGGTATAAGAAATGTCTTTTTCTTCTCCTGAACGTAACCGCAGGCTCTCTTTAAGTCTCTTGAATTTAACAGACAGATAACACCTGCAAATACAATCTTGCTGACAACGACACCGTAAACATTCCACTTAAATACAGCAAGCATAATAATCAGCGCCACTGTATGTACTGCCAGCGCGATGGCCGCATTTTTCACCGGCTGCATCATTTTGTCCATGCCCTGAAGTGCCGCATTTGTTACGGACGAAAGGCATAAAAGAATAACCGAAAATGCACCGATGCGTAAAAGCATCGCCGGTATTTCATTATTCTGCGTGAAGAATAAAAGATCCATAATCGGCCGGGCAAGGGCGATAAAGCCTGCAGCGCACGGAATAATAATCATCATATTAAACCTTGTAATCAGGTCAATCTTCTGGTGGATCTCTCTTCTTGTGCCGACCTGGATAGCTGCCACAAGGCTTGGCATAAACGATGATGCCAGTGCCGTGGAAATACTGAACGGAATGCCGACCATTGTATCATACTGACCGTTTAATAATCCAAGAAGTGATGTATACTCTTTTTCTGTATATCCGAGGCTTGCCATCACATTTGTAAAAAGCCCCTGATCAAGAATATTTGTAATATTTGAAAGTGTGGAACTTAAAATAACCGGCGCCAGCGTCAGTAATAATACTTTGTAAATCTTTTTATTACTCTCAACACGGCGTGTGCGGTCACGGCGCACCCGCTGTCTGACAATTTTTGTGTATGCCGTATAAAGCAATACTAAAAAAACAAGGGCCGTCAGCGCACCCGCCACAGTACCGATGGTTCCGCCCGCAGCACTTAAAGCTGCGCCGTAGGACTCACTTTTTGCCCCCTCAGCCATGCCAAGACCGATCTTAAAGAGGAAATAAGCGCCGATAATACTGAAAACCGCATTAACAATCTGCTCAAGAATCTGTGAGACTGCGGTCGGTATCATCGTTCTGTGTCCCTGGAAATATCCCCTGAAAACGCCGAGAAAGGCCACGATCAGAATACACGGTGATAATGTCCGCAGCGCATAGACGCTCAGTTCCATTTTAAGGATTTTGCTGCCGATAAACCCGGCGCCGAAAAATACGATCAGCGTCGCGGCACCGCCGGCGATCACAGCGATCGTCATGGCACTTCTGAACACCCGCTGAGCATTTTTATACTGTCGCTTTGCAAGCCGCTCTGACACCAGCTTTGAAACAGCCATCGGCATACTGTAAGATGTCAGCATCAGCGCCAGATTATAAACCTGAAAAACGACACCATAGTAGCCGTTGCCTTCCTCTCCGAGAATATTCGTAAGCGGTATCCGGTATGCCAGACCTATGATTTTTGTTATGATAGCCGCAGCAGCAAGAATCGTTCCCTGCATCAAAAAGCTGTTTTCTTTTTTCTTTCCCATATACAATGACTCCGTATTTAAATTTCTCTATCTGCCGTAAACAGGCACTGACAAGGAATATACCATGACCTGCCTGTATATATTCTTGTTTAAGTATACCATAGAATTTATAAAATACAAGCAACTGTTCATAACCAATCGCCGGGCTGCAGCTGTTAAATCCTCATCGCCGGGCTGCTTTGCTTTTCACCGCTGCCGCACTTTGCCGGATCAACCATCAAAGAAACCTACAGCTTTTGTGCCTCGATTTTCTCAGCCAGATCGTTTAAGTAAACCCACCGGTCCATTTTTTCTTCCAGCGCCGCCTCTGCTGCCGCTTTTTCTTTCATCAGATCATTGAGCTTCCCTGAGTTTGTGGCATTGACCATCATATCATCGTCGATAGCCTTTATTTTTTCTTCCAGTGCTGCGATGTCATCATCAATAGTTTCAAATTCTTTCTGTTCCTTATAAGTAAACTTAAGCTTCGCAGGCCGGTTCTGCTTCCAATTTTTTGAACCTTCTTTTAAAAGACCATCCTCTGTCTTTTCACCGTTTCTGACCGATGCAGACTTTTTATCTGCAGATGATTGTCCCGCTTCTGCCATTTTGCGCTGCTTTGCTTCAAGATAATCTGTGTAACCGCCTTCATACTGCACAAGATGACCGCTTTGGTCAAATTCAAAAATACGGTCCACCACATTGTCAAGGAAATATCTGTCGTGAGATACAGTGATGACGATCCCCGCAAAGGAATTCAGATAATCTTCCAGTATCGTCAGTGTCGGAATATCCAGATTATTACCCGGTTCGTCCAAAAGCAGTGTATTAATGCCGCCTGACAAAACACCAAGCAGATAAAGCCGTCTTTTTTCTCCGCCGGACAGCTTGCCGATTGGTGCATACTGCATATCCGGTGTAAATAAAAACCGCTCCAGCATCTGCGATGCACTGATTTTGCCGTCATTGGTCACAATGTATTCCGCAATATCTTTGACATAGTCTATGACTCTCTGATTCTCATCCATATCCTGCTCTTCCTGAGCAAAATAGCCGATTTTTACTGTTTCTCCAATATCTATACTTCCTGAATCCGGAGTCACGATACCGGCAATCATCTTGATCAGCGTTGATTTACCGCAGCCATTTGGACCGATAATGCCAAGCCGCTGATTTTTTAGAACAATATAATCAAAATCATCAATGATTGTTTTATCGCCGTATTTTTTGCCGACATGATGCAGTTCAATCGTTTTTTTGCCCATCCTTGTTTTAACAGAATCGATTTCCACATTCTGTACCTGCATCGGCGCACTTGTATTTTTTAATACTTCAAGCCGTTCAAGTCTTGCCCGCTGCTTTGTTGTTCTTGCCCGACATCCCCGCTTTGCCCATTCAAGCTCCATACGCAGAATACTCTGGCGCTTTCTTTCTGTGGCCAGCGCCATTTCCTCACGCTGGGCTTTCAATTCGAGAAACTTTGAATAATTGGAATCATAGTCATACATTTTGCCAAAACTGATTTCAAGAATCCTGTTCGTCACCTTATCGAGGAAATAACGGTCATGGGTCACCATAATAATCGTTCCTTTAAAAGCCTTCAGATAATCCTCAAGCCATGCAATCATCTGCTCATCCAGATGGTTTGTCGGTTCGTCAAGAAGAAGTACGTCAAAATCAGACGCCAGCACCTTTGCCATAGCAACCTTTCGGCGCTGTCCGCCGGAAAGATGGGCCATCAGTGCATCGTAATCATCAATCCCCAGTTTTGTCAGATTACTTTGGACTTTCCAGTTTTCATTGTCCGCGCCGTCAAGTGCATAAGACATCACCGTGGCATTCTCGGGAAATTCCGGATTCTGGGCAAGATAAGCAATACGGAGGTTATTCTGACGGATAATCTGACCCAAGTCCGGTGTCTCAAGACCTGCGATCATTCGAAGCAGCGTTGTCTTACCTGTGCCGTTCATACCGATAATTCCGATTTTCTGATACTCTTCTATACCAAATGAAGCATCATCAAATATAACTTTTTCGCCAAATACTTTACTGATATGTTCTATATTAATAATGTTCATCTTCAACCGTTCTCCCTGTCACTTATTTTAAATTCCCGGTAAAATGGCATCGCCGGCAGTCCCGCGCTGTTAAACAGATTAACTTCGACATAATCCATTTCCGCAAATGATACTGTACATAAGCCATTGACCTGCCTGTCCACAGTGATGGATAAACAATCCCCCTCTGCCTTTGCGGACAGCACCTTCAAATCTTCATGGTTAACAGTCATTTTTAAGCCGTTCACCTGATCTGAAGTCAGTAAAAGCCCATCACCTGCCCGGTCAAACTTTAACAAAATCGTCTGATTCTTAGCCTCGCAGGATATGCACTTTGGCGGTCTGCAGACAATGTCTTCCCCATAGACACATCCTCTTGCAAGCAGTGAAAGGCGCTCCCCGACCTCCTTTTTATGCTTCGGATGAATATCCTCATACATTCCAAGATCCATCACCGATGTCATGTAAACATCACTGACATTTTCTGAAACCATTTCCTGCCTTCTGCGGACTTCAGGATAGTTCTCGCCCGTACACGCAAGCCATCGTCCAAACGGCGCCAGCTGTACAATTAAAAACGGCAGATGATCATGCCACGTATCACGCCAGCACTCAATCATCCGTTCCAGAATTTTGTCATACAGCGGCGCATGGTGTTCATCGGATTCCCCCTGATACCAGAGCACGCCTTTAACCGAAAAAGGCGCGACTTTTTCTACCATCTGATGAAAAAGCCCCGACGGCCGGTTCTGATGCCATGGCCCCAAAGGTATAAAAGGATCATTGCAGTGTTCTTCCATCCACAGCTTTTGCTGCCTTTCATCAAGGCCGTACATCATCGGCTTCCATTCGTCCTGATGTTTCGGACTGTCTTCAAAAGCAAAAGCTTCCATCGCTTCATGCCGCAGACTGTCCATGTCTTTTCCAGCCATTTCCCGTGCGTATTCCTCTAATATAATATTGTACGGAGTCTCCTTTAAATAAGATTCCTCAATCCACGCACCGGCCGGTGTTCCGCCCCAGTTACATCCGATAATTCCAACAGGCACATGAATCACGGGCTGCAGTGCTTTTGCAAAACAATACCCCGGTGCTGAAAAGGTTTCCCACGCACTGTCACCTTCAAAAAACCAGTAACCACTGTCGGAAATGTCCTTTTGCTGGCCTTCAAATGCAAGGCGGGGCACATTAAACATTCTGATTTTTAAGTTTTTCTCTGTTTTTTGTATAGTATCCCACTGGGCATCATATCTTAAGAAATACTCCATATTGGACTGTCCTGCCGCAATCCATACATCACCGACGGCAATATCCCGGATCACTTTTTCAGGAAATCCCGGAATATCTGTTTTCACAGTCATAAAAAGCCCCTCTGCCGGACCATGGGACGTCAAAAGGCACTGCCACCGATGATTTTTGATCACACATGAAGCCTTCATTTTGTCAAATACAACTTCGACAACTGCATTTTCCGGTCCCTGACCCCATACAATGATCTGTTTATCTCTCTGAATAACCATATGGTCTTTAAACAATGGCGCAAGTTCTAAATAATCCATGATTTTCCACCTCATTAACTCTGTAAAAATCCGTTGATCAACATCTTTTAGACCTGATTCTCTGAAATATTCTATCATAATCCCTGCTTTTTGTCACGGAAATGCATACGAAAACCCTATTTACATCAGCGCTTTAAAGTGCTATAATGTCTTCAGATTTTTCAAGGCAGAATGATGCGCATTCGTCTCATCGTTTAAGTCACGGTACTTGCAGCCGGTACATAAACCTGCTCTGAATAGATACATCTAAATTAAATATTTACTTCCGGAGGAATTAACAATGATTTCAAAACGTCTGCGCGCCTCTTTAGACGGCGCCGTATGCATCAGAGATATTTTTGAAGAGGGAAAGAAACTTGCCGCAATCTATGGCAAAGAAAACATATTTAACTTCAGCATCGGCAACCCGAACGTAGAACCGCCGGCCATAGTTAATGAAACTATGAAAGAAGTACTTGATACAGAGGAACCTTTAACCTTGCACGGCTATCCTGCCAATGTCGGTCATCCGGATGTCCGCCGCTGTGTTGCCGGGCATCTGAACAAAAAGTTTGGTATGCATTATGATGAAAACGGCATCATCATGACAAGCGGCGCTGCTTCCGCATTATCTATCCTTTGCAACACATTTTTGGATATTGATGATGAAGTCATCACCTTCGCCCCATATTTCTGGGAATATAAAAGCTATGTTGAAACCCTTTACGGCAAACTTGTCCCTGCACTGTGCGACCAGAAAACACTTCAGCCGGACCCTGAAACGTTTGAAGCTGCTTTCACACCTAAAACCCGAATGGTGTTTATCAACAATCCGAATAATCCGACAGGTGCCGTATATACTGAAGAATCTATCAAAAAAGTGGCCGAAATCATGGAACGCAAACAAAAGGAATACGGTCATCCGATTTACCTGATATCCGATGAACCATACCGACTGCTGGCTTACGGCGGCTTAGAAGTTCCTTATCTGCCGCTGTATTATAAAAATACGATTGTTGTTTATTCTTACAGTAAAACATTATCCATACCCGGTGAACGTGTCGGCTATATCGCCCTTTCTGATGATGTTGCGGATTATCAGGATATTATCGCCGGCATCACCGCATCGATCCGGTATCTTGGCTATGTCAACGCACCGTCACTGCAGCAGAAAATTTTGCTCAAATGTGTTGATGCATCGGTCGATGTCAGCATTTATGAAAAGAACAGAGATTTACTCTATCATTCACTGACAGACATCGGTTATGACTGTATCCATCCGGACGGCGCTTTTTATCTGTTTATGCGCTCTCTTGAACCGGACGACTTCGAATTTTGCCAGAAAGCCAAAGAAGAACGTATTCTTATGGCTCCGGGCACCGCTTTTTCAGGTCCGGGCTTTGTCCGCATTTCCTACTGTGTGCCTTATGAAGTCGTTGAACGCAGTATACCTGCATTTAAAAGACTCTATGACAAATATCAGAAGTAACAAAGATGCACTTGTGTGTCCGCCCAAGCGGACACACAAGTGCATCTTCATCTCCGCTCAGGGACACCTTAATTACAAAAGGCGCCACTGGGCGGTTTCTCTCTACATACCTACAGATTTAACAAACTCATTTTTCTCAACAAAATCAAGGACAAAGGACCATTCTACTTCTGTGGAATGTTTCAGCAAAAACCTTATCGTGATCGTACTGTTTTTATGTTTGACAACATGGCACTTTTTCACATTCAGATCAAGCTTTCCAAGCTCCTCCTTTAATTTATCCAATACCCCCGGTTCATTGTAAACCGTCACAAGAAGTGAATCCATCACAAAACTTTCCGCGATATTTGACCGGTGAAGACTGAAGTGTACAACAATAATCATCATTGTCGACACCAGACTGACTGTATACATACCGGCGCCGGTCGCAAGACCGACACCTGCGGTTGCCCATATGCCTGCTGCAGTTGTAAGTCCTTTAACCGTATCATTTTTAAAAAATATAACACCGGCACCAAGGAAACTGATACCCGTAATGACCTGAGAAGCAATTCTTGAAGCATCAAGCTGAATCGAATCATAAACAACCACATCGAAAAATCCGTACTTTGAAACAATCATCACAAGCGCCGCACCGATCGCCACAATGACATGGGTTCTGATTCCTGCCTCCTTCTGCTTCTTTGTCCGCTCAAGTCCGATCAGAGCCCCGCAGAAACCGGCGAGCAAAAGCCTTGCAATATAACCCAGTGACCCAGTAATATCCTGAAGTGCAAAATCTAAAAAAGTCATTTTACGCCCCCCAATACTTTAATTCTCGCTTTACTATATCAATTTTTAATGATAAAATCAAATTATATTTTTTTACTTTTACATAAATATTTTTTATACAATATAAGTATCACGGAATCAGCTGTTTGATACGATACACAATACCATGAAGGAGCGTTTTGTGGATATGCCACTTTATTATAATACCGGAAAAGGAGTTTTTTATGATTGATTCCAAGTTTACCACATTATTGACAGTTATCAAAACAGGCAGTTTTACAAAAGCAGCAGAAATGCTCAGTCTGACACAGCCTGCCATCAGCCATCATATCCACAGTCTGGAAAGTGAATACAAGATTCAGATGTTTTATACAAAAGGCAGAAAGTTAAAACTGACACCGGAGGGTAAAATTCTTGAAAAATATGCTAAAAAGCAGCAAAGCCTGTACAAATCCATGCTTAAAGAACTTAAAGAATGTGCCGAAGGCGAGCGTCCGTTTAAAATCGGCCTTACACCCACAGCAGAAAACAATCTCGTTCCCAATGTGATTGCCCGCTACTGCACAGCTCATCCGGAAATAAAAATATCAATCATTTCGGATACGATTAAAAAACTGCATACAAAGCTTATTAACCGCGAACTGGACTTTGCCATCATCGAAGGTTCAATATCAGATTCCGAGCTGGAAAGCCGGCTTTTATCCACCGATTATCTCTGCCTTGTTGTATCGCCCAAACATCCTTTTGCCAATGTTTCAGAGGCCTCTCTTGAGGATATTAAAAGACTGCCGCTGATCATGCGCCCCCAGTCCGCAGGTACACGTCAGCTTTTTGAATCCTTTCTTTCGGTCAATAACGAGACATTAAAAAATTTCAATATCATGATGGAAATCGATAACGTAAGCACCTTGAAAGCTTTAGTTATGTCCAATGTCGGCGCCTCCATCGTCGCCCACAGTTTCTGCATCACTGAGGCCAGGCAGGGACGCCTGAACATTATTCCGATCAAAGACCTGAACATCAGCCGTGAAATTAACATCATCTACCATAAAGATTTCATGCATACACCTGTTATTGACGAATTGTGTGCGCTCTATGGCGATGCATTACTGTACACAGGCATGTAATTCGGTATTTACCCTTGAAAATTCTATTTTTCCATGTATAATAAGTATGGCAGTTAAGAGAAAAAAAGTTTTAATAAGGAGTTATCTATGATCAGTGCTAACAATGTAACACTGCGCCTCGGAAAGCGGGCGCTGTTTGAAGATGTCAATATTAAATTCACAGAAGGAAACTGTTACGGTCTTATCGGTGCGAACGGTGCCGGTAAATCTACATTTTTAAAGATATTATCCGGCGCATTGGAACCGAGTAAGGGCGATGTAACCATGAATCAGGGCGAACGCCTCTCCGTTCTTTCTCAGGATCATTATAAATATGATGATTATCAGGTACTTGATACGGTCATTATGGGCAATGCCCGCCTTTATGAAATCATGAAGGAAAAAGAACAGATATATATGAAGGAAGATTTCAGTGAAGAAGACGGCATCCGTGCCAGTGAGCTTGAAGCCGAATTCGGCGAATTAAACGGCTGGGAAGCTGAAAGTGACGCCGCAATTCTTTTAAACGGCTTGGGCATTGACAGCGATCTTCATTACAGCTATCTTCGTGACCTTGACGGCGGACAGAAAGTCAAAGTTCTCCTTGCTCAGGCACTTTTCGGCAATCCTGATGTCCTTCTTTTAGACGAACCGACCAACCATCTGGATCTGGATGCCATTGCATGGCTTGAAGAATTTTTGATTAATTTTGAAAATACGGTGATTGTTGTCTCCCATGACCGTTACTTTTTAAATAAAGTCTGCACCCATATTGCAGATATTGATTATGGCAAGATCCAGCTTTATTCAGGCAACTATGATTTCTGGTATGAATCAAGTCAGCTGATGATCAAGCAGATGAAGGAAGCCAATAAAAAGAAAGAAGAAAAAATCAAAGAATTGCAGGAATTTATCCAGCGTTTCTCTGCCAATGCCTCCAAATCCAAGCAGGCAACATCAAGAAAGCGTGCCCTGGAAAAGATACAGCTTGATGAAATCCGTCCTTCAAGCCGCAAGTATCCTTATATTGATTTCAAACCAAATCGTGAAATCGGCAATGAAGTGCTGCAGGTGGAAGGTATATCAAAAACAATCGACGGCGTCAAAGTCCTTGACAACATTTCTTTCACCCTAGGCCGCGAAGATAAAGTTGCTTTCGTTGGTCCAAATGTCAATGCTACGACAACACTGTTTAAAATTCTCATGGGCGAAATGGAACCTGATGAAGGCAGTTACAAATGGGGCGTTACGACCTCTCAGGCTTACTTCCCTAAAGATAATTCCGCTGAGTTCGCCAGCGATGACACCATCGTTGACTGGCTGATGCCGTATTCACCTGAAAAAGATGTAACTTATGTCCGCGGTTTTCTCGGCCGCATGCTCTTCTCCGGCGAAGAAGGACTCAAAAAACTTCGCGTACTTTCCGGCGGTGAGCGTGTCCGGGTTACATTATCCAAAATGATGATGACCGGTGCCAACGTCCTTGTGATGGACGAACCGACCAACCATTTGGACATGGAATCCATAACCGCGTTAAATAATGGTCTGATTAAATATCCGGGCGTTCTTTTATTTACATCTCAGGATCATCAGTTTGTCCAGACAACAGCCAACCGTATCATGGAAATCACGGCTGCAGGGCTGATTGACAAGCAGTGTACCTACGACGAATATCTCGAAAATGACGAGATGGCAAGAAAACGTCAGATCATGAACATGGATGATATGAAAGAGGACGATGAAGAATAACAAAGAGTCACTAAGTGGCTCTTTGCGCGCCCGTGCGGGCACGCAGGCGGTTAACGCCGCCTGCTCAAAAGAAAGCAATTTAGAAGTGATGGTGTAACCTCAGGAGATCAGGTTACACCGTTTTTTTAGTTTGTTTCGCTTTCCTTCACTGATACAATGAACTTCTTTTGTTCCAATACTTTATTTTATTTGCTTTGCAGTTAATTCACAATCATAAACCAGAAATAGGTACAAATAATAAAGTAAATAAATTGCATGTAAGTGCAAATAATAAATCAAATAAGTTACACTCAAGTGCAAATAATAGCACAAACAAACTATATATAGGTACAAATATCTTTAAATATAACTTGATAATTGGTGAAAATTATACTATAATTTATATATAAAATATCTCGGAGGTTCACTTATGGAACGAAATGCATTGCAGAAACTGATAGAGTGGAATAACAATAAACGAAAAAAGCCCTTAATTGTTTGGGGCGCAAGACAGGTTGGCAAAACATATCTTGTTAAAGATATGTTTGCAGAAACTTATTACAAGGATAATTACATTTATATTGACTGCAAAATCGAAGATGAAGTACGTGCGTTTTGTTCCAAGACCGCAAATGCAAAAAAAATCATTGAATACCTGTCTCTTTTCAAAGGCAAACAAATAGATGAAAATATGCTTTTGATTTTTGACGAAGTGCAGGAATGTCCCAACATT
The DNA here is from genome assembly GCA_022770525.1 of Clostridiales bacterium. GTDB lineage: Bacteria > Bacillota > Clostridia > Lachnospirales > Lachnospiraceae > CAKRHR01. Next base: position 56,422 of record JALEHN010000066.1, read on the forward strand.
GTATCTTCTCTTAAATATTTCTGCCAGGATTTCAGACAAATTCCCGTAATAGCAACCGGATCAATGGTGCGCATTAAAATTCAGAGGGAAACGCACAAAAGAGGTTCAAGGGACAACGATAAATTTCTTTTTCCCGTCGGAAAAATAAACCAAATGACGATTTATCCTATGACCTTTGACGAATTTTTAATGAACAGTAACAAAATGCTCTATAATACTGTTAAAAAGGCTTATGAAAGCAGAACGCCGCTTGATTCGAAAATCCACGAGCTGACAATGGAACAGGTATATAAATATCTTCTTGTCGGCGGTATGCCCGAAGCAGTTGAAGCCTATGTTGATGACGAAAATCTCTTTGAGTCGAGAGAAATCCTCAAGGTTTTATATGACAATTATCTTTCTGATATGGAATTGTATCAGGCAAGCCAGGAAGCTGTTTTGCGTTCCCGTACCTTGTTTCAAAATATTTATAAAGAGCTCAACAAGGAGTCTAAGAATTTCTCACCGGGACTTATTGAGGAAAAAAGTAAAACAAGAGATTATGCAACTTCTATACAATGGCTTACCATGGCACATATCATAAATCAATCTTTTCAGCTGAAAGAACATATCACTATGCCGCTAATGCCGGATAACGAAAGCAACTTCCGCCTGTTTCTCGGTGATATAGGAATGTTCTCATACCAAAGCGGCATCAACGCAGCTTCGTTTATATCCAACGAAAAAGAAAATACGCTGTCCGGCATTTTTTTTGAAAACTTTGTAGCAAACGAATTGATTGCAAAAGAACACAAGCTTTTCTATTGGCGTGGCAAAGCCTCTGCCGAACTTGAATTTATTGTTGAATCCGATAACAAGCTGTATCCGATCGATGTTAAGAAAGGCAGAGGTACATTAAACTCTCTTGAAAAGTTTTCAAATCATAATAAGTTTGCATATGCAATTAAGATTTCAAAAAACAATTACGGTTATAACGCAGAGCAAAAACTGCTCACAATCCCGTTTTACTTTATCCCTTTTATAGCCAAAGACCTTGCAGACGGAACGATGGAGCCCCCATGCACTTCTGAATGATTAATCTTTAACGCTTACGGTCCGGCTCAGATGACAAGGCATATACCTATCGATAATCTCTCTGCTCCGGCTTAAGTACTTTTGTGCAAGCTGTACCTGCTTTTCATTAAATGCAGGTGCAGCATTTTTAATTTCCGATATCTCCTGATGATTTTGGGGTGCTGTAAAATAAATCGTTCCCGTATACGCTTTGGCCAGCGCTTTCATATTTTCACAACTGACTTTAAGTACAGATAATCTGCGCTCTGTCAGTGCCTTATCTAAAAAAAGCGCTTCGTCACACCTGTGGTCGATGGCATACTGAAGCGGGACGCCAAACCGGCTGCAGTACCGATACATATTTCCGGCTGACGAATCATACTGACGACCGAGAATCGTTTTAAATCCATAAGATTGCAATTTTAAAACGACTGCCCGCACAAGCCGCTCAAGTCCCACATCGAAACGGATATGCACCGTCTTTTCTTTTAAGGTATCCACACCTTCTTTTTTTGCCATACACACATAATCTTCTGCCGCTTCTAAAGCTGCCGCATCAATCTCCGACTGAGTTTTACGCCGCATCATAGCCGCTAAATTCAGTTCATGACTGCCGATATAAGAACCATACCGGTATAAATAGCCATCATCCTCCAGATTTTTGTTCATTACAATGTCCGTTATAAAATCAAGGGAATCGTCAATCTGTTCCCGCAGTCTGTAAGACAGTGTCACATCACTGTAATCACTGATAAACCAGTACAGCGCCTGGCGGATCAGCTTCGGGTCAGGCATTTTTTCAGTCTCAAAATAATTATAAATTTCTATAAATAATTCCATATAGATGGTCATATCTGCCCGTCGGCATTCCCAGGCAAATATAATCATCAATCGGAGTTTTGCATACAGTGCCGACAAAAGCAGTCCGTAGTCCTGCCCGAGAACACGAACAGCATATATCGGATTGGCATAGCTTGTTTTGTAGTTTTCATGAACAATGTCTCTATAAACCATATCATGAAGATGCTTAAGCTTTGCGATATCCGCGTCTATAAGTTCATCCCGCTCGACACTTAAGATTAATCTGTCCATCATCAGGATAAAATTCGCTGTTTTCAGGAAATAATCCTCAAAATCCGGGCTTACCGTATGATCAGTCACGATCAGGGCGATGCGTTCAGCCGCAAGATCATATCTTTCCCGAAGCCGGTCATTTTCTTTCTTAAATAACTCTCTATAACTCATTTTTCTTCCTTATTACATCCAATATCTTAAATACTGCATATCCGATCAGTCCGCCAAGCGTATTCAGCAAAAGATCATCCACGTCAAAGCTTCCCACACGGCATAAAAGCTGAATCGTTTCAATACAAAAGCTGAGCATGAATGTCAGTATCAGCATCTTCATCACAACTCTTGATTTCCGGCTGATGACCGGAACAATAAACCCAAAAGGCGAAAACACAAAAACATTACCGAATAAATTCAGCAGTACTGCCTTAAATCCAATCACTTCACGGTATTCTAAAAAGCGCCGTATTTCTTTAAACGGCACAAAATTGTAATGATAACCGCTTGATATTTGTGTTCTTCCGTACGTTTCACTGAAAAAACATACATAGGCCAGCGCTGACATATATAATACCAGAAAAACAGCCGACACAATTTTTATATTTTTATAATTCATGACAACCTACAAAGCCTCCCGTTCTGACAATGCCCGAAGTTGTAACTGCATTTAAATGCCCCGCGTAAAACCCGCGGGGCACTCAATGCATATTGTCTAAAAAATAATTTTCTTTTTACTGCTCAGCAGACGGGCACCGCTGACAATCGAAATCACACCGACTGTAACACCTGCAATTATGGAAATAATACCAAAAACAAGGTTTGCTATGCCTGTATTTTTCATTGTTTTATAAATTTTTTCCTGCACAGAAATGCCTCCCCGGTTTTTATCATTTTTCATATTATTTCACTCCATACTGCTCGTAATACGTATCAATTGCCGCTTTTAATGTATCATCAATGATGACTTCGCCTTTATACGGTTTATTATAAAGATGCTCCACAACATCTGCCATCGATACAATCGCATTGGCCTCAAAGCCGTATTTTTCGCGAATCTCATCAAGGGCACTCTGTGTGCCTTTGCCTTTTTCCATGCGGTTTAATGAAACCATAAGTCCTTTGATTTCAACATCGCCCTGTGCCTGAATAATAGGGAATGTCTCTTCAATGGACTTTCCGGAAGTTGTCACATCTTCGATAATCACAACTCTGTCACCGTCCTTGATCGGGCTTCCAAGTAAAATACCCACATCGCCGTGATCCTTAACTTCCTTACGATTTGAACAATAACGGATATCTTTTCCGTAAAGCTCGCTGATAGCCATCGTCGTTGCCACTGCAAGTGGAATGCCTTTATATGCAGGTCCGAATAATACATCAAAATCCAGTCCGTAATGATCATGAATGGCTCTTGCATAATATTCACCCAGTTTACGCAGCTGTGTTCCTGTCACATATGCACCCGCATTCATAAAAAACGGTGATTTTCTGCCGCTCTTTAATGTAAATTCACCAAACTTAAGCACTTTGCTGTCTACCATGAACTCTATAAACTCTTTTTTATACTGATCCATCTTATTTTCTCCTCTCTGGGCCTGATTCCGTCTTTCACTCTTTCTATTATGGTATATAATGAGATTTATTTCAATACAAAACTTAAAAAAACGCAAAAATTTTATGATTCATTCACCTTTTTGCCAGTACAATATCCATCAAAATCATTTTACAGCTTGACAAAGAAATATCTGCTAACTATACTAATGATACTGACAAACAATAATGTTTTTATTAACAAAGGAAGGTTTTTATTATGCAGACTCTATTAACCTATATATTTCTTGTGCTGGGTTTTGTTTTTCTCGTCAAGGGTGCTGACTGGTTTGTCGGCGGAAGTTCAGCCGTCGCAAGACTTCTTCACGTACCAAGTATTATTATCGGTCTGACCATCGTTGCCTTTGGCACAAGCGCGCCTGAACTGGCCGTCAGTCTTACTGCCGCCCTGTCCGGTTCCAATGATATTGCCATCGGTAATGTTGTCGGTTCCAACTTTTTTAATCTTTTGATGGTTGTCGGTGTCTGCGCGCTGATCAAACCGATGCAGATTCAGGAAAACATCTTGAAAAAAGAATTTCCGTTTTCAATTATCTGCGGCATTGTGCTGCTGATCCTGTCACTAAACTTCGGACAGGGTTATACCATCGGACATATTGACGGCTTCATACTTCTTGCTGTTTTTGTATTATTTGTTTCCATGCAAATCAAAAGTGCTCTAAAAGCAAAAAAAGCTTCCGGTCACGCGATTATGGTCGAATCACCGGAAGTAAAAGCAGCAGAACTTGAAGATGATACACCGGACCGTATGATGCCGCCGTTTATGAGCGTCCTTTTAATTATTGTCGGGCTTGCCCTTGTTGTCATCGGCGGTGACATGGTCGTTGACAGCGCCACTGAAATCGCCCGTTCACTTGGTTTAAGCGAGGCATTTATCGGCCTGACGGTTGTTGCTTTCGGTACATCGCTGCCTGAACTTGTAACTTCCATCGTTGCATCAAAAAAAGGCGAGAATGAACTCGCCCTTGGAAACGTCATCGGATCCAACATCTTCAACATTCTGCTGATTATCGGCGCCTCAGCGGCAATTACACCGATGAACGTTGCATTTTCAAGCATTATCGACCTTATTTTAATGACAGCTGTCAGCATCATTACGCTGGTGATTGCATGGCGCGGCAAAAATATCAACCGTATCGAAGGCGGTATCATGGTTGCCATGTATTTAACCTATGTCGGCTATCTTCTGTCACAGATATAAGTGCTGCACCCTGATTGCCATTTAATAAGCCCCTTAAAATCATATCCTGTGCTGTTTGATATGACTTTAAGGGGCTTTTGATTGTGAACTCCCCGGTCATTTAAATTACCGGGGTTTCCCGCTTTTTTATTCTAAATATCCAGCTTTGGCGGTACGTCAAATTCATTCGGTGTATATTTCCCATTCTTTTTACGCTGTCTTACGCATTCGGTCAGCAAATATTCAATCTGTCCGTTGACCGAACGGAAATCATCTTCTGCCCATGCGGCGATGGCATCATAAAGTTTCGCCGAAAGTCTTAACGGTACCTGCTTTTTCTTTTCATCTGCCATAGTTTAATATAAGCTTCCTGAATTTACAACAGGCTGTGCATCATGGTTGCCGCATAATACAACTAATAAATTAGATACCATAGCCGCTTTACGTTCTTCATCCAGTGTCACGATATCATGCTCATTCAGACGTTCCAATGCCATCTCCACCATGCCGACAGCACCGTCGACAATCATCTTTCTTGCGTCAATAATGGCTGAAGCCTGCTGTCTTTGGAGCATCACCGCTGCAATTTCAGGCGCATATGCCAGATATGTAATGCGTGCCTCAATAATCTCAAGTCCTGCTTCCGTCACCTTTTGCTGAATTTCATCTCTGATCCGGGACGCCACTGTCTCGCTGGAACCTCTTAAACTGCCCTCATCAGCCACGCCGTCACCGGTCGTATCCACATTCGGCGCCACATCGTATGGATAAATCCGAACAATGTTTCTTAATGCACTGTCACACTGCAGCGAGAGATATTCTTTATAGTTATCCACATTAAAGACCGCTTTCGCCGTATCAACGACCCGCCACATGACAGCAATGCCGATTTCCACCGGATTACCGAGACAATCATTGATTTTCTGACGATTATTATTCAGTGTCATAATCTTTAATGAAACCTTTTTGTTTGTACCCGCAGATGACGATGCTGCTGTGTCCTGTGTCAGCGCCGTAAGGTTCCCTCTGCGGCTGTCTACATCGCCGCTCTGGTTCAGTTTTGTCTTTGCTGCCGGATTCACTGATGTGCAGAAAGGATTGACAAAATAAAAACCTTCGTTTTTAATGGTTCCGACATATTTACCAAAAAGTGTCAGTACAAGTGCTTCCTGAGGCTTTAAAACCTTTAGACCCATCCACGGAATCCAGCCAACACAAAGCCATACTGCACAGATAATCAGTAACACCGGAAGTCCTCCCTTTTCCGTAATAATGATGCCTAAAATCAGTCCCGCCACTGCCGCAATATACAATGCCGCAGTAACCAGCAATACAAGCATACCATTTTTCTTATTACTTAAAATCTTTTCCTCCATAATAGAACCACCTTTCATTTTGATATCATAATGATATCACTCTGACATATCTTTGTCAAGCCATATCTGACAATTTCTCACCGCAATCTTTATGACAGCATTTTCCTGTGATGGCGCTCTCCGACGACGAAGTTTACCTTGAATGACACTTTCCTGTGACAGCGTTTTCCGGCGCACTAAAAGCGGCTGCCCATACCTTTTTTGGTACGGCAGCCGCTTTATCATTTTCACTTATTCATTTGATCAGTCACACGCATCTTTAAATTCTGTTCAATTTTAGTCACACGCATCTTTAAATTCTGTCCAGTTTTTATTAAATGCTTCATCCGCTTCCTGGCTGACATTCTGGATAATCTCTCCCTTTGTGACAGAATCAGGCACAACAAGGTCAGGATTTACAAGGTCATCCGCTGCTTTTGTTGTGCAGTAGTATCCAAGAAAGTCAAAACACTGCGCTGAAACTTCCGGCTCAAGCAGATAATTAAGGAATTCATTGGCAGCCTTGGCATTTGGCGCCTGACTCGGAATGAAACCGGCCATGATGCCAAAGCCCAGACCTTCCTTAGGATAAACAACTTTAAGATCCGGATTTTCTGCCATAACCTGTGTCACCTGAGATGTATACAAAAATGCCACTGCTGCTTCACCGTTTAACAGGGCGTTTTGTGTGTTATCATCCTGGATCATACGAACATTTGGCGCAAGATCAAGCAGTTTTTTGCCGGCTTCTTCAATCACAGCAACATCTTCTGTATTCATTGACTGGCCCATAGACAGCAGTGTAATGCCATTGATGACACGGTAGTTTGCAGTCAGCGCTACCTTATCTTCCAATTCCGGATTCCACAGATCCTCATAGCCTGTAATTTCAAAACCGACCTGTTCAGGATCATATACGATCAGAGGAATACCTGCGCCGTAAGGCACTGTATATTTATCCTCAGGATCATAAAACTGTCCCTGATACAGCGGGTTGATATTTCCGAAATTTGTCACTGTGTCTTTGTCAATTTCCTGAACAAGACCTGCCTGTACGGCCTGCTCAATGATGTAGTCATCGGCAATGACAAGGTCATAAGTGCCGCCCTCTGCCTGTGAAAGCTTTTCAAGCATTGTTTCGTCAGTGTCAAAATTTGAATAAACGATTTCAATACCTGTCTTTTCTGTAAAGCCATCGAGAACTTCCTGTGGGAACATGCCTTCCCATGTATATAATATAAGTTCTCCGCCTTCTTTGGCTGCATCGTCTGATGCCGCTGTGTCATTTGCAGCTGTATTTTCCGATGCCGCCTGATTGGTATCTGCACCATCTGCTGCCGGTGCATTGCTGCTGCCGCATGCAGCCATTGAAAATACAAGAGCCGCAGCACATAAGCTGCTCATAATTCTTCTTTTCATCATCTTTCCTCCTGAAAAATATTTATATCTTACCCTCTGTTTTTCTTGAAAAAACAGAAGAAATAAGCAAAACTAAAATAACAACAACAAGAATAATCGTGCACAGTGCGTTGATTTCCGGTGTCACACCGGTTTTTAACTGTGTATAAATTTTAATCGGCAGCGTATTCACCTTCGGACTGTTGACAAAAATACTGATGACCACATCATCAAATGACATGGCAAAGGCAAGGATACAGCCTGATATCACCGCCGGTGTAATCAGCGGCAGTGTAATATCAAAAAATGCTCTTGCCGGAGCTGCACCAAGGTCTAAGGCCGCCTCCTCCAGAGATTTATCAATGCCCACAAGTCTCGCTTTAACCATCATAAAAATATACGGTATACAAAATGCCGTGTGGGCAATCACCAGTGTTACCATACCAAACGGCAGCTTCAACAGTGAAAAAAACGCCAGAAAAACCATACCAAGAATAATTTCAGGCACCATAATCGGTACGGTTGACAAATACTCGATCATTCCCCTGGATTTATAATGCACTCTGGCCATGCCAAGGGCGCCGAGGGTACCGATCACCGCAGACACACCGCAGCTGATGACACCAAGAATAAGGCTGTTGACAAGCGCCTCTCTGATTCCCTTATCTTTAAATAGTGCTTCATACCATTTTAACGAGAAACCGTTCCACGAAACAGTGAGCTTTGACTCATTAAATGAGAAAATAACAACCATAACGATTGGAAGGTAGGTAATCACCAGTACAATCACCAGGTAGAGAATTGACCAGTTCAATTTTTTGCGTTTCATCAGAACATACCCTCCAAATCTTTTGTATGCGTAATACTGCGATATAAATAAATCATCAGTGTCGTAAGAATCATCAAAACGACAGCCAGAGCCGCCGCAAACGGCCAGTTGCTTCCTCGTGTCAGCTGATCCTGGATCAGACTTCCCACAAGGACAATTTTATTTCCGCCGAGAATGTCCGCGATAAAAAACAGACCCATGGACGGCACAAAAGTAAGGATCACACCGGACAAAAGACCCGGCAGTGTCAGTTTCAGTGTTACTGTCAAAAATGCCTTCGGCGCTGACGCCCCCAGATCCCTTGCCGCTTCCACAAGTGACCAGTCCATTTTCTCCACACTGGAATAAACAGCAAGAATCATAAACGGCAAAAGGGCATAAACCATACCGATTACAACAGCCGGATATGAATACAATATTTTTAAAGGCTCATCAATAATACCGACAGCAAGCAAAATTTTGTTAAACAGCCCCTTCACCTGAAGTATGATAATCCATCCGTACATACGGATCAGCGAACTGGTCCAAAACGGTATCATGATGAGAAACATCAAAAGCTTCTTTCCTCTCGCTGACAACTTCGCCATAAAATATCCGAAAGGATAACCGATCAGAACAACAAAAATCGTTGTCATAAACGCCATCTGAAAGGACTGGACAAAACACCGGACATAGACCGGATCTGCCATCTTTGTAAAATTTTCAAGGGTAAACTGCCATGTCACACCGATGCCGTCGTTATTTGTGGCAAAGCTCAAGGCGACCATATAAATCAGCGGTCCCAGCACAAAGATCAATGTAAAAATATACAGCGGCGCCACACAAAGCCACCATTTATTGCGTCTTTTCATCATATAAATTTCCTTCCTGATTCGCCTAAGCTTTGGCTGCTTCCTGTCTTTCTTCCATATCAACCGGAACGGCAAGTAAAGCCGGCCACTCCAGATAAACCGTCTCACCGGTTTCATAGCCAAAATTAATGCCATGACGTCTTACAACAATCTCCTCACCGTCTTCAAGTCGTACAGCAATTCGAAGCATACCGCCGGCAAAGGACTTTTCAGTGATGACACCTTGAATGCCCCACGCCTTTGGCTCATCCCAGATATTCACATTTTCACTGCGCACAGCCACACGGACAGACATGCCTTTTTCAAATGCATAACCTTCCTTTGCACATACAAAAGTGCCTTCTTTTCGTGAAAGCGTGATCATATCCTCTGTCACATCAGTCACCGTGCCGCAAAGAACATTGGCCGAACCTACAAATGAGGCCACATAACTTGTCTTCGGATGATCGTAAACTTCCGACGGCGTACCCTGCTGTTCAAAGTAACCGTCTCTCATCACAACGATCCTGTCAGACATATTGATAGCTTCTTCCTGATCGTGGGTAATATAAATAAATGTAATGCCAAGCTTTTTCTGCAGTCGTTTCAGTTCAAGCTGCATCTGGCGGCGCAGCTGAAGATCAAGGGCCCCAAGGGGTTCATCTAAAAGCAATACTTTCGGATTGTTGATCAGCGCCCTTGCGATAGCCACACGCTGTCTCTGGCCGCCGCTCATTTCTGACGGCATACGTTTTTCAAAGCCGGACAGCTGCACAAGCTCAAGCATAGCCGTCACCCGCTCCTTAATCTCCGATTTTGAAACCTTTTTAAGCTTCAGTCCATAAGCAATGTTATTATAAACATTCATATGCGGAAACAATGCATAATTTTGAAATACTGTATTGACAGGGCGCATATTTGGCGCTTTATCTGTCACATCTGTCCCGTCAATTAAAACACTGCCTCTGTCAGGCATTTCAAGACCTGCGATAATCCTAAGCGTTGTCGTCTTACCGCAGCCTGACGAGCCTAAAAGCGTCACGAACTCACCTTTCATAACCTTTAGATTGATTTTCTTAAGGACCTGTGTTTCGCCAAAACTTTTGGCAATATTTTCAAGCTCAAGAATGACCTGTTCCATCTCTTTCTCCTATCATCTATGTCAAATCAGATTAAATTTTCATACAGCGTCCGCTTTTTGTATGGGTAAATACGCCGTCATCCACCACAATACCGCCGGAAACGATGACCGTATCAATACCCTCCGGTGTGGCATCCGGCGCGCCGATATGGGGAAAAGCCGCCCTGTCCTTAAGACGGTCAAGATCGACAATCACAATATCCGCGTCCATATCCGGCGCAATGCAGCCTTTATTCTCCAGTCCAAAAAGCTTTGCAGGCAGCGCCGAAGCTTTATAAACCGCTGTGGCCATATCAAGATCCCGGCGTTCTCTCACCATTTCCGTAAAAAACTTCGGGTATGTTCCGGCAATCTGTGGATGCCCTTCACCTTTAGCATATGCGCCGGCATCTGTTGACGGCATTGCATACGGCTGATTCAGGGCCATATAGATTTCCTCTTTTTTTCCTGTAAAACAAATGACAGAAACTTCCGGTGCATGCGCTCTAAGATATGTATAAATCTCCTGATTCATCCGCCTGCCCGCAAATGCTCCGTCAGCAACAATAAAATCGCCGAGGACATAACCGTTATCCCTGATGACATCGGGACTGTAGCTCTCCGTACCGATATAAGTGGACCAATCCGTATACATACCGCTGTCAATCCACACATCAATGCCTTCAAGACGTGCCCTTTCCACAATATCCAGTGCCTCCCGCATCGAACCGTTGCCGTACTGATACACAAAATGCGAAATCAGCAGACGTACACCGGTCGATTTTGCGACATTGATCATTTCATACAGAGAATTCAGATCTTTATCTGTAAACAATCTCGTATGCACCGCAGCAACTTTTTGATATTTTGCACAGACTTGGCAAAGCCGACGGACCTCTTTTAATGACGCACCTGGCGAATAATCCAGGCCGAAAGAAATACCGCAGGCACCGTTTTCTAAAGCCTTTGCTGCCAGCATTTCCATCTGTTCTATCTGTCTGTCATCAGCCGGCATATAAGGATCTGTAAGTCCGACAGCCTCCCGCAGTGAAAAAGAATGTCCCACAAACATCAGCTGATTCATGAAAAAACCGCCGTCCTGGCTCTCAAACCATTCCGGCATATCCACAGGACTTAACCCGCAGTTTCCGCCGACCGTTGTGGTAATTCCCTGACACGCTGAAAGCATCCCCGCATAATCATCGCCATCCACATGACTGTGTACATCTATAAATCCGGGACAGACATATTTACCGGCTGCATCGATTTCCCTGTGTCCGGTAATTTCATCATTTCCTGTATAAGTAATTTTATCCGCTGTAATTCCTACATTGCCTATGCGGCATGTGCACCTTTTTGTGTCAACAACCATGCCGCCTTTAATGACAACATCATACATGCCGCATCGCCGCCAATCTTTTTAATTTCCAGTTTTTCTGCCACTTAAGCAGACATTCCCTGCAAAACGGCTTTGGCGTATCTTCATTTTTTATCGGTGTTTTTGCAATCTTTTCGGCCAGTGATATAAATACCTTTGATGCCTCTGACTCCGGGTCCGAATAAACGACCGTATCATCCGAAAGTGCCGCCCGTTCTGCCGCCTCATCATAATCTATCCTGCCAAGAACAGGGACGCCTGTTTTTTCGGCAAATTCATCAAGCAAATCATATTTTGAATAACGATCTGTAAGATTTTCAATCAGGCAGACCGGCGGATGCTTATAGCCTCTGCGTACAATGGCCGCCAGCAGACTATTGACCGTACAGATCGACGCATATCGGTCGTTTGTCACTAATACGGCAATGTCCATCCTGTTTTCACGAAACGGAAGTATATATCCCGTACATGGTGTATCACCGGCAATATCATAAATCACAAAATCAATCCCATATTTATCAAGAAGCTTCTGCTCCTGCATCATTTCATCGATGGTACTTAAGCCGCGGGAAAGACAGCCCGCACCGGGATCTATACTTCCAAGCTCCAGACAATAAACACCGCACGGTGACTGAACCATGTAATCTTCAATCTGAATATCAAATTGATCACGGAATGCCTCCAGAACAGAAAGAATTGCCTTATCTTCCCTTAAAAGCTCTGTGGAATTAAGACTTATATCACTTCCGATCTGCAGCACGCGATAACCGAGATAAGCCAGTGCCGCACTGAGATTCGACACAAGTATCGTCTTTCCCGTACCGCTGCGTCCGAGAAAACTGATTTTTCTGGCCATATATACACACTTCCTTAAAAAAATAACTATGCCGTTTCACTGATAAAGCGCACACATATATCCCTCATTAAAACCTGAGGCATACAGTGTCCGTAATAAAACAACATAGTTATTTTTACTATATATTTTTTCTTTTGTCAAGAACTATTTAATTTTTTGTTTAGCTATATTAAACTTTTTAAAACTTTACTTCATCAGGTCGAAAATTGACATCTGATTACTCTGCGGCATATCGCCCAAAATCCCCAGTTCTGCCATCGTTTCCAGAGTCGTTGCCGATACTTTTGCCCGCTGACGTATTTCGTCTCTTGACATAAATTTACCTTTGGCAGCCTCCTCAAATAATGCCTCGGCAGCGATACCGCCCATACCTTCAATGGATGAAAACGGCGGCAGTATTTTACCGTCTTTAATGATAAATTTTGTTGCCTGTGACTCATATAGATCAATGGGCATAAATTCAAAACCACGGGCATACATTTCCTGGACAATACGCATATCGCGAAGCGTATCCTGTTCCTTCTTACTTAAATTCGGATTCATTTTATAATCCCGTATATGTCTGTCCAGTTCTGCCTTGCCCTGACACATCAGCGCATAATCAAAGGCTGTTGCACGGATACTGAAAAACGCCGCATAGTAAGCAAGGGGCTCATGAATCTTAAACCAGGCGATACGAAAGCCCATCATTACATAGGCCACCGCATGGGCCTTCGGGAACATATACTTGATCTTTTTGCAGGACCAGATGTACCAGTCCGGTACATCATGGGCTTTCATAATCTCTTCCCATTCCGGTGTAAGCCCTTTGCCTTTACGGACACTTTCCATAATTTTAAAGGACTGCTCAGACTCTACGCCTTTATTGATCAGATAAATCATAATATCATCACGGGTACAGATCGCCGTGGAAATTTCCGCTTTGCCTTCCTGAATCAGCGTCTGGGCATTGCCGAGCCATACGTCCGTGCCGTGAGACAAGCCGGAAATACGCACAAGGTCAGAAAATGCCGTCGGTTTTGTATCACGAAGCATCTGCATAACGAAGTCTGTACCAAATTCAGGGATACCAAGAGACCCAAGGTCTGTGCCGCCGATATCCTCCGGCTTAATGCCAAGGGCATCAAGGCCGTGGAACAATGACAGCACCTCCGGATCATCAAGCCTGATTTTCGTTGCGTCAACCCCCGTGATATCTTCAAGCATACGGATCATCGTCGGATCATCGTGTCCGAGGATATCAAGCTTTAACAGGTTGTGGTCAATGGAGTGGTAATCAAAATGGGTCGTGATTGTTTCTGTTGTCGTATCGTTGGCCGGATGCTGGACCGGTGTAAATGTATAAATTTCCATACCGAGGGGCACAACGATAATACCGCCGGGATGCTGGCCGGTCGTCCGCCGCACGCCGACACACCCGTCCGCAACACGCAGAAGCTCGCAGCTTCGTTTATGTATATTTCTGTCCTCATAGTAACCCCGGGCATAGCCATAGGCTGTCTTTTCCGCCAAAGTACCAATGGTTCCCGCGCGGAACGTCTGACCGTGACCGAAAATAACTTCCGTGTAGGCATGGGCTTTACTCTGATATTCACCGGAAAAATTAAGGTCGATATCCGGCTCTTTATTTCCCTTAAATCCAAGGAATGTCTCAAAAGGAATATCATGGCCTTCCTTAGACAGAGGCTGTCCGCACACCGGACAGAGACGATCCTCCATGTCACATCCGGAACGTCCCGAAAAACTTTTCACATAATCTGAATCAAAATCGACATATTTGCAATTCGGGCACAAATAATGGGCCTGCAGAGAGTTAACTTCGGTAATACCTGCCATAAATGCCACAAAGGAAGAACCGACACTGCCTCGTGAACCTACCAGATAGCCGTCAGCCACCGACTTCCACACAAGTTTCTGGGCAATGATATACATCACCGCAAACCCGTTTGTAATAATGGAATTTAACTCTCTCTCCAGTCGCTCCACAACGATTTCAGGCAGATTTTCACCGTAAATCGCATGTGCCTTCTCATAACAGATCGTTCTCAGTATTTTATCGGAATTTTCAATGACCGGCGGGCATTTATCCGGACTGACCGGTGAAATACGCTCAATCATATCTGCGATTTTATTTGTATTTGTAATGACAACCTCCTCGGCCTTTTCCTCACCGAGATAATCAAATTCCGCAAGCATTTCCTCCGTTGTGCGAAGATAAAGCGGCGGCTGATGATCGGCATCGGCAAAGCCCTTGCCGGCCATAATGACACTTCTGTAAAGAGAATCCTCAGGATTTAAAAAATGAACGTCACAGGTGGCACAGACCGGTTTATTGAACTGTTCACCAAGAGCAATGATTTTTCTGTTCAGATTGCGAAGATCTTCCTCACAGGTCACATTCGGCACTTTGTCACTGTCAATCATAAAATGGTTATTGCCAAGGGGCTGAATCTCAAGATAATCGTAAAAATTCACGATTCTTGCAATCTCATCGTCAGACCTTTCCTCGACAACTGCCCGAAACAGTTCGCCCGCTTCACAGGCTGAACCGACAATGAGCCCCTCTCTGTACTGATTAAGAAGACTCTTTGGTATACGCGGCCAACGTGAATAATAATCCAGATGGGACAGCGACACAAGCCGGTACAGATTCACACGGCCGGTCTCATTTTTCACAAGGATAATACAGTGGAAGGACCGCATTTTTTTAATGGCGCCTGCTGAAATATGACTGATTTTTGTCAGCGCATTCAGATCATAAATATCCCTTTCCTTAAGCATCTGAATAAACTTTACAAAAACATCCGCCGTCGCCCCGGCATCATCAACTGCTCTGTGGTGGTTTTCAAGGGTACACCCTACAGCTTCTACGACCGTATCCAGCTTATAGTTTTTAAGATTATCAAGTAAAATACGTGCAAGCACCATCGTATCCACTGCCGTAAAATGGTATTTCAGGCCAAGCTGATGACATTTCTCTTTAATAAAGCCTGTATCAAAGCTGGCATTATGCGCCACAAGAATACAGTCCCTGCAAAACTCAAGGAACTTTGGCAGTATCTCTTCAATGACCGGTGCGTCAATGACCATTTCGTCATTAATACTTGTCAGCTTTTCGATTTCAAACGGAATCGGCACCTTAGGGTTGACAAATGTTGAAAACCTGTCCACGATCTGACCGCCGCTTACTTTGACTGCGCCGATTTCGATAATTTTATCATTGACCGCCGAAAAACCGGTCGTCTCAATATCAAAAACAACAAAATCACTGTCCAGTGACTGTCCGTCAGGATTATACACAACTTCCTGAAGATCATCGACCACATAAGCTTCCACGCCATAAATGACTTTAAAAGGCGCCTTCACTTTTTTAAGTTCATCCTTTGTGGCATCAGGATGCTCGGCCTGATAGGCCGCTTTTGCAGCGCCGTCGAAATCTTCAATGGCATGATTGGCATCAGGAAAGGCCTGAACGACACCGTGGTCTGTAATCGCCAGTGCCGTATGACCCCAGCCGTAAGCTGTTTTTAACATCGTCTTACAGTCCGCCACGCTGTCCATGTCACTCATCGTTGTATGGGCGTGAAGCTCCACCCGCTTCCTCGGACTGTTATCCTTACGCTTTACCCTGAAATCCGGGATATTTTTAATACCGACAACCGAACTGATGGCAATGTCTTTGTCAAACTTATCCATCAGTGCCATACCTTTAAGCTTCACAAACTTATCTTTTTTCTTTTCAACAATATGCGGCAGCACATCCACAAGATTTTCGTTTTTAACAAAAAGCTTTACAGAAATACTGTCCGTAAAATCTGTCACATTAAATATAATAATCGTTTTCTCATTTCGGATTTCTCTTGTCTCAGCGCCGAATACTTTGCCCTTAATGACAACTTCACCGATTTCATCGATGATATCGCAGATCGGTGTTTCCTCACCTTCAAAGCCCCGTCCGTAAAAAATATCCTTATCGTCAATCTTTTTGCGCTGATAGTTATTTTCTTTTCGGACGAACTCTTTCTTTTGCTGCTGCTCTTTTTTCTGCGCCGCTTCCTGCTTTGCTTCTTCTTTGGCCTCTTTTTTCACAGCCTCATACTGATTTAAAATATCGGCAACTTCCTGCTTCATAGCTTCCTTTGCATCGAGAACAGACTGGCTCTCTCCTTCATCCTCAAGCATAAAAAGCATTTCAAAATCCATGTCAAAACGATCTTTAAACATCTTAACAAGAATGTCCCGGACATGATTCATCTTGGATTCTATGATAAAATTATCCTGGATGGTCAGCTGCAGCTGTTTTTCGTTCAGAAAATTTTTGCCAGCCTTGTGAAAAAGGCTGGCTTCCAGCTCACTGATCTCATTAAGATCAGCTAAAATAGAATCATAGTAAATATCCATTAATGACTCCGGTGTATACTGCTTTGACAGCGTAAACTTTTCCCGGATTTCAATAATGATGTCAGCAGTGCCAAACAGCTGCTTTTTAATATCATTTTCTACACTGTGGATCACCGTCCTTGGAATTAAATGACTGCTAACCACATGGATTTTTAACATCTTTTTTGCTTTATTGGCACAAACTTTTCGGATCACAGTGTCTTCCATCAGCATTTTACATTCCTGATTCAGTGACAGCTCAGGAAATACTTTAAAAAACGGTGTATCCATTTCAATGCCCCCAGTTTAGTAATTCTTCACGCAAAGCACCAAGCAGTTCACTTTCCGGCAGCTTACGGACAATCTGTCCTTTTTTAATCAGCAGACCTTCACCTTTGCCGCCGGCAATACCGATATCTGCTTCTCTTGCCTCTCCCGGGCCATTGACAACACATCCCATCACGGCAACTTTGATATCAAGATCAATATCCTGAACCATGTTTTCAACCTGATTTGCAAGTCCGATCAGATCAATCTGCGTACGGCCGCATGTCGGGCATGAAACAACAGTGACACCGCCCTTTTTAAGTCCCAGTGTTTTTAAAATCAGTTTTGCGGATTTAATTTCCTCAAGAGGATCTCCGGTCAGCGATACACGGATCGTATTGCCGATACCCTCATAAAGCATAATACCAAGTCCTACCGAAGACTTAATATTGCCGGAAATCAGCGTACCGGACTCGGTGATTCCCACATGCAGCGGATAATCTGTCTCTTTCGCGATCAGCTCATGGGCTTTGACACACATTAAAACATCCGATGACTTAATACTGATGACGATCCGGTCATAGTCAAGACTTTCAATCATATGCACTTTATCAAGTGCGCTTTCCACAATACCTTCCGCCGTCACATGACCATACTTTTCAATAATGTTTTTTTCAAGAGAACCGCTGTTGACGCCGACCCTGATCGGTACATGGCGCACCTTTGCCGCATGGACGACCGCTCTGACATTTTCTATACTTCCGATATTCCCCGGATTTATACGGATTTTGTCCACACCATTTTCAATTGCCGCCACAGCAAGACGATAATCAAAATGAATATCACCGACAAGCGGAATATGAATCTGTTTTTTAATATCTTTAATGGCCTCGGCCGCTTCCATTGTCGGCACGGCAACACGGATAATATCACAGCCTGCCCGTTCCAGTGCAAGAATCTGTTCAACCGTTGCCTTTACATCTTCCGTTTTTGTATTGCACATGGACTGAATCGCTATCGGATTACCGCCGCCGATAGCCACAGAACCAATCTGAATCACCTTTGTATTTTCTCTTAAACTCATATACAAACGCTCCCATCTTCTATGATGCATGCTGACACTTATGCCGTCATAAGCTTTTTGTCATTACCAAAAAGTCCATGACGCTTTAAGCAAACAGCTTCGAAATATCATTAAACAGTATAAATACCATCAAAACCATCAGCAGCGCAAAACCGATAAAGTTGACAAAACCTTCCCGGTTTCTGTTGATTGGCTTTCCTCTGACAGCTTCAATAATCAAAAACAGCAGCCTGCCGCCATCAAGGGCC
Organism: Clostridiales bacterium; assembly: GCA_022770525.1. Taxonomy (GTDB): domain Bacteria; phylum Bacillota; class Clostridia; order Lachnospirales; family Lachnospiraceae; genus CAKRHR01. Next base: position 75,082 of record JALEHN010000066.1, read on the forward strand.
GGAATCGGCAAAAGATTCATCACACCCAGATTTGCACTGAGTACGATGACAAGATTCACCATTGTCAGCACAACAGACATCACACCGTAATCTTTTGCTTCATCATAAGTATCATCGATCACAGTGACCATACCTACAGGTCCGGCAACATCATCCTTGCCAAGCTGTCCCGTCACAAGCATGCCCAGACTTTTTACGACAAGCTTAATATTGTAAGAAACCTCATAAGCACTATACTGAAACAGCTGCCCGATATTTGGCTTTACCGCCTGCGCGCCGATGCCGATGCGCTGTGTACCGTCTTCATCGGTAAATGTATGAACTGTCACTGTATTTTTCTGTCCGTCTCTTTGATAAGTCACTTCATAGCTATCCGACGGTTCCAGCATCATATGCATGCGGATTTCCGAAAACATATGCACTTTTTTACCGTCAATGGCTGTAATCACATCGCCGGCCAAAAGACCTGCCTTAGCCGCCGGCGAATTTTCTTCCACCATATAGAGCTGACCCGTTGTAATACCTGTATGCCACAACAGAAATAACGCAAAAACGAAAGCCAGTATAAAGTTAAAAACCGGTCCCGCCAGAACAACAGACATTCTTGCCCAGACGGATTTTGTATTGAAGGCTCCTTCTTCATCGTTATCCTCATCTTCACCGGCCATCATACATGCACCGCCAAAAGGCAGCAGACGGATCACATACTCTGTCTCACCTTTTTTAAATCCGCACAGCTTTGGTCCCATGCCGATGGCAAACTCATTGACCCGGATTCCGTTTTTCTTGGCCAGCAGAAAATGTCCCAGTTCATGAAAAATAACAATCAGGCCAAAAATAAGTACCGCAATAATAATACCCAATCTACCACCTGCTTTCAATGAAGTCATAGGTTGCAGCCTCTGTGTTTAAGATATCCTCAACTGACGGCTCAGGTATCACCTGATGCATCTGCATAGAAAACTCAATGATATTTGCAATATCAGGAAAACCTATTTTTCTGTCAAGAAACATGGCAACCGCCCGCTCATTGGCCGCATTAAACACTGTCGGCATCGAGCCGCCTGCCTTTGCCGCTTTATAAGCAAGCCCCAGTCCCTTAAAGGTCACAGGATCCGGCGCTTCAAAGGTCATCGTTCCCAATTCAAATAAATCAAGAGGCTCTGTATTCAAAGGACGCCTTTCCGGATAGAAAAGTGCATACTGTATCGGCAGACGCATATCCGGTGTACCAAGCTGCGCTATAATCCCCCGGTCCGCAAATTCAACTGCTGAATGTATCACGCTCTGGGGATGGACAACGACCTGAATCTGATCAAGATCCACATCAAAAAGCCACTTTGCTTCAATGACTTCAAGACCTTTGTTGACCATCGTTGCCGAATCGACCGTAATCTTTCGTCCCATGACCCAATTCGGATGCTTTAAGGCATCTTCAACCGTCACTTTTGCCAGATCTTTGGCAGATCTGCCGCGGAACGGTCCGCCTGAAGCCGTTAATAGAATACGCTTCAGTGATTTTTTATCCTGTCCGTTTAATGACTGAAAAATTGCCGAATGCTCACTGTCCACCGGCAGAATCTTTACATTATATGCCTTTGCCATCGACATTATAATATGTCCGGCTGTGACAAGGGTTTCTTTGTTGGCCAGCGCAATATCCTTGCCTGCTCTGATCGCCGCAATCGTCGGCAGGATACCGATCATACCGACGACCGCTGTCACCGTCATATCGGCTGATTCAATCGATGCCGCTTCAAGCATACCTTCCATGCCATAGCTGATGCGTACAGCCATATCCTTTAGCCGCAGCTTTAACTCTTTTGCTTTATATTCATCCCACAGTGCAGCCATCTCCGGTTTAAACTCCCGGATCTGCTTTTCCAAAAGGTCGATATTTGATCCTGCTGTCAGAGCCGCAACCGTCACATCATCATTGCTGCGCACAACATCAAGTGTCTGTGTACCGATAGAACCTGTGGAACCAAGAATACTGATTCTTCTCATATATAACTCCTCCGTTTAACCTTGTATCATCCGCTTTAAATAACCTAATGTTTCGGTATTTAACGCGGGTTATACCAGCCAGTATAATGCAATAAAATAAACAACCGGTGCTGTAAATAAAATACTGTCAAAACGATCCATCACACCGCCGTGACCAGGAATCAGTTTTCCATAATCTTTAATACCAAAATCTCTTTTTACGGCAGATGCCGTCAGATCTCCCACAACTGAAAACATACCGGCTGCACCGCACATCAGCGCATAAAGGCCGATGGAAACATGTCCGTATGTCATTGATAAAAACCATCCGTACAGCGCGCCAAGCAGTGCGGCACCAATAACACCGCCGATAAATCCTTCCACACTTTTTTTAGGGCTTAACTTTGGCGACATTTTATGCTTTCCAATGAGCATACCGACGCAGTAAGCACATGTATCATTGCCCCAGGCACTGATAAATACAAGAGGTATTAATAACAGTCCGTCTTCCATACGCCGTATCTGGAACATAAACATCATCAGCACCGGTACATATAAAACGCCAAAAACAGCGTAAGCAATCTGTGATGCTTTGTATTTCGGAAATGAAAAAACATACACACACATAAGCAATAGAAAACCTGCGCTTAAAGCGAGCATTGCCCACTGTTCAAAAGCAAACCATGCACAGATGATATAAATCAGCGCCGCAGCATATCCGGCATACCCGATGATTTCTTTCTCTATCTTATGTACTTTGTAAATCTCATACAGTCCGATCATTGCAAGTACTGCTGATAGGAAAAACATCACCGTACTTCCGGCAAAAAATGCGCCGATAATCACAGCAAGCAATACAATACCGCTTGCCAACCGTGTCCAAAACATATTGATTCCTCCTATTTTACGCCGCCAAACCGCCGGTCTCTGTCATTATAAATCTCAATCGCTTTTAAAAGCTCAGCTTCATCAAAATCAGGCCATAACACATCGGTAAAATAAAATTCCGAATAAGCCAGCTGCCAGAGCAAAAAATTGGACAAACGTTCTTCACCGCTTGTTCGGATCATAAGATCCGGGTCAGGAATTCCCGCCGTATCAAGGTAACTTTCAAAACATTTTTCATCAACAGCATCACTGCCAAGCCTGCCCGCTTCGATATCTGCCGCCATTTTTTTCATTGCCCGGACCATCTCGTCCCTGCTGCCGTAATTTAATGCAATATTAAAATTAAGACCGGTATTTTTCGTCGAAACTATCTCCAGTTCTTCAATCGCCGCCTGAATATCCTCAGACAGACCTGTTTTATCCCCGAGGACACGGACACGCATATTGTTTTTCGTCGTCTGCTTAATACAGTCTTTCAGATAATCGCGAAGCAGCTTCATCAGTGTGTCTACTTCACTCTGCGGCCTTTTCCAGTTTTCCGTAGAAAAAGCATAAACTGTCAGATACTTAATGCCCATATTCCAGGCTGTTCTGCATATTTTTTCAACATTCTTGCTGCCCTGTGCATGCCCGTAATTTCTGGGCATAAAACGCTTTTTTGCCCATCGGCCGTTGCCGTCAAGTATAATTGCCACATGCTGCGGTATATTTAAAACCTTTCCGTTGATTTCTCTTTCCATAAAATCAAAAAACCTCCAGCTTTTTCATTGATTTGTATGACTGTGATAACTGTGATATAAATCAGAACCGAAGCCGGGATTAAAAACCCCGCCTCCGGCTGTTATTGATGAGATTACACTGTAAGAAGCTCTTTGCTCTTTACTTCAATTGCTTTGTCAACCTTTGTAATGTACTGGTCTGTCAGCTTTTGAATCTGCGTCTCAATATCGCTGTATTCATCTTCAGAAATCTCTTTTGCTTTATTCATCTTTTTGAAAACATCATTGGCATCGCGGCGGATATTTCTGATAGCCACCTTTGCGCTTTCACCTTTTTTCTTAACATCTTTAACAAGCTCTTTACGTCTTTCCTCTGTCAGTTCAGGGAAAACAAGACGGATTGCCTTACCGTCGTTGCTCGGTGTAATTCCAAGATCCGAAGCAAGAATTGCCTTCTCAATGGCTTTGATCAGCTTTGACTCCCATGGCTGAATCAGGATCATACGTGCTTCAGGCACAGAAATATTGCCAACCTGCTGAATCGGTGTCGGCATGCCGTAATAATCCACAGTAATCTTGTCAAGAAGATGTGGATTTGCACGTCCCGCACGAATTGATGCATATTCCCTTTCAAGACTTTCCAGTGATTTTGTCATTTTTGTCTCATAAACTTTTACTCTCTCATCCATGATGAACTCCTCCTGCATACATTCGGTTTATATTCTTTTTTATTTATTCCGCATAAACATATGTGCCGTCAAAATCGCTGCTCAGCGCTTTGACAATGCTGTTTTCACCAATCAAGCCAAAGACGAGCATCGGCATCTTATTTTCATAGCACATAATCGTCGCTGTGAGATCCACAACCTGAAGCTTTTTATCCAAAACTTCCCCGATGCTGATACGGTCATACTTTTTAGCATCAGGATTGACCTTCGGGTCACTGTCGTAAACACCGTCAATCGCCTTTGCCAGCATAATGGCATCAGCTTCAATCTCTATCGCCCGAAGTGTTGTACCTGTATCTGTGGAAAAATAAGGATGTCCTGTCCCACCTGCGAAAAATACAACTTTTCCGGCATTTAACGCTTCAAGTGCGCTGTCTTTTGAAAAAAGCTTTGTAAATGCACCGACTGTAAACGGCGTAAATACTTCTGTTTTCATCCCCAGTGTCCTAAAGATTTCAGATACATAGACACAATTCATAATCGTGCCCAGCATACCGATCTGATCGGATTTTGTACGCTCAATAATCTTGCTGCTATTGCGTCCTCTCCAGAAATTACCGCCGCCGATAACGATGGCTACCTGGCGTCCGTCATCAACAAGCTGCTTTACCTGCGCTGCCACATCAAGACATGTGGCTTCATCAAAACCGAAGCCTTTGCCTCCTGCTAAAGCTTCGCCGCTTAATTTTAATAATATTCTTTTGAATTCTTTCATCTTACACACCTCTATGACTAGAGTACCATAAATTGAACCTTTTTTCCACTCAATTTTGCTTTTTTCTATATAAAATCATTGTCAGTGTCAAACCGAAAATCAAACCGCCGATATGGGCAACATTATCGGTCTTAGTGCTCTGAAGGCCCAGATAGATACTCATCGCCGCAAATAAAAGCACCCTCTGAAGATTCAGATCCTCGTACCGGCCTCTGTGATAGATTAATACGTAAATCAATCCGCCCACAACCGCAAAAATCGCGCCGCTGGCTCCGGCTGAAACAACATTATCGCCTTTGTAATACTCAATAAGCACAGAAATGACATTGGCCAGCATCCCTCCGCCAAGATAAACAACCAGATATTTAACCTTACCCATCGCTCTTTCGAGATTATCTCCAAGAAACCCGAGAACAACCATATTATTCAGCAAATGTCTGAAGCCAAAATGCAGAAACATACATGTAAAAAGCCGCCAGTACTGATGACCTTCAAGAACATAATCTGCATAGGACGCCCCGTGCTTCAGCATAAAATAGGCATTATCTGTATCGCCAAGCACCTCAAGCACTATAAACACAATCACATTAATAACAATAATGATCGTATTCATCAATGAAATACGCCGCACAGGGCTGTAATATTGTCCCTGATTTTCGTTATATTCATCGTTGCTCCGGCCCATATTCATCACCTCTTTCGGATCCATTGATACGAATTCTACTAATCATCAATTTTTAAGGAAATCAAACACATGACCTTCCGATGTCTTTAAAAAATGCATCATCTGATAAGCACACATGATGGCCACCTTTTCTTCTTTTAAAATTCTTGCCACTTCTTTCCTGTCCGCAAGGACGATTTCAATATCCTCTGTTTCTTCCTGCCCCGCTTTTGACGGCTTACCGTTTGCATAACCGTACACAGTGCCGCAGGATTCATCTGTCATACCGATCGTTGTAAAAAACGGTTTTGTATACATATCATCCGCAGGAACCGGTTCAAAATCCAGACCGGTTTCTTCTTTCAGTTCTCTGGCACCGGCTGTTTTAAAATCTTCCCCTTCATCGACAAGTCCTGCCGGAAATTCATAAATATAATCATCAATCGGACACCGATACTGTCGTATAAGAACAACTTTTTCTTCGTGGGCTTCACTTTCTTTATAAACTGCAAAAATGATCACACCATCTGCTTTATTCTGACGGGTTTTAATTTTTAAATCTTCAACTTTTTCCGCTCTCGAAGATACATAATACGTACTGTGTTTACCGGTATCACTGACCATATCCAGAGAATATAAATTTAAAAAACGGTTGTCCGTCATTTTCGTCACATCATTAACATGTCTCATCCCAACGCCTCCCTGCATCATTTCTATAACAGTTTACCATTGATGAATGCATATTACAAGTAAAAGGTTGCAGGTTTCATACTCCTGTATCATAATAAAACAGGCTGTGACTTTTCTAATCACAGCCTGCCATGCACGGCACTATTGACGATTTAACGCCCTGAGTATATCAACCAAAGTTTTTTTTCACTCAGGGCTTTTAAGTGCCAAACCTTTATTCCATTGAAAGATAAGCCAATATCCCGTTATAGATGCCTTCGGCAAATGCATACTGTTCATCCACAAGCAGTTCCATATCATCATAATTTGTCAGGTAAGCCAGCTCCACAAGCACAGCAGGCATTTTCGTTCTCCTTAGCACATATAATGACGGATTGACACGGACACCATTATCCTTTGTTCCTACCCGCTCAACGATATTGATCAGTATCTGCTGTGCCATATCGTAAGCCTGTGTATATGCCTTGTACACATAGCATTCTGTTCCGTTAATATTAGGATTAACATTGGCATTACAGTGAATACTGATAAAATAATCCGCAGGCCAGCTGTTGGCAGCCGAAACTCTCGCAGAAAGACTTGTGGCATTACTTGTTCCCAGTACCTCCTCCGGAGAATTTCTGGACAGCCGCACTTCAAAACCGCCATGAGCTGTGAGCATTTCTCCAAGATATACGCCGACATTGTATGTTACATCCTGCTCCCGCACGCCATATCCTTCTGCACCTGTATTGGGTCCTGTCGGATTGTGCCCCTGATCAATGAATATTTTTATCGCCACACCATCACCCATTTTTTTCTATATCACTATATAATATATGCAAAAACAGCGGCTTTTGTACATGAAAATACAAAACCGCTGTTTATCATCATCCATTCACTTTCTGCTCTTCGCTATTCTTAATTTCAATATAGCCGCCTTTACGAAGTCTTCTAAGCTCTTTCTTCCGTTTCGTGACTTTTGTCCAGCCGGCAAATTTATTGTAAAAATAAAATCCCTGTACTAAAAGCTGATACGGTCTTCCCATTTTTTCCTTTGTCGTTTTATGATATAACGTACCGCCGCACTGGATGTAATCCACAGACTTCACATACTCAATCAGTGCTGTCTCACTGTCGATATCATCAGGAAGCTCTGTATAAGCCGTACCGATACAGTCAATTTTGTGGGCATCACTGCCGCCGAATCCCGGCTTATTGTATTTTGCCGCCAGTAAAGCCGCTCTGCCATTGACCTCCATACTTTCGCAGGCATTAAATATTTCCACAAAATCAAACTCTTTCATCAGGCTGTCCAGCTGTGCTTTTCGAAATCCCATACGCATACGGGTTTCAACAAAGCTGACATAGCGCACCCCGAAAGGATGGGCAGGGCCGACAATACCTCCGTATCTATGAACGATATGAATCAGCACACGCACCGGAAGTCCCCGGATTTCAAGAATTTTTAACTTCACACCGTTTGGCATGATCACAAGCATATGACCACAGTCAATCGTATCATATTCAATCCCTTTAAGCACAACAAAGCCTTCATGTTTTTTATTTTTAAGCGCATCCCGCCACTGTCTGTAGCCGTCATAAGAATTATGGTCTGAGACAAGCATACCGCCATAACCTTTGGACTTCAAACGCTGAATATAATCATCAATTTCCACTTTGCCATCTAAAGAGCCTTCTTTTGTGTGGCAGTGCATATCAAACTTCATAATTCATTACTCCTTTGCGGTCTATTTTCAGCTATTTTTTCTTTTCTCTGCGGATATGCAAATAATGTTCCAATATACATGGCAGTGAAAAGAAACCAAGATAACCAAATACCGGAAAAACTGTACTGACAAGGTTTTTAAATCCAAACATACTGCCGCCAAGTGCCAATGCCGACAAAACAATCAAAAGCGGTGTCCCTTTTAACGGGCCGATATTTCGCACGCGGGCCGTAATCGCATAAAGACTTGAAAGCGCTCCGCCAAACATTCCGCCAAGAAGCAGAATCGTATAAATCATACCCATCACCGATCCGACCATACGCGCAAACTCAAGCATCGGCATTTCAGCCGTCTCTATCATCGGTCTATGGAATGTGATCGGCAGCAAAACACCTGCAAAAATAACCGTTAACACAAGCGTCCCCATAATCATCCCTTTACGAATGACCGTTTCATTTTTTGTCTGTTCTGAAAGCGGCACAAGAATAGAAATTGCCGCCATAAGGTTGTATGCCACGTAAGAAATCACAGCAAAAACCCAGTTGCCAAGAAGCGGATTGCTTCCTGAAAATGCGGTAAAAGCCACTGACCCGGCACCGTTTTTTGCAAACACCACAATACTGATGATTAGCGCTGCCACTGCAAGAAGCGGCACAAGCAGTTCAAAAGACGCCAAAAGACCCTGTGCCCCCAAAATAGCAACCAGAATCACAAGAACAGTCATCACTGTATTGGCAAGCCAGGCCGGTATACCAAATAAATTCTGCACAAGACTTCCTGCCCCGGCAACCATAATGACCATGACACCAAACAGATAAAAAACGACAATAGCACCAAACACAGTTCTTAGCCTGCTTCCTTCTTTTCTGACGATAACTTTATCAAAATCCGTCATTTTCTTTCGCTTTGCAATAATCATACATAAATATCCGAAAACGCCGAACGATATAATCGTCAAAACCATACCGATCAGACCGTAACCGCCGAAATTTCCAAAAAACTGCAAAAGCTCCTGCCCCGATACAAAACCTGCACCGAGAAAGCTCCCTGTAAACGCAACTGCAATCTGCCATGCTGATACTCTCTTCATAACCCTTCTCCTTTAGCACATAAGCAATACGGATGCGATATCCTGATGTAAAACTTCCCCTAACCGATACGGATTCGACATCCTAATATAAAACTTCCCCAATTGATACTCATTTTATCACAAATTCTGTCAGACTTCCATATATTCTTTTTTTATCTTTTTCATCACATGGATATATGCAGGTATGAGGAACATGTCTGCCAGTACCCATGCCAGCGGACTTCCAAAGCACACACTGATAAAGCCAAACAGCGGTACAAACACAAGACTGATCAGTCCCCGGGCAATCATTTCCATGACACCTGCGATAATGGCAAATCCACTGTAACCAAGTCCCTGGATTGAAAATCTGAATACATTGACGATAACAAGCAGACAGAAAAACGCTGTATTAATGATGACAAATGTCGCCCCATCCTGAATCAGCTTCGTTTCCTGCGCACTGATAAAAAGCAGCATCCAGTACTTTGATGTCAAAAGCATCACCACAAATAATACGATTGAATATAAAAAGCCAATGACCGTTGAAGCTTTAAGACCTTGATTGATTCTGTCAATTTTTCTGGCGCCGAGATTTTGGCCCACAAAAGTAGCCATCGAAGATCCCAGTGCATCTGTCGGACATCCTGCAAATCCTACAATTCTCTGGGCTGCCGCAACTGAAGCCACCGCCCCTGAACCAAGAGAATTAATACCCGACTGCAGCACAACACTGCCAATGGCTGTGATGGAATACTGAAGTCCCATCGGAATCCCCATTCCGCATAGTACTTTAATATAATGCCCCAGAGGCCGCCATTCATCACGGGATATTTTTAAAATCGGAAACTGCCGCTTAATACATACCAAACATAAGACTGCCGAAAATGCCTGGGATAATAACGTTGCAAGTGCCGGTCCGACGACACCCATTGACAATACGGTCACTGAAAGAATATCAAAACCTATATTTACAACAGAAGCCAGCATCAAAATCATAAACGGGCTTCTTGAATCTCCCAGTGAACGTAAAATACCGCCCAGCAGATTATAAGCAATTGTAATGGGAATACCCATGAAAATCACAAAAATATAATCGTGAGCCTGAGAAATGATATTTTCCGGTGTCTGCATCAGCTCAAGAATCTGCCAGCAGAATATAAGAACAACGACTGTCAGCACAAAAGAGAGCACCAGCGCCGTCCATACACTGTTGGCAATAAATTTACGCATTGATGAATAATCCCTGGCACCATAACGCTGGGCCACCGGAATCACAAACCCCATACATATACCCATACAAAACCCGATAATCATAAAGTTGATCGAACCTGTCGCACCGACTCCCGCCAGTGCTTCCTTCCCGAGAAACTGTCCGACAACCATCGTATCTACAATACTGTAAAACTGCTGCAATAAATAGGTTAATAAAATCGGGATAGAAAATTTAAGAATCACCTTCCAGGGCGTCCCTGTGGTCAGATCCGTATCCGCTTTCTTCGCCATGACAATGCCTCCTAAACTTTTTTTCTTCAAATGACAATCTATAATACATTATCACAGAATCCGTTTAAAGGCTATGCATTAAATGAATAAACTTACATTTTTTTATCAATGAAGATTCGTCATTTTGCAAGAAGGTCAAGGAGGTTCTGACCCATGACCTGCCGAAGCTCCTGTATATTCAAACCGGCATTTTCATAAATATCATCCACAAACATTTTCATATCCATCGTCCGTTTTTTCACCGGATATAAAAGCAGCGGAAAATCACTGCCAAATAAAATTCTGCCGGCGCCGGCTAACTGTACAACAGCTTTTAATGCACGGATATGATACAACAGCGGATTGGCTGCCGTGTCATAATACACATGATCAAATTTCCCGTTATAACGCCGTCCCATCTCAAAAAACGGCATTCCGCCGCCAAGATGGGCAAGTATAAATGTAACATCCTGATTTTTTAAAATAACCTCAGCTAACGGTCCAAGAGGCGTCATATCTTTTCCGGGATAGGGATGACCCACCGCCTCACCGCAGTGAATACATACAGGTAATTGATAATCCCCGGCATATGCAATCACATCAAGAAAATCACGATCTTCGAAATCATAGCCATTGCCGCCCGGTCCCAGTTCGCCGATACCGCAAAACCCCATTTTTATACACCGTTCGATTTCATAAACCGCCTGATTTTTAAACTTCGGGTTTACAGAAACAAAAGCCCTGATGCGGTCCGGATACTTTTTAATCACTTCTGCCATATAATCGTTGTGCATACGCATCAGCCCCGCATCATTCCAGTACCATCCCTGCATCACAAGCCCGTAAACACCGGCTTCATCGGCACAGGAAAGCGCTTCACCGGCATCAGCCCACGCTTCCGCTGTGCCGCGCCCATTTTGGGGCGTCTTTGTAAGTTTTCCAAACCACGGATCCATACAGGCGTATTTCTCCCAGTTTTTATAGATCTCAGGCGGAAACAAATGCACATGGCTGTCCCAGACCTGCATTTCCGGGATACCCGATAAAACACGTTCAAATGCTGCCATTAGCTTTCCTCCTCCACAAAATGATACTTTATGGAACAATTATACATCACCGCTTTGAATTTTTACAGTGTTAAATTTATCAATACCGGAACTTCATCTTTTTACCCGGATTCTTTCGTTGATGTACTGAAGCATTTCACTTTTTGGTATACCCAGTGAGACCGCCAATTCAGAATACAGGTTTTCTTCAGCGATTTTCATGTATTTTTCATCTGTGGCTGTCGCCTTTTTACCCTGTGCTCTGCGCCGTTTGCGCTGCAAGTATAGTGTCTTTATGATTTTTACAAGTTCACTGCACTGACAGCTGTGGATGCACTCTTTATATCTTTCTTCCCGCTGCCGCTCATTCGGCACCCAGACGTCCTCAATATTTGGAATGTCATCGATCAGCGCATCCGCTTCTTCCCGCGAGATGATTCTTCGCAGTACTGCTTTCTGATTTTCCACAGGGGTATATATCTTTCCGCTTTTTTGTTCGTTCGGTTTTAAAACGTAATACAAACGATCTTTTGGAATACCGTCAATATCCATTGTTGTCACATCAACAACTTCACATACACCTGTACCGCCATAAATCACATAGCTTCCTTTTTCAAACATTCCCTATCATTTCCTTTCTGAATCAATCATTCTACTTTTGATGACATCACGTATGACCTGCGTCTTATAAGCCTTTTCATATGTTTTATGAGATTTTTCTTGGCTCTGAACAGTTACATTTTATCATCTGAAATTTTTTGCCGCAAACGAAAAAAATGGAGAATACTCAATTTTATGAATATTCTCCATATATACAGCCCCCATTTATTGTGCAGTTTTACCATACCCGAATTTTTCAGCAACCATTGTATAAACCGGCATGTCCACATGGTACTTTTCGGCCATACGGATAACTTCAAACACAAGACCATCCATTTCTGACACCTTCCCGGCCATCACGTCACGCTGCATAGACGTGGTCGTTTCCGGCAAAAGCGTATCCAGTATATTTAAATTAATACTTACCCAATCTTCTTCTATTTCGATACCCATGGCGCCGGCAAGAGCCATCAGTTCAGTGACCATAGCTTTAAACATTTCCCTTGGCCGTCCTTCCTTCTGGAATTCCCCCGCTGTGGCATTTAAATATAACCCGCAGGCGCCGATCGGTGCCACATAGGAAAACTTTCGAAGAGCGTCTCTTTGAATATTTTCCGAGATGACAGCTTTGATTTTACAGTCCGTTAAATCTTTATGTATCTGTTTTAAAATATCCGGCACTTCATGATTCCGAAAGCCATAGACAATCCGGCAAATATTACTGTGCATCAAAATATGCCCGGGCGCCTTAATTTCCGCTGAAATATAAATACATCCGTCAGTCACAAGAATATCCGGCAGCACTTCCTGTAACTTTCCACCGGTACCATAAATATTTAAAATCGGAATAACAACCGTGTTTTTACCGGAAATCCGACGTATAAACGGTACTGTACTGTCAAGTGAATAATACTTGACACAGACAAAAATCACATCAGCCTGTCCCTGATATTCTTCCATGGCACAGGCATCGACTTGCACGGTTTCCATCTGATTTTCCCATAGTTTCTCAATGACAAGACCACGCTCTTTGATTGCCTCAAGATGGGCACCTCTTGCGATCAGTGTCACAGCCTTTCCGGCTTTTGCCATCAACGCCCCGATGCCTCCGCCGGTTCCGCCGGCTCCGATGACAACATACTTCACTGCGAAACACCTGCCTTTGCACATATGTCATTTAAGCAGCACCGGTCACAGTGGGGTTTTGTCCTGGCTGTACAGATATCCCTGCCGTGAAAAACAAGACGATGACAGAAATCACTGCCCTCTTCAGGTGGAATGATTTTCCACAGCGCCATTTCGACTTTTTTCGGTTCTTTGATGCCATCCACAAGCCCCATCCGGTTTGTCAGCCGAATACAGTGTGTATCGGTGACAATCGCCGGTTTGCCAAACACATCACCCATAATCAGATTTGCGCTTTTACGCCCCACGCCCGGCAGCTTTAACAGCTCGTCAAAGTTATCCGGAACTTTACTGTCATATTTTTCTTTTAATATACGCATACATGCGCTGATATCCCGCGCTTTGCTCCTTCCGAGACCGCACGGGCGGACAATCGCCTCGATTTCGTCCACCTCTGCCGCAGCCAGTGCATCAACATCAGGAAACTTCGCATATAAATCCTCTACAACAACATTGACACGGGCATCCGTACACTGAGCCGCCAGCCGGACACTGACAAGCAGCTTCCATGCCTGATCATAATCCAGTGTACAGCCTGCATCAGGGTATTCTTTCTTAAGACGCTCAATAATCTCAAGCGCCAGTTCTTCTTTTGTCATCTTTTTTCCTCCATTGAATTTATCTTCATAAACCATTATATGATGACGTAATTACCACATAAAGCTACTTATATCAAATTCTGTCATCCTCATCATCCGGATTATATCCACCTCATATTATATTCAGTATTTCCTGATTTATCAACAAATTTAAGAATGATTCCATGATTTTCATTGCTGATTTTTTTAATTTGTATATAATAGAATTCATACAGCAAATTAACTGTCAGATTTTATAACTGTTCAGATCCAGTCAAAATTTTACAAAACAGACGCAAAATGCTCGCATTTTTAAGACTGTTTTTGAAATTTTATTTGGCGGATAAGCCGCACCGACGAAATGCGAAGCATTCGGGAGGTTTCTCTGAACATTTACCGGAATTTATATTAAAGGAGCCTATTTATGAAAAGAGTAAAATTTGCCACCATCGGTACAAGCAGTATCACAGATAAGTTTTTAAAAGCCGCACAAAACTGCCCTGATTTTGAATATGCGGCCGCCTATTCCAGAACCTTAAAAACGGCTAAACAGTTTGCCGCCTCCCATGGCGCAAAACGTTATTATGACTCGATTGAAACACTTGTAAAAGATGAGTATATTGACGCAGTTTACGTTGCCAGTCCAAACGCACTGCATTTTGAACAGACCATGATACTTCTAAATGCCGGCAAACATGTTCTTTGTGAAAAAGCCCTTGCTTCCAATGCCTCCGAAGCAAAAATCATGGTTGAGACCGCACGGAAAAATCATTTGATATTGATGGAAGCCATGCGCTCATTATATGACCCCGGCATGCAGTGGATTAAAAATAACCTTGAAAAGCTTGGCACTGTCCGCCGCGCAACATTTTCATTCTGCCAGTATTCTTCCAGATATGATAACTTCAAAAAAGGACTGCCTTGCAACATATTCTCCCGTGAAATGTCCGCAGGTGCCTTGATGGATATCGGTATTTACTGTGTCGAACCGCTGATTGATCTGTTCGGCACACCGGAATATATTCATGCACAGGCTGTTAAACTTGACAATGGTATTGACGGGTGCGGCACAATCCTTGCCGCCTATCCTGAAATGATCGCCGAACTCATCTATTCAAAAATCACAGCCGGTGCCGCCAAAAGTGAAATTCAGGGCGAAAACGGCATCATGACCATCGATGCCATTGCGTGTCCGCAAAATGTAAACATCAGATATAATGACGGCCGAACAGAAGCTTATCTCGGTGAGCCGGTTGAAAGTAATATGATCTATGAAACAGAAGCTATCATCAAAGCAATCCGGGGTGAGCTTGATATTGAAAAAATGCAGGATGTATCCCTTAACTCAATGGCAGTCCTTGATGAAGCAAGAAAACAGATCGGGCTTAAATTCCCGGCAGATTTATAAGAAAGGAAAGTTTATATTATGAGAAAGCCTTTCGTCTTTCCCATAATATAAAAAGCGACAGCCTTTTCCATGATATAAAAAACGACAGCCTTTCCCATGATATAAAAAACGACAGTCACACATGAAATCATTTGTAAATCATGTGTGACTGCCGGATCACTTATAACACTTTTACCTTTCAATTTGTTTCTTTAAAATCACGCAGCTATATCCGGACATTTGAAGTATTCCCGAAACACTTTCACCGGTCTCTATATTTTCAAAACAGCCTTTAAGCCACACAGTGACAGGAGCCGGATTAAAATTCTGTACAAAATAAAGCGCCTTTTCATCATTTTCTCTCCGTGACACCGTAACACCGTAAGGCAGCCTGTCTGTAAGACCATTTTCAAGACCGCACTGCGCCGCAATATCCCCGTAAAAATCTTTGAGGAATGCTTCTTCTGTACGGCATGCCATATAATAGGCCTTACCTTTACCATATGTATGAACAGTCACTGCCGGATATCCACCGTAATAATCCTTTTCGTAAACAGCCAGTGTTTCGGCATCTGCCACTTTAAGCACCTCACACAAATCTCCTGTGTCATACTTTTTGCCATTGTAAAGAATATGATTTTTGTAAAACTCATTTGGTGAATCAATTTCTTCACAGCTTACACCAAGCACATCATCAAGAGGCTGTCTGTCAATAAAACACAGATCTGTATCATCCACAAGGCCGCTGAAATATGTGGCAACATAAGTACCGCCTTCTCTGACAAACCGGCGGATTTTCTCTGCATACTCCGGCTTATACATATAATTCATCGGAGCAATGACAAGCTGATAATCTTTAAAGTCATCTTCCATCGGCACGACATCCACATCAATGCCCATTTCCCAAAATGGTTTATAGTGAGATAAAAATGTTCCCACATAAGCCATCTCTTTTTTCGGTCCTGCGGCATCTTCCAGAGCCCACCAATTTTCCCAGTCAAATACAAATGCTGTTTTTGGCTGATTGCAAGTGTCATATATTTCATCCGAAATATCATGAAGCCGTTTGCCAAGCCGGCTGACCTCCCTGAAAATACGTGTATTGCCGTGATCCGTATGACCGATCACAGCGCCATGGAATTTTTCAAATGACCCTCTGCTCTTGCGCCACTGAAAATACTGAACGCTCTGGGAACCAAGTCCAATGGCCTGCAGGGATGTCAGTTCATGCATCCCCGGACGCTTCTGTATGTTATTGACCTTCCAGTTTGTAATGGACGGTGTACTTTCCATCATCAAAAACGGAGCCTTTTTAAGGGATCTGAACTGATGATGCAGTGCTGCTGTCCAGACAGCAATATCAACTTCATCTTTTTGACTGTGCCATTCCGGATAGGCATCCCACGCCGCAATATCAATAGAATCGGCAAATTTACAATAATCCAGGTCTTTGAAAAAGCCCATCATATTGGTTGTTGCCGGAAGATCACTGTTTGTTCTGACTGCGCGTACTTCCTCATTGTAAAAATCCACAAGCTGCTCCGTCGAAAAACGTTTCCAGTCCAGATTAAGGCCATGAAGCAGATTTTCACCGTGTGGCGCCGGCGCATGAATCTGGCTCCAATCTGTGTAAGTATGACTCCAGAACTTTGTCCACCATGCGGTATTTAAAGCATCAAGTGTCTTATATTTATTTTTAAGCCACTGGCGGAACTTTTCCTGGCAAAGCGGACAATAACAGGTACCATCTGTAAAATTTCCGCCCATTTCATTGGAAATATGCCAGAGTATCACACCCGGATGTTTACCGAAACGTCTCGATAATTCCATATCAATTTTCTTCGTCTTTTCACGCATCACCGGTGATGTGTAGCAGAAATTATGACGTTTTCCCGAAAGATTTCGCACCCCGCTGCTGCCCATCTGCCTTACCTCTTCATACTTTTCAGTAAGCCAGTTCGGCATGGCTCCGGTCGGTGTGGCAAGTACTGTATAAATACCATTTTCATATAAACGGTCGATGACTTCACCAAGCCAGTCCATATCATAAACGCCTTCACAAGGCTCCAGCGATGCCCATGCAAAAATCCCAACTGAAACCGTATTCACACCGGCTTTCTTCATCAACTCAATATCTTCTGCCAGCACTTCCGGATGGTCGAGCCACTGGTCCGGATTATAATCACCGCCGTGAAGCAGCTTTGGCAGCTTATGAATCACAGTTTTCATCATTTAAATTCCTCCAAAATCGTAATATTCATACACACTGTATCAGCGAAAATTTCCGCCATAATATGATAGCCTTTTGCCGTCGGATGAACACCGTCAATGAACCACTGACTTACATTTTCCATGGACATCCTGCGCGGGTATTCCTTTTGAAAATCCACACATCCGACAGATGCTTCTTTGCAAAATTCCAGCAGTAATTCCCTGTATTCCGTGAATTTTTCCTTTAACCGCCGCACCATTTGCTCCGGCATCCCTTCTAAAACGAGCATTTCAAAATCCGGATTCATCGGTATACCGATCCACACCTGCATTTTGGCTGCCTTTGAAGCTTCTGTCATCTCCTCAATAAAACCCATTGTCCTATAAAGCGGCCAACCATTGAGAATATCATTAGAACCGCCCATGATCATCACCGTATCCGGCTTGAAAGCAATCACATCTTCATCAAATCTTGCTGCCATGCCGGAAGTAAAATCACCATTCTGCCCTTTATTGATGCTGCATATGCCAAGCCTTTGACCAACAATTCCTGGCCAGGCATCGTCTTTGCAGGCACCAAAGCCGTAAGTCAGACTATCGCCGATACAAACTAATTTTCGCATAATCCACACACCTTTTCGTTCATTAATGTTGTTCAAATCCGGCCTCCAAAATGATTTTCATTTCGTCAGTGCAGTAAATCCGACAAATAAAGCCCTTAAAATGCCAAATACCAGTAAAGAGGAAAAATCCACCGGATAACTCCAAGTGCCGGTACATAAACAGACAGATCCATAAACACCGGGCATACAAAAAGCTGTATAATGACCATCGTAAGCACCCAATACATCAGCGTATTTTGATTTCTGCACAATTTTCCGGCAAGCATCACCCACAGACTGCCCGCTGCCGTAAAAATGGCCATGGCTGCCGCTTCTGTGAATAAACCTCTGCCCAAACCGGAGGCATAAATCAGAGCAACTGCACTCACTGCCGGGATCAATGCCGCTGCCAGATATCCGCAATACTCAAAAATATTCCGTCTTCGCATATCAAGTGCTTTATACACAAGACGACCGTTGACTGCAAACTTTCGTCCGCACTCCAGCCACAACATGATGAAAATAAGCAGTCCGGCAATTCCCTGAACCGGCCGCACCATATCGTCCTTACCTGCAGTATTTATATCATTTCTGCTGTCTTCTGCCTCATTGGACCGGTCATTCAGCCATATTTTTCCTCCCGCTTTTAAGTATTGATGATTAAACTCAAGCAGCTGTTCATACATCATTTCATCATGACTGCCATAAATTGCATCCAGGCCATCTGCCAGTATTGTTTCACTGTAAACCTTTAAAAATGCAGCATATACCGTCTCTTTTGCAACCGCGCCTTTATAAGAAAACGGCGTACTGATATAAGTCACAGCATTTCTGATTCTACCCGAATCTATTCTTTGTTCAAGATGATCATCAAATATAAATCCGCATTCCAGTTCACCGCCCACGACATCTGCCCGGAGTCTGTCAACATCTGTATAAGTAACAAATTCATAAATACTGTCCCCGCTCTCCAGATTTTTCACAGTTTGTACAGCTGCCGCATCCTTAGAAGCATAAATACCGACAGCAGTATTCTCCGCCTTTGGCCAGTGAATCGACGCCACGATCAATATAAGAACGACCAGCCCTGCCAAAGCCAGCCATGAAGAAAACCGTCCAAGCCATGCCTTTTGCTGCAGTAAATACCAGGTCGCATATTGCCCGGCATGCCAATCATGATTTCTGTCACTTCCAGACCGACTTTTTCCGATACTTCCGCTGTCACCGAACCGTCGCCCTCTGTTACTTTTGCCGCCTGCGAACCGCCGCCCTCTGTTACTTCTGTTATTTTCCTTCAGCCTGCCTGCGGCAGCCGACCGCCATTTTTTACCATGCTGCACTGCTGCCGCCGCCAAAAACAGCATAACACTCCACAGCACCATCTCAAAAGCTTCTGACAGGCGCGCCGAATGAAAAAGCATTTGTGAACAATACCGGTTCAGATGATTAAACGGCATAAAGCTGCTGATTTTTTCAACAGCCAAAGGAAGATATGATACAGGTATGACCGCACCGGAACATACAATCATCAGCATATTGACCGTCAGCAAAAATACCGGTGCCGTCAGGCCGTCACCAAAAACTGTATAAACGATATTAAAATATACAGAAACTGCCATGCATATTAAAATCATCCAAAAAAGCGAAGTCCAGTCGAATAAAATCACCGTGCTTTCTAAAGCATGGCAGACGATGCAGGCGATACTGTAAATCGCAGTACCAGTCATCCATAAAATCCCTGTCATCACAAAAACCTTAATCATAGACAGTTTCACAGGACCAAGCCCGCAAATCTCAAGTTTTTGTTCAACAGCTCTGCTTTCTTTTTTATATAGATACCCGAAAGAAAGCCCGCTCATCAGAAGTATGACCGAAAATGCGGCTGAGATATAGTACTGATACAAATCCATATCACCAAAAGGTGACATGATCAACTGTTCAAATACATGATCCCTGTCCAGAGCGGCTTCGATATAAACATATGAAATATAATTGGCAATTTCATACTGGTCCATGGCTGCCTTATAAATCCCCTGCAGATCGACACAGGCAAATACACCGGATTGTGCAGTCTGAAGCATGGATATGCCATCGTTCACCAATTCTTTAAAAATCTTCACATTCAGAGCGCCTTCCTCAGAAAACCAGACATCCACAAACGCCTCCTGACCGGTATATATATCCTCAGAAAAGCTATCAGGCAGTGAAATCACTGCCTGAATTTCGCCTGTATGAAGTTCTTCCATCGCTTTTTCTTCCGTCAAATAACTAAAACTGCAAATACTTTTTACGCTGTCCATTGCCTGAATAAATCTGGCAACCAGCTTTGCCTGCGTCTGTTCCTGTGATATAACAACACCGACATTGACTGTATTTATAGCCTGCATCTTAAAAACCATATAGCTAAGGCCAAAGATACCAAAGCCAAGCAAAACCAGTGCAAGGACCACGCTTAAAGCAGATTTTAAAAGTACTTTCAGACTTTTTTTATACACTAAACTAAAATATATAAGAAAAACTTTCATTTTATTATTTTATTTGATTAATATAAGAAATCCTGCAGACCCATCAGCACATCCTGCAATTCCATTTCAGATGCCTCACCGATATCAAATGTTTCGCCCTGAAGTTTATCCATCGATGCACCTTTTTTAATAGAAAGCGTTCCGCTGAAATCATAATTATCATAATAGTCTTCAATAGAGTCAATCTTCAGCGTCAGCGCTTTTTTATCACTGATCAGATTTCCTCTGACTCTTAATTCTTCATCAGGAATCTGGAAATCAAAATCACCGGATTTATAATCGTAGCTGAGTACTACCATCCGCTCATCTTCAACATAAACAACAGTTTGTTCTTCAGAACCTTTTGTTTTTCCATTGATTTCAATAAGCTTTTCTCTGCCTAATACAAGCTGCATATTCTGCATTCTTGTATCACCGCCGAGGAAAAGGAGATCCATGTTTTCCCGATTAACTTCCATACGGATACAGGATAATTTGTTCTTATAAATATAAAATGTAACATCCACATCCGGCATCTGTCTCACAGCATTATAAGCTTCATTAAAATAGACATCCAAATCATAGGCTTTATAAATATCTTCCACATCACCAAGAAAATCTTCTATATCCTTTGAAGTCACTTGTGTTGTGTAGCCTTTACATTTTCTGTCTTTGCCGTCCACCTCAAATTCTTCAGCATCGGCTTTTTCAAATTCAAGCTCATTATATGCGTCATAAAATGCTTTCTGCATATCTTTAATCATTTCTTCCTGTTTGTCACCGGAATACAGCGCAGATAACGCATTGTCAAGCATATCCAGCTGATCTTTTGAAACCATATCAGCAATATAGCCTGTTTTATCCTGCATGTAGTTGTATGTAAAAACATCATCGCTGACAACCGGTACGTTAATCATTAACTGTTCATTTGTTAATTCAGCAAGAAAATCAATGCCCGGATAACCCGGTACTTCGACATTTCCGGACAGCTGCTTCTTTGATTTGCCGGATCTGAAACTTGCTTCTGCCCCAAACTGGGAACTGTCTACAGAAGCTTCAACTGTAAACTCATCAGAAGACAGAATCTGAATACCTTTTAAAGCTTCCACCGTATGGCTTGTATCAAGCAGTGTATTTGCGGCTGCCATAAGAACTTTCTTTGATTTACTCATAAAAATGCCGCCCTTGACAGCACCAAACACCGCGCCGGCACCAACAACCACAACAGCTGCTGCAATAACAGCAATTTTTACGCCCTTACCGCCTTTTTTCTTTTGCTTTATAGGCTTTCCTGTCATCGGGTCAAACTGGCTGCCGTTATTATAATTCTGATTGCCGTTATTATAATTCTGACCACCGTTATTATAATTCTGTCCGCCCTGCTGCATCGGTTCACCGGTCATCGGGTCAAAATAAGTCTGATTATTCTGCACCGGTTCACCGGTCATCGGATCAAAATAGGTCTGGTTGTTCTGCATCGGTGCTCCGGTCATCGGGTCAAAGTAAGTCTGGTTGCTCTGCATCGGTGCTCCGGTCATCGGATCAAAGTAAGTCTGATTATTCTGTATCGGCTGACCGGTCATCGGATCAAAGCAGGTCTGATTATTCTGTATCGGCTGACCGGTCATCGGGTCGAAATATGCGCCATTGTCCAAGTTCCGGTTATAATATGTCTGATTCATATTTTCGTTTAAAACCATGGTTTCACCAACATTAAAATCTTCATTCCTCATACCCTGGTTTAATGCGACAGTTTCTCCGACATTTGAATCTTCATTGATCATCCCCTGGTTTAATGCGGCAGTTTCTCCGACATTTGAATCTTCATTGATCATACCCTGATTTAATACAACAGTTTCTCCGATATTCCATCCGTCATTTGACATCCCGTTTTGATTCTGTCCAAAATCTCCCGGTTGTGAAAAACCGTCCATATTCCCCTGGCCGTATTCATTGCCGTATCCCTGATTTTCTCTTTTTCTCATATAAAAACCTCCCTTGCCTCATGACTTATTCTTCAATCAGCATATTTCTTATCACTTCTATATTGAATGCCGCCTTTTCCAATACCTTCAAAGTACCATTCTTCATAACAAAGCACCTGTCGCAGCTTAAAATTTCCTTCTCATCATGGGTAGCCATAACAATCATGCCATTCATGCGCTTAAACTTTAAAAGCCACTGACCGATACTGTCTTTATAATAAAGATCCAGCGCTGTTGTCGGTTCATCAAGTAAAAGTACAGGCGGCTGCTGTGCCAGCGCACAGGCAATACCAAGCCGCCGCTTCATTCCACCCGAAAGCCTGGACACAGGCATTTTCATCATTTCCCTTAAATGAAATTCATCAAGCACCCGCTCATAGACCGGTGAATGTTTTGCGCCCCAGAGCTTTAAATTATCTTTGACGGACAGTTCCTCCATCAAAGGTGTCTCCTGAGGAACATAACCGCAAAACCGGTTAAAATAAACTTTTTCTTTAAGAACATCTTTCCCGAAATATTTGATCTTTCCTTCATCAGGCTTCTCAATTCCCGCAAGAATCTGCATCAAAGTCGTTTTTCCGCAGCCGTTTCTGCCGACAATGGCTGCCGACTCCCCGCAATTTAACTTAAAGCTGATATCATTTAAAACCGGCTTTTTACCGTATCTCTTCTGAATATTTGATACTTCGATCATACTGCATCATTACTCCGTTATTTCTCTACTCATAGTTTAAAATATCCCTATAATGATGTCAAGCAAAACAGAACTTTCACGCAGTAAAACATGAAATTATATCATTTTCCTTTTAACTCATAATAAAATATGTATTGCTGCATTACGCCTTCAAAGCCGCGATAACGGCGTTTCGGGAATCCCTTTGGGTAATGTTTTTCCATAGCCTGAATCATATGCGTATCCATCGGAAAAGCGGACAAATGATGCAGGGCGAACAGGCAGATACAGTCCGCTACCTTCACGCCGACACCGAACAGTTTCAGCAATTCTTCCTTTGCCTCAGGATACGTCATTCCGCAAATTCTATTTAAATCAACCTCACCGGACACAATGCTTCTCGCTGTCCTTACAACATACTTACTACGATACCCTAAATTACATGCTTTAAGTGCATCTTCATCAAGGTCAGCAAGTACTTTCGGTTCGGGGAAAGCATTATATGTTTCACCTGCTTCATTCACACAGGTTTTACCGTAGGTTCTGCAAATATTATCAATACATTTTCTGATTCTTGTGATATTGTTCTGCTGAGAAATAAGGAATGAGACAATCATCTCCCACAGATCCTGTCTGAGAATGCGGATTCCGCTGCCAAAATCCGCGGCTTCCATAAGGTATTTATCCTTAGGATTAATCTGATCTATATATGCCGCATAATCCGAATCCAGATCAAAATAGTCTTTCCAGAATGTCTCAAATTCCCTGTCATCACAGTGAAACGTACAAAGGCTGCCCTCCTGTGATACAAGAAGATATCTGTCCCCGGCAATAACACTGAAACTGTGTCCGTCAACGGCCTTCATGCGGAAACACTGACCTGAATCACAAATCTGCGATAAACTAAAATGCTCTATTGTCTTTTGTATCATGAAATACCCCTTCCGTCATTCGAACCACATGTGCCGCCTTCAGAAGTTCAATATCCGCGGTATCATGGGTCACAACAATTAGTGTTTTCCCCTTCGTTTTTTCTCTGATATACGCTGCCGTCTGCAGCTTTGTATGGGTGTCAAGCCCTTTAAGCGGTTCATCCATAAAAATATAATCCGCTTTTGCAATCAGTGCCCGAAGAATTGACACTCTCCGCTTCATACCGCCGCTTAAAAGCCGGACAGGTTTTTGTGAAACATCATTTAAACAAACAGCCCCAAAAGCTGCATTAATCATATCCTCGGATAAATGCTCCCGGCATACAAGCCTTATATTAGCCGCAGCGCTTAAATTCTCACAAAGCCTGTTTTCCTGAAAAACAGCACTGATTCTGTCTTTTGGAATCTCACTGACTGTACCGGCATCTGCCGTTTCAAGTCCGAGCAAAATACGCAAAAGCGTTGTCTTGCCGCATCCGGATTCACCCATAATACAGGTCGTCTGACCTTCTATAAAACGACAGGAAAAGTGATCAAGGACCTTTCGGCCGTCAAATGACTTATCAATGGCTTCCACCCTAATATCCACCGCATTATCCCTCCTTTAATGACATTCATCGCCACTTTTAATGGCTTTCTATCTGTTGTCCGCATCACCTTTTTTAGTGGCTTTTATCTATTGTCCGCATCACCTTTTAATAGCTTTTTACCACCATCATACATCATTTTAATGGCTTTCTATCAACCTCACGGCTTTTTTAAGAACAGCAAGAAAACATTTTTCAAAAACAAAGCTGATTAAAATAATGACAATCGTCCATGCAAAAAGATCCGGTGTATTTAAATATATTTTTGCATTGTACAGCTTTTCCCCGATAGAGCCTTTTGGCACTCCGATGACTTCCGCCGCAACGCCGGCTTTCCAGCACATGCCCAGTGACAGCCTGCAGGCTGTCAGTAAATACGGAAGTATCTGTGACAGGTAAATATAAAGGATTTTTTTAACCGGAGATACCCTAAACACCGATGCCATTTCAAGGAGCTGATCATCCGTATGTCGGATACCCTCAAGAATATTCGTATAAATGACCGGCAGCACCATCACAAATGATATAAAAACAGACAAATTTCTGGAAGGTATCCATACAAGACATAAAATAATAAAAGAAGCTACCGGTGTCGATTTCATCACATTAATCAGCGGATTTAAAATTACTTCCACGAAGCTAAATCTGCAGGCGCAGACTGCCGACAAAATTCCCAGGATTATCGCTGTTAAAAAGCCAAAGATAATACGTCCGAAGCTAAAACCGACGGACTGCCAAAAATCCGCTGTAAATATCAGTTCTGCAAGTTTTCGTATAACAGAAACAGGAGATGCCAAAAGTATCTCCTGTCCAAGACAGATACTGGCAATCTGCCACACAGCTATCCAAAATAAGACTGCCAGTATCCTGATTCCATAATATTTAATTCGACTGCCCTTTATCGTATTATCTCTGGTAATAGAATGCATCATCCGGTATCTGTCCTCCAATAATCTGCGGATTTTGTTCAAACAACGTATTCAAATACCCGGAAAGCATCGTCTTCATCTCATCACCGTCAATAAACACAATACTGCACTGAGGTATTGCTTTTTTTGCCACTTCCTCAGCCACAATATCATGGGCGCCGATGATTTTAGCCGCTGCTTCGATATCTTCATTGACAAAATCCACGGATTGCTCATAAGCCTGAAGAAAAGCCTCAACATCAGCTTTATGTTCGCTCAGATATTCATTTTTTGCAATGACAACACCTGTAACAAGTCTGCTGCCGTCACTTGAACCGCTCTCCCATAATTCATTAAGATCCAGTGCCACACGGAGATTTTCATTTTTCATCAGAGCTGTTGTCACAAATGGCTGCGGCAGCAAACCTACAGCTGTCCGATCTGCCAAAAGCGCAGATACGACCTCTGCATGTTCTGACTTATATTCAATCGTGACATCAGCCTCAGGATCAATGCCATGGGCTTTTAATACAGAATTTAGAGCATATTCCGGCGTTGCGCCCTTACCGCTGGCATAAATGGTTTTACCTTTAAGATCCTCGACAGACGTAATCGTTTCACCATTTTCAACGATGTACAAAACACCCAGCGTATTAATGGCAAGCACTGTCACCTGCTGCTCTGTCTTCTGATACAGCGTTGACGCAAGATTTGCAGGCACTGCCGCGATATCCACTTTTCCCTGTACGATCATCGGAACAATCTCATCCGGTGATGCGACAATTGAAACATTATAATTCGCATCGTCAAGAAGCTGTGCCATCCCCATAGCTGTCGGCCCCTTCATAGCGCCGATATTGATAACCTCTGACGGCACTGCCAAACTTTCAGATACCTCTTCCGACTCACCTTCGGCACTGTCCGAATCCGCCGGAGCTTCTGTATCTGCCGATTGATCCGTATTTTCAGCGGATTCAGCCAATGTCTCACTCTGTACCTGACTTTCTGTCTCATTCTCCTTCTTTGTACCGCAGCCTGCCAGTGCACCGACACACATACAGAGCACAAGCAGCCACGCTGTCAAAACTTTCTTCCTCATATCTTTTCCTTCTTTCCGGGCAATCTATGCAATCGCCCTATTTTTCTTTACCTTCGTTTTCAAAGTATGCTTTTACAAGTTTAACAACAGTTCCGGACAACAGGAACAATGCAATCAGGTTCGGAATCGCCATCAGTCCGTTAAATGTTTCCGCAATACTCCAAAGAAGCCCGAGGTCTATCGTTGCACCTAAAATAGCCACAAGTGAATAAGCAACCATAAATGGTTTAATGACTTTTGATGAGAATAAAAATTCAATACATCTCGCACCATAAAGTCCCCAGCCGATAATTGTGGAAAATGCGAAGCAGCACATCGCCACAGCTGTAAATATTGAAACCCAGTTACCATAAACTGATGTAAATCCCTGAATCGTAAGTTCAGCGCCGGCCGCATTGCCATAGTTCACACCGATACCGCTGCACAGTATGACAAGCGCTGTCAGCGTGCAAATCAGTATTGTATCTGTAAATACTTCAAAAATACCAAAAAGTCCCTGCTTTACAGGCTTTCTTGTATCCGCGCACGCATGTGCGATAGAACCTGTACCAAGACCGGCCTCGTTTGAAAAGATGCCTCTGGAGACACCTTTTTTCATACTCATAAAGAAACTGCCGATCACACCGCCGGTCACTGCTCCGGGATTAAAAGCGCCATAAATAATCTCATAAAAAACATGAGGTACATTTTTAATATTGATCAGAACGACCCCAATGGCAAGTATGATATAAAGCAATGCCATAAACGGTACAAGCTTTTCCGCAACCTTACCGATACGCTTTACACCGCCTAAAAGCACAAGACCCACAAGAACTGTAATAATAATACCGATGATCAGGTTGCTGATATTCACTGATGATTCCGGCAGCAGATGATAATTCATCAACGCGGAATTAATCGCCGTTGTAATGGTATTTACCTGCGTGGCATTTCCCGTTCCAAAAACAGTCAGTACGCCAAAAACCGAAAAAATCACAGCCAGCCAGTACCATCGCTTATTGAGACCGTTTTTGATATAATACATCGGTCCGCCAACCAGATCACCATCTTTATTTTTCTCTCTGAAATGCACCGCCAGTGTCACTTCCGAAAACTTTGTGCACATACCAAGCAGCGCTGAAATCCACATCCAGAATACGGCGCCGGGTCCGCCAATGGCAATGGCACCTGCCACACCGGCAATATTTCCCGTACCTACAGTTGCCGCCAATGCCGTACATACTGCCTGAAACGGCGTCATCGCTCCATCAGAAGCCTCTTTTTTTCTGAATATTCTTCCAATCGTCGTCTTAATGGCATACGGAAACTTCCGAATCTGTATAAAATGCGTCCGAAGGCTTAAATACAGCCCCACACCTATAATACAGATCATCGCCGGTACTCCCCATACAAAATTATTCACTGCATTGTTCATTTCCTCAATCATTTGTAACATAAGCTTTTTCCTTCCGTTCTCCCCTAAATGAGACAATTTTAACATATGACAGCATTGTTTTCAATAAGTTTTATATTTAACAAAATATAGCAGATACCATCAAAAGTCATGGGGCTGTTTGACAGCCCCATTCATCTGATCCGGTATTTTTTTAAATTATCGCTTCTTCCCAAATACTTTTTCATACATTGAATACAAACCATTGTTCCTTCCGGCACATAAGCGCCGCAGCATACGCAAAAATCCATACTATCACTTCATAACTATTATATGAGGCTTTTCGTCTGCGCATTCATAATCTCCATCCATAATCACCTTTTTAGTAGATTCCCTATGACTTCTTCCGATAAGAAATAATTATACAAAATTGTTTCAAAAATTCGATTAGAAATAGCCAATCTATTATGATCATTCTTGCTTATATTTTTCAAAAATCCCATCTTTTGAAAACGACAATTCCTTATCAAATATCGCTGTCTGATCAATCCGGTGTGTCACTAATATAACAGTTTTATCGGTCATGCTCCTTAGATTTGCAAGCATCGCAGCCGCTGTTTTTTCATCCAGGGCACTTGTTGCCTCATCAAGTATAAGAATAGGATTACCTGAAAAGACAGCCCGGGCAATAGCAATGCGCTGCATCTGTCCTTCCGACAGTCCCATCCCCCGTTCTCCGAGCACCGTATCCAGACCGTTTTCCAGTGCCATTACAAAATCTTTTGCACAGACGATTGTTAACGCGTCGATCATCGCATCATCATTTTTCATCGCTTCCGTATCTCCGAATGCAATAATTTCTCGAATTGTACCTGACATCAGCTGATTGCCCTGGGGCACATAGGCAAACAAACTTCGCCACGGCGCCGTCAGAGGCTGTCTGCCATTCACAGTCTGAATGAAGCATTCTCCGGAATCCAGTGG
This sequence comes from Clostridiales bacterium, assembly GCA_022770525.1. Lineage (GTDB taxonomy): Bacteria > Bacillota > Clostridia > Lachnospirales > Lachnospiraceae > CAKRHR01. Next base: position 104,388 of record JALEHN010000066.1, read on the forward strand.
ATACAGGCACATCAAAAGCTTTAATATCGTACTCTTTCCGCATCCGGACGGACCGGTAAAAGCAATATATTCGCCTTTTTTAATCGTAAGGTTCACATCTTTTAAAACAACCGGCATCGGCGGCTGTTCGTCTGACTTTTGTACCGGAGGCTGATAAGTAAAATACGCATGTTCCAGATTCAGGGATTTAAAATCTTCCCTGTAAAAATCAAGCGCTTTTATCTTGTCAACCGGCGCTTGACCATCCTTCTCATACATTTCTGCTTCCATCAGACGGTCTGCACTGGCAAGCATGGCATAATACCTTGGAAGGTATGCTGTAATATTTGCAAAAGGACTTTGAACCTGACCAATTAACTGCAGGATTGCCATCAGATTGCCATAGCTCATCGTACCGTTTAAAATTCCGTAGCCACAGTAAGCAATTCCAATCAGATAAGCGCCGTTCATGGCCGCCCCAAATCCTATATTGCATAAATTGGAAAATCTGTTTCTTTTTAATCGGGCGGCTTTATGTTTTTTCATTAACTCAGCGGCCTGGGTTTTCGTACTTTTCTCTTTTGCAAAAGTACGGACAATAAGCAGACTTTCCAGCCGTTCCTGTAAAAAGACACGCAGCGCGCCGTCTGTTTCCTGAATCTTTTTATGAAGTCTTTTCAGTACTGTTCTAAAAGCATAAGTCAGAAAAAACATCGCGGCGCCACCCGGAATAATCACATATAAAAACCCCGGTTCCAGCCAGACCATTGCAGCAACCGCACCGACCATCCGAACCGACATGCCGATAATACCGGGCATAATCTGGGTGATTCCCCCTGCAGTCACTACAGTATCTGATGTCAGCCGGTTCATCCATTCTCCTGAATGCGTTGCCGTCACAGAAGCATAATTGCCCGATAACAGCGAGGAAAACAACCGCTCTTTCAACCGGTTTTCCACAGTCGTGCTTGTATATTCGTTAAAAAAGCGACTGACCGCCTGAATAAATATCTGAAAACAAAGCACACCGATAAGAATGGCTATTGCCGAAAAAAACATTTGCCTTTCTCCGTCAACTGCGGCATTGATGATCCGCCTCAGTATCAGCGCATAAAAAATACTTGTTAAGCTTAATAATGCCTGCAAAATCACAAGCAGTAAAACAAGCAGCCTGGAAGATCCTGTCACATCATTGATCCATTTTAAAGTTGTTTTTGTATGAATATTCTTCTTCATCATCCCAGTCCCTTGTGACTCTTTCCCCGCCTTAGCACTCTTGCGACTGTCTTAACCACCTCATCCATATCCATCGGTTTTGAAAGATGCGCATCCATACCTGCGTCAATGGAAGCCTGAACATCTTCAGCAAAAGCATTTGCTGTCATGGCAATGACAGGGATGATTCTGCCGTCAGGACGATCATCCATCGTACGAATAACCTTCGTTGCCTCATAGCCGTTCATCTTTGGCATCATAATGTCCATGAGGATAACATCAAATGTATCCGCAGGCTGACCGGCAAAAATCTCCACAGCTTCCTTTCCGTCAGCGACCCGGGTAATCTGCATACCGTATTCCTCCAGTTGAATGGTTGCGATTTCCGCATTGAGATCATTATCCTCTGCCATCAATATTCTCACACCGTTCAGATCCGTCTGCACAGCACATAGATCCTGCTTCTGAACGTCATCTCCATCGGTCAGCTCTAAAGGCAATTCTACAGTGACCGTTGTGCCTTCACCTTTACTGCTTTTCACACCGATTGTTCCACCCATCAGATCCACATACCGTTTGGTAATGGCCATACCAAGTCCGGTGCCTTTATACTGCGTTCTGGCGCCTGATTCCTCCTGTGAGAACTCATCAAAGATATGGGTCAGAAACTCCTCGCTCATGCCGCATCCGGTGTCTGTAACGGTAAAACATACAATGATATGATTCTCATCTGTACCGGGACGCCGATCCATGGAAAAGACAATAGTACCGCCGTCTTCAGTGAACTTCACTGCATTGCTTAAAATATTCACAAGTATCTCCCGTATATGGGAAGGGTCAGCCAGGACGCCGCAATGCTGTGCCTGCTGAGGACGCTCCACTCGAAAAGTCAGGTGCCTGCCGGTCAGAAAGCCCTGAGTGATGGTTAAAACTGCTTCTGTTACCGCACAAAGATTTGTAGGAACCGGAGTATAAACTACTTTTCCGCTCTCGATTCGGCTGATATCTAAAACATCGTTAATCAGTGCCAGCAAATGCTCAGAACTGGATGCAATCTTTTCCAGGCATTTACCTACATTTATATTAGAATTCTGTTTCATGGCAATATTTGTAAAACCAATAATCGCATTCATAGGTGTACGAATGTCATGTGACATGTTATTAAGAAATATTGTCTTTGCCTGATTGGCACGCTGTGCTTCCATAAGCGTATTTTCCAGATTCTTTGTCAGCGCTTTTTCCTGAGCAAGATATCCCTTCGTCCGCCTTGCATCACGTACTATAAGATAAACAATTATCGCGGTAATCAGGACAATCACTAAAATCACCCAGATAATGTTTTCCCAAATAAAATCTTTGGCAGTATAAACATAGATCTGACCTGATACTTATAGGCATTTGTCAAAACATAATTCTTATCTAACGTATTCAGTCCGTGATTTAACAATGTCAGCAATCCGGTTTCGCCTCGTTTTACGCCCATACTTAGCTGGAAAGGATCTGAAAGTTCAATTGAATTCAATGAATCATAAAAGCTCTTGCCTGTAAGCGCATCTGTTCTGAGACCATTAGTAACGGTACAGTCAATCTCACCTTTAACGACTGCATCAAGACATTCATTAATAGAATCATAATATACAATCTCTGCATCAGGATATTGCTTCACAGTATATTGATACTGGATCAGATTCTTACGATTGACACCAATTCTATTTATGGTCAAATCATTGTAATCTCCCTTAAAGACCAGGTTAACTAATATATCTGTAATATCTGCAGTTTGAAAAATCCCCTGCACTTCCGAAAACCAGATATCTCCGTACACCGGGAAAGCCACGTCGACAGACCCGTCGTTCACAGCCGCAATCAAATCCTTCTGATCATCAAAGTTTACGTACTCGATAAGTGGGGGCTTTTCAATGGCCAGATTATCAAATAAATGATCAAACACATCCGTCAGCACCCCGGTAATATGACCATTTTCATCCACACCGCAATATGGCATATAATTATTCATGCAGCCCACCCGGATCACAGAATGCGCTGCAAGCCATTCCTTTTCAGGTGCAGACAAAGTCATAATTACAGCTGTTTCAGAAAAATACTTATTATGTAAATCCTGTAAATAATAAGGTGAAAATCTGTCAATTTCCTCAAGAGCCTCATTTAGTTCTGCAAGCACATCTTCTGCATCTTCTGCATCTTTTGAGACTGCAAGATAATAATCAGATGATCCAACCTTCGTCACAGGTACTAAGCCGTCTGATGGTAAAATCGCATTATCCGTATCTACCACCGCATCGATCGTGTGTGCAACAAGTGCTTTATAAAGATCACTGTTTCCATTGAATTTCTTAATAGTACAATGATTTCCTGCTTCTTCGTTCCATGATTCAAGAAATACATTCTGCATGGAACCTTCCGTGCACCCAATTGTCAATCCATTCAATCCGGACGCGTCCAAACCGGCAAGCTCGCTATTCTGCCAGACATAAATATAGTAATTTTCAGCTCCCATAGGATAGTCCGGGAAGTTCATAACATGAGAACGCTCTTCTGTATAGGAAACGCCCGCCATGACATCAACTTCTCCATTAACGAGCATTTCAAAAATAGTCGACCAGTCTCCATATACATATTCATACTCCCATCCGGTATAATATGCAATCTTCTGCAAATATTCATATGCGTAACCCGATTTATATTCTTCGTCACTTTCACCTTCGGAAAAATTTGTACTCCACACATAGCCTACCCTGACAGTTCTTGCAGGAAACTCTGCTGCAAATGCAGCCAACGGCCGGATGATGTTCAGAAGAAAGATAACGCAAAGAACACCCGCTATTATTTTATCTATCCTAAAAATACTATGAGTTCTTCCATTTTCACACATTTTCATCAGCCTCCAGTACCTATCTATCTAAAAATGGGCGCACTGACCCAAAATATAATCATACATAATATTTTAGCACATAGGACCTGCCTTTTCAACTATTCTGAATCAATGCAAACTATACATTACCAGCACAATATGGGCACAATATCATACTTACTTTAATCTTATGCCATCTTCACCGATTTCAGCAATCACAAGCTCACACGGATTGCCAAATCGCGGAATACCGGCAGTATTTGCGCATCCGGCACTGACAATCATCACACCGCCTTTCGTCGGATAAACACCATGGCAGTACTTTGGAAATAAACCCTGTCCCGGTGCAAACACGCCTTTTTCCCCAATCCGCCACTGTCCGCCGTGACAGTGACCTGAAAGAATCAAATTAAAACAGTCCCTTGGTGTTCCTTTAATCAGCTGTTCATAATATTCCGGCTGATGGCAGAGAAGAATTTTATAGCCTTCCTTTGATGAAAACTCCGTAAGCCATGATATCTGATGAAATTATCAACTCAAATTCAATATATTAAACATGCGCCGCATTCAATTTTAAAAGTTCCTTTTTCGGTTGTCACGCTATTGCTAATTACCTGATAATTTCGTATAATAATGGGCGAAAAATGATTGAAACGGACAGATTGCCAGCCTTGCCAGCAAAAGGCCCATGTGAACAAAAAAGAAAAAACAGAAAATTATAGCCAATAAAAAGGAATCCGATTTGGAATTTGGAGGTGTATGTACTTTATGCGAGAAAAACGAACGATTTGGAAACGTATCATTCCTGCAATTATTTTGCTGATTTGTATTATCGCAAGTTTTGCGGCTTATAGAAATCTGAACCGCCAAATGACTGTATCCAGAAACGCCAGGTATGTGGAGGATGCAGCAAATCAGACAGCCAAACGCATCGAAGATCTGCTTGTCGGTGTCTAGAACAGCATCAGTGCCATCGCCCATCTATACACACAGACGATGGATCCTGACCGGCTAGATGTTAAAACACTGCAAAAATTGGTGGACGACACCCCTTTTGATTATATCGGCATTGTCGGTACCGACGGTATTTATACCGACAACCACGGAAAACAGGCGCAAGTCTCTGACCGATATTATTTCCAGGATGGCATGGCCGGTCATTCCGGAATGGATATTATCTTCAATGGCCGTATCGCTCATGAAAATCTGATGATCTTTTACGCCCCGCTGTGGTTTGACGGAGAAGTCGCAGGTGTTCTTACAGGCCGCTACGGTGAGAAGCAGATGCGTGAAATTATTGCCGCTACATACTTTGAGGAACCGGCCGATACCTATCTGTGTCTGCCTGATGGGACAGTATTCTCCAGTTCCATCGAAAATAACCCGCCGGAAAACATAATTACTGCCCTGCGCAAAGCAGATGGCACGGATCAAAAAACACTGGCTACATTGGAGGATGCACTGGAGAATGGTCATTCCAGAAGTTTGACCTACACAAGCAATCAGGGCTCCAATGCGGCGTATGTTACGAAACTGCCGTGGAAAGACTGGATGCTTTTGCTGGTTTTCCCAATCAAGGTCACCAATGCCATGCTGAGCGAATCCAACACCACTGCCATGTACCTGGAGCTTTGGCTGGTTCTTTTGTTTGTGGGATATATTTTAGTCCTGATCATCGAAAACCGGCGACAGAAATCAAAACTGGTCATGGAAAAACAGGAAATGCGGGATATTGTTGACAGTACCTCACAGCTGTTCAGCAGTTTTGTCCTTGCTGACCTGAAAAACGATACCTATGAATATCTAAAAAGTGATCTCCGGGAACACAACGGGACTGATGATGTTAACGCCGTGGAGGAGCTTCCCAGGAAGGGAGTATACTCTCAACTCAGGAATTATTGGGATGCCCGTATCTTTCAGGAAGATGCGCATATACGGGATCAGTTCACAATCAGCGCTATCCAGAAACATCTGACGAAGGATATCCCTTATCTCCAGTATGAGCATCGGATTCAGGCGGACAAAATACGCTGGAAGCAGATCTCAATACTGTGCCTGAAGCGGGAAAATGGCATTCCTGCCTCTATATTGATGGCGGTTCAGGATGTGACGGAACTGAAAGAAGCGGAATTGAAAAACCACATGGCTTTGGAAGAAGCTTACCGGTCGGCTAAAGCGGCCAATGAGGCCAAGACCATGTTCCTGTCCAATATGAGCCACGACATGCGTACGCCTATGAACGCAATCATAGGATTCTCGACACTTATGGACCGGGACGCTTCACATCCGGATAAGGTACGGGAGTACAATGATAAGATTGCGGCGTCCGGCAGACATTTGCTGAATCTTATCAATGATGTGCTGGATATGTCCAAAATCGAAAGCGGCCAAAACTCACTGAATATCGCTGAGTTTGACCTGAAACAACTGATTAAAGAACTGGATTCTGTGATACAGCCCCAGGTTTTGGAAAAGCAGCAGTCCTTTAATGTCAAGATTTGCGGTGTGAATGGCCAATGCTTCCTTGGTGACAGGCTGCGGCTGAGTCAGATTCTTTTGAATCTGCTGTCCAATGCGGTAAAATACACGCCGAAAGGCGAACATATCGAACTGACCATCACAGGTCTGCCTGAGATTTCCAGAGGATATGCTCATCTGCGCTTCCAGGTACAGGATAACGGCATCGGCATCAGCCCTGAATTTTTGAAACATATCTTCGAGCCTTTTACCCGGGAAAATAACAGCACCGCCAGCGGCATCCTCGGCACCGGTCTGGGCATGGCCATTACCAAAAACCTGGTTGATCTGATGGGCGGAACGATTTCTGTGGAAAGCACTCAGGGCGAAGGCAGCATCTTCCGGGTGGAGTTGGAACTGCGATATGGAGCACAACCGGAAGAAAACAGCCTGTCGGAAGAGACCGGTCTGTCGAAAGAAACCGGTCTGTTGGAAGAAAGCTATGTTTCGGAAGCAACCAATATTTCGGAAACAACCAGTCTTTCGGACACCGGCGCCAGTACGCTGGAAGGTCTGAAGGTGCTGGCTGCCGAAGACAATGACATCAACGCTGAGATTCTGGTGGAACTTCTGTCCTTTGAGGGCGTGTCCTGCGACCGAACGGTAAACGGTCAGGAGGCTTTGGAACGCTTCCGGCAAACGCCACCGGGCTACTACGATGCTGTGCTGTTAGACATTCAGATGCCGGTCATGAACGGTTACGAGGCCGCTCGGGCCATTCGAAATCTCAATCGTCCTGACGCGGGCATTATCCCAATCATAGCCATGACGGCCAATGCCTTTGCAGATGATGTTCAGAATTCGATGGAGTTAGGTATGAACGCCCATCTTTCAAAGCCTCTCGATATGGAAGTACTAAAGAGCGTTCTGGAAAAACTGATCTATACGGAAAACAATCGTGGGAGAAACGAATCAGAAGACGCAGAGTAAATAAAAATGCTCGCGTAGGTCACAGACAGCACTCTTGTTTAATACTGTATTTAATTGTGTCTGACACTCCTAAATGAGCAGAAAATGGGCAGCAGTTTCCTGCTGCCCTGAATTTCGCACTTTCTCGCAAATTTCACACTTTCTTGAAAAATGTGTTCTCGAGCCTGACACTTTGGGTTACATTCCTAGCACCTCTCGCATACCACTTTACAGCGTTTCCTGCAGAAAGCGATACCGTAGATCAGCACATCTGTCCTGCCATCATTGCGAAGCCTTTCGTCATATTGCTTTTCTCTGATCTGCCTCAGTGCTTTCGCACAGGCTTTCTCAAGTCCTGCAACGCTGGATGCATATTTTACCTCAATAACGATTCCCGCATCTGGGTCTTCCGGTTCAATCAGGATATCACTGAAGCCATCCCCGGATTTTGCATTGGACAAAATCAGCCAGTTTTCTTCACTCCGGAGTAAGCCCAGCAGCAAACCGTGGTAAAAATTCTCTTTTTTATCCGCCGGAGCCTTCGCATCCAAAACGCTGATCATCCGGTTCAGGATGATGTTAAGCCGTTTTTCTATCCCCTCCGGCTCTCCTTTTAAGAATGCCCGGCAGAACTCACGCATGGGCTTTTCCTCATCTGCCATACGTTCCCGGAACCATTCCTGTATCTGTAAAATAAAAACTTCCCGCACCTCCCGGTTGGGAATCACTAGCTT
>JALEHN010000074.1 GCA_022770525.1 Clostridiales bacterium
GACGAAGTATATTTAGAAAAGTTATCAAAATATATCATGAAAAAGAAGAATTCGCCGTTTTTGGTAAAAACATTCAGTAAAACGGCATTTTTGGAAACAGAACATTTGTCTGAAGGAATTTTTTTAATTTCATCTTCTCTGCTCGGAGAGGATACTAAGGCGCTTGATGCCCATCGAACAATTATTCTTAATGAAGGTGAACTAAAAAAGAGTTTTGCCGGTTTTGCTGCAGTGAATAAGTTTCAGCCGGCTTCGGTCATCTATGAGAAATTACTGCAGTGTCAGATGGAAAGAGAAGATATTGTCTGTATCGGTGATGCAGGCAGAGGTAAGAAAAAATTAAAAATGATCGGTGTTTATTCACCGGTCAAACGTATCGGAAAATCATTATTTACAGCACAGATGTGCAGTGAGGAGAGTCAATCGGGAAAGATACTTAAATTAAGTTTGGAAGAATTTTCAAAAGAAGCAGAAGAGGGGGCGGGTCTTTCAGAGGTCATTTATTTATACAGGCAAAAGAAGCTGCATATGATTTTCGGAGCCCATGACATTATACGTCATGATAAAGCGTATGACTATATATTGCCTGTGCAGTGTCCGTTCGATCTTCGGGATATGACGTCTGAGGATTGGGTGAAACTGCTGGAACAAATTGAAGAGCAGGGGGTTTATGACAGCGTGTGGTTAGATTTTGACACAATGCCGCCGGATATGTTGCTGTTTGAACGCTGCGAAAAAATCTATGTTCCTTACATTAATACAGAAGATGAATTAAGAAGGATTCTCCGGTTTGAAAAGCTGCTTGAGCTGATGCCGGAGTACAATATACAGGAAAAAATCGTCAAAGTTTTAATGGAGGTGGACGCAAAGCATGTATAAAAAATATTATGAATTAAAGGAGTCACTGAGAAAGGAGATTATGGATCGTATTGGTGTAGATAAAGACTGGGATGATGAAGAGATTGCCCGTCTGATTGATGAAGTGATTTTTGAACAGGGCAAAAATCAGTATATCAGTACGGCGACAAAGCTTACTTTAAAACAGGAATTGTTTAATGCCATCAGAAGGCTTGATGTATTGCAGGAGCTGATTGATGATCCGGCAATTACTGAAATTATGGTCAACGGTGCGGGCAGTATTTTTTACGAAAAAGACGGAAACCTCCACCGTTGGCATAAAAAGTTTGAGAGTAATGAAAAACTGGAAGATGTCATACAGCAGATCGTATCAAGGTCAAACAGGCAGGTCAATACATCATCGCCTATTGTAGATACAAGCCTTGATGATGGCTCAAGGGTCAATGTTGTATTAAAGCCAGTCGCCTTAAACGGTCCTATTCTGACTATCCGGAAGTTTCCAAAGAAGCCGATTACGATGGACGATCTGCTCGAATGGGGTTCAATCAGCGAGGAAGCGATGAACTTTCTAAAAAAAATGGTCATGGCCGGATATAATATATTTATTTCAGGGGGCACAGGTACCGGAAAGACGACAATCCTTAATGTACTGGCCAATTATATTCCAAAGGACGAGCGTGTGATTACGGTTGAGGATACAGCGGAACTGCAGATCGGATCCATTGATAATCTGGTGCGGCTTGAGGTGCGCAATGCAAATTCTGACGGTACAGGTGAAATAACGATCCGTGACCTTGTAAAGTCGGCATTAAGGATGAGACCTAATAGAATTATTATAGGCGAGGTGCGCGGTGCGGAGGCCATCGACTTATTACAGGCGATGAATACGGGGCACAATGGAAGTATCAGTACAGGGCATTCGAATTCTATCGAGGATATGATTTCAAGGCTTGAGACGATGGTCATGATGGGATCGGATATTCCTCTAAAGGCTATACGCAAGCAGATTGCCTCATCAATAGACATTTTTATACAGTTAGGGCGGCTCAGGGACAAAACAAGACGGATTGTGGAAATTTCGGAGGTCAATTGTATGGAAGGCGAGGAGATTATTCTTAATTCACTGTACAGATTTGTTGAGGATGAATCATCTTATCAGCAGGGGTGTCTTCGGGAAACAGGGTCATATGGAAAGATGCCGAAAGTTCGCGGAAGGCTTACACCGACAGGAAATACGCTGATACACCGGCAGAAGCTTGTGGATGCGGCGATTTCCCTTTAGATGATGCGTATGGATTATGGAAAATATCGTTTGACAGTCATGCAGTGGCTGCTCATCACAGGTGTTTATATCGGTTTTGATTTTTTGATTGCCGAATTATTTTATCATTCTGTCATTGCAGTGTTTATCCTTTTGCCGGGATATGTTTTCTTTTGGAAAATAGCTGTGCAGTGGTTGAAAAAGAGACGTTTACGTCAGTTAAAAATGGAGTTCAGGGAATGGATGATGCTTATGTATTCTATGATTGCTGCAGGTGCGTCTGTAGAAACCGCAATCAAAGATTCTTATAAGGATATGTCAGGCGGTGACAATCAAAAAAACTATATGACCGGAGAACTTGATGTGATGGTCAAAAAAATGGCGATGAATGTTCCGGTAATGACCTGTATGGAAGATTTTGCTAAAAGAGCCGGTGATGAAGATATTTATGATTTTTATGAAGTTATGAATATTGCACGGCATCAGGGCGGAAGCATGCGGAAGATTATTCGAGCTTCAATTGACAGAATCAGTGAAAAAATTGAAATGGAGTGCGAAATTGCTGTCATTATATCGGGGAAAAAACATGAATTTTTGATTATGACGTGCATTCCTGTGGGAATGATCATTTACATGCGCTTAAGTTCGCCGGAATTAATGAAAATTTTATATACATGCACAGCGGGCAGAGTCATTATGACAGCGGGTTTGATGATGTATGGTATAGCCGTGTTTTGGGGGATACATATCACAAAAATTGACATTTAATGGAAGGTGATTTATGTTCTGGATTTATACAGCGGGCGTATTGTCTGGCTTTATTGTACTGATTGTTTTTAGAAATTATCGTAAAGAGGAAATTAAAAGTATATATGGAGAAGAAAAAAGATATAGGTGTTATCCGTGCTTTCTGCGCACCGGAACGTTATTTCACCGGGATATTAAAAAAGATAAAGCAATGCTTCGGGATTTATATCCGATGGGAAATACAAATGAGCTTTTGATCAGAACGCAGGTCAGAAACGGTCAGTGGTTATTACTGTCATGGTTTGGCGTACACTTGCTTGGGCTTGCGCTAACCATTGTGATTAAGGACAGCGGCGCTATATATGATGGCAGGTATATTCTCAGAGAAAGTGATGACGGGACTTTAACAACAATTATGGCATCCGCGCATGGTGAATCATTAAACATTGCGGACATTCCTGTGGAAGTCAGAGGTAAACTGGCAGAAGGTGAAGAAAGAGAGAAGCTGTTTGAACTGGGAAAGACTTATGTGCTTAAAGAAATCTCAGGGAATAATGCATCTTTGGAACATGTACAGTACCCGCTGAATTTCGTCACGGACGTTCCGGATACATCGATGACCGTGTCATGGGATCTTGATATGGCGCCGCTTGTGATGCCTGACGGAAGCATTGAAGTATCCCAGGTGCCGGAGAGCGGCACAAGTCAGGAAATCAAGGCAATTCTAAATTATGGCGGTGAGCAGAGGGTACTTGAGATATTACTCAAAGTATTTCCGGAAACAAAAACCGATAACGAAAAGGCATACGATGAAATTTTGTCAGAAATTCGGCTGCAAAATGAGGGTAACAGCGATGTTTTTAAACTGCCTGAAATAGTTCAGGGAGAGAAGGTTTACTGGACAGAACGGAAAAAATATACAGCTGAGAAAACAGTTGCGGCGGCAGCTATGATCGTTTGTATCGTCATTGTTTATAGGACCGGTGAAAAGAAGAGAAAAATCAGCATAAGATCAGAACAGATGATAAAAAGTTATCCGAAATTTATTCATAAGCTTGTGCTCCTGACTGGTGCAGGGCTTAATATCCGGCATGCTTTGCAAACGATGTCGGAAAATCAATCCGTACTTCAAAAGGGGGAAACAGATTATGTCAATGAGGAAGTGAAAGTGACACTTAAAATGATGGCGCAGGGTGTGCCGGAAATTCAGGCCTATGAAATGTTTGGACGGCATTGCGGGGACAGATATTTCGTGAAGCTGAGTGTTATGATGATTCAGTGTGTAAAAAAGGGAGCGGCAGGTATGAATGAACTGATGTCCGGTATGGCTGATGAAGCCATGATGATTCAGAGGGATCAGATCAGGCAAAAAAGCGAGCGCGCGGGCACAAAACTTTTAATGCCAATGGGAATGCTTTTAACGGTTGTATTTATGATTCTTGTTGTTCCGGCTTTTCTGTCGATGAACTTATAAAATGAATGGAGGAATTTTGATGTGTTGTTTTAAACAGTTTTTGAAAGACGAAGATGGTGTCGGTGTTGTTGAGATCATTCTCATTTTAGTCGTTTTGATCGGTCTTGTTATTATTTTTAAAAATCAACTGACTTCCCTTGTTAAGACGATTTTTAATAAAATATCAAGTCAGTCGTCGACAATATAAACGATATGTTATCCCATAAAAAATGCCGGCAGACTGCCGGACAGATTACAGTTTTTCTGGCGTTATGTGCAGGTTTAGTTGTTACGGTGATTATGGCGGAAATTGAATCTGCCAGATACAGCGCTGTTATGTCGGCACAGAAAACATCGGCGATGCTTGCGTGCAGTTCAATGCTGGCAGAGTATAACATACCTTTGTTTGACCAATATGGCATTTTTGGTGTGGACAGTACAGGAAGAGACCTGACGGATGCCATGAAACAAAAAGTTCTTAGAAACACAGGCGGATTTTTTGGAGCGGATATATCGGATGTGTGTTTAACCGATTTGTGTGCACTGACGGATGAAAATTATGATCCGCTGAAAAAAGAAATTGTGCAGTATATGAAAACTGCCGGTTATATTGATGTGTTAAAAAACAGTATAAATCAGGCGCAGGAGCGTCAGATCGGCAATATGCAATACAATAAAGAACAGATTTCCCAAAAGCTTAAGGAAGATGAAGTCCGGTCGGCAAAGGCAAAAAGTACATATGAGGCGAATCAAACAGATACCGGGGAGAAGACGCAGGTATCTGTAAAACCGGTAAATCCTCCGGCCGATCCAAGAAAGACATTGAATCATTTGCTCAGAAGCGGGCTGCTTACGATTATTTTGCCGGCAGAATTTCAGATATCGGATAAAAAGCTGGAAAAACCTTCGGGTGACTCGGGATATTTTTCTAAAAATGTGGATTTCACTTCAGTAAGGTCGGTTACGAAAAGATTGGAATCGGTTCAGTTTCGGCTGTCGGACATGATTGAGGAAAAAGGCGAGGATATGATCATTTATGCATATCTTCAAAATAAGTTTAAAAATGCACTGCATATGGATCATGTATTACATGACACAAAACTGGATTATGAAATGGAATATGTGATATGCGGCCATCTAAGCGACAGCGCAAATTTGCTTGATACAGCCAATCGTATAGCGCTTGTCAGGACAGTTTTTAACTTTGCCTATTTGCTGACAGACGGGGCTAAAACAGCTTCTGCCCATTCGCTGGCCGCAAGTATTGCAGCGGCGCTTTTGATGCCATGGCTTGAAACGGTCATATATTCATTGATTTTAGCTGCCTGGGCATATGGTGAGGCGATCATGGATTTAAGAGCTTTATTTCGGGGAGCGAAGGTTCCTTTAGTGAAAAATGCATCAAACTGGCAGCTTTCGCTGACAGGCCTTACAACAATGACTGCTGACAGTACAGCCGGCAGCAGTCGGGATAACTATCAGAGCGGTTTGTCTTATGATGATTATCTGATGATTTTATTTATGTTTTCTTCACAGCAGAAGTATCTTGACAGGATTTCTGATCTGATGGAGGCTAATGTGGCACTTGAAAAAGGGTATGAATATTTCAGGATGGAAGATTGCTATTATGGCATCGGATGTATCGTTGAATACAAAATCATACCGCTGTTTTCGGGATTCATGGTTGGTCAGAGGCAGATCTGTCAATGGTCTGAGTGCTATTAAAACAAAGATATGGAGCAGGAGTCATTGAAGATTGCCTGTGAAACTGAACACAAGTGCTATTACACATAAAATATGAAGCGGGGATTGGAGGTGGAATCAGGTGTCCTTATTTTATAAACTATACACATATTCTTTTAAATTTGTTATCCAAAATCAAGTATCTCTCCGTTATGCCAGGTCCAGTGTTAAAAAAATAAACAATAAAAACGCTATCATTAAAAATTTATTAAGAAGAAATAGAAAGTCCTGTAAAGTAAGGACATCTGTTTCGGCCTCCAATCCCTGTGCTTCAGTGACTGTTGAGGCGGCACTGGCTTTAACAGTTTTTATGGCAGTGATGTTATCTCTGATTTCGGCAGCAGGTGCTGTAACGACTTATCAGAAGGTACAGCAGGCAGCGGTCAATGCCGGAAACGAAGCGGCAGCGTATGGTGATGCGCTTGCGGGCATAAGTGGTGTCTATATGCTGTTTCGCAGAGAGATGAAAAGTATTCCGACACAGCAGGAAGGGATTGTCGGAGGTATGAGTGGTGTTTCGTTGTTTGGAAGCTATGCGGATAAGGAAGCCGGGGTTATTAAAATGATCATCAGTTATAGGTTAAAACCGCCGCTTATGGTCATTCCGGGACTGTCTTTGAAAATGAGGCATTGTTTATATTTTACTGTCTGGAACGGGTATCACCGGGGGAAGACAGAATCAGGCGACAGTAACTGCGTACAGACATACTTTATTGCAGAAAATGAATCTGTCTATCACTGCAGTGCACAGTGTTCGCATTTAAGTCTGTCCATATCAGCTGTCAAAAAGCAGGATGTTGCCGATATGCGCAACAGTAACGGACAACGTTATACAGCCTGCAGTAAGTGCCGGGATGCTCATCAATGCGAAATGGTCTATATTACAACAGACGGCACAAAGTACCATACTTCTTTAAGTTGTTCCGGGCTAAAAAGAACAATATATCAGGTTCATGATACAGGACAGCTAAAAAGCTGTGAGAGATGCGGAGGTAATGATTAATGTCGGAACAAATATTATACAGTCTTGTATTGATTGTACTGCTGTTTGCGTCAATCGAAGATGTAAGACATGGCAAAATCAGTTTATATGGTGTCATCTTCGGCAGTGCGGCCGCAGTTATGATTCAGCTTGTTTACAGACATGATTTTACCGCATCATTGATTGGCGCCTTGATTGGCATTTTAATGCTCATTACTGCCCGAATGACACGACAGGCCGTTGGGTATGGGGACGGTGCAGTGTTTTTATTCATTGGCGTGAGTCTTGGATGGAAAAAATGCATGGAAATACTTATGATGTCCCTGCTGCTCATATCAATTGCAGGTGTTTTTATGATAGCTGCGGGAAGGGTCACAAGAAAAACAAAGTGGCCGATGCTGCCCTGGATTTTAATATCATCAGTCATAGGAGTCATGTTATGACACAGAGTAAAAAAATAGAAAGAAAGTATATTGGAAGCATTACAGTTGAAACTTCGTATATCAGCGTTTTTGTCATATTTATACTCATATTATTACTGTATATCGGTTTTTATTATCATGACCGGAGTATTGCGGGGGCAGGTGCCGGATACATATCACGTATGATGATCAGAAGTTCTTTAAAGTGGATTGACATAGACAAAAAAGTCATAAGCCGCGATGATGAGTTTTCTCATATATTAAATGATCACTGGTCACTTGCCTGCAATGCGGGCAAAGAGACATTGGAGAAAAAAGGATATGAATGGGTACAAAACAGGATGCTTTTTTCGAAAATTGATCAGGTAAGTATTGAATGCAGTTATGATCAGCTTTTTGATTGTATGAAATGTAAGGTATGCGTTGATGGATATCTGGAATTTCCGGTCAGTTTGTTTGGTCATTCCGGCCTTGGATTTACAGAAGTATATGAAGCAAAGGATATAGATGCGGTCAAAGCAATATGGAAAAAAGAAGCTGTGATCAATGGAGGCAGTCCGGATGATGGTTGAAGTAAGATTTGAAAAAGATGTTATGAATGATTATATGATTATTCAGAGACAGACCGGGGACAAACAGTCTGTGTATGAAGCGCAGATATTACACAATAATGATATTTCGGGACTATTATCACTGAAAATCAAAGAAGAAAATGATATTACGGAATATTATTATGACGTTCATCATTTGAAAAGTCTTACAGACATCAGTTCTTTTGAAGGGATTGGATATGATGAGGCCGTACGCCTGTTTAGAAGCATTAGGGATTGCCTGAAAAACATTGATGATTATTTGTTGTCATTTGATGGTGTCTGTCTTGATGAAAGGTATATTTACAGGGATTATCAATCGCAGTGTTATATTTTTGCCTATGTTCCCGGATATGAAGAGAATATCAGTGTGCAAATGAAGAATCTGCTGGCATGGCTTATGAAGCACATTAATTATAATGATAAGAACTGTGTTTCATATATTTACAATTTGTACAGGAAACTGGAAAACAATGAAAATATTTTTATTGATGAACCAATACCGGAGGAATGCAGCAGCGCAAAGGAAAGCCGGAAATACGGGAAAGTGAGAAAAATTGATTTAAACGATCAGATTGTTTTTCAAAATATTGCAGATCAGGATTTGGTTTCGGACGGGTTTGCGGATGACAGAAAAAAAGAAACGGACAAAAACAGGCGCAAAACATTTCCGGTAATCGTTGCAGCAGTCAGTGCGGCAGTGCTGGCGGTGACAATCATTTTCAGAAAAAATATATCTTATTGGTTTCGAACCTTGATCGGTGTGTATCTATTTCCATGGATCTGGCCGACAGGTGTTTTGGTGATTGAAATGATTGTTAATTTAAGCTGCTTGATTTATCGTTTTCGGGTCAGGGATGAAGACCGGGAATTTTGGAATGAAAACAGTACTATGGATTTTGCGGCAATGAAAAACGACGAAACAAGAATATTAGATGCCGGTGATGATAAGGAGTATTCTAAGACTCAGCTGCTTAATCAAAATGTTCTCAGGCTTGTGGGCATGCAGGAAGAAGAAACAGAGATTATTGAGGTTTGTGAATTGCCGTTTACTATAGGTAAAAACAGGGAAATTGTTCAATACGCCATAAATAATCCGGCAGTCAGCCGCAGACATTTGCAGATTCAGAAAAATAACGATACATATTATGTAACGGATCTCTATTCAACCAATGGTTCAAGGATCAATGGCCGCAGCTTGTCCCCGGGAAAAGCTTATGAAATCAATACGGGAGACAAACTGCAGATTGCGGATATGGTTTATGAAGTACAGCAGATGGAAAGTTACTTCGGCTGATACAGCGGAAGTCTGATCATAAAACGAGTTCCCGAGCCGAATTTGGAAGTTACCTGAATTGAACCATGATGTGCTTTAATGATTTTTTCTGTAATAGCAAGACCGAGGCCGCTGCCTCCGGATTTATATGAAGCAAAAGGTTCAAAAATATGCTGAAGCTGTTTGGCTTCAAGTCCTTTCCCGGAATCTGAGACGGTGATAAGCATATCGGATTTTGCGGAGGCAGTGATTTCAATTGTATCATCGGCATTGGTTGCCTCAAAGCTGTTTTTTATGAGATTAATCAGGCATTGCTTGATTTTAAGACTGTCACATTCGATGGCGGGCAGCTGATCATCGTATTTAAATATCAACTGTTTTCCGGTTTGCTGTGCGTATGGTAGCCAGGCTGCTTCAATGTCGGTAAGCAGTAAAGTGATGTCTGATGACTCAATGGTCAGATGACTGCATTGATTATAAGATGACAGAGAAACAGTCAGTTGTTTCAGATAGTCGATATCAGAAAGAAGCTGTGACCATAGTTCATCTTTATTCAGTTCCGGATGTCGGTACGACAGAAGCTGTACCGTGCTGTAAATTAAAGTCAGAGGATTATTAATTTCATGTGATATTTGTGAAAGCATAAAAGTATAATTGATATCCTTGCCGGTTTTGCTTGTATATGTCGGTTCTTTTGTCATAGTTATACCCCCTTTGGTAATGTTAATTTAGCAAAAAAGAAGGTATGAATCAAATGGAATCGTTCGACAGTATTTGTCGGGGTCAGAGAGAAAATGTCGAAAAAATGTCAGTAGACATAAAGAAAATACAAGATATGACCAAAATTGATGTTGTTCGTTTACATCTTGTGTTTTTGGACAATTTTAACAAAAATCATGTGCAGCCTTTTGTGATTTACGAATCCGGCTGCACATGATAAGTAATTCGGTATGATTTTGGTGTTAAAGTGCTTCGGCAATTTTGGCTGCGAGATTTTTTAGCGTCTCCGGGTCAGAAGTGCCGGGTTTCCATAATATTGACTGACCATCATTGATATAACGGGGAATGATGTGCATGTGGAAATGGAAAACGGTTTGACCGGCAATTTCTTCATTATTCTGAACGATGTTTAGTCCGTCACAGTTCAGTGCTTTCTTTGCGGCGCAGGCTATTTTTTTGGCCAGGACAAAAAGGTCTGCGGCTGTTGCGTCATCAAGATCAAAAATATTGCGGAAATGCGCTTTTGGAATAATTAAAGCATGACCGGCAGCTGCAGGTGATAAATCAAGAATAACTCTGAATTTATCATCTTCATAAATTGTTGAAGACGGAATTTCTCCGTTTGCAATTTTACAAAAAATACAGTCGTTCATAGAAATACCTCCGTAGTTATTTATTTGATGCAGCCTTATCGATCAGATCAGCAATCATTTGAATAGCATTATTCATATCACTTTTGTTCATGGCATCGATATAGGTCTGGCGATGATCATAGACTTCGCTGATTGCCTTAAGGAGTGAAGCGTCATTGACTTTTTCTTCTTCAAGAACATAAGAAAATCCCTGCTTTCTAAAAGACTTTGCATTTAAAATCTGATCGCCGCGGCTTGCGGCAGCAGAAAGAGGAATAAGTATATTCGGTTTTTTCAGAGCAAGAATCTCACAGATAGCATTGGCTCCCGCCCTTGAAATCATGAGGTCGGCAGCGGCAAAAAGATCGTTGAGTTCTTTTTGAATATATTCGAATTGTACATAACCTTTTTTGTTTTTGAGCGTGTCATCAATATGTCCTTTACCGCACAGATGTATAATCTGGAACGACTCAAGCAGTGTATCCAGCACATTTCTGACAGCTTTATTTACGGCAACAGAACCAAGACTTCCGCCAATGATTAAAATCACCGGCTTTGATGAATCAAAGCCACAGAAGTTCAATCCCCTTTCTCTGCTGCCTTCAAACAGTTCCTGACGAATCGGTGAACCGGTGAGAACTGCTTTGCCCTCAGGAAGACATTGAACTGTTTCAGGAAAATTACAGCATACTTTATAAGCAGAAGGAATGCAAAGTTTGTTTGCTAATCCGGGGGTCATGTCCGACTCGTGAATAATCGCCGGAATTCGGCAGCGTTTGGCTGCAATAACCACCGGAACAGAAACAAAACCGCCCTTTGAAAAAACAACATCCGGTTTAATCTGTTTGAGTATGCGTTTAGCGTCTGAAAAGCCTTTGAGTACCCTGAATGGATCTGTAAAGTTTTTTAAGTCAAAGTATCTTCTGAGTTTGCCGGAAGAAATCTCATAGTAAGGTATATTCATGGATTGAATCAGTTTCTTTTCTATACCATCTTTAGAGCCGATGTAATGAACTTCATAACCCCGTTCTTTAAGTGTGGGAAGCAATGCGATGTTAGGTGTAACATGACCTGCTGTACCGCCTCCGGTAAGGATGATTTTTTTCATGACTGACCTCCTGAAAAAATTAAATATTCTGAGATTTATATTCTTTAAGCGCTTTTGCAAGCTGATCCGGACATGATGTTCCCCGTCCGCCGCAGTCTATACCGTCAAGGAGTTCGATGACTTCATCGACAGGACGGCCAACGACAAGTTTAGCGACACCTTTGGTGTTGCCGTCGCATCCGCCGATAAACTGACAGCTTGTAACGATACCGTCTTTGACATCGAAATCAACAGCACGGGAACATGTATAACGATTCATATGTCTGTACATGGCTAAAACCTCTTTCTTTTTGGAATTCATTGATATTTGTTATCAAAAGATGCCGGGGACAAAAGCTTTAAACCTGACATCATCAAAATATTATAGCAAAATTCCGGATTAAATACCAGACATTTGAAGAAATAAATAAAAATGCCGATGCCCTGTAGTTATAGTACACACTCTGTGCGTACTGTAACTGATTTTGGCCATGCTTCGCATCCTGAATGGTCAAAATCCGAAGCCGAAAGACTTTCATACGGTAATTTCGGTACCGAAATTACCTGCCTGTGTACAGTAACACCCTGTATACCTATATAATGATTCATCATTTAAGAAATAGCTATGGGAGGTAAATGGTTTGAGAAAAAAACTTTTGGGAAAAAAGTGGCGAGCTGTCATTGTAATACTGAGTTTATGTGTTTTTTTGATTTTAACAGCAGATTTGTCTGTATTTGCCGGTGATGCTATACAGCAGATAGAAGAAACCGGTGAAGACAATAAAGAAGGAACAGAAAAAAATGATGAAAATGAAGCCGGAGAAAAAGCAAGTGAAAAGGCCGGAGAAGAAGCCGGTGAAAAAACTGATGAAACAATCGGAGAAAAAGCCGGTGAAACAATAGAGGAAACCGGAGAAGATACAGAAGAAAATAAAAACAAAGCCGAAGAAAAAGCTGATGAAACAATCGGAGAAAAAGTTGATGAAAATCATGAAACGACAAGTGATACAGCCGTTACTCCGGATGGAGAAAAGAATTACAAAGTCAGTTTTAATGGTGTGAAAGACTGTATATTGCTGATTAACGGTGAAGAAAAAGAAATCACCGCAAAGTGCGGCGACAAAATAACATTGACAGTAAATATTGATAACGGAAAACATATTTGTTTAATTGCCGGAATTGATGATACAGATTCGCTGATTGAGCTTGAAAAAATTTCAGATCATGAATTTCAGTTTATAATGCCGGACAGGCCTGTTTATGTTTCGGCAGCGGCAAAGAATAATGCAGCAATGATGTTCAGGGCAGCATATGCGGTCGGAGATACTTATACGGTCACGACTTCGGAAAAAAGATATCCTGAGACGAATCCCAACGGTACTCAAATTGTAGGTGAATATCTGGAGTTTAATAATTCAATTACAGCTTTTTGTACAGAACATCTGCTGACGGCACCTGCTGTCGGTACTGTATATACGATTATTGATGTTTATACTGCCAAAAATCAGAAAAATGAAACTTATCGGAAAGTATTATACTATGGATGGCATGGTCCGGCTGACCAGGGAATAGGTTACCAGACGACGCATCTTGGTCTTTCCGTGGCAAAAGGGTATCCGGACAGTGCATGGAAAGTGGGACAGGCATATTTAAACCGGATTGCGCCGCTTCCGGCTGCACCTGAGGGGTTTAATGTGTATATTATGTCATCAGGCCGTGATGGCATTCAGCAGGTAGCTTTTTGGGAATATAATCCGATTCAATATATTCGTATTAAAAAGAATTTCGAAGGTGGTATGAGCGGCTACAATCCTGACAGCAGTCCCGCTGTGTATGGTCTGTATACTGATGCAGCCTGTACGGTTCCTTATATAACGCCGTATATTCCGGGGAATCAGGGACAGTTTCGGATTGAAGCTGATGGTATGACGGGAGTCATTCCTGTGGAGCCGGGGATTTATTATGCAAAAGAAGTGCGAGCACCATCAGGTTATAAGTTAGATGCATCAGTATATAAATTGGACACTTCCGGCAAATCTTATATTGATTCAGGGCGTCCGCTGACAGTCACATCGACAGATAAAATAAACTATGCAAAGGCAAAAGTTGTAAAAACATCAGGAAATACAGATATGACCAACGGGAATAGCTGTTATTCTCTGTCAGGTGCTGTGTACGGAATTTATGCATCAAAAAGCGATGCCCAAAACGGAATCAATGTCATAGCAAAACTGACAACAGGCACAGACGGTCAGTCTCAGACTGTAGAGCTTATCCCCAAAACCTATTATTTTAAAGAAATTACTGCACCTAAAGGCTATAAGCTGGAGACAGCAATTATCTCAAAAACACTTGCTGCAGGTCAGACAGCAACGATCAGTTTTAAAAATCAGCCGCTTGGTACACAGGCTGTGATTGAAATATTTAAATATTCCAAAGATGGCAGTTCTATAATACCGGCACCGTTGTCGGGAGCTTTGTTTACCGTTAATTATTATAGTGGTTATTATACACAAGACACACTGCCTCAGAAACCGACACGTACATGGGTCATAGAAACGAAGAAAGAAGTAAATAATGGAAAAACTCAGTATGCTGCCCGTTTAGGGGAAACATACAAAGTATCGGGCAATAATTTTTATTATCAATCCGGTATCATTACATTACCGCTTGGAACGATCACTGTAGAGGAAACAAAAGCACCGGTCGGATATCTGCTTGATGGCGGTTATCTTAAATCAGAAACTTCGGGTAAAACAGTTTCGGGTATATATACGGCACAAATTAAGTCTGATAAGGAAAGCGTAACTCTTGAAGGGGGCAATCGCTTCAGTGTGTATGATGTACCTGTAAGAGGAGGTATATCTATACAAAAAATAGATATTGAAACAGAAGATGGCGGAGCACAGGGAAGTGCAAGTTTGTCAGGCGCTGTATATGCTGTCGAAAATCTGAATGATTATGAGGTGTCAGTTAATGGGAAAAATTATAAAAAAGGTGAGGTTGTCCTTTTATTAGAAACAGATCAAAAAGGCAGGGCACAGACAGGCAATGATATCCTTCCGTATGGAAAATATAAGGTTTATGAGACGACTGCATCTTGCGGTTATCTCATAAATAATACAGCCAGGGAATTTGAAATTAAAGATCATCATAAAATTGTTGTTCTGGATGGTGATATGCCTGAACAGGTTATACGGGGCGGTGTAAAAATCCAGAAGAGAGATTTTGAAACAAAACTTGATACTGCGGCAGATTTCAGCACTTTTAAAGGGATGCAGGCAGCTATTATCAGCTTAAATAATGCACCTGTCATCGTCAATGGCAGTGTTTATCATTCAGGAGAAAAAGTGATGACACTGATACTTGATGAATCCGGCAGTGCAGTGACAAATAAAGACGCTTTGCCATATGGACATTATAAAATTGTTGAAACAAAGGCTCCTGCAGGTTATTTGCTGGAGGGTGACATTGAGCGGGAGTTTATGATTACCGGGGAGTCAATGATTGTTGATATGACTTCTGAAGAAAATGCCATACTTGATAAACCGGATTATGGAAGCATTACAATTATAAAAAAAGACGGTCAGAATCATGCATTGGAGGGTGTATCTTTTCTTTTGGAGCGATTGGATGACGAGACAAATTCGTGGGTCGAAGCTGCAAATTTATCTACGGATGTTAAGGGAAAACTTGTTTTTGAAAAACTTCATTTCGGAAAATACAGAATCAGTGAGACAAAAACCGTTCCGGGTCTGTCATTATTGTCAGAACCGGTTGAGGTGACCGTTCCTTTCAGTGCTCAGGCAGAAGACGATCAAAGGGAAAATCCATCATATACTATTGATGGTGTTAATTATTATAAAGATGTTGCTTTGAATATCAGTAACGATGCCGTACAGAAACTTCCTGACACCGGAGGCGGCGGTATGGCAAAAATACCATATATAGTTGCGGTTTACTTTGCCGCAGTTTTTGGAATGATATTATTTTTAAATGAAAGAAAATATGTAAAGCGAGGATGATATCTATGAAGAAATTTAAAAGTGTGATTAAAAAAATAGAAACTTTACTGTGTGCCGGTATCATGTGCATCAGCACTGCGGTGACAGCTTTTGCGGCAGAAAATGATATGATTGACAGTACACAAAAGGGCAGTGTGACCGTTCATAAATATGACATGACAGCTGCCAAAAATGATGGTGTGGATCTTGAGGTTTTCAACGCGACCGGTGAAAAAGATGATGCGGCCCAGGCAGCCCTGTCAAAGTACGGAATCAAGGGCGTTGAATTTACTTATCTCAAAGTCAGCGATATTGTGACTTATTCAGAATCCGGCGATATTCGTGTGATTTATGGAATAGAACCTGAACTTAGACAAATGCTGAATCTGGAAGCATCTGATGCCGTTAAAACTGTATCTGATACATATTTTTATAGTATGCAGGAACTAAACGACGGGATTTCTGAGCTTCTTATGGACAGTACAGACGGCAGAAATGCTATGGAAAGCTATGTTAAATCCCACGGCGGCACAGCAATGCCGCTGACAGATGAGAATGGTTTATCTGCAGCCGATCATTTGGAATTGGGATTATACCTTATGGTTGAAACAAAAGTCCCGGAAAATGTGTTTCTGACATGTGATCCGTTTTTTGTTTCAGTACCGTCGACAGATCATACAGGGGACTACTGGTTTTATAATATTGATGTTTATCCGAAAAATCAGACTATCAATCCGACACTGGATAAAAAAGTGAAATCTGATGAACCTGATGCCGGTTATGAGGATACAGCTATGGTTTCAGGCGGTGAGACGGTTGATTATATCGTTGTCAGTAAACTGCCCCGTGTAAGTTCAAAAGCTTCTTATCTTTCGGTTTATACATTGACTGATAGTTTAGCAAAAGGCATTGAATATCAAAGAGATACAGAGGTTTATTTTTATACAAGCAAGGCGGATGCTTATAATCATAATACGTCAAACGCCGCAGGACACTGGACTGCGGCAGATGCAGATGTCAAATATACAGTGGCATATACAGGCAGTAGGGAAGCAGGTTCTCAAATGGTTCTCTCTATGACAGAAGCAGGACTCGAAGATATTAATCCTGTACGTTCAGAACAGTATATGGTTGTTGCTTATACAGCAGACATTCATTCGGGAGCGGATATTGTCACGGGAGATGCAGGCAACACAAATCATGTAAAACTGGAATGGCGAAGAACAAGTACGGACTATTTTGATGTATTAATGGATCAATGTGAGGTGTACACATACGGTTATGATTTGACAAAGCAGTTTTCAAATAACAGGGGAGATTTTTCAAAAGTACAGTTTGTGCTGAAAAATGAAACTGACGGACATTATCTCACAGCAGTGGGCAGTGATGGTTTATACTATGTCAATGGCAAATCGGATACCGAAGATGGTGCTGCAAAATTCACACCGGATTCAAATGGTAAGCTGATTATCAGAGAGATTGAAGCGGATACATATATTTTTACTGAGGTTCATACATCTGCAGGTTTCAGCCTTTTAAAAGATGATATCCGGATTAGTATTACTGGGACAAATAAGACAATAATTCCTTCGGAAGCTTCAATCACAGGTACACCTGATTTTGATAATGCTGCCGATTACTATGCAGCAGAGGGAAAAAAGGTGCGGAAATTTGTCGAAGTCACTGAAAACGCCGGTGCTTCTGCGAAGGTTGATGAAAAAGATGCAGCGATGACCGCAGATGGCACAAGCGGCAATGCACTTGTTCAGATGCATGTACTAAACAGTGAGGCACCAATCCTTCCTAAAACCGGCGGAACAGGACTTTATGCTGTCACAATCATTGGGATACTGACATTTGCTGCAGGTATATTGATGACAATCAGAAGCAGAAAAGGTGGTAAAAACGGAAATAAGTAATAAGCGGCGTATGAAGGAAGCTGTCAGACTGTGCTTTTTTCTTATTGTACAGTTGGCAGGATTGTTCTTTTTATTTTATCCGTATATCAGTGAATATCTGGCATCAAAGGCCAGTGATTCGCTGATTACAGCTTATAAAGAAGAAGCGGTATACAGTGAAAATGAACAAGTGCTTAAAGAGGCAAAAAAGTATAATCAGACACTTGCAGAAAACTGTATAATGAAATCGGATTCTTATGCTGAAAGCGCCGGGGTATCGAAAGAAGTGTATGATTCCATGTTGAAATTAGATGAAGTAAACGGTATGATGGGATTTATCACCATTCCATGTATCAGTGTGGAACTTCCCATATTTCATGGAACATCAGATACAGTTCTAAAAGAGGGTGTCGGTCATTTGATGGGTACATCCCTGCCGGTAGGCGGGGAAAATACCCATGCAGTATTGACGGGGCATACAGGATTAAACAGCGCAAAACTTTTTACCGATTTGATAGACATGGAAAAGGGGGATATGTTTTTTATTTCTGTTCTGAATCAGAAATTGTGTTATGAGGTCACGGAAATTCATGTGGTCGATCCGTCTGATCAAAGTCAGCTGAGGATAAAAAAAGGTCGTGATCTTTGTACACTGGTGACATGTACACCCTATGGCGTTAATTCCCATCGTCTGCTTGTAACCGGTGAACGTGTTCCGAATATGGACATAGAAACAGTCGATTCATATGAAAAATCCAATGAGATGAAAGATTCAAAATGGCTTACGGAATATAAAAATGCCATTTGGACAGGCGTCTGCCTGTGCTTTTTACTTATCCTGCTGCTGCTTATATCAGGTACAGTCAGGAGAGCATACAAAAATATCCATCATCGTTCAGGGTAAAAGGAGAAAAAGGATGTTTCATAAATTATTTCGCAAAATGGGTATGATTCTGTGCACTATTGGTGCGGTCTTGCTGTTATGCCCCTATCTGGTCGGTTTTTATTTAGATTATGAAAAGGATAAGGTTATTGAAAGTTTTGACGTTTCTGTAAATCAGGAATCCGGCAAAATATCTGACAGTGAAAAGAAAACAATTGAAATGTCCCGGGAAAAAGATGCACTCTACATGAAAATGAAGGCATATAATGAAAGAATTTACGGGGAAAAGCAATCGGGAATAAAGAATAGCGCAAGCTTTGAAATTTTACCCGAAGAGTTGGAAAGCATTGGTGATGAACCTGTGGGGTATGTAGAAATCCCGTCCATTGATGTAAAACTTCCGCTTTATATCGGGACGACAGAGGAGCATCTTGCCAAAGGCGCGGCAATTTTGTCAAATACTTCAATGCCGGTGGGCGGTGAAAATACAAACTGTGTGATTGCTGCACACAGAGGTTATTACAGCAGTAAATATTTTAAAGATATTGAACAGGTTAAAAAAGGTGATACCGTACTTGTGACCAATCTGTGGGAAACGCGGAGCTACACTGTGACGGGTTTTGATATTATAAATCCTCAGGATGAAAACAAAATCAGGATACAGGAGGGCAGAGAACTTGTGACACTGCTCACCTGTCATCCTTATCAAAGTAATGGTAAGTTCAGGTACCTGGTGTTTTGTGAACCGGAATCGACGGAAAAGACATGTGTATATATGAAACAGATTTTAAAAATATATCCACTGTCATGAAAAAGTGTGCTATAATGTCCTTGAAATTTGCTTGTTACAGGAGGACGTGATATGAATAAAGGTATTGTATTACTGCTTTCTACAGCAGTAATGTTGTCTGTGCTTTCCGGATGTCATGCGGATAACGCATCTGAGGAAAGTATATTAAAGCAGACGAATACGGCTGCGGAGGAGACGGAAATATTACAGACAGAACAAAGCCAGGGACATATGGTGGAAATCAGTGTCGTAACGACCTTTGCCGGTGATGATACAAATGCTGTAAATTACAAAGAAGCAGTGGAAAAGTGGGAAGAAACGACAGGCAATATTGTTGTAGATGCATCAAAGGCTTCAAATGATGAATTCAAAGCAAAAGTCATTGATGATTTTGAAAATGGCAGTGAACCTGATGTTTTATTCTTTTTTACAGGTGATGATGCTGTTTCATTTATAGAGGCAGATCAGGTCGTTACTTTGGACGAAATACGGGATTTGTATCCGGATTACGGCAGTAATATGGATGAGTCTAAGTTACCGGCTGCTTTAAATGGCAAAAAATATGTTATTCCGGTCAATGGCGTCTGGGAAGGCTTATATGTTAATAAAGAGGTGCTTGAGGCAGCAGGTGTCAGTGTTCCTGATGCAGGTTATACTTGGGAACAGTTCCTTGAAAATTGTGAAACAATCAAAGCTTTGGGAAAGACACCGATTGCAGCTTCGTTCGGAAGCGTTCCGCATTACTGGTTTGAGTTTACTTCGGCGAATTACAGCGGATATGATGAGCATCTTATAATGCCTTCAACGATTGAAGATAGCAGTGCCCAAAGCTGGATTGGCGGTCTTTTGGACATGAAAGAACTTTATGATAAAGGCTATTTGCCGGTCAGCACGCTGTATGCTGACGAGTCAGCGGTATTTGAAATGTTTATCAACGGGGAAGCTGCATTTTTAATCGATGGTTCATGGCGCATGGAGGATATCGCACGAAGCTGCTGTATCGTGCCTGATGATATGACAACACTTGATGAAGCGGCTCTTGATAAAAAATATACGGTGACCTATGTGCCGGGAAAAGAGATGAGAAATGCAACAGATCTGATCGGCGGCTGTACAATGGGGTACTATATTACAAGAAAGGCGTGGGAAGATCCTGAAAAGAGAGAGGCAGCCGTTTCTTTTGTGGAGGCGATGACAACAGACGAGATGGTCAGCCGTTTTTCCGGTGTTGGTGCACAGGCGCTTAAACAGCAGCCGCAGGTTGATCTGACACAGCTGAATTCACTGCAAAAAGCCGGATATGCGCTTGTTTCTGGGACAACAAGCTGGACGAGTACGGTATTAAGCAATATACCAGATGAATGCAGTGAACAATTGCTGAAAAATATCACGCAGGTGATGCAGGGCAGAATAACACCGGAGATGGCGGTACAGAATTATCTGTATACGATGCAGGCTTTGAACGCAGAAGAAGTTCCGTCAGAAAGTCAGTAAAAAATAATTATAAAAAAATAATTATGAAGGAAGGAAAATATGATGAATTGTTTAGGTATTATCGGTGCAATGGAAGTAGAAGTCAATACTTTAAAATCAAGAATGGAAATCGAAGAAGTCGTTATGAAGGCTTCAATGGCTTTTTATAAAGGCAGTTATAAAGGTAAGAAGGTTGTTATTGTCAGAAGCGGTGTTGGTAAAGTGAATGCGGCAATCTGCACGCAGATTCTGGTTGACTGTTTTCATGTTGATGCGGTCATTAATACAGGCATTGCGGGAAGCCTTCAGGCCAAAATTGATATCGGTGATATTGTCGTTTCGACAGATGCTCTTCAGCATGATATGGATGCTACAGGTTTTGGATATGAAAAAGGTGTGATTCCGCAGATGGATACGTCTGTTTTTATAGCGGATGAGAAATTAAGAAAGGTTGCAAAAGATGCATGTGAACGTGTCAATATGGATATTCATGTACATGAAGGGCGTGTTGTCAGCGGGGATCAGTTTATTTCTGATAAAAAAGTTAAAGATGATATTTTAAAGAATTTCGATGCCTATTGTACAGAGATGGAAGGGGCGGCAATAGCTCAGGCAGCATTTTTAAATAAAATACCGTTTGTCATTATCCGTGCTATTTCGGACAAAGCTGACGGCAGCGCTTCAGTGGATTATAGTACTTTTGAGACGAAAGCTGTAGAACATAGTGTAAATCTTGTTGATGCTATGATTCAGAGCCTGTAGAGATAACAAAAGCTGCGCCTTTTGTCGAACGATAATAAGTGAAATTGCTGATATGATCATTGTATAATGTTTCCAACAATTTGTAGTTGGAAGGAGAATTCAGCATGAGACAATGGATAAGCCAGCAGGATGTGGCGTTTTATGTAGTGACAGCGGTCACCATTATAGGCGTGATTTTGACGGCAGCAGCAAACAGAGCATACAAAAGACTGATGAAAGAGGCAGATCATGTTGAGGAGTCAACAAACCGCCTGATTAAATACATAAAGCTTAAGTATTCAAGTTATTATAAAATAGGCCTGAAGCCTAATGATATGCGGGCTATGGTCAACAGATACTTTCAGAAATACAGACTGGGTCCTGTGTCTTTGCAGACATGGTCGAAGTCGGGAATATTGACAGCAGGTATTGCCGGCGTTATTGTAATGGTATATTTGTTGATGGGCTTCTATCAGGGAAAACGGTTTGCGGATATGTATGCAGTAGTGATATCAGGCATTCTGTCGGAGTTTATTTTGATGGTACAGTATATGCTCTGTGCTTTTAAAGATAAGAGGGAAGCATTTTGCTGGACGATGTATGATTATTTATCAAATTTTTTGAAAAATAAAATAGAGAATAATCCCGCAGTACTTTCAAAAGAAGAAGGGCTGTCAGCAAAAGAAGCGCTGTACCAAACTGACAGGGAGAAAAAAGGTACATCACAGGCTGCCGCAACTGCAATAGGTTCCGGAAAAAGAACTGCTGAAAAAATGTATGACAGCAGTTTGTCAGAATTTGAAGATGATGAAATTGACGCAAAAATTGTAGAGGATATATTAAAAGAGTTTCTAATTTAAGAGGATATATTAAAAGAGTTTCTAATTTAGTTGATAAATTTTTAATAATCTGATATTATACCAATGAAGATTATTATTTTATTCTGAACAGTACATAAGGATCCGTTCGGAAACAGATTATGGAGGGATAAAGTATGTCAGGTAAAGTGTCATTTGACTATTCCAAAGCATCCGTCTTTATCAGTGATGATGAAGTTCAGAGAATGAAATCACTGGTCATGGAAGCAAAGAAACAGTTAGTTGAAAAAACAGGTGCGGGAAATGATTTTCTTGGCTGGGTTGATTTGCCGGTTGACTATGATAAGGAAGAGTTTGCAAGAATTAAAAAGGCTGCAGCGAAAATTCAGAGTGATTCGGAAGTACTGCTTGTCATCGGTATCGGTGGTTCTTACCTTGGTGCGAGAGCCGCAATTGAATTTTTAGGCCATAATTTCTTTAATGTTGTGTCAAAGGAAATTCGTAAATCACCGGAAATCTATTTCGTTGGCAACAACTTGAGCAGTACTTATATTTCAAATTTAATTGATGTCATCGGAGACAGAGATTTTTCAATTAATATGATTTCAAAATCAGGAACAACGACAGAGCCCGCTGTTGCATTCAGAGTATTTAAAAAACTGCTGGAAGAAAAGTACGGTAAAGAAGAAGCAGCGAAGAGAATTTACTGTACAACGGATAAAGCAAAGGGCGCATTGAAAAATCTTGCAAATGAAGAAGGTTACGAAAGCTTTGTTGTACCGGATGATGTCGGCGGACGTTTTTCAGTGCTTACAGCTGTGGGCTTACTTCCAATCGCTGTCAGTGGTGCGGACATCGATCAATTGATGGCTGGTGCGGCTTCAGCAAGAAAAAGATGCCTTGAAAATGAATATGAAGAAAATGATTCTCTGTTATATGCCGCAATCAGAAATATATTGTTGAGAAAAGGTAAAAATATTGAGATTACATGCAGCTATGAGCCTTCTTTATTATATTTTGGCGAATGGTGGAAACAGCTGTTTGGTGAAAGTGAAGGTAAAGACCAGAGAGGTATTTTCCCGGCCAGTGTGACATTGACAGCTGATTTACATTCAATGGGACAGTATATTCAGGATGGCGCAAGACTGATGTTTGAGACCGTTTTGAATGTTGAAAAACCAAAATGTGAAATTGTTCTCGAAGAAGAACCGGTAGATCTTGACGGATTAAACTACCTGGCAGGTAAAACTGTAGACTTTATTAATAAGAGTGCCATGAACGGTACGGCATTGGCTCATACGGATGGTCTTGTTCCGAATCTGAAAATGAATATTCCTGAGCAGAATGAATTTTATCTTGGTGAATTATTCTATACTTATGAATTTGCATGTGGTGTCAGCGGATACATTCTGGGTGTTAATCCATTTAATCAGCCGGGTGTTGAAAGCTACAAGAAAAATATGTTTGCTTTATTGGGAAGACCGGGTTATGAAGCTATGACAGAAGAACTTCTTAAACGTTTATAATGATATATGCTTGCGTTGCAGGAAGTTCAGAGAAAATTGCTGAATGATAGTTATATGACAAGGGTGTATATCATAAAATATATACCCTTGTTTTTATATCATAGTAAGTTTAACAACTAAAGGATACAAAAGAATGGAGGAACTTATGAAAGATGTAAAAAACACCGGAAAATACGCAACACCTTATGACCTTGACGGACGTCCGCCTTTAAAGCTGGCGATACCACTTGGCCTTCAGCATGTACTGGCAATGTTTGTCGGAAATCTGACACCGCTATTGATTATTACCGGGATTTGCGGTATCAGCGCCGGTGGCGGAAATGCTGAGCTTCAGGTGACATTGCTTCAAAATGCCATGCTTGTAGCCGGTATCGTGACATTGATCCAGGTATTTACGATTGGGCCTGTCGGTGCGAAATTGCCGATTGTTATGGGTACCAGTTCAGGTTTTATCGGTGTTTGCTCAAGCGTTGCAGTTGCATGCGGCGGCGGAGTCATCGGCTACGGTGCGCTGATGGGGGCATCGTTGATTGGCGGATTGTTTGAAACAGTGCTTGGCTTTTTTTTGAAGCCGCTGCGTAAATTTTTTCCTGCCGTTGTGACAGGAACTGTCGTATTGTCGATCGGTCTGTCTTTGATCGGTGTCGGCATCGGTTCATTTGGTGGCGGAAGTTCAGCAAAGGATTATGGTTCACTGGAGAATCTTTTTGTCGGTGCGGTTGTGCTGATTGTCATTATTGCCTTAAAGCACGGCACAAAAGGTTTCACAAGTTTCTCAGCGATTTTGATCGGTATTATTGTCGGATATATTGTTGTTGCTGTGATGGGTATGGTTTTGCCGACAACGTTTCAGTACACAGAAGTTGTGGATGGCGTGGAAGTAACAAAAGAAGCGACAAAAGCATGGGTCCTGAACTGGGACAAAGTCGCGCAGGCGCAGTGGTTTGCACTGCCAAAATTATTACCTGTAAAAATTGTGTTTGATCTTAAGGCAATTATACCAATCTGTATTATGTTTATTGTTACTGCTGTTGAAACTGTAGGTGATATTTCAGGTATTACAGAAGGCGGTCTTTCAAGAGAAGCCACAGATAAAGAACTGTCCGGCGGTGTTATGTGCGATGGCCTCGGATCAAGTTTTGCCGCATTATTCGGCGTACTTCCGAATACATCTTTCAGCCAGAATGTCGGACTTGTTGCCATGAATAAGGTCGTCAACAGATTTTCTATCGCCACAGGCGGTATATTTCTTATATTATGCGGTTTGTTCCCGAAACTGTCAGCGCTGATTTCTATTATGCCTCAGAGCGTATTGGGCGGTGCCGCAGTAATGATGTTCTCATCAATCGTTGTCAGTGGTATTCAGCTGGTGACAAAATGGCCGGTAACACCGAGAAATGTTACAATTATATCGGTAGCTCTCGGACTTGGATATGGTCTCGGCGCGAATACAGGTGTACTTAGCCATCTGCCGCAGGGCGTACAGCTGATTTTTGGCGGTTCAGGTATCGTTCCGGCAGCGCTTGTCGCAATTATATTAAATATTGTGCTTCCTAAAGACAACAAAGAAAAGCAGTCATAACCGTCAGGTGTATGTTGGTTTGATGCAGATTGCTTGTGATTTTAGAACAAAAAGCGGGAATTTCCGGTCATTCAATGACCGGAAGTTCACTTGTGAGTAAAAGATAATAAACAATGTATTTTTGGAGGCGTTATTGTGAAAACACTAATAAAAAGCGGGTTAATCGTCATGGAGAACAGCCGGATGGTTGGCGATGTTTTAATTGATGATGAAAGAATCAGTAAGATTGACAGTAAAATTGATGAGCCTGCAGATCAGATCATCGACGCCGGGGGAAAGATATTGATTCCCGGAGGTATTGATGTTCATACACATTTTAATATAGATGTCGGTGTTGTGGCT
>JALEHN010000084.1 GCA_022770525.1 Clostridiales bacterium
CTTTCACAAACATAGTATCATGACAAGCCCATAAGGCATAGTATAAATCAAAAGCAAAACAAATTATTCAGGAGGCGCTTATATGAGCGATTTAGCAGCTACTCAATGTTGCAATAATGATTGTGGATGTTCAAACTCAAACAACGGTTTTTCATGGATCTGGATTCTTATCCTTTTAAGCTGCTGCGGTGGATGCGGCAACGGCATTTTCTCACGCGGCGGACACGATAATGATGACTGCTGCTGGATTATTATCCTTTTACTCATTTTCTGCGGCGGATGCAACTTCGGCTGCAATAACAACTGCTGCTGATTCAAAGGCTGAACCAAATGCGGCCGGGGGAAAATTCCTCCGGCCGTATGGTCATTGCAATTCATAAAAAACAGGAGGGTGATCTTATCAGCGAACAATCCATTCATATCACGGCATTGGATAAAGAAACCTATGACAGCACCGCGCAGGTTCTAAAAGCTGCCATTCCCTATGCAGACCGTACCACAGGAAAATTTCTCGCAGTTTATGCAAGATTTCTTGAATTAAAAAAAACGCTGGATTATTTCAATCAGCCGGAGCCGCAGATTAAAATCTGTGCCCTTTCAGGATCAAAACCGTCACCGGAAGAAATTTTACACGATTTAAAGAAATACAGTGATCCCAATCAGGCCGAAATAATCGACCGAATGCTGAACATTCTTCAAATGACCAAATTTCTTGAAAAATATAAGGAGTTGGAAAAATCTCCTGAGTTTGCTCAGATGATGCGGATGATGAAAGCCTTCGGTTCTGATCATGATGCCCGCAGTTTTTCCGGACAGACCATGCAGGAACCTGCCGACCCGCCACCTCAGCCGGACAGCAATAAAGCCGCCGACCCGTCTTTAGCGATTGCCGATTTAATGAATCAGCTGAAGCAGCCTGACGGCATCAATCAATTAAAAAACATGCTCACACCGGAACAAAGGCAAATGTATGAAACGATCATGTCCATGAACAGCCAGAATTCAAATTAAATGCATCCCATTTTTTATAAGCCACGAAACCATCAAAATGATTAAGCCGATATAAACATAAACCGTTTTAAATTTCATACCGATGCGAATGCGATTGCGTGACAGCTTCTGCACATACCAGCTGATCATAAACCACGAAAACAATCCAAAAAAATAAATAACGACCGGGTTGTACTTTAATGACTGAATCAGATGCCCGTGGATCATTTGATCAAAAGCCCTTGTACCACCGCAGGCAGGGCAATATAAACCGGTGTATCTGTTAAACAGACACTGCCATGCAGCATCATTTAAATGCCTCGCTAACCACGGCCACAAAATCAGAATAAGCACAATGAGCACATGACCTGTAATAAACAATAAATCTTCTGTCGTTTTTACTCTGTGACGCCGCATCTTCTAACTTACCGCCATGATATAGAATGCTATCATAATCACCATACTGCTGACACCAATGACAATGCCAAGAATTGAACAAATCATTGCCGCCGATAAAAGCGACGACTTATTTCTTCGCCTGCCGCGCATGGCAATGACCAAACCAAGAGCACCGGCCAGTACGCCGCCGATTGCCCACAGGCACGAAAGCGGCAGTGAAGCAATGCCTATAACAAGCGCCAATATCTCAAGTGTTTTATTTTCAGAATTCATAAATTCTCCTTAAAACCGGATGTGCGCAGGCTGCCAAAACATTACCGTCAGGCAGTCTGCGCACAAATCCGTCAATCTCATCAAGGCTTTACAACAATATTAACGATTCGTCCCGGAACATAGATTTCCTTAACGATTGTTCCTGTCAGTTTAGCCCCAAGTGTTTCTTTTGCTTTTGCAAGCACATCATCTTTTTTTGCATCAGCAGATACGTCAATGACACATTTTGTCTTGCCGTTGATCTGAACCGCAATTTTTACTTCATCATCCTTCATCGCGTCTTCATCAGCTGACGGCCATGTATTATTAAATACAGATGTATCATGACCAAGCTGCTGCCACAGTTCTTCAGCCATATGCGGCGCAAACGGCGCAAGAAGAATGACTGCTGTTTCCAGTGTTTCTCTGTCAATGCCGTCCTTCTTTGTCAGTTCTGTAAATTTATTTGTATATTCCATAAATCCTGACACAACCGTATTCAGGCTGAACTGTTCAAGACGTGTGGAAATGTCATAGACCATCTTATGGCGTAATTTAACCAGTTCCTTCGTTTCTTTAACATTTCTGTCCTTATTTTCCATAACAACTTTCCAGAAACGGTTAAGGAATCTGTAAACGCCGTCGATACCTCTGTCATCCCATTCGGAATCAAGTTCAGGCGGACCTACAAATAATTCATACATTCTGAGAGAATCACAGCCGTAATCACGTACAAGATCATCAGGTGATACGACATTACCTTTGGATTTACTCATCTTGATACCGTTTTTACCTGTAATCATACCCTGATTGAACAGCTTGATAAACGGCTCATCAAAATCAACAACACCAATATCATAAAGGAATTTCGTATAAAATCTTGAATACAGAAGATGCAGTACCGCATGCTCAACACCGCCGATATACATATCAACCGGCAGAAGCGCATCTGCTTTTTCTCTGGATACAAGCTCTTTATCATTTTTATTATCCACATAACGAAGGAAATACCATGATGAACCTGCCCACTGAGGCATCGTATTTGTCTCACGCTTTGCAGGCGCGCCGCAGCACGGACATGTTGTATTTACCCATTCATCAATATCAGCCAGCGGTGATTCACCGGTACCTGTCGGCTGATAGCTTTCAACCTCAGGTAAAAGTAACGGAAGTTCTTCTTCCGGAACAGGAACACAGCCGCATTTTTCACAGTGGACAATAGGAATCGGCTCACCCCAGTAGCGCTGACGTGAAAATACCCAGTCACGGAGCTTATAATTGGTTGTCTTTTTACCGATACCCCGCTTCTCAATGATATCAGGCGCATCTTTTTTAAGCTGTGCGGAATCAAGACCTGTCCACTCACCGGAATTGATTACAATACCGGATTCTGTATAAGCCTTTGTCAGCGGCTCTATTTCTTTGCCATCCGGTGAAATGACCTGAATAATCGGAATATTAAACTTAGTCGCAAACTCAAAGTCACGGTCATCGTGTGCAGGTACACACATGATCGCGCCTGTACCGTAATCCGCCAGTACATAGTCTGAAAGCCAGATCGGTACTTTCGCACCGTTAATCGGGTTGATGGCATAGCTGCCTGTAAACACACCTGTTTTTTCTTTATCCTGAAGACGGTCTACATTGGACTTCATCGAAGCATCGTAGATATACTTTTCAACAGCTTCTCTTGTCTCATCTATTGCAAGAGATTTTGCCATGGCATGTTCCGGTGCCAGTACCATAAATGTCGCACCATACAGTGTATCCGGTCTTGTTGTGTATACTGTGATTTTTTCGTCATGCCCCTCAACTTCAAAATCAATTTCTGCGCCATAGGACTTGCCGATCCAGTCTGTCTGCATCTTCTTAACCTTTTCAGGCCAGTCAAGCTTATCCAGATCATTAAGAAGTCTGTCCGCGTATTTTGTGATTTTTAACATCCACTGTTTCAGATTCTTCTTAGTTACCTCTGCGCCGCAGCGTTCACACTTGCCATTGACAACCTCTTCATTGGCAAGGCCTGTCTTACATGAAGGACACCAGTTGATCGGCATTTCCTTTTCATATGCAAGACCTGCTTTAAACATTTTAACAAAAATCCACTGTGTCCATTTATAGAACTTCGGATCTGTTGTATTGACTTCCATATCCCAGTCATAAACAGCAGAAATTTCCTTAATCTGACGCTTAATATTGGCAATATTTTCCGATGTGGATTTTTCCGGATGTACGCCCATCTTGATGGCATAGTTTTCAGCAGGGAGACCAAAAGCATCCCAGCCCATCGGATGGATCACATAATAGCCATTGAGCATTTTATAACGGCTCCATACATCAGAGATAACATACCCTCTCCAGTGGCCGACATGAAGTCCGTTGCCTGAAGGATACGGGAACATATCCAGGCAGTAATACTTCGGTTTTTTTCCGTCATTGACGTTCACCGGGCTGGCTTCCCAGTTGGCACGCCATTTTTTTTCGATTTCCTTATGGTTGTAAGCCATTGCCATAATACAAATCATCCTTTCAAATTAATTTTGTTTACACGAGTATAACCCACGTTAAATACCGTATTATACCAGACACAATAAAACCCCTTTCATCATTAGAGACGAAAGGGGCAAATTCCGTGGTACCACTCTACTTCACCGCAAAATCTGCGATGCACTTAAATAATTCTTAACGGGAATCATACGCTTTATCCTACACATCAATACCGGATTCATCATATAAAACAATCACAGAACATCCGACTGACTTCAGACAAAGAACTCCGAGGCGAGTTGGGAAACTAAAGCCGCTGTCTCGCATCACCCGACAGCTCTCTGAAGGCATCATCTCTTAATACTCCTCATCATCGTTGATATTTTTTCCGATTTGTGTACTATTTTAGCACAAAGACTTTATTTGTCAACCCTGAAACAAAACGTCAATAGTTTTTTTGTTTCTTATAATTTTTCTTTTTTCCGTTTACTTTCCACCTTGAATTGGATATAATAAAATTAACCTCAAATTTTCTTTAGATTTCAAGAATAGAAAGGATGATTTTATGAACCTTGCAAAAATTTCTTCAAACGGTCAGATCACAGTTCCGGTTGAAATCCGTCGTCTGCTCGGTCTGAAATCTGGTGATAAAATTCTGTTTTTGCAGAAAAAAAATGGTGAAATTGTAGTCAGCAATGCCTCCGCTCAGGCAATCCGCAAAGCCCAGGCTGCCTTTTCCGGTGTCGCTGAGGAAATGGGTGTCTATAATGAAGATGATATTCAGGCACTTGTGGACGAAGTACGGTATGGAAAGGAAAGATAATTATGAGGATTCTGATTGATACAAATATCCTTTTTTCTGCATTGCTCTTTCCCCGGTCAAAGCCCGCAAAAGCTCTGCTCTATATAGCCCAGAACCACGAAATGGTTCTCTGTGACCGCAATATAGCAGAGCTGCGGGACATCCTGAACCGTAAGGCACCCAAATATCTGCCGGATGCAGAAGTACTGCTTGCAGAAATGTCCTATGAGCTGATTCCTGCAGTTGACCATGCAGAAAAACTGATACGTGATGCAAAAGACCAGCCAATCCTGAATGCCGCCATCGTCTCCGATGTAGATGTGATCCTGACCGGAGATAAAGACTTTTTAAGTCTCGATATGGAACATCCAAAATGTATGACGGCTGCCCAGTTCTTTGAGTATGAAGGCGTGGAGGAATGACCTCTGCACCTTTTCTTCTGCATATCGATTATAAAACATTTTAACCAATTATTCACAGTCAAAGTTTTTCTATTTTTTCCTTTTAAAAAAATTCAAAAAAAATGGTAAAAAAATAAAATTGCAGACGCTCCTGAAATAGAGCAAATCTGCAATTTTATTAAATTCATCTTTAGTCATTCCTTTGTGTGTCAGTCCCTTTTCACTATAACCACTATTTCTTATTTTACCTTCCTTAAAATCTCTGGTTCTGCTTCTCTGTAAATAGCC
>JALEHN010000086.1 GCA_022770525.1 Clostridiales bacterium
ATTGTTATAGCAGATACCGTCATTAAATGCACGCGGTGTCATGCCGCAATTAATAACGATCTGTGCTGCATTGTTGATAAAATCTACAAAATTCTGATATTTACCGGATGTATATAATCCCTGGAAGCCCATTGTCGATAAGTCATTGGCATATTCATCCGCACCGATGTTATAGAACTTCACACCCTGTGATGCAAAATATTCGGCATACTTTTCTGTGATTGCCAGAGCAAAAGCCACCGCTTCTGTATTTTCCAGGTCAATGGAACTATTTGAACCACTGTAACGGAAATTGGTAAATTCCTCCAAAATGGCGCCCATATGTCCCGGTACATTGATACATGGTACAATTTCAATCCCCTTTTCGCCGGCATAAGCAATAATCTCTGTCATTTCACTCTGTGTCAGATACTTGCCGCTGTAATCCGGGTATTTGCTGCCGTCACTGTAACCGTCGCCCAGCGCCGGTGTCAGATCATATGTATTTCCGGTGGATGTCGTCACTTTCATATCATCCAAAGCAAAACGGAATCCCTGATTATCAGAAAGATACAGCTCTACCTGATTAAATCCTGCTTCCGCAGCATTATCGATGATTTTTTTAATATTTTCCGGTGAGAAATACTTTCTTCCTGCATCTACATGGACAATTTTATAAAAATCATCTGATGAAGTACTTCTTGCACTGCGTGTTGCTTCAACATCGATTTCTTCATTTTCATCTTCTTCTGCCTCTGTTTCAGCAGAAGGCGCATCATCAACTGTCGTATCTGATTCAGGCTCACCTTCATTGATAACCTCAATGGATTCCTGACTGCTTTCCGAAACAGATTCATCTTCATTCTTCGATGTAGCCGCAGTTGATATTGATCCGGTTTTCGGAGCGTCTCCCGCATCGATTTCATCGGCATAGGCACCTATCGATGTCATGCTGAAAATCATGCAGAAAACCAAAAGTAATGAAAGACATTTTTTCATTTTTCTCAGCATAATTAACCTCCTTAATCATTCCATTTTTCCAGCGTTTCGCTGGCTATTTCTTTCATATTTCTGACCATCTCACAAAGATAGGTCGGTATACCTGAAGCATCTCCTGTCTCTGCCATTGCCATCGCTGCACACGAATGACAAAGCTTACGATCCGGGCAGTCTCTGCACACACCCGACAGCTTCAGCTTTTCACTTTCACATACAAGATCATGCCACGCCTCTGTGAATGACCTGCCCTGCATCTCCACTTTAGGTTCCGGCATCATGCCGCATGGTGTAAGCCAGCCATCCCATGTCACCCAAAATGATGCGCTGCCTGCACGGCATAAAATTCTGCCGTCCTTACTGTCAATGCACCGGTCATCAAGTCCCGGCGGTTCGACATAATGATGTATGATTGCATTTAAAAATTTTTTATAGGCTTCATCGCCATATTGCTTTTGATAAGCATTCAATTTGTAAAAAGCGGCCTCTTTTGGTGTAAATCTTTCATTTTTCCCAACCATTGCCGCATCCCGACGGACCGGCGGATACATATATGTATTCGGTTCGTAGATCACGCCGTGGTCTGTGCCATATTTACAGCAGGCCTCAAAATCACTGATGTTATCCGGTGTCAATGAACCATTTAACTTTACAGTAATACCTGCCGCTTTAAGTTTTGTGATCGCCCTGTCCACCTGTGAAAATACATGATCCGCTCCGCACAGACGGTGATAGGCAGCATCACTGGCACCGTAAAGGGTAATATTAATGCGTGTCGGCGGCATCTTTTTTAATCTTTCAACAACCGCATCATCAATCAGTGATCCGTTTGTATTTATGGAAATCAGCAGTCCCATCTGACTCAACTGCTCATACAGTTTCCAGAAGTCCGGCCATAGAAACGGTTCCCCGCCGGTTAACAACAGGTACAGCATGCCGGCTTTTTGCGCTTCTTTTGCAATATCAATCCACTGATCCAGTGTCATCATCGGCCTGTCATGGGCTGCAACCTCTTTTGCGGTTTTTCGCACATAACACATATGGCAGCTGAAATTGCAGACCGGAGAAAGTTCAAATGTTCCGTTTAACGGCATTTTCGCCTTACTGGCTTTTGAAAACAAATAACTGGTTAATTTAGGTTCGTTGATTACCGGTAATGCCTCCATCATCAATCCCCTTTCATTAATTCTTTTTCCAATCCGTAAACTGCACGGACATCTGCCGTACAATCATAAATATATACAGGGACATCACTGATGATTGCCTCCGTCATGCTGCAGGCAGCCATGACATCCTGTGCATTCCATCGATTGACCGTAATCTGTGAAAACAGCTTTCTGAACGCATCAGAGATTTTCGCTGTATGCAGTTCACAGCTTTGAGCTTTTTGAAGCAGGAACACTGCTTTTACCGGACAGCATTCATTGACATAGCATTTTGATGAACCGGCATAGGGCGAACCATATCCAAACCACTGTCCGTCTTTTTTACACAAAATAACTCTGTCGCCGTTGATCATAGTTCCGCCGCCGTATCTGCACCAGAGATCCGCCTGCGTCGACTTTCCGATACCCGACGGTCCTGAAAATACAAGTCCTCCGTATGGCGTACGGACAAATGAGGCATGCAGTATGAACCGCTGTTCATAAAGCAGTACAGCTTCCCAGCCGATATGAAAAAAAACATTGCCCGATTCAGCAAAAAACTTTTCTGCCCCTTTAAGATAGTGAATATTAATCCTGCGATGCGCCCAGTCTGTCCTTCTGACCGCATATGGCATCTGATCGCTAACCGCATCTTTGTAAAACCAGATATCTTCACCCGATCCATTTTTATACACACTGTATTCTTCACATGTATATGCAAGCGTTCCGGAAGTTTCCGGCAGCGTCATCACCTCACTTAAAAAAACATCATAATGGACAGTTCCTTCCCTGCCTAGAAACGGTTCAAAACTTTTCAATACTTTAATCTTGTGATTTAAATGCAGATCGATTGAAATACCGGCAACCGTCAATGGTAATCTATCCACGTCTTTCATCAGGACGCAAACAGCCCCACATTACTGGAACCGGATGTCCAGCAATAACCTTCCGGTTCAGATTCACACACGCCTTTGTCCTTTATAAATGCTTTAACGTCTGTTGGGTAGTCCCAATCCGGATCACCCGTTGCATAACAGGACTCAACCCTTTGTGACTGCAGTTCCCAGCCGCAGTCTGCGATATGCTGCGACAATACAAAGCTTTCAAACTGTATAGTCGGCTTAACATATGTTTTCATATTATTTCTCCTTTCCTCTCTTTTCTAAGTACCCCGCACATCTTCATGTGCTTTACTCTATAAAGCTCAGTTGTCCTGCTCTATACGGACAACTGCTGCTTCCCCAAGGTAACAATCTTCTGCCTGAACAGTCACGCTTTCACCGGCAGCAATACTTTCCACCGGATATACATAGACACTTCCGCCAAAACAGGCATCGTCAAACAGGCAGTGGCAGCTGACACGGATATTGGTCAGCGTCTCTCCGGAATGATTGGTTAATGTCACTTCTGTTCCATTCACCGTATAAGACAGCTTGTCACTCATCACCGGCGCACTGTCTTCAAACTGCGCTGATGTACATGTCAGCGATTCACACACATTTTCCAGTTCATACGCTGTGTTATCTTTTGCAAAAGCCCATACCTTCTGGCCCGCCAAAACATCCGTCACTTCAAACTGCACTTCGGTGCCGTCTGCAAGCTTTGCAGTAAACTGTGCTGAAACCAGAAACTGATCCGACTGATTCACCATCTCCAACGAAACAATATTTTCTCCCGATTCATCGTTACAATCCGGATTGTTTCCCGAATACTGAAAAATCGATTTCGCCTCCAGCCTGCCGTCTTCCATCACACACGGAAATGACATTCCATTTTCTTCCTCAACAGTCATTTCACTTTGTGACACAGTACGAATCTCTTCATCTTCCTCAGTTTCCGGATTCATAAAATTCCATATCAAAAATGCAATGATAAAAACTGCCAGTAAAATAAGTAAAGCTGCGACAATGATCTTTACAGCCCTCTTCTTTCCTGAAGTTTTCTTATGCCCCTTTTTCTTCTGCGCCAAAACCAAATCACCTCTTTTACTGCTGTCATATTAATATAAGTTATTTCAGGTAATCCTTAATAACACGTTTCATTATAACACCCAAAAAAAAGAGTTTCCTCATACCAAAGTATGAGAAAACTTTCCTTTTTTTGTATTTTCATAAATTTATCGGATAATCCCCAGTTCTTTTCCCTTCAATACGGCCTGTACCCTGCCGCTGACACCAAGCTTTTTATATATACTATATACGTGAGATTTAACAGTTGCCATTTTCAGATTCAGTTCACTGCAAATTTCCGCATTACTGAGACCTCTGCCGATATTTTGCAGTACAAGCGTTTCCGTCATCGTCAGCTTTTCTTCTCTGGCCATATCCTGATCATTTGGATGAACCCTGGCTTCCCGCCGCGCACACCGAAGCACTGTTTCCATATAATCTTCTTTAGGCATTCGGAGGACATTGCCGTAATTATACTTCTTTTTCCGGTGCCAGCCTTCAGGGGCACTATTCTGCATCCATTCCATATAACTTTTTATTACAGCCATTCCATTTGTACCATAACCTGTATAAAAATTCACGTAATGGCTGCTGCCGCATATCAAAAACGATTCAATCACACTGCGCAGCATTTGTCCCTGATTTTCCTCATTAAAACTGACAATAGCACTCTGAAATAAAAGTTCCGCCGTCAACCGGTCTCTTTTATATACTTTTGCATAAGGGATC
Organism: Clostridiales bacterium; assembly: GCA_022770525.1. Lineage (GTDB taxonomy): Bacteria > Bacillota > Clostridia > Lachnospirales > Lachnospiraceae > CAKRHR01. The sequence continues at coordinate 4,799 of JALEHN010000086.1, forward strand.
AGATGCACAAGAAGCTTTTTAGTTTTATCATACTGATTGAGCAGTAAAAAGCATTTTGACAAGAAACAGAGCATCGTAAAATTATCTTCATTAATTTCTCTGATTGTCTGAAAATCCGAATACCGAACCCAGCGTACCAGCTTTTCACTTTCCCCCTGCTGCAGTGCAAAAAGACCGGCAACCGCTGCCGTCATATTCCGGAAATTTCGATTCTCCTGCGCCATTAGTTTTTCTTCAACTGCATTTGTACGTTTCCGATTACTTTCATCTGGATGAATGCCCTGATATTTACACTGCAGATAAAGCCCAGCCAGCTGCTTTTGTCGTGAATGATCATACGCCGGACTTTCATTCAGAAGCTCACTGTCTTTATCATCAATGATATCTGACCGCAGTGTTTCCATATAAAAATCCATTCGTGCCATTTGGTAAGCTTCCCATGCTTCATCTATTAGACATTCCTTCCACAATCTTGCCATTCTTTTTTCTTCTTTTAAAGAACAGGCAAATAGCCCGGAAAGATCCCGTACACCGCACAAAGCGATCGGTGAACTGCCAAATATCTGATATAGACGAAGCTTTTTCCCCGATGTTTTTCGACTTTCCAGCAGTCTCAGCCATTCTTCCAGCGTTACTTTCGGTGATACAAACATCAGATTCATATAAACTTCCCAATAAATCCAGCCTTTATCTGCCTCATAAGTCATTTTTTTAATTTCCCGTTCAAGACCGGTAAAATCCCGATGCATATAACAGTACATGCCCCGAAGATAACTTACTTCCGGCCGATTGTTCTGTACAAGCATCACATCTTTAAAATCAATATCCGAATAAGGGATCTCGCTGAAATGATTAATCATACATCGAAGGCTGTATTTTTCATCATCGGTATTTTTATAACATTTCACGGCTTCCCGTATATATCCGTTCTGATCATACCAGTTACCAAGCTGCAGCCAAATCCTGTCCTCTTGATTTTCATTTTTATCATTCGTCCCATCGCTGCTATCCTGTTCAGAAATTGCACTTTTCTCATGGTCGCTGATGATCTCTTTGCCGGCGGATACATTTTGGTTGAAATATATCATCGGCGCCAGCCGCCACTGTGCCTTCACCTGATCATACACCAAAAGCCCCTTACACGTCAGTGAATCTAAAACTGTCTCCGGCTGCACCATATGCCAGATCTCACGGCACATTTTTTCGTTGAGCCACGGACATTTTGAAGCTCTGTCAATCATCATTTTTTCATCGGACCCAAGAGAATCCAAAATCTCCTGCTGTATGTATGTCCGCAATTCATAACACCCAAGATAATCAGCGGCTGTTTTGGGAATACCGACTGTCCTCTCATCAACGGCCGCCATATTGATCATAAGGCTCACGCAGCCTGCCCATCCACCGGTTTTTGTATATATGTCTTCTGCGTCCATCTTACATCCTACGTGTTCAATAAATTCCCGAATTTCATCGCGGCTAAACAAAAAGACATGCTGCTTATACTGTATCATCTGCTGTTTCCAAAGCAGATCAAGAAAAACTACCGGCGGCTTTTCTCTGCTGACAAGCAAAGCTCTGCCGCCCTTCGGAAGTACATTGATAAAATTCGCGATAGATTCAGACAGTTTATACGATTGATTTTGTTGGAAATTTTCAAAAATAGCCCAACACGGCCGTTCAGACATCCGAACAGAACATTTTTCTAATTCGCGTTCAAATAATGATTCTTCAGAACGATATTTTTTCATATCAAAGACGAAGCAATCCACATCCTGATGATTTGTAAGAAGCATCTTTACGGCAGTCGTCTTTCCACAGGCAGCTGCGCCCTCAATATAAATAGAAGGGAATACTTCTATTCCCTTCTCTAATAATTTCGTCTTATCGATATAATATTGATTATGATTCAAAATACGGTATATATGACCCATAAATTTCCTCTTTCAAATTATGTGCATTTTCTCTTGCCACATGCCTCAGTCCATATGAACTAAACATGTATTTATTCCTGTAAATCCAGAATCCCTTTATCTGATAACTGGTGTAAAAATTCATATACATCTTCTCTGACAACATCTTCTTCCACATCATATTCATCAAGAATACCTTTAACCAATGCTTCAAAAGTTGTCTCCTGCTGGAGCATCTTCCATAGGCAAGCCCCGACTTCATTGACTGAAATCAGACCATTAAACTCCAACACAGTTTTTCCTGTAGGGATAATCACAAAATCATCTGCGATTTCCCTTAGAACAAATTCTTTTTCAATCTTCATGACACACATTCCCTTTTCATAACCGTTACGCCAATCCAACCTAATTGGTTACTCATACTATTTCTTATATACTATCTCATAAACTCTTCTTTATTTATTATAACCCAACTATTTTTTTAAAACAATCAGGCACATTTCCAAAATGTCATTTTTGGTGCTTTTCACATTTTTCCATTCATTTTCTCAATATTTTATGTGCATTATAACGAATCATTTTTAGTTACTCTAATCCAAGCACTAAAAGCAAAAAATGTTTTCTTTTATTATTCAAGATTAGCCATGCTCAAAGCCAAAGATATATACTGCTAAAAAGGTCTCTTAAATATTGATACCTGAAAAGACGGTTTTCTCAAACCGTCTTTTTAAGGTTATTCTGTATTTATGTTTCTTCTTTCTTTTTATCCGTACTATCGGTATGCCCGTTCTTTGTATCCTTTTTTTCTGTTTCCTGCTTTTTTTCACGTTTTTCCTGGTCAGCACCATAGCCATAGCCGTACTTTCCGTAACCGTATTTACCATAGCCATATTTGCCGTAACCGTATTTGCCATAGCCATATTTACCGTAACCATAGCCATAACCGTGACCATAACCGGTAATACCGACGGCTGTGCCGTCCAGAATATATCCGATCAGCGGTGTTCCTGTTTCAACAAGAATTTCAAAGCCGGAAACAACCTTTTCGATGCGGGCAAAATCCTGCCTTACGACCATCACGATCCCCTGGGTCATTCTTGCAAACACAGAAGCATCAGACATCACTGTACACGGCGGCGTATCTATAATGACATAATCCGCTGCTTTTTTCAGCTGATAGATCAGACGCTGCATATTTTCGGAGCTGATTAACTCTGTCGGATTCTTTACCGGTTTAGTCCCCGGTATCACAAGCAGGCCATCTTCACCTGCTGCTTTTAAAACCTCGGTTGTTTTTACGTCACCACGAAGAATATCTGCAATGCCAAATTCACTTTCTATACCAAGGATCGGGGCCACCGACGGATGTCTTAAATCACCGTCGACTAAAATCACTTTAACCCCTTTTTTTGCCATGGACAATGCCAGATTCACAGCCGTTGTTGATTTTCCTTCACCTGCCACAGCACTGGTCACCATCAG
>JALEHN010000125.1 GCA_022770525.1 Clostridiales bacterium
GGTTCGATGCCGGAAAGGTAGATTTCTCCGTTTTCTGTCGTGTGAACTTCAACATTTTCGCCGGCGTCATCGGTGTTTTCTGACATATACAGGCTATCCGGCCAGCGGGTTACAACGACCTTTTCGGGTAAAACTTCACCGGCCAGCTGCATGTCGGTCGTACCGTCAATATTCATTTCGGCAAGATTCGGCCATTGAAGGATATGAGGCCCGCAGGCAGTCACCTCATTTGCTTCACCGCTCGCGTCCGGGCCTGTCCAGGTGTAATTGCCCGGACCTGATAAAAGGGCGGTAATGTTTCCTAGGTTTGTACTGTAGGAGATATCTAAAGCCGGCGGTTCGCTTAAGTCAGGATCCGCAAAGTATTGATCAATGACATTTTCAAAAGGCTTAATGTTTTCAGGTGCGCCTTTATCCGTGAGAATCATTTTTGTGACACCGGGATACTGGGCAGGATAACTCTGCAGCATAATGCCGTTGCCGTAAATGTCGATTTTATTGCCCGGCTTAAGCTGGTCTTTTGTAATGACATTGCCGTCGGTATCTGTCAGATCATCGGGAATCGGTGCTGTAAAAGGTGTCGATGTCTGCTCATCGGCAAAAAGCCATGTGTCATTTTTCTCTTTAAGAAAAATACCGTGAATGACAAGTGCTTCTGCATTGTCTTCCGGATTTTGGGAATCAGAAAGGTTTACCGTGTCTGTCGTGTTTTCGCCGGTGTTATTGTATGCACGGTTATTTCCCGAAATGTCGCTGCCGGCATTGTTCTGGCCGCATCCGGTAAAAAGCAGCATTGATGCGGTGCATAAGCAGATATAGGATAATATTTTTTTCATGGGTACCTCCATCATTCATGTGAAATGTTTTTGTTTTTCATAATGTTTACCTTACAATAAGTATACGATATTTTGAGCAGTTTTTTATGGAATTATGAAAATGATTTTTAAATAATTAATCTTGCAAAAATATCTCATATTATTGCAAAAAGTGGTTAAAAAAATTGAAAAAATGCAATTAATAAGTTTAAATACAGCAAAAAAGAACCGGAAATGATTGACAAACCACGAAGGGTCTGATATAGTAATCCATATATGAAGGACAAAGAAGTTTTGCATTGCAAAGCCTCTTTGTCCTTTTTTTGATTGAGGGACAGGAACGTTGGGATGGGCTTGTTCACTTAATAATTCACAAGGGAGGAATGATTATGCAGGAGCTGGATTTGTATGAGCGGGCTGATGTTATTAATGAACTGCTGGCCAGGTACGGTGTGAAATTTGGCATATATAAAAATAATCAATTTAAAGAGCAGCTGTTTCCATTTGACGCGATTCCGAGGGTCATACAGGCAGATGAATTTGCGGTGCTTGAAAAAGGGTTAAAGCAGCGTGTGAATGCGTTGAATTTATTTTTGAAGGATATTTATACAGATAAAAAAATCGTCAGAGATAAAGTTGTTCCGGAGGATTTTATTTACGCTTCCAGCGGCTATCTGGCGCAGTGTGAAGGATTTGTGCCGCCGAAAGGGATTTTTTCACATATATCGGGCATTGACCTTGTTAAAGGTAAAGACGGTGTATGGTATATCCTGGAGGATAATCTGAGAGTACCATCCGGTGCTTCTTATCCGATGATTGCCAGAGGGCTTTGCAGGCGCAGTGCACCGGCAGTTTTTCAGAAGTATAAGCTGGCAGATAACAGAAATTATGCCATGCTTCTGAAAGAGACAATGGATGCGGTAAATACTGGCGGGCTTAATGTGATTCTTACACCGGGACGTTATAACTCCGCATATTTTGAGCATTCTTACCTTGCTGAACAGACCGGGGCAAAGCTTGTCAACGGCAGTGAACTGATTGTTGAAAACGACAGATTATATTATGTGGATTATTCAGGGAAAAAAGAGCAGGTCGGCGCCGTCTACCGAAGAATCTCCGATGATTATCTGGATCCGATGAATTTCAGGCCGGAGTCTTTAATCGGCATACCGCATATTTTTGATGTCTTTAGAAAAGGACATGTGGCTCTTGTTAATGCGCCGGGCAACGGTGTGGCAGATGATAAAGGTATTTATTATTTTGTTCCGAAGATGATTAAATACTATTTAGGTGAGGAGCCGATTTTACATAATGCACCGACATATCTGCCATTTTATGAAGAAGATAAAAAGTATGTGCTGGAGCATTTCGACAGCCTTGTATTAAAGGACGTTGCCGAGGCCGGCGGTTATGGCGTTGTATTTGGCAGCAAAATGACAAAGGAGCAAAAACAGCAGTTTCTTGCGATGCTTGAAAAAGAGCCGAGAAGATTCATTGCACAGGAAGTGATTGACTTTGAAGATCTGGATATTCTGGATCATGGAGAAATTGTGCCTAGGAAGGCAGACCTTCGGGCTTTCGTCTTATCCGGCGATGAGACGAAGGTGTGGAAAAGCGGCCTGACCCGTTTTTCAAGAAATCCGGATTCGTTTATTGTCAATTCTTCACAGGGAGGAGGATTTAAAGACACATGGGTGTTATCTCAGTAGAACAAACAGACAGACTGTACTGGCTTGGACGCTATGCAGAGCGGGTTTATACAACAGTACGTTTATATTTTTTAACTTTTGATACGATGATCGACCAGCTTTCGGAAAAATACAGGGAGTTTTGCGCAAGCCTTGATATTCCTGAAGTTTACGGGTCAGCCGACGCATTTAAAAGCAGGTATCCCTTTGATGAAAATGATCCAAACTCTATTATAAGCAACTTAAAAAGGGCTTACGATAATGCCATTGTTTTAAGAGAGGAAATCGGAAGTGAAGCATTAGCTTATATTCAGCTGGCGCTGTATGAAATGCAGAAAGCAAAGGACAGTGGGGCACCGCTGATGGAATTTCAGCGGCTTCTTGATAACCTGATGGCTTTCTGGGGCGTGTGTGATGACTGGATCGCCAGCGAAAATGTCCGGAATATTTTAAAAGTCGGAAAACGGGTGGAGCGCATTGACCTGTATGGACGGCTGCACAGAGATAAAACAGAATTGTCCAGAGAAATCAACCGTCTGGCGGGACGCATCGTGCGGTGCAATTTAAAATACCGACAGGAAGTCATTGACGATTTAAAAGAAATGATGCAAAGCGACAGTATAGATTATCCGCAGGTCGTCAGAAAAATTGAGCAGTTTTTGGAGTGATATTTTTGAAAAAGTGGAAATTGAACTACGCGTTGTGCAGTACATTTGACGGTCCTGTGACAAAACATTCTTTTTCCCTGAGATGCTTTCCGAAAGAAATGATTTTACAGAAAGTGGAAAATCTGAATATTGATGTTGAGCCCTGTTCCGGCTTCTCGCGGGGCAGGGATTCTTTTCAGAATCTTCTGGTGACAGGTTGTATTGAAAATGCCCATGAAATATTTCAGGTGCATGTATCTGCTGATGTGGCAAAAGGGGCAGGGGATGAACCTGACAGCCGGGAAAGTTACAGACTTGGAATGTACAAAACACCGACATCGATGACAAAATGCGGTGTCGGTCTGAACAGCTTTTATGAAAAAATTGAAAAAAGGACAGCCGAGGACGACTGGACCCGCGCTGCGCAGATCATGGACATGATTTACCGCAGCTTTCATTATGTCAGCGGTTCCACCGGATTTTACACATCGGCTGAGGAGGCGTGGCATCAGGGATGCGGCGTATGCCAGGATTACACCCATATTTTTATGGCGCTTTGCCGGAAGGAAAAAATGATCGTGCGTTATGTGGCCGGTGCCATTCCGGGTGAGGGTCAGACTCATGCATGGGCGCAGGTCTGGCAGAACGGCTTTTGGAGAGGGTTTGATCCGACCCATAACCGGATCACAGATGAAGATTATCTATGTTTTGCTTTTGGCAGGGAAGCCGGCGACTGTTTTTTAAACCGGGGTATTTATCTCGGAAGTGCCGGCACAGATCAGAAAGTTTTGGTTAAAATGGAAGAAATCCAGAATGATGAATAACAGAAGTTTTCCCTTAAAAGGGAATGTGATGCGACTCAAACATGTTTAGGATAAAAAATAATCAGTGACGGAGGAAGTGTAAAGTGATAAAGACAATTGCATCGGTATCGATGCCGGTTTTTGAGACATTGAAAATACAGAAGAACCGGTTGGAATCCGGTAAAAATAATCATGGCAAACGAATCAGTATTGTCACGGGAATTCATGGGGATGAACTGGAGGGACAGTACGTCTGCTATGAAGTAATCAGGAGAATTCAGGAGCATCCGGAATATCTTAACGGCATCGTTGATATTTATCCGGCGATGAATCCCCTGGGGATTGATTCAATTACAAGAGGAATCCCGGCCTTTGATCTTGATATGAACCGTGTATTTCCCGGCAATGAGGACGGTTCAATGACCGAATATGTAGCCGCAAAGATCATCGATGATCTGGTGGGATCGGATTTGTGTATTGATATTCATGCCAGCAATATTTTTCTGACAGAAATACCTCAGGTGCGCATCAATGAACTGCATGAGCAGATCCTTGTCCCTTATGCAAAGAAGCTGAACATTGACTTAATCTGGGTACATGGCAGCAGTACGGTGCTGGAATCTACACTGGCCTACAGCCTGAACAGCCGGAATACACCGACGCTGGTTGTGGAAATGGGCGTCGGCATGCGTATTACAAAAGCATATTGTCATCAGCTTGTAGAAGGAATTTTCTCGGTGATGGCATCGATGGGCATATGGACAGGACCGGTCAGTGAAGTCCGAAAACCGATGGTGGCCAATACAGGGGATGCCGTAAGCTTTCTTAACGCACCGACAGCCGGTATTTTTATCAGTACGGCTAAGCATGGCGATATGCTGCATCAGGGTGATGAAATCGGCATTATCGTGGACCCGCTGCAGGGAATGATCCTTGAAAGGATGAAAGCGCCGGTTGATGGCGTACTGTTTACAATCAGGGAATATCCGGTGGTTGACGAAGGGTCACTGATTGCCCGGATATTAAAAAATGACAGCAAAGGGGAGGTGCAGCCGTGAGGACAGAAGTTATTTATGAAAGCAGGTCATTGTACAGAGACAGTTTCAGAATTTTAGGCTATACATTCGGTACCGGTAAGAAGTCTGTCTGTATTGTCGGAAACATGAGAGGAAATGAATACCAGCAGCTGTATATATGCTCTCAGCTTGTACAGATGCTGAAAAAAATGGAACGGGATGATCTTCTGACACCGGGCTATGAAATATTAGTGATTCCATCCTGCAATCCCCACTCGATGAATATTGAAAAAAGGTTCTGGCCTATTGATAATACGGATATTAACCGGATGTTTCCGGGATATGCACAGGGAGAAACGACCCAGAGAATCGCCGGCGGCATTTTTGAAAAAATACAGCACTATGAATACGGTATTCAGTTCGCTTCGTATTATATGCCGGGTGAATTTATGCCCCATGTTAAACTGATGAAAACCGGATTTGAGGATGTGGCAATGGCAAAGAAATTCGGTATGCCTTATGTGGTTGTGCGAAATTCAAGACCATATGATACAACAACGCTGAATTATAACTGGCAGATCTGGGAGACGAAAGCCTTCAGCCTGTATACAACCTCGACAGAGCAGATCGACCGGGAAAGTGCCGGACGGGGCGTCAGATCCGTACTTTCTTTTCTGGGGGCTGTGGGCCTGGTGGATTATAAGGGACACAACCGTTATGTTTCAGAAGTCATTGATGATAAAGATATGATTTCAGTCCGGGCGCCGCAGGCGGGATTGTTTGAGCCGATGGTGTCTGTGGAGCAGGAAGTGCAGGAAGGCGCGCTGCTTGCCAGGATACTGGATCCGGCCGACGGTCATCAGCTTGGTGCCATGTATGCGCCGGCGGATGGGATTATTTTCTTTATACACAACAGACCGCTGACCTATGAACATACGGCAGTCATAAAAATGATACCGCTTTAAAATACTGCGTCACATGAAAAGACAGATTTTCATGCGGCGCAGTTGATTTTTATACTTGACAATTTTTGCCTTCATGTGCTATCATAGTAAGATGCAATTAATATGGAGTTCCAGGCGTATTTTTGCGCCCAAAATCCATTGAAATAGGGCTGAAGTTCCTGAAAATACAGCATTTTTCGACATTTTGTCTGACATTGATGTATGGAAATGAAGCCATGATGCAAAGTAACTCGTTTACATTTTTTTAAGGAGTGAAAAAACGCCATGAATAGCAACCGAATCAAACCAGTTAAAATTGGCAGAAATGTCAGAATGAGCTATTCCAGTCAGAGAGAAGTACTTGATATGCCTAATCTCATTGAAGTACAGAAGAACTCTTACAAGTGGTTCCTTGAAAAAGGTCTTAAAGAGGTTTTCACAGATATTTCTCCGATTGCGGATTACAGCGGTCATTTAAGCTTGGAATTTACTGATTTTACTTTATGCGAAAAAGACGTGAAGTATTCGATCGAAGAGTGCAAAGAGCGTGATGCCACATATGCCGCACCTTTGAAAGTCAGAGTCCGACTGATAAATAAAGAAAAAGAAGATATTAACGAACAGGAGATCTTTATGGGTGACCTGCCGCTGATGACAGAGACAGGTACATTCGTTATCAACGGTGCTGAGCGTGTTATCGTCAGCCAGCTGGTACGTTCCCCTGGTATTTATTATGGTATTGCACACGATAAGCTTGGTAAAAAGCTGTATTCCGCTACAGTCATTCCAAACCGCGGTGCATGGCTTGAATATGAAACAGATTCAAACGATGTATTTTATGTGCGTGTAGACCGTACAAGAAAAGTTCCGATTACAGTGCTGATCCGTTCACTTGGTGTGGGCACAAATCAGGAAATTATTGACCTGTTTGGTGATGAGCCGAAGATTCAGGCAAGTTTCGGAAAAGATACATCAGATAACTATCAGGATGGTCTGCTTGAATTATATAAGAAGATCCGTCCGGGCGAACCGCTTGCGGTGGAAAGTGCGGAAAGCCTTATCAACGCCATGTTCTTTGATCCGAGACGTTATGACCTGGCAAAGGTTGGCCGTTACAAATTCAATAAAAAACTGGCATTCAAAAACCGTATTAAAGGTTTTGAACTTGACCAGGATGTTGTTGATAAATCCACCGGTGAAATTCTTGCGGAAGCAGGTACAGTAGTGACAAAAGAATTGGCTGAACAGATTCAGGATGCTGCGATTCCTGCGGTATTTGTACGCACCGAAGAAAGAGTTGTCAAAGTATTGTCCAATATGACCGTAAATCTGACAGCTTATGTGGACTGTGACCCTGAAGCACTGGGCATTACAGAAAAGGTTTATTATCCGGCACTGCAGGCCATTCTTGATGAATATACAGATATTGAAGATATTAAGACAGCGATTAAGAGAAATGTACATGAACTTGTTCCGATGCATATTACAAAGGAAGATATTTTTGCTTCCATCAACTATAATATGCATCTTGAATACGGCGTTGGTACTTCAGATGATATCGACCATCTGGGCAACAGACGTATCCGTGCTGTCGGCGAACTGCTGCAGAATCAGTACCGTATCGGTCTTTCAAGAATGGAACGTGTGATTCGTGAGCGTATGACAACACAGGATCTGGAAGGCATTTCACCGCAGTCTCTGATCAATATTAAGCCGGTGACTGCGGCGGTTAAAGAGTTCTTCGGAAGTTCACAGCTGTCACAGTTTATGGATCAGAACAACCCGCTGTCAGAGCTGACACATAAACGTCGTCTTTCAGCCCTGGGTCCCGGCGGTCTGTCAAGAGACCGTGCCGGTTTCGAGGTACGAGACGTTCATTACTCACATTACGGCCGTATGTGTCCGGTAGAAACACCTGAAGGTCCTAACATCGGTCTGATCAACTCACTGGCATCTTATGCCCGGATCAATGAATACGGCTTTATTGAAGCACCATACAGAAAGCTTGATAAAACAGATCCTAAGAATCCGCGTGTCACAGACGAAGTTGTTTATATGACAGCAGATGAAGAGGATAATTATACAGTTGCACAGGCCAACGAGCCTATTGATGAAAATGGATATTTTGTGCGTCAGAACGTATCCGGTCGTTTCCGTGAAGAGACAACCGAGTTCCCGCGTTCAAAAGTCGACCTGATGGACGTATCTCCGCGAATGGTATTCTCAGTGGCGACATCTATGATTCCTTTCCTTGAGAACGATGATGCCAACCGTGCGCTGATGGGTTCCAACATGCAGCGTCAGGCAGTGCCTCTGATGCTCACAGACTCACCTGTTGTCGGTACAGGTATGGAAGGAAAGGCAGCCGTGGACTCAGGTGTCTGCGTCCTTGCAAAACGCAGCGGTGTCGTTGAAAAGTCTGCATCAAATGAAATTATTATTAAAACTGACGACGGTACAAGAGACCGTTATAAATTGTTAAAATTCATCGGCAGCAACCAGGGTGCATGCTACAATCAGCGTCCGATCGTATTTAAAGGCGAACGTGTTGAAAAAGGCGATGTTTTAGCAGATGGTCCGTCTACAAAGAATGGCGAGCTTGCCTTAGGTAAGAACCCTCTGATCGGCTTTATGACATGGGAAGGCTACAACTTCGAGGATGCCGTACTGTTAAGTGAAAGACTTGTTCAGGAGGATGTCTATACATCAATTCATATTGCCGAATATGAAGCAGAAGCCAGAGATACAAAGCTTGGACCTGAAGAAATCACAAGAGACGTACCGGGTGTCGGCGATGACGCACTGAAGAATCTTGACGAGCGCGGTATTATCCGTATCGGTGCCGAGGTTCGTGCCGGAGATATTCTTGTGGGTAAAGTTACACCAAAGGGTGAGACAGAGCTGACAGCCGAAGAAAGACTGCTGCGTGCGATCTTCGGTGAAAAAGCCCGTGAAGTCAGAGATACATCGCTTAAAGTACCTCACGGTGATTATGGTATTATCCTTGATGCCAAAGTATTTACAAGAGAAAACGGTGATGAGCTTTCACCGGGTGTCAATGAATGTGTTCGCGTATACATTGCACAGAAACGTAAGATTTCTGTAGGTGATAAGATGGCCGGCCGTCATGGTAACAAGGGTGTTGTTTCACGCGTTCTGCCTGTGGAAGATATGCCGTTCCTTCCAAACGGACGTCCTCTGGATATCGTTTTGAATCCTCTCGGCGTGCCTTCACGTATGAATATCGGACAGGTCCTTGAAGTTCACTTAAGTCTTGCGGCAACTGTCCTCGGTTTTAAAGTTGAGACTCCGATTTTCAACGGCGCCAACGAAGAAGATATCATGGATACACTTGAACTTGCAAATGATTATGCAAACTTTGAGTGGGATGAATTTACAGAAAAGTGGAAAGATAAACTGGATCCGGGTGTTTACGAATATCTGGATGAGCATAAAGCTCACAGAGAAGAATGGAAAGGTGTTCCAATCAGCCGTACCGGTAAAGTACAGCTCCGTGACGGTCGTACCGGTGAACCGTTCGATAACCCTGTAACGATTGGTTTCATGCATTATCTGAAGCTGCATCATCTGGTCGATGATAAGATCCATGCACGTTCAACCGGTCCTTACTCACTTGTTACACAGCAGCCTCTGGGCGGTAAAGCTCAGTTCGGCGGTCAGCGTTTCGGTGAAATGGAAGTCTGGGCGCTGGAAGCTTACGGCGCTGCTTACACATTGCAGGAAATCCTTACATTTAAGTCTGACGATGTGACCGGACGTGTGAAGGCATACGAAGCGATTATCAAAGGTGAAAATATTACTGAAGCAGGTATTCCTGAATCATTCAAAGTATTGCTCAAAGAACTGCAGTCTCTGGCTCTGGATGTCCGCGTACTGCGCGATGACCAGACAGAAGTTGATATCAGCGAAAATATCGATTACGAAGACAGAGAACTCTCAGGATTTATGCAGGATCGGGAAGGCTTTGATTATGATGAGGATCAGCCATTATCGGAATATGGATATAAAGAACAGGTCATTGAAGATGATGAATTTGTCGATGTCGATGACAGTGACGATGATGATGAATTTGGTTTTCCTGATAACGACGAAACGGATTTTGACTAAAGAAAGGAGTGCCGTTTAATGCCAGAAATGAATCAGACGAATGAAGCATATCATCCGATGTCTTTTGATGCCATCAAAATTGGTCTTGCTTCACCGGAAAAAATCCTGGAATGGTCCCATGGCGAAGTTAAAAAGCCTGAGACGATTAACTATAGAACATTAAAACCTGAAAAAGACGGTCTTTTCTGCGAAAGAATTTTTGGACCTAGCAAGGACTGGGAATGCCATTGCGGTAAATACAAAAAAATCCGCTATAAAGGCGTTATCTGTGACCGATGCGGTGTTGAAGTTACAAAATCCAATGTCAGAAGAGAGAGAATGGGACATATCGCACTGGCTGCGCCTGTATCCCATATCTGGTACTTCAAGGGTATTCCTAGCCGCCTTGGCTTGATCCTTGATGTGTCACCGAGAAACCTTGAAAAAGTCCTTTACTTTGCTTCATATATCGTTCTTGACAAGGGCGAAACAGATCTGCAGGTCAAACAGGTCATTTCTGAAAAAGAATACCGCGATGCCTATGATAAATACGGTGATACATTCCGTGTCGGCATGGGCGCCGAGGCTGTTCAGGAATTGCTTAAACGCATTGATCTTGATAAAGAAGCAGAAGAACTTGCAAGAGACCTTAAAGACGCTTCAGGACAGAAGCGTGCAAGAATCATCAAGAGACTTGAAGTTGTTGAAGCGTTCAGAAGCTCAGGCAACCGTCCGGAATGGATGATCCTTGATGTGATTCCGGTCATTCCGCCGGATATCCGTGCGATGGTACAGCTTGACGGCGGCCGTTTTGCGACATCCGACTTGAATGATCTGTACCGCCGTATTATCAACAGAAATAACCGTCTGAAAAGACTTTTGGAGCTGGGTGCTCCGGATATTATTGTCCGCAACGAAAAACGTATGCTTCAGGAAGCAGTGGATGCACTGATTGACAATGGCCGCCGCGGCCGTCCTGTAACAGGCCCGGGCAACAGACCGCTTAAGTCTCTGTCCGATATGCTTAAAGGTAAGCAGGGACGTTTCCGTCAGAACCTTCTTGGTAAGCGTGTTGACTACTCCGGACGTTCTGTTATCGTTGTAGGACCTGAACTTAAGATTTACCAGTGCGGTCTGCCGAAAGAAATGGCTATCGAGCTGTTTAAACCTTTTGTTATGAAAGAGCTTGTTTCAAGCGGACTTGCACATAATATTAAATCAGCAAAGAAAATGGTTGAGCGTCTTCAGCCGGAAGTATGGGATGTCCTTGAAGACGTTATTAAAGAACATCCGGTAATGCTGAACCGTGCACCGACACTGCACAGACTCGGTATTCAGGCATTTGAGCCGATTCTCGTTGAAGGTAAGGCCATCAAGCTGCATCCGCTTGTTTGTACAGCTTACAATGCCGACTTCGACGGTGACCAGATGGCTGTCCATGTACCATTGTTTGTGGAAGCTCAGGCAGAGTGCCGTTTCCTTCTGCTCTCACCGAACAACCTGTTAAAACCTTCAGATGGTGCGCCTGTTGCCGTTCCTTCACAGGATATGGTTCTTGGTATTTACTATCTGACACTGGAAAAACCGGGCGATAAGGGCGAAGGCAAGTTCTTCAAGAGCGTCAACGAAGCATTGCTTGCTTATGAAAATAAAGTGATTACACTGCACTCCGTCATCAAAATCCGCCGTGAGGCAGAAATCAACGGTGAAAAGATTTCAAGCGTGATTACTACGACACTGGGACGTATGCTGTTTAACGAAATCATTCCTCAGGATCTTGGTTTTGTTGACCGTTCAAATCCTGATAATGCCCTTGCGCCGGAAATCGATTTCCTTGTCGGCAAAAAACAGCTGAAGAAGATCATCGATAAGTGTATCAACACACATGGTGCCACAAAGACGGCAGAAGTGCTTGATGATATTAAATCTATCGGTTACAAGTATTCTACGATCAGTGCGATCACCGTTTCTATTTCAGATATGACGGTACCTGCAGCGAAGAAAGACCTGATCGAGGAAGCTGAAAAGACGATTGACCGAATTACAAAGAACTTCCGCCGCGGTCTTGTAACTGACGAAGAAAGATATAAAGCGGTGATTGAAACATGGAAGGATGCCGATGATAAGATTACAGACGCATTGCTTTCAAACCTTGATCAATTTAACAATATTTACATGATGGCTGACTCCGGTGCCCGTGGTTCCAACCAGCAGATCAAACAGCTGGCCGGTATGCGTGGTCTTATGGCCGATACATCAGGCCGTACAATCGAGCTGCCGATCAAGTCAAACTTCCGTGAAGGTCTTGACGTTCTGGAATACTTCATTTCTGCCCATGGTGCCAGAAAAGGTATGTCCGATACAGCGCTGCGTACAGCCGATTCAGGTTACCTGACAAGACGTCTTGTTGATGTATCTCAGGATCTGATTATCCGTGAAACAGACTGCTGTGAAGGCATGGATATCATTCCGGGTATGGAAATCGAAGCGTTCACAGACGGCAAGGAAGTCATTGAAAGCCTTGAAGAACGTATGACAGGCAGATATGCCGCAGAGGATATCATTGATCCTGAGACAGGTGAAGTGCTTGTTAAAGCAAATCATATGATTACACCGAAACGTGCGGCGCGGGTGGCTAAGACCGATCTGACAAAGGTTAAGATCCGTACAGTGCTTTCATGTAAATCCCATATCGGTGTGTGCGCGAAGTGCTACGGTTCCAACATGGCAACAGGTCAGGCTGTCCGTGTCGGTGAGGCTGTCGGAATTATCGCTGCCCAGTCTATCGGTGAACCGGGTACACAGCTGACGATGCGTACATTCCACTCCGGCGGTGTTGCCGGTGATGACATCACACAGGGTCTTCCTCGTGTCGAAGAACTTTTTGAAGCAAGAAAGCCGAAGGGTCTTGCAATTATCGCTGAGTTCGGCGGCACAGTAACCATCAAGGATACAAAGAAGAAACGTGAAGTCATTATCACAAATAATGAAACAGGTGAAGTGAAAGCTTATCTGATCCCATACGGTTCACGTATTAAAGTTGTTGACGGACAGGTACTTGAAGCCGGCGATGAGCTGACAGAAGGTAGCATCAACCCGCATGACCTGTTAAAGATCAAAGGTGTCCGTGCCGTACAGGATTATATGATCCAGGAAGTACAGCGTGTATACCGTCTGCAGGGTGTTGAAATCAACGACAAGCATGTCGAAGTTATTGTACGTCAGATGCTTAAGAAGATTCGTATTGAAAATAACGGAGACACAGATTATCTTCCGGGTACACTGGTCGATGTCCTTGACTTCGATGAAATCAATGAAAATCTGATCGAGCAGGGCAAGACACCGGCTGAAGGCTCACAGGTAATGCTTGGTATTACAAAAGCTTCCCTTGCAACAAACTCCTTCCTTTCAGCAGCTTCCTTCCAGGAAACAACAAAAGTCCTGACAGAGGCAGCCATCAAAGGTAAGGTTGACCCGTTGATCGGTCTGAAAGAAAACGTATTGATCGGTAAACTGATTCCTGCAGGTACAGGTATGAAGCGTTACAGAAATGTAAAACTTGATACAGATAAGCTTGCCGACGAAGAGGATGAGATCATGCTCGATGATATGGATGAAGATATCGATATTGATATGGATATGGACAGTGATATGGATGAAGGCACAGAAGCTGAAGAAGACGAAGTGCTGGACTTCTCAGATGATGAGGAATAATATCAGTAAAAATATTAAATATTCATGATAAGAAAAAGGAACTGTCGGGAAAATTCCCGACAGTTCCTTTTTCTGTGTGTTTAAAGTTATTTATTCATCTCATAAGAAAGAATCATATATAAACGTGTCTTATAATCGTCAAAATCATCTCCGATTAACGAATATATTTTTTTGAAGCGGTAGACGAGAGAAGTGCGGTGCATATGCATGGCATCGGACGTTGAGGCAAGATTTCTCTCATGTGTTAAATACATATATAATGTATAGGCCAGCTCAGAATGGTGCAGTTTATCATAATCCAGAAGAAACTTCATTTTAGGATGGCAAAAAACAGCCGGCGATTCTTTCTGGCGGAATAAGCTGTTTATGTGCTCCAGAAAATAATCTTCATAGACGAACAGAGCCGGTTCTGTTGTATGGCAAATGCCAAGCTCGATGGCTCTAAGAGCTTGATTGTAATATTCTTTAACCTTCATAATGCTTTGAAAACAATTGCTCAGGCCGGCAAAGAGTCCGTTTTCAATACAGAGTAAAGAGGCGGATTGAATATATTCCTTAGGGATAAGCTGCTTATCAGAGATACTTAAAATAGCAATAATCTGACCGTTATAAATTAATGTTTTTGTATTGGGGAGGTGGCTCTCCAGCATATTTCGTATTCGGTAGACATTGACGGCACCGGCGCTGCGGGCAGTTTCAATGACCATGCAGTACATGTTCCCTGAAAATTCACATTCCACATAATTCATTCTTGTCATTAAAGAACGGTCTGTGGCAATTTTTTCATCCAGGAGATCTCTTAAAAAATACTCATAATTAAAACCGCGGCTGGTGCGGATAAAAGAATCTTTTTTTAATTGTTCATTGACATATTTTTTTAGTGTAAGGAGCATTTCTTCATGTTCCGGGCCAAAAGGCCTGATGGCAGCGGAGACAACAATATGCCCCAGATCCTTCTGGGTATTGATCGAACAGTAGAGTTGTTCATAGCCAAGAATCTCATTATATGCCTTGATAGGAATCTCGCTTTTCTTTACTTTTTCGTGAAGATGGTTTGCGCGGTTGGCCATCTTGAATTCATCTTCAGAAAAACGTTTGTTAAGCACAAGCGCCTCGCTGATTCCTCTTTTCTCAATTTCATCCCATGTTGCGGCAATAAGATTGTAATTAGCATCAAATACAAATATTGGATTTCCAAAGACTCTGAAGGAATAGTCAATGGCATTTTGAAGGCTTGTATCAAATGCGAGAAAATCCAGTAAAGTCTGACCGTAAAAACCGTTGCCGCACTGCATATTAAAATATTTTTGCAATTCAGTAAAGACAATACTGCTATCCGCGGTTTCCACTAATAAAAGGCTGACCGAATCGGAAAACTGATCTGCGATGGCATTCATGTCTGTGCCGGGATTGACGGTACATAGAATATGCATATCCTCTATAAAAGGAAAATGGCTGATAGATTCAGTATATTCACATACGTATAAAAGGTGGGATATATACGGCGGGGAGGCGTTATTTAATTTCTCCCATCCTGTCAGACAGTGAATGGTGTCGGAAAAGGTCAGATAATTTGGAAATTCTGAAAACAGTGCCTGAATATTTTTTAATCCGATGTACATGACAATATCCTTTCTGCTGCTGATGATTTACAAAGCTCTTTGATATCACCGATTTTTTTATAGGATGTCGGGATCAAAATACTTTTTTACCTAGCATAATTATAGCAATAAATGATTGAAATAGGAAGTATTTATTATGTCCGGTTATTAACAATTCTACATAATTGTAGAAAAATGGTATGAAATTTCGACGATATCGTATCAGAAGTGTAGAAAATATTTATTTTATAATTTATATGAAACGAAATGGCAACGATACGCAAATTATGAGAGAAGGAGAGAATAAGGATGAGTTTCATTGATTCAATTTACGAAAGAGCGAAAGAAAACAAAAAGCATGTTGTTGTTCCTGAATGTACAAATCCAAGCATGATGCGGGCTGCGGTCAGAGCGGCGGGTGACGGACTTGCGGATATTACATTTGTCGGTGATGCTTCGGTTTGCCAAAAAGTGGCGCAGGAAAACGGTATTGATCTGTCCGGTGTTAAGGTCGTGGATATTAATGACAAAGCCTATCAGGATTCGTTGATCGAAAGGTTTGCAAAACTTCCGAGAAGAGGTTTCAGCCCGAAGTCTGTATCAAAACGTATCACAAATCCGTTATATATGGCGCTTCTTATGGAAGCTGTAGGTGATGCGGACTGTACTTTTGGCGGACTGGATACAACAACAACAGAGTTTGTCATGGCGACTCAGGGAATTCTCGGGCTGGCACCGGGGGTTGTTTCTCCGTCGGGTATGCTGATTATGGAGATTGACGGTTATGCGGGTGCGCAGGGCAATATTTTCGGCATGACAGACGGCGCCATTAATACAGAGCCGACAGCAGATCAGCTGTGCGGTATTGCCTTATCCAGCTGTGATACATATACGGCATTGACCGGCAATGAAGCTTTATGCGGATTTTTGTCCTATTCAACAGATGGCAGCGGCAGCAGCCCGTCGGTGTTCCGTGTGCGTGAAGGTCTTCAGAAAGCACAGGCACTTCGCCCTGATTTAAAGATCGACGGAGAATTTCAGGCCGATGCGGCCATTGTAGAACGTGTTGCTGCTAAAAAAGTCAAGAGAGAAAGTGCTGTGGCAGGTAAGGCCAATGTATTGGTTTTCCCGGATGCGGCAGCCTGCAACATAGCGACAAAATTAATTCAGCAGTTTGCCCCGGGTCACAGCTATGGACCAATCTATCAGGGATTTGCGCAGCCGGTGCTTGACTGTTCCAGAGGAGATACGGAAGAAAGAATTTATGATAATGTGGCTTTCTGCAGTGTGATGGCAGGGGCTGTTAAATAAAAAGGAGGATGAACAATGAGTTTTAATGACAATGTTCCAAAATTGAAACCTTACAGCAGAAGCGTTTCTATTATTGGTGTTGGTGCAACACCTTTTGTGCGTGTGCTGGATGACCCGAAAGTGGACGGGATGAACGAAGCTGAGCTGTTTGCTTATGCGGCCCGTGATGCGATGAAAGATGCCGGTGTTGACGGAAGTGACATTGAGTTTTATGTTCACGGTCAGGCAGGTCCGGGCTGGACAAGTAACTTCGCTACACCGAATATGCATGTGGCAAACTGGATCGGTATGAAAGGCAAAGGCTCTATTCACCATTCAGAAGCCTGCGCCACAGGCTATGTGGCACTGGAAACAGCAGTCAATATTGTAGCTTCAGGACAGTATGACATGGTACTGAGCGGCTGTATTGAAATGCCGTATTCCATTGCGCATCCGACCCGCGTTCTGACGAAACGCCGCTTCGGTACAGATGCCATGTTCCACGAAGTGCTCTGCTCCACATTACCGCGTGATTATACATTGTTTACCCGCGGCGCATTACCATTCAATTCTGAGTCATGGCTGGATTATTATGTTAAAGAAAATAACATCAGTCCGGAAGATGTTGATGCATTTATGACACAGTTATCGATTCAGAGCCGTGAGGCAGCTGTATTAAATCCGCTCAGTACAATTACAAATAAGACATATGAAGAGCAGGCAGCTGATGCCGGAATGGATTCCGCATATGAATATTTACATTCCAAATTCAATCCGCTGATTGGCAAATATATGCGCGGTTCACATTTTGAGCAGAGAGCTGACGGCGCGGCTGCGGTGATTGTCTGCCCGACAGAACTGGCTTATAAATATACAGATCATCCGATTGAAGTTCTTGGTGTCGGTCATTCCTGTCTGGAAAACTCCAATCCGAGACTTGAAATGCAGGGAACAGCCAATGCTTACAGACAGATGAAGGAATTGACAGGGCTTACCGGTGCGGATATGGATCTGTTCCTGACAAACGATTTCTATAATCAGTCCCAGATGCTTGCTGCTGAGATCTGCGAATATCTTCCAAAGGGAGAAGGGTGGCAGTATCTGAAAGAAGGACGTATGGCATATACCGGTGACCGTCCTGTGAATACAAACGGCGGCCGCTGCCAGTATGGTCATGCCGCAGGTGCCTCAGGTCTTCACGATTTGTATGAAGCTGTTCATCAGATGCGCGGAGATGCACCGGCACAGGTCAATCATGAAGTCAATCGTGCGATGCTTCGAGGCTTCGGCGGTGCACAGAACTTATTAAATATCATGCTGGAGAAAAAATAGGAGAGGAGGAAATGACAGTTATGACAAAATATGATTTAGAGCCGATTGTAAAAACATTTTATGATGCTTTGGAAGAGGGTATCATTCTTGGACGTAAATGTACAAGATGCGGGCATATCGAATTTCCGCCTTATCTTTGCTGTAATGCCTGTGGCTGCCTTGATACAGAATGGGTAGATCTTACAAATATGCGCGGTGTTGTGAAGCAGGCACTTCCGACAAAGGGTGCTTTTGGAGATCCTGAGTTCCGTAATGCGCACGGAGATTATTTCGCTGTGGAAGTTGTTATTCCGAATTGTGATCCTGTGGGGACAAGCCTTCTCCATGTGGACTATGATAAATATGCGGAATTTGATGAACATGTAAAAACAACAGAGGTTGTTGTAAAACCACTGATCATACAGGATGAAGACACAAAGGTCGTTGTATGGGAGCTGGAAGGCGACAGCGAATTTAAGAAAATTCCTGAAATCAAAGCCGTTGAAAAAACTGAAAAGGATGAGCCAAAGCAGGAGGTTAAAGTTCCTGAAGCGGGGCCTGCGGATGCGGCAAACGACGAGGTGACACAGATTGTAATTGACTGTGCGGCAGATGCATATGGCGCGGACGCGTCAGCGATAACACCTGCAACAGATATCCGCGAGGAGTTATCCAATGAGTCTATGAAAATGATTGTATTTATTTCAGCAATCGAAGATGAGACGAATGTGACAATCGAAATTCAGGAAGCAAACAATATGTTTACAATTGCAGATTTTGTAAATGTTGTTAAGGAAAGAATGTAGGGGAATTGTTATATGAAAGAATATACAGTACTTACGATTAACCCGGGCTCAAGCAGTACGAAGATGGGACTGGTCAGAGGAGAAAGGGTCATCTTTGATAAAACGATTGACCACCATAAAGAAGATTTTGCGGCCTGCCAGACTTATGCTGACCAGGAGCCGATCCGTATGAAAATGATTATGGAAGCGCTTAAAGAAGAAGGTATCGAACTTTCATCTTTGGATGCGGTATCCGGAAGAAGTGTCGGTCTTTATCCGTGTACCGGCGGAACATATAAAATTGATGAGCTTGTTTATGAGCACGCGAAGGCTGATGTTGCAGGTATTCGCCATCCGGCAAGCCTTGGCATCATCATCAGTTACAAGCTGGGGAAACAGCTTGGTATCCCGGCATTCTTCGTTAATCCGATGCCGACAGATGAGCTGTGCGACGAGGCTCGTGTGACAGGCATACCGGGCATTTATCGTCCGGCGAAGTCCCATCCGCTGAATCAGAAGCAGGTGGCAATCCATCACAGTGAACTGATGGGTAAGAAATATGAGGAAAGCAATTATGTCATCCTTCATTTAGGCGGCGGCATCAGTATTACAGCCCACGAAAAGGGACGTATGATTGACGGAAACCGCGCCGGAGACGGTCAGGGACCGATTTCCCCGAACCGTTCAGGTGATATTTGCATCGATGATGTCATGAAATGCATCAAAAAAGGCATTTCTCCGGATGAGGCAAAGGATTACGCGTCTAAAAAAGGCGGTCTTCTGGCATGGTGCGGCACCGATGATCTTCGCGAAGTGAAAGCGATGATCGCAAACGGTGACAAAAAAGCAGAGCTTGTCTATAATGCAATGGTTTACTCCATAGGAAAATGGACAGCGATGATGGCAGGCGCATTAAAAGGTAAAGTCGATGCTATCCTTCTTACCGGCGGTATGGCAAAGGATCAGGAGCTTTGCGAAGAAATAAGTGAATATGTTTCATGGATCGCGCCGATTTACAATTATGCGGGAAGCTTTGAGACAGAGGCTCTCGGATTTGGTGCTGTCCGTGTTTTAAA